>JBCDAE010000051.1:0-4712 GCA_039186235.1 Pseudomonadota bacterium | reverse complement strand
GCTCATAGACATCCGCACGGCCGCCGCCGAAGCCAAAGACCGGGCCGCCCATGCTTTCGATCGCGACGTTACCTGCCAGGATGAAAAGATCGGCCCAGCTGATCGCCTTGCCGTATTTCTGTTTGATCGGCCAAAGCAGGCGGCGCGCCTTGTCGAGATTGCCGTTGTCCGGCCAGCTGTTGAGCGGCGCGAAACGCTGTTGTCCGCTGCCCGCGCCGCCACGGCCATCGCCCGTGCGATACGTGCCCGCCGCGTGCCAGGCCATGCGGATAAAGAACGGCCCGTAATGGCCGTAATCCGCCGGCCACCACGGCTGACTGTCGGTCATAAGCGCGGTTAAGTCGGCTTTGAGCGCGGTGTAATCGATTGTGTTGAACGCTTCGGCGTAGTCGAAATCATCGCCATAGGGATTGGCGCTTTTGCCCTCTTGCGTGAGGATATCCAGCTGGGTTGCCTCGGGCCACCAATCGCGGTTGGTGCGTCCCAGAAGGCTGCGCATTCCACCGTCGGCGTGGAAGGGGCATCCGCTCATATCTCCGGCTTTGACGTCCATTTCTGCTCTCCTCAGTCAAGTGTGCGCCCCCGCAGGACTCGGGGCTACGCGTGTTTGATGTCGTGATGATGATGGAGAGCGGATTATTCGTCCAAGCGATTAACCTGCAGACCTTGATCGGAAGAACCGATTGAAACGCGCCCGACTTATTGATGCAGTGCACAATAAACATGAAAAAGGCGCGCCGCCGCTTGGGGCAACGCGCCTTTCGGAGACTGTATGAGGGCAGGTTACGCCGCTTGCGCGATGTTCTCGACCGGCTCGTTGCGGATGAGGTAGTCAAACGCGGAAAGGCCCGCCTTGGAGCCTTCTCCCATCGCCACCACGATCTGCTTGTAAGGCACCGTCGTTGCATCGCCCGCTGCGAAGACACCGGGCAGATTGGTCGCGCCTTCCTCGTCGATCTCGATTTCGCCGAATTTCGACAGCGCGATACCGGAAGACCTGAGCCATTCGGTGTTGGGCACAAGGCCGATCTGCACAAACACCCCTTCGAGCGCGATCGTGTGCAATTCGTCGGTCTCGCGATCCTTGACGATCAGCCCATTCACCTTGCCGCTGTCTCCGGTGATCTCTGTCGTCTGGCCGTTCGTGATGACTTCGACATTGCGCAGCGAGCGCAGCTTGGCTTGCAGCACTTCGTCGGCGCGCAGCATGGTGTCGAATTCGATTAGCGTCACGTGGCCAACGATCTTGGCCAAGTCGATCGCGGCTTCGACGCCGGAATTGCCGCCGCCTATCACCGCGATACGCTTGCCTTTGAACAGCGGGCCATCGCAGTGTGGGCAGTAGGCGACGCCTTTGTTGCGGTATTCGGCTTCACCCGGAACGCCGAGCTCGCGCCAACGAGCGCCCGTCGATAGGATGAGCGAGCGCGCCTTCAGCACCGCGCCGTTTTCAAAATGCACCTCGTGCAGGCCACCGGGCACATCGGTGGGCTTCAGCTCCTTGGCAAGCGCCAAGTCCATCATGTCGATGGTGTTTTCGGCTACCTGCTTTTTGAGCTCATCGGAAAGCTTGGGGCCTTCGGTGTAGGCGGTGCCGGGCAGATTTTCGATACCGAGCGTGTCTTGCAGCTGCCCGCCGAAGCGTTCCGCTGCGATGCCCGTGGTGAAGCCTTTGCGTGCGGTGTAGATGCCCGAGGCCACGCCCGCTGGCCCGCCGCCGATAATCAGCACTTCGAACGGCTCTTTCGCGCTCATCTTTTCAGCGGCCTTCTCGGCCGCACCGGTGTCGAGCTTGGCAAGGATTTCGGACAGCTCCATCTTGCCGTTGTAGAAGCTTGCCCCGTTGAGGAAGGTTGCAGGCACCGCCATGATGTCACGGCGTTCGACTTCGTCCTTGTGCGTGCCGCCTTCGATCAGCGTGGCCGAAACGTTCGGGTTCTCCAACGCCATCAGCGTCAGCGCCTGCACCACGTCGGGGCAGTTGTGGCAGGTGAGCGAAAAGAACATCTCAAACTCGTATTCGCCTACGAGCGCGCGCGCCTGTTCGATCAGGTCGGCGTCCACCTTGGGCGGGTGTCCGCCAGCCCACAGCAGCGCAAGCACCAGCGAGGTGAATTCGTGGCCCATAGGCAGGCCAGCAAAGGTCACGGCGCGGGACGGGTCCTTTGCGCGGCGGATAACAAAGCTGGGCACGCGGGCGTTTGATCCGTCAAACGACGTCGTCACCATCTCGTGCAGGTCCGCAATCTCGCTCAGCAATTCGCGCGTCTGCGCGCTCTTCTCGTCATCGCCGAGGGTCGCGACAAGCTCAATCGGCTCGCGCAGATTGGCGAGGTACTGCTTAAGCTGGCCTTGCATGTTTGCGTCGAGCATGGGGTGCGTCCTTTGCGGAAATTGGTTGCCTTAAGAGAGCAGCGCCGCCCGCCTCTCTCAAAGAGGGGGCGGCGCTGATACTTGGTGTGGTGATGGTCGGGCTTAAATCTTGCCGACGAGGTCGAGCGAAGGAGCCAGCGTTTCGCTGCCTTCTTCCCACGCCGCCGGGCAAACCTGACCGGGGTTGGCGCGCACATATTGCGCGGCCTTGATCTTGCGGGTCAGTTCGTTGGCGTTGCGACCCACACCCTCGCAGGTGATTTCCATGATCTGGATCACGCCATCGGGATCGACCACGAAGGTCGCGCGGTCGGCCAGGCCAACGCCTTCGCGCAGCACGCCGAAGTTGTTCGAAAGGATGTGCATCTGGTCGCCCAGGAACGGGAAGTTCAGCTTGCCGATCTTCTCGCTGTTGTCGTGCCAGGCCTTGTGGCTGAAATGCGTGTCGGTCGAAACGGCGAACACTTCGACGCCCATCGACTGGAGCATTTCGTACTTTTCGCCGAGATCTTCGAGTTCGGTGGGGCAGACGAAGGTCCAGTCAGCGGGATAGAAGAAGAACACGGCCCACTTGCCGTCGATGTCCTTTTCGCTGACGTCGTAGAAGTCTTCGCCGGCTTTGAAAGCGGTGGCGGTGAACGGTTTGATGGTCGAACCGATTATACCCATTGCAAAAATTTCCCTGTTTGAGAGTTTGAGAGGAGAGGGTGGAAAACTGCTGCACTGCACATAGGCTATGCTGCGGTGCAATAAAGCGGAGAAAAGCGATTGAGTTCATCGCTTTTTTCAATCGGATAAACGGGAACCAACGCGGATGGTTCCGTCGGTATGGATCGCCTTTTGGTCGATCCATTGTTCAGATGCACAACAGCACTCGGTAGAGCGCTGAAACCAAGGTCGCTCGAGTCCTTTGTCGGAGTTCGCCATGACAAGCACGCCATCTCGTCGCACCGCCCTCAAGATGGGGGCCGCTGGTTTAGCGAGCCTTTCGTTTCCCACCCTGATCAAAGCTCAAACGATGGCTTCATGGGTGCCGGACGAGGCGAAACTGGACGCCGTGCGCGCCGCTATGCGCGAATTTGCGGTTCCAGGCGTGGGGATCGCGATGCTCGAGGATGGCGAAGTCGCATGGGAAGGCAGTTTCGGCCTTGCCAACATCGAAACCGGCGCCCCGATCAAGCCCAACGCTCTCTTTCAGGCCGCCTCTCTTACAAAGCCACTCTTCGCTTATACTGTGATGCGCATGGTGGAAGACCAGGTGATCGGTTTTGATGATCGATTGGCCGACTATTTCCGACCGGATGATTTTGTCGACACCGAATGGAATCGCGCAATAACGGTGCGTCACGTCCTCACGCATCGGACGGGATGGCCCAATTGGCGCGCCGATGATCCCGAGGATGAAAACGTTCCGCTCGTGGGCAAGTTTGAGCCCGGCTCGGCCTATTCCTATTCCGGGGAAGCGTTTTGCTGGCTGCAACAGGTGTGCGAGACCATTACGGGTGTTGGTCTTCAAGCGCTTGTATCGCGCTACGTGTTTGAGCCCGCAGGCCTGACGGACATGAGCATGAGCTGGCTGCCGCAGCGCGACGATCGCGAAGTGTATGGCCACATCATCGGTGAAAATGGCGAGGCGCAGTTGGCGAATTTTCAGGTCGCGCGCCGCCGTGGCCGACTGATGCAGCAAGTCGCTGAGACATGGGGCCGCCCGATTGAAGAATGGCGCTTTACTGACATGCTGGCTGCGAACGCGGTGATGGATCGTTCCGGCGACGAACGGTACGCCGAGCAGCCGCTTTGGCGCCTTAACCGCCCCGGTGTCTGGGCCATAAGCAGCCCCGCAAGTTTGCGCACCACCCCGGCGGACTACGCGCGGTTTATCGCGCTGTCACTGGGCGGCGCGTCGAAGGGTCTTCTGCAGGAGGAAACGCGCCGGGAGATGCTCACGGTCCAAACCCCGCCTGCCCCGGATGCGGGTGGGCCCAATCGCCCGGTGGGGATCGGCTGGAGCCTTGAAATGCGGCCCGGAGGCGTGGCTTTCGATCACTGGGGCTTCAATCAGCGCCGCCACATTTCATCGGGCCTGGGGGATACCTCTAACCGCAAGGGGTTGGTGATGATGACCAACGGCCCGCGCGGGAACGCCTTCATGGACAAAATCGGCCCTGTTCTGACGGGTATACCCTATCGCAGCTATGTCTGACGCGTCACCGTGGGCGGACTAGTGCAGCTTGAGCCGCGGCCTCACAATCCGATTCACCCGCCCGATCGCCATTAGCGAGAGGCCTTTGAGCCAGCCGTGAATGGCCAGAAGGTGCATCGAATAGAGCGAGGTATAG
>JBCDAE010000050.1:0-5412 GCA_039186235.1 Pseudomonadota bacterium | reverse complement strand
CCGCTTCGTCTTCCTTGATCGTCGCCGCGGCCTTCTCGACCAGGCTGACGACATCGCCCATTCCCAAAATGCGGTCGGCCACAGAGCCCGGGCGGAAGGCTTCGATCGCGTCGAGCTTTTCGCCGGTCCCTGCAAACTTGATCGGCTTGCCGGTGACCGCGCGCATCGAAAGCGCTGCGCCGCCGCGCGCGTCACCATCCATACGGGTGAGCACCACGCCGGTGAGCGGAACTTCGCCTGAGAAGCTCTGCGCAACGTTGACCGCGTCCTGACCCGTCAGCGAATCGACCACCAGAAGCACTTCGGTCGGCGCCGAGACGCTGGAGACGGCCTTCATTTCCGCCATCAACGCTTCGTCGACGTGCAAGCGGCCCGCCGTGTCGAGCAGCAACACGTCAAAATTCTGAAGGCGCGAGGCTTCCATCGCCCGGCGCGCGATATCGACCGGCTGCTGGCCGGCCACAATCGGCAGCGTCGCCACATCGACCTGCTCGCCCAGCACCGCCAACTGCTCTTGCGCGGCGGGACGGTTCACGTCGAGCGAGGCCATCATCGCCTTCTTGCCGTGCTTTTCGCGGATCAACTTGCCGAGCTTGGCCGTCGTGGTGGTTTTACCCGAACCTTGCAGGCCAACCATCATGATCACGACGGGCGGCTTGGCGTCGAAGTTCAGCCCTTCACCCTGCATGGCCGAGTGCGGATCGCCGGGATCGCCGCCCAGCATAGAGACCAGTTCATCGTGAACGATCTTGATGACCTGCTGGCCCGGCGTGACCGACTTGAGCACATCTTGACCCACAGCCTTCTCGGTCACCGCATCGATAAAGCGACGGGCAACCGGAAGCGCGACATCAGCCTCGAGCAGCGCAACACGCACTTCGCGCATCGCGTCGCGAACGTCCTGCTCTTTAAGAGCGCCTCGGCCTTTGAGCTTGTCAAAGACGCCGCCCAAGCGGTCGGACAGATTGTCAAACATCGTCTTCAACTCCTCTCTTGGCCATGAGACCAAGATAAACGCGAAAAACGCCGGCGGACGAAACCTCGTCGGCCAGCGTGTGGTGTTTGCAGAAACAAACCCCGAATATGTCTTCGATGGTGGAGCCTAGCGGGATCGAACCGCTGACCTCAACACTGCCAGTGTTGCGCTCTCCCAGCTGAGCTAAGGCCCCATTTCATCGATGTCTTGACCCTACAAAACATAGGGTCGTCGCCCCACTCTCGCAAGGGAGCGGGCCGCTTAAGCCGCTCCCTTAGCGAAGGCAAGGATAAAAATCAGTTATCGTCGTCGCCGTCGTCATCGCCCTTGCCGGCCGCGACGCCCAGATCGTCGTCTCCGCCAAGATCAACATCGTTGTCAGGCGAATCATCTTCGTCGTCGATGTTTTCGATGTCTTTGAGATCATCATCTTGATCATCGCCGCTCAGATCCGAATCGGCTTCTTGCGTCTTGGCCTTTTCCGGATCGTCGATCGGGATCGGCTGCTTCGACTTCAGCACAGGCTCCGGATACCATTGGTGACCATTCGGGCTCGTGACAGGGTTATCGTTGCCAAGGTCGTAAAAACGCTCTCCGGTTTGCGGGCAAGTGCGCTTTGTTCCCCACTCTGGCTTAGGCATGTGTGTGTTCCTTGTTGAGCCTGCGTCGCGAAGCAGGCGATACGTGCGGGCAATTAATGGTGCCGGTCGTCATGGGAATCAAGCACCCACAGTCCGGGAAAGGCGCGCGCCTTGCCAGAAGGGGGGAGCGCTGTCAAAGACCGCGATCGCATGACCAGCCATACTTTCCAACAAAGCGGTCCACTGACAGGGACGGTGCGCGTGCCCGGTGACAAATCGATCAGTCACCGCGCCTTGATGTTTGCCGGTTTGGCGATCGGGCAGAGCCGGATTTCAGGTCTGCTCGAAGGCGAAGATGTGTTGGCGACCGCGGCCGCCATGCGCCAGCTTGGGGCCGATGTCCAACGGGTCAGCGATGGCGAATGGCGCGTTCACGGCGCAGGAGTTGGCAGCCTGATCGAGCCGCTACAGGCTCTCGATATGGGCAATTCGGGCACATCGACCCGCTTGCTGATGGGACTTCTCGCGAGCCACGGGTTCACCGCCATGTTCACAGGCGATGCGAGCCTTTCAGGCCGCCCGATGAACCGGGTGATCGAACCGCTTTCGCAATTGGGCGCCGCTTTCGAGGCTTCACGCGGGGGCACTCTCCCGCTTGTGCTGAAGGGCGCCCTCCCCGCCATCCCGATCCGGTATCGCCTGCCCGTCGCAAGCGCGCAGGTGAAGAGCGCCGTTCTTCTGGCTGGATTGAACACGCCGGGCACCACCACCGTCGTCGAGCCCGTTGCCACGCGCGACCACACCGAGCGGATGCTTAGGGGGTTTGGGGTCGATCTATCCATCGAAGAGGAGAACGGCGAGCGCGTAATCGCAGTTCGCGGCGAAGCGGATCTAACTCCTTGCGATGTGATTGTTCCGGGTGATCCGTCGTCCGCCGCCTTCTTTGTTGTAGCCGCACTGATTGTGCCCGGCAGCGATTTGGTGATCGAGAATGTCGGCCTCAACCCTACACGCGCTGGCATTGTAACCGTGCTGCGCGAAATGGGCGGCTCCATCGAAGAAATGAACCCGCGCGATGTGGGCGGCGAGCCGGTGGCGGACCTGCGAGTTCGCCATTCGGCGCTCAAGGGCGTGGACGTTGATCCCGCGCTTGCGCCCAGCATGATTGACGAATTCCCCGCTCTGTTTGTGGCCGCCGCGCTCGCCGATGGGACCACGCGCACCAGTGGCCTTGACGAATTGCGGGTGAAGGAAAGCGACCGCCTCGCGGCGATGGCCGACGCGCTTACGTCCGCCGGTGCGCGAGTTATCGAGAACGAGGACGGCCTCGAAATCTCGGGAACAGGAGGCGAGCCCCTCCGCGGAACCTCAAACGCGCCTGCCGAAACACACCTAGACCACCGCATCGGGATGTCGATGGCAGTTGCTGGCCTCGCGAGCCGCGACGGCGTTGAGATCGACGACACTGCGCCGATCGCGACCAGCTTTCCCACCTTTGTGGAGCTTCTCGAAAGCGTCGCCTCGTGAGAGACCCCTGTGCCTGCGAGCGACCGACCGCATGATTTCGCGCGCTTTGCTTCGACGGCTGCTCGCCGCCTTGGTCCTTCTGGGCTTTGCGATCGGCTCGGTGCTGTTCTGGAACGATGGCCGCTTTGATCTCATCCAGCTTGCGTTCAACGCTCTGGTCGCCGTGATCGGCTTTGTCTGGCTCCATCGGCGCTGGCGGGCCAAAGAACGCGCCGCGATGACCCCAAAGAAGGTGAAGGACATCTTTTCATGAGCGCCAGATTTGCACGAAGCTTCGCCGCTCTTTTGGCCCTTCTTGTGATCGCATCTCCACTCAGCGCCAACGAACCTGCGCCCTTTTCCGACCCCGACCGCGAGCTGATGGTCCCCGTCGAGGGAGGCCGCGTCTATGTCCGCATCAATGGAGAAGTGGACGACGCCGACAAAGCGCCCGCGATTTTCATCCATGGAGGCCCCGGCGGCAGCCACACCGCGTTCGCCGCCATGCTAAGCCTAGCCAAAGAACGGCCTATCGTTCTCTATGACCAACTGGGCAGCGGAAAATCCGAGCGGCCCAACAACACCGAAAACTGGCGCGTGGAACGCTTTGTCGAGGAACTCGAAGCCGTGCGTAAGGCCGTTGGAGCCGAGAAAGTCCATCTTTTGGGTTTTAGCTGGGGCGCGGCGCTCGCGCTCGAATACTCGGCGAAGTATCCCGAGCGCGTCGCTTCCACTGTTCTGGGCGGCACCTTTATCTCTACACCACGTTGGCTGACCGACGCCAATCTCTTGGTTCAAGACCTGTCGGACGAACAGCAAGAGATGCTGAGGGCTTGCGAAAGTAACAGCCCGCCCGAAGGCGATATGTGCGGGGGCCTCTTCGACCGGATCTATTCGCGCTACTACGCACGCCCCGACTATGGCGAGGCGTACCGCGCTTATCAGGGTGAATATGGCGGCAAAGGGGGCAACGAATTGATTTACCGGAGCATGTGGGGGCCAAGCGAGTTCAGCTCGACTGGCAGCTTGCGCACCTACGACGCGACCTTGAAATTGCGCAAGCTCGTAGGACAGAAAGTGCTGTTTCTTATCGGCCAGTACGATAGCGCGCGAATTGACACGGTGCAGGAGTTTGTCGCTTTGACACCAGGTGCGGAGTTGGCCGTAGTACCTGGCGGTGGGCACAGTTTCCTCCTCGACCGCCCACTGGAGACTGAAGCGATCCTGCGCGGGTGGCTTAACCGAAAGGACGCCGAATGATCATCGCCGTTGATGGCCCCACCGCCAGCGGAAAAGGCACGATAGCCAAGCGACTGGCGGCGCATTTCGGTGTACCGCATCTCGACACAGGATTGCTCTACCGAGCGGTTGGGCGACAAGTGGCCCTGAACGAAGGCGATCCCGACAACGAAGCCCATGCGCTCGCGGGCTGCGCGTTTCCAGACGAGCTTCTGCAAGACGAAGAGCTTCGCACGGAAGAGGTCGGCGGGCTGGCAAGCCGCGTCTCGGTCCACCCCGCGGTGCGCGAAGCTCTGTTCAAGCGCCAGCGCGCCTTTGCCGAACAGCCCGGCGGCGCAGTGCTTGACGGGCGAGACATCGGCACGATCATTGCTCCCGACGCCGACGTAAAACTGTTCATCACCGCCAGCGTGCAGGAACGCGCCCGGCGGCGCTGGCTGGAGATGGTCGGCAAGCATATCGGCGACGAGGATGAAATCCCTCTCGCCGAGATCGAGAAGGACGTGGTCGCCCGCGACGCCCGCGACATCAACCGGGCGGATGCGCCGCTCAAGGCCGCGAGCGACGCCATGGTGATCGACACGACCAGCTTTGATCGTGAACAGGCGTTTGAAACCGTGCTCGAAGCGGTGCTTGAAGCGCTCAAAGACTGACCGCGAAACCCCGCGAAATTCCTTGCATTTGAAACCGTCCTAGACTAAGCGCGCGCCCGTTCTCGAACATCCTTGGGTGGATCATCCACTGGTGATCAGAACCTCTGCGGCGGCATTCGGCTCTGTGGAGAGATCGGCCTCTTGCCCCGTACACCCCCGCAATAGTGCGGTGGAGACGGAGAAAGACCCGGGTAAAACCCGTGGCCGGTAGCAAAACGAATACAGGACACGCCAAACCTTATGGCAACTGCACCTAACCCCACGCGCGACGATTTCGAAGCGCTCCTTAACGAACAGCTCGGCGGCGCCGGCGACGAAGGCTTTGAAGGCCGCGTTGTCATGGGCACCATTACCGCGATCGAAGCGGGCTACGCTGTCATCGATGTCGGCCTCAAAAGCGAAGGCCGCGTCAATCTTAAAGAATTTGCCCGCGGCGAAGACGATCACGGCCTGTCGG
>JBCDAE010000049.1:0-5496 GCA_039186235.1 Pseudomonadota bacterium | reverse complement strand
GTTCCTCTCGGTGTCCTTCGCGTCGACTTCCGAATGCTTGCGCGCGCGGATTTCCTCGATGGTCTCGAACGCCACGTAGGGGTTGATCGCTTCCGCGCCATAGCCCGCCAGCGCGCAGAAATGGTGCACTTCGCGCGCTTCGCCGGTTTCGACGACGAGCCCGGTTTGCATGCGCAGACCTTGGCGCACGAGATGGTGGTGCACCGCCGCCGTGGCGAGCAGGGCGGGCATCGGAACCCGATCCGGCCCCTGCTTGCGATCCGACAGGACGAGGATGTTCTGATCCTGCAGCACCGCCTCGGTCGCGGCCCAGCACATTTCCTTGATCGCGAGCTCGAGCCCTTCGACCCCGCTTTCCGCGTCCCAGGTAATGTCGATGTTCGAGCAGCGGAACGCGCCGTCGAGCGTCGTTTCCACCGAGCGGATTTTCGCCAAGTCCTCGTTGGTGAGGATCGGCTGTTCCACTTCCAAGCGCTTATGCGTGCCCGCGTCGCGGCCCAGCAGATTGGGGCGCGGGCCGATCATCGAAAGCAAGCTCATCACCAACTCTTCGCGGATCGGATCAATCGGCGGGTTGGTGACCTGCGCAAAGTTCTGTTTGAAATAGTCGTAGAGCAGGCGCGAACGATCAGAGAGCACCGCAATCGGCGTATCGGTGCCCATCGATCCAATCGGATCGTCGGCCTTCAGAGCCATGGGCTCGAGGAATTTCGAGACGTCTTCCTGGGTGTAGCCAAACGCCTGCTGTGCTTGCAGCAGGGTGGGTGTTTCCTGATTTTCGTCCTGCGGCAGCTCGGCAAATTCCGGGTCGATAATGTCCAGATCATCCAGCTTGAACTGCGCCTGTTCGAGCCATTCGGCGTAAGGCTCTTCCGCCGCCAGTTCCGCTTTCAGATCGCTGTCTTCGATGATGCGGCCCTGTTCGAGGTCGATCAGCAGCATCTTGCCCGGCTGCAAGCGCCATTTGCGCGTGATGTCTTCCTCGGCGAACGGCAGCACGCCGCTTTCCGAAGCTAGGCACACAATATCGTCCCTGGTGACGCAGAAACGCGCCGGGCGCAGGCCATTGCGGTCCAGTGTCGCGCCGATCTGACGTCCATCGGTGAAGCACACAGCGGCGGGGCCGTCCCAAGGCTCCATCAGCGCGGCGTGATATTCGTAGAAAGCGCGGCGGCCTTCATCCATCAGCGTGTTGCCGCCCCACGCCTCTGGCATCAGCATCATCATCGCGTGCGGCAGCGAGTATCCACCCGCCAGCAGCAATTCGAGCGCGTTGTCGAGGCACGCCGTGTCCGATTGGCCGTGCGGAATGATCGGCCAGATCTTGTCGAGATCGGGGCCAAGCAGGTCGCTTTCCATCGTGCGGCGCCGGGCGTTCATCCAGTTCACATTGCCGCGCACGGTGTTGATCTCGCCATTGTGCGCGATCAGGCGGAACGGGTGCGCGAGGCGCCAGCTCGGGAAAGTGTTGGTCGAAAAGCGCTGGTGCACAAGGCCAAGCGCCGAAACGCAGCGCTCGTCGCGCAGATCGTTGAAGAAGCTCTTCACCTGATCGCACAGCAGCAGGCCCTTGTAGACGATGGTGCGGCTGGAAAAGCTCGGCATGTAAAGATCGGTGAGGCCGGGCAGATCGTGCTTCACGGCCAGCTCGGGTAGCGGGTTTTGCACCTGCTTGCGGATGACGAGGCATTTGCGCTCGAAAGCGTCCTGATCGGCGCAGCTCTCCCCGCGCGCGATCACCGCCTGCTGGATGACCGGCATCGAATCGATCACCGCGTCGCCCAACCCTTCAAGCGTGACGGGCACATCACGCCAGCCGATCAGGCGCTGGCCTTCCTTAGCGATAAAGGTTTCAAACCGTTCGGTGATGAAAGCGCGCGCCGCTTCGTCTTGCGGCATGAAGCACATCGCGACCGCGTAATGGCCTGCTTCCGGCAGCTCGAGATCGTGCTCTTTCGCCCAATCGCGCAGCAGTGGATCGGGAATTTGCAGCAGAATCCCCGCGCCGTCGCCCAAAAGCGGGTCTGCGCCGACCGCGCCGCGATGGTCGATCCGCTCCAAAATCTCGAGCGCTTGCGTCACGATGGCGTGGCTTTTCTCACCCTTGATATGGGCGATCATGCCGACGCCGCAGGCGTCATGTTCGTTGGCGGGGTCGTAAAGACCCTGGGAAACTGGGTATCCCATGGGGGTGTTCCATCCTGTCAGATGCCGGCCCTGGCGGGGTGCAAACTCGCGGCGCTGCGGCGTTTGCCAGTTATGCCAGACGGCGGGTGCTTTTCGCTATTCGCGCGTTGAATATACGATTCAGCGCCAAGAGCGTTTCGCACACCCCATTGCCAAGTCAAAAGTGATTTTGCAACCGCACAATGCGAAGTATTATTGCGCAGGCCAATGGTCAGGCTTTAACGCTATTGCGCATCGCGCACCAAAGCGCTCTTGGCCATGCAGGAATTGCAGCCTCTTGGCCCAGGGCTCTTACGCCGCCCCGCTCAACGCTTGCAGGCGCGACAGCGCGACGCGCAATTCTTGCTCGGTCTCTTTCAGGGCCGATGGGTCGACGGCTCCAGTGGGTGCCGCGGAAGCTCCAGAGCCGGTCGCGGTTGCGGCTTCGGCCGCGACTTCGGTTCCGGCGCTCCTTGTCATGCCTTCCAAGGCCTGCAGCGCCTGGTTCAGCGCGCGCTCGCCCTCTGGCCCTTGGGCAAGGGCTTCGACCTGCTTGGCGCGCGGGGTGCTGGCATCTTGCAGATCGCGCAAGGCTGCGGCGAAGCGTTCGACCAATTGCACAAGGCTGAGATCGGCGGGCGGGGTTTGGCGAAGCTTTTGGATCCCCGTGACCGCTTCGGGTTCGCTTGGCGCCGGGCTCTGTATATCCAAAAGCTCGTCAAACTCGCCCAGATCGAGCGCGATCGCTTCGGTCGCGACCTCGATTTCCGGCTCCAGCGCAAGCGGCGGGTCGAGCGGTTCGGTTTGCGTGTATTCGTCGGCCTCGTCGGAAAGGTCTGGCGCCGGGACCTCTTCGAGCTTCAGATCTTCGGACTGAAGCAGCTCGGCGGCTTCCAGCACATCGTCGATGTCGTGCGATATGGTGCCGGGTTTCTCATCGCTCTCCGGCGCTTCGTCGTCTTTGGTCGCCGGCACGGGCGGTTGGCTGCCATGGGTAAAGCGGCCCGCAGCCCTCGCCATGGAAGACCCGATGAGAGCCCCCAAAAGCGCGGCGACGGCGGCCAAAGCCAGCGCGCCGGCCGATCCAAGGCCGCTCAAACCGGTCAGGCCAACAAAGCGCGCCGTCACCACGCTCGGCAGCGCCAAGACGCTCAAACCAAAAACCGCCGCGCCCCAGATGGCGAGGAGAGGAGCAAAAAGCCGGTGCTGGGCAATTCCGGCTGGGACCAGATGCGCGACAAATTTGGACCCGAGACCACCCCGCGCCTGCTTTGCTTCCAATTCCGCCTTTTTCTGCGCGGCCTCTTGCTGGGCCTTTTGTCGCAGCGATTGAATTCCCATTGCGCCCACCTTTGCCCGGATAGTCCCGGTGAAAACCCAGAGCGCCCGGCGCGCTGTGAGTTGTCCTGCCGGTCTATTCCCAAAACCCTACGGGAATTCCCGAGTTCACACTTAAGGTTCGGTAATACGAGATGGTAAACACACGACTAACACGATGCGTTGGGGGCCAGTCGCAACCCCAATTTGGCGCCGATTCGCACAAGCGGTCAGGCCGCCAATCAACGACTGGGCGTTTGGCCGCACGGCCACTCGCGCCGCGCGCGCATCAAACTGAAGGCGGCGATACCGTAACGGCACGCGCTTTCGCCGTGCGATCACCCCTTCCAAGCGTTGCGTTGGCCCCTGCGATGCGCCATGAAGCGCGCGCAATTAGGTGCGTGGCTCGCAGCAAAAGCGTGCGCGCGAGACGAGAGGAGACTTCCCTATGACCCCGCAGGATCTGGCCGCGAAAACCGGCGAAAACCTTGGCAGCAGCGAATGGGTCCATATGACCCAGGACAAGGTCAACATGTTCGCCGACGCCACCGGTGACCATCAGTTCATCCATATCGATGAAGAAAAGGCCAAGATGACCCCGTTCGGTGGGACCATCGTGCACGGCTTCATGACCCTCTCGATGATCCCGTATCTCGGCGCCAACAGCGACATGCCCAAGATCGACGGTGTGAAGATGGGCGTAAACTATGGCGGCAACAAAACCCGTTTCATCGCGCCCGTGCGCGTGGGCAAGCGTATTCGCGGCCATTGGAAGCTACTCGAGATGATCGAAAAGCGCCCGGGCCAATGGCAGCAGACCGCCGAAATCACCATCGAGATCGAGGGTGAGGACAAGCCCGCACTGATCTGTGAGTGGATCACCCAGTACTTCGTCTGATCGCTGCCGCGTTCAGGCACCCCTAAACGGGCATTCTGCGCCCGGATCGTATCACCCTTTGAAAGGACAAAATCATGGCACGTGACGCCGTTATCGTCTCCACCGCCCGCACCCCGATTGGCCGGGCTTACAAAGGTGGCTTCAACGCCACACCTGGCGCCACACTCGGCGCGTATTCCTTTAGCGCGGCGGTCGAGCGCGCGGGCATTGACCCGGCCGAGATCGACGATGTCGTCTGGGGCAGCGCGCTCCAGCAGGGCGCGCAGGGCGGCAATATCGGCCGTCAGGTCGCGCTGCGCGGCGGCGCTCCGGTGACCGTGTCGGGCCAGTCGATCGACCGTCAGTGCTCCTCGGGCATGATGGCCATCGCCACCGCGGCGAAGCAGGTTCTGGTCGACAACATGGATGTCGTCGTGGGCGGCGGTCAGGAATCGATCAGCCTTGTGCAGACGCCGGAAATGCGCGTGCAGCCCGATCCGTCGCTGATCGCAATGCACAAGGACATCTACATGTCCATGCTCAACACCGCCGAGACCGTGGCCGTGCGCTACGATGTCAGCCGCGAAGCACAGGACGAATACGCGCTGCAATCGCAGATGCGCACCGCCGCCGCGCAGCAGGCCGGCAAGTTCGACGACGAGATCGTGCCCGTCACCACCACCATGATGGTGAAGGACAAAGAAAGCGGCGAAATCTCGCAAGCCGAAGTCACCATCGAGAAGGACGAAGGCAACCGCCCGCAAACGACGCTCGAAGGTCTCGCTGGCCTCAACCCGGTGATGGGTCCTGACAAATTCATCACCGCGGGCAACGCCTCGCAGCTTTCCGATGGTTCGTCGGCCAGCGTCGTGATGGAAGCTTCGGTCGCCGAGAAAAAGGGCCTCAATCCCCTTGGCCGCTATGTCGGCATGGCGGTCGCGGGCACCGAGCCCGATGAAATGGGTATCGGCCCCGTCTTCGCGATCCCCAAACTGCTTGAGCGCAACGGCCTCAAGATGGACGATATCGGCCTGTGGGAATTGAACGAAGCGTTCGCGGTGCAGGTTCTTTATTGCCGCGACAAGCTGGGCATCGACAACGATATCCTTAACGTCAACGGCGGCTCGATCTCGATC
>JBCDAE010000048.1:0-5536 GCA_039186235.1 Pseudomonadota bacterium | reverse complement strand
CCTTGATGGACGCCAGCCGCACCATCTCAACCTTCAAGCGCTCCGTAAAATGGACATCCCGCTCAGCTGGGCCGCGCAGCGAAAAGCGCTCGGGTTTGTAGAATCCAAAACAGGGGTTTCAGGGGAGAAAATGCGGGAATTGAGCGAATAAGCACTCCTGTTCAGGGATTAAACGCCCTGTTCTGGCGAATAACAGGAAAACCCCTTTTTACGCGCGTAAGCTTCTGTAATCACGGGCGATTCTTCGTTGGAAGCGCGTAAACTCGGCCGTAAGAGCCCTGTTTTCGGCCGGAATCGCATCATTTTTCCCTGTTATCGCTCAAAACGCGCAAACCGAACCGATCTGCATACCCCAAGAGACGGGGCGCGAAATAGGCGCCACAAAACGCGGAAGAGACGCGCCAAACGATGCGCCTGTTACGGCTTCAGCCGCGCAAAGCCGCCTGTTCCGCGGGCTTCAACGGCGTGCCTAGAATGAGAGACCGGTTCGTCGGGTGGGTGGCGGAGAGACAGGGATTCGAACCCTGGGTACTCGTGAGAGCACAACGGTTTTCGAGACCGCCCCGTTCGACCACTCCGGCATCTCTCCGCATGTCCCAATCTAGGCTAATGCCGAAGGCTCCATTAGATAGGGACCGCGCCCGTTAGCGTACGCCTGCACACCTTGCCAAGCCCTTATTGGGTCTTTCGAGCCGCAATCTGGCGAAAAACGTGCATATCTCGTCTGTTGGTCGTCATGCGCCTTGTTTTGCAGATGCGAAGGGCCATATTCACAGTCATATGGAACGAGCCGAATTTTTCTCGAGCCACGCCGGGCGTACAATCCACGCTCCGCGCCAGATCCGCAGCCGGTATGGGATTGGGGACGTGGTCCGCCATCGCATGTTCGATTTTCGCGGCGTTGTCTTTGATATCGATCCCGTCTTCGCCAACAGTGAAGAATGGTACGAGTCGATCCCCGAGGATATCCGCCCCGATCGGGAACAACCGTTCTATCATCTCCTCGCGGAAAACGACGACTCCAGCTATGTCGCGTATGTGAGCCAGCAAAACCTGGTGAGCGATGGTGAGGCTGGACCGGTCGACCACCCGACCCTGCCACAGCTTTTCGAGCAGTTTCGAAATGGGCGCTACCGGATGCGGCGGTCTTTGACCCATTAAGAGCGTTTAGCCGAGTAGGCCGCTAGCTTTTCAGTTTCCAACCGCTGCGCAAGAGCGCGTAGACAGCGACTGCAATCAGCGCGTTGAAAATCCCGACGCCCAGCGCCGCGAGCGCCACATCGCTCGCGCTGCCAATGTCGCTTTGCCCCAGAAACCCATAGCGAAATCCAGAGATCACGTAGAAGAACGGGTTAGCACGGCTGACCGCTTGGAACGCTGGCGCGAGGTTATCGATTACGTAAAACGTGCCAGACAGCAGCGACAAAGGTGCGATCACGAAATTGGTGATGGCCGCGTTGTGATCAAACTTTTCAGCCCACACGGATGTTGCGAGGCCGAGCAACGCAAGCATCAAGGCGCCCATCAAGCCGAACCAAAGAATTGCCCATAGATGCTCAACCTGAAGGGATACGCCCGGCCATAGGACCATAGCCAACCCAACGGTGCACCCGACCGCGAAAGCGCGCGTGACCGCCGCAGCCAAAATGCCGACCATCAGTTCTCCGGGTGATAGGGGCGGCATCAAGAGATCGATAATGGTCCCCTGAATTTTGCCCGATAACAGCGAGAACGATGAATTCGCGAAGGCGTTTTGCATCATTCCCATGACGATAAGCCCCGGCGCTACAAAACTTCCGAACTCCACGCCGAGAACTTCGCGCCCTCCACGACCCAAAGCTACCGTAAAAATCACCAAAAACAGCAGTGTTGTGATCGCTGGCGCCCAAATCGTCTGGGTCTGCACCTTGAGAAAACGCCGAACCTCCTTCATATAGAGGGCGAACAAGCCGACCCGGTTGATCCCCACAATCTGGGGCACGCCCCGCGGAGCGAATCCTTGCTTTGACAAAGCGCGGTTTCGTGACGTTGGTTCTTTTAGGTCCGCGTTGGCGTTCGGATCAGATACTTGCTCAGCCATGGCTTGCCGCCTAGGCCAGCGCAAGACCACAGACAAGCCATGGGGCCTCATTCGGCGCCTCGAAATAGAATTGGAAGTGCATTTATGAGTTGGACTGACGAGCGCATCGCCACGCTCAAGAAATTGTGGGAAGGCGGCGCTACAGCGAGCCAGATCGCAGAAGAGCTTGGTGGTGTCAGTCGCAACGCGGTGATTGGCAAGGCGCACCGCCTTGGCCTGAAGTCCCGCCCTTCGCCTGTGAAGGCGAACGAGAAAAAGAAGGCGGCGAAGAAGGCGGCTCCGAAAGCTTCGACGGCCAAGAAGTCGGCGGAAACTCCGGCTAAGTCGGGCGCGAAGTCAGCTGCCAAGCCCGCCGCCAAGGCTGAAAAGCGTGCGGCGACCGGGACGGGCGAGATCAAGACGCCGACCAACGCGCCGGTTCCCTCGCAACCTATGCCCAATCCAACGTCCGATCTGCCTAAGATCGTTTCGGTCGGACCGGGAGGATTCTTGCGTCAGGGCCCGGGCGATCAGCAAGCGCCGATCCCGCCGGCCCCGCCGCGCCGTCTGGTTCCGGCTAAGCCCAGCCCTGATATTGCCGACAAGACGAGCCTGCTTGATCTTTCGGACAAGGTTTGCCGCTGGCCGATGGGGCATCCGGGCGAACCCGATTTCCATTTTTGCGGCAAGCCGGTGAACCCCGGTTTTCCTTACTGCGTGGAACACTGCGGTCGAGCTTACCAGGCGCAGTTGCCCCGAGGCGCTCGCCGTCCGCCGCCTCCTCTCCCCTTTGGCGGTCCGCGCGTTCGCTGACCCAGCCATCTGGGGGGTACAATCTCAGTTCAATCAGATTTGGCCCAGCGGCTGCGCAAGCAGCGCTGGGCCTTTTCATAAGGAAGCACCACTATGTCTTTGAGTCTTCGCGAATCCTTTGTGCCGAGCGCGCAGCAAATGCTTGGCACAGCGAGCCACCTTCTTCGCAAGACCGAAGATTGGTGCAGACAGACTCAGTGCGAAGACAGCGCCATTCTCACAGCTCGCTTGATCGAAGACATGCTGCCGTTTTGCTATCAAATCAAAAGCGTCGCTGAACACACACAGGGGGCTATAGAAGCGGTACGCGATGGTATCTACAGCCCCGATCTCAACCCTCCGCCGACAACCTTCCCGGATCTGCACACCAAGCTGGACGCTGCCAAATCGTTCATGGCCGACCTGACCGAGGAAGAGATGGGGAACTGGATGGGACGCGATATGCGGTTCGAGTTCAAAGATCGCCGGATGGACTTCACCGTTGAAAACTTCCTTTTGAGCTTTGCGCAGCCCAATTTCTACTTCCACGTTACCGCCGCGTATTCGATTGCGCGTCACCTTGGCGTGCAGGTGGGGAAAGCAGACTTCTTGGGTGCTGTTCGAATTTCGGGGGTGTAAACGTATGAGATCAATGATTGGGCTGGCTGCTGCGGCAGCCTTGGTTTCCGCTGTGCCTGCACAGGCCGAACTTCCGGAATCCGTCCGCGCGTTAATAGACGCTGCGATGGCGACGGGCGACGAAGAAAAGGTCAACACGGTGATCGATCTGGCCAAGACCACCAATCCAGACGATGTCGACGAACTCGACGCGCTTCTAGCCTCATTTCAAACCGAGATGGAGCAGCTGGCAGCCGTTGAAGCCCTCGCGGAAGAAGAGGCGATCCGATCAGCCGGAATATTTGAAAACTGGTCAGGCCAAGGCGAACTTGGTGCGTTCAATTCGACGGGCAACACAGAGAACACCGGCGTCACAGCCAGCCTTTCGCTAGTGCGCGAGGGCATCAATTGGCGTCACAAGTTGTCCGGTCGCGCCGACTATCAAGAGACCGACGGGGTGGCGACGAGAGAGCAATATGCCGCCGCTTACGAAGTCAATCTAAAGATGACCGACCGGCTCTTCGCTTATGGTCTCGCGCAATATGAACGCGATCCGTTTCAAGGCTTCTCCGCGCGATACGCGGTTTCTGGAGGTCTGGGATACGATGTCCTCGTCGACGGACCTACTCTGACCGTCAACGCGGGCCCTGCTTGGCGACGCACGGAGCTTGTCGACAACGGCGGCACAACTAGCGATCTGGCCGGGCGCGCGGCGCTCGATTTCGACTGGGATCTGTCCGAGAATATCACTTTCACACAGGATGCGAGCGCCTTCATCCAGAGCGGATCAAGCACATACACTTCGGCGACCGGTTTGCAGGCGGGCATTTCGGATGCTCTCTCCGTGCGCCTGTCCTACACCGTCGAAGTCGACACAGATCCCCCGCCCGGATCGGTGAAAACGGACACGCTGAGCCGTATCACGATACTCTACGATTTCTGAGCTCGGAGAACTTCATTCCAAACCAAAGGGCCGCCCGGATCACTCCGGACGGCCCTTTTTATATTGGCTTGAAAGGGATTAGTCCTTCAGGAAGTCCGGCATCGCGGCGGGGCCGTCATTGCCGCCGCCCTCATTGCCGCCGCCCTCATTGCCGCCTTTGTCACCGCGGTCGCGACCGCGGCCACCACCGCCACGACGACGATCGCCGCCACGGCCACCGCGGCCGCCTCGACCACCTTCGCGATCACCGCGCGGTTCGCGCGGCGGGCGGGTGTCTTCCAGCTCTTCACCGGTTTCCTGGTCAACCACGCGCATCGACAAGCGGACCTTGCCGCGGTTGTCGATTTCGAGGACCTTGACCTTCACTTCCTGGCCTTCGGAGACAACGTCAGTCGGCTTTTCAACGCGCTCGTTTTTCATTTCGGAGACGTGGACGAGGCCGTCCTTGCCGCCCATGAAATTCACGAACGCGCCAAAGTCGACGATGTTGACGACCTTGCCGGTGTAGATTTTGCCGACTTCGGCTTCCTCGACGATGCCTTCGATCCACTTCTTCGCGGCTTCGATTTCATCGAGATTGCTCGACGAAATCTTGATCGTGCCTTCGTCGTCAATGTCGACCTTGGCTCCGGTTTCCGCGACGATTTCGCGGATGACCTTGCCGCCCGTGCCGATGACGTCACGGATCTTCGACTTGTCGATCTGCATCGTCTCGATGCGCGGAGCGTGCTTGGAAACCTCGGTGCGAGCGCCGGTCAGCGCCTTGGCCATTTCACCCAGGATGTGCGCGCGGCCGGCTTTCGCCTGCTCGAGCGCCTTTTCCATGATTTCCTTGGTGATGCCAGCGACCTTGATGTCCATCTGAAGGCTGGTGATACCTTCTTCCGAACCGGCCACCTTGAAGTCCATGTCGCCCAGGTGATCTTCGTCGCCCAGAATGTCGGAGAGAACCGCGAAGTCCTCGCCTTCAAGGATAAGACCCATCGCGATGCCCGAAACCGGACGCGCCAGCGGGACACCGGCGTCCATCATCGACAATGCCCCGCCGCAGACGGTCGCCATTGAGGACGAACCGTTGGATTCGGTGATGTCTGACAGGACACGGATCGTGTACGGGAAGTCTT
>JBCDAE010000047.1:0-5722 GCA_039186235.1 Pseudomonadota bacterium | reverse complement strand
CTGGCCGAAGAAATCGTCGGCCTCACCCTCCTGGAAGCCCAGGAACTCAAGACGATCCTCAAGGACGAGTACGGCATCGAGCCCGCCGCTGGCGGCGCTGTGATGATGGCTGGCCCTGCTGACGCAGGCGGCGGCGGCGAAGCGGCTGAAGAGAAGACGGAATTCGACGTCATCCTCACCGGAGACGGCGGCAAGAAGATCCAGGTCATCAAAGAAGTCCGCGCCATCACCGGCCTGGGCCTCACCGAAGCCAAGGGTCTCGTCGAAGGCGCGCCCAAGCCGCTCAAGGAAGGCGTCAACAAAGCCGAAGCCGAAGAGATCAAAGGCAAGATCGAAGCTGCTGGCGGTACCGTCGAGCTCAAGTAAGCCCTCGCGGCTTACAAGCTTCGGTCAGCTACGGCTGATCATCAAAGAAAGGGCGGTGCCAGCGATGGCGCCGCCCTTTTTGCATTCTATGTATGGGTTGTTCTAGGGAGCGCGATGTGACGCATCCATCCGCAAGAAGCGGAGGCGAAAGAGGGAGTCGATGTCGGTGATTCACCAATACGCGAAAGACCCCTTGGGCGACATCGCCAGTTGGATCGCCCAGCAACCCGCGGCGTGGCCCGAGGAAGCGCTCCAAGTCGCGGAAAACGCGCTGGTCGACACCATTGCGTGCATGATCGCCGGAGCTCCGCAACCGGCCATCCAGAAACTCTATGGCCTCGTATCGGGCTGGGGGTATGGGCCATCGACAATCGTCGGTTACCGCCAAAGCTTGGCGTCGCCGTGGGCGGCTCTGGTGAATGGCGCCAGCGCCCACGCGCTCGATTATGACGACAACTTCGATCCTGCCAAAGCGCACGCCTCTGCGGTGCTTGTGCCGGCCCTGCTGGCCGTGGGTGACGAGGAAAGCCTAAACCTTGGCGCCCTTCTCGACGCCTACATTGTGGGCCTCCAGGCGATGGGTCATATCGGCCAAGCGGTAAACCCGTATCATCGCAATCGCGGGTGGCACGCAACCGCCACGGTCGGCGCGATAGGCGCCGCGGCCGGAACCGCCCGACTTCTGGGCTTACCCAGCGATCAGGTTGCGCACGCCGTATCAATGGCGACAAGCCGCGCGGGCGGATTCATGAGCCAGTTCGGCACCGACACCAAGCCGCTCCACGCCGGTTTTGCCGCATCGGGAGGCGTGCAATCCGCGCTGATGGCGCGTGCGGGACTGACCGCTGGCGCCGAGACGCTGGACGGCCCGCACAGCCTGCGCACCTTGATGGTCGGACCGGATGTCGAAGCGCTGGCCGAGGAGATGATCGGCAGGGACGAGCACGGGCAATCGACCAGCTTCATCGCCGGTCGGATCGCCGACCCGCTGCACATTGTCGCCTATGGCTTGAAGGTCAAACGTTTCCCCAATTGCGGCAGCACGCACCGCGCGCTCGACGGGTTGCTGGAACTGCGCGAACGGCATGACTTCACGCATGAGGACGTCGAAGAGATAGTCGTGCGGGCGCCCGCGTCGCATCTGCGCAACCTTCCCTACACCGATCCCAAGACCCCCAACGAAGCGAAGTTCTCGCTCGAATACAATCTCGCGGTGGCGCTTCGTCAGGGGCACGTGGGGCTGGCCGATTTCGCTCCAGAAGCCATCGCGCGGCCAGAGGTCCACGCGCTTTTTGGCAAAGTGCGCAAAGAACCCGTCGAGAAACTGGAAAGCGAGTTTCCAACCGAAGTCCACGTGCGCACAAACACGGGGCAGGAGCACTCGACACAGATTGCCATGCCAAGGGGGAGCCGTCAGGTGCCCTTGAGCCGCAATCAGCTGTTCAAGAAACTGGAGGATTGCTGCGCGCAAGCGGGGGAGTGGCTGGCGACCGAACCCCTGCGGGCCAGGCTCTCCAGTCTGGATCGCGACGCGAAGATTTCAGACCTTACGACGCTTTTGAAGTCGACACAGCCGCACTCTATCCCCTAGTTGATGCGCGGAGATCGCAAGGGGCCGAAATGGAAGAATTCACAGCGTTAATCCTCGCCGCGAGCCGGGCCGGCGCGCAGGATGAGGTCGCTAAACTTCAAGGCGTTAGCCACAAATGTCTCGTCGAGATTGATGGCGAGGTTATGCTGGAGCGCGTGGTCAACGCCATCAGCGCCAGCCCCTATGTCGGGCGTGTCTACGTCTCGATAGAGAGCGAAGACATCCTGCGCGAAGCGCCGGGCCTTGCGGCCGCGCTTGATAGCGGAAAGATCCACTTTCTTCCCAGCGGCGACAATCTGTTCGTGAGCGTCAAGGAAGGCGCGGAAGCGATCGCGAATGCCTACCCTCTGCTGATTTCCACCGGCGACAACGCGTTGCACACGACCGAATATATCGATCATTTCTGCAAGAATATCCTGAGCACCCAAGGGGATGGCTTTGCCGGCTTCACTCCGGCGCAGACGATTCTTGACGCCTATCCCGATGGCAAGCGCGCTTTTCATGAGCTGAAGGATGGCGGCTGGTCGAGTTGCAACCTCTACAGTCTGAATAACGATAAGGCCTTGAAAGCCGCACAGGCGTTCGAAACGGGCGGCCAATTCGGCAAGCAACCGCGCCGCCTCTTGAAAGCGATGGGGATTGGATTTGTCATCAAGTACAAATTCAAACTGACCACTCTCGCGGGCCTCACCGCACATCTTTCGCGGCGTTGGAATCTGAAACTCGCGCCGATCGTCATGCCGTTTGCCGACGCTCCGATCGACGTAGACAATGTCGGCGATTTTCATCGAACCGAAGAAATCTTGAAAAAGAGAGCTCTGGCCTCAGCGGAGTAAACTCTGCGAACAAAGAGCGGCAGGCGTACTGACCGGGCCAATGTGACCTTCGTGCCTCAGGCCCTGTCGGAAAGCGGGCCGCGTGAAACTTGCGCTTTCGCGACTCACCCGGCGCGCCTATCCGGGCCGGCTGCATGGAAGAGACCACGCCTCTACGCACGCCGAGCTGGACCGGCGAGCTGCGCGCCACCTTGTGGCTGGCCGCGCCGCTGGCGCTCGCCAATATGCTGCAGATGCTGACCTACGCGGTCGACGTGATCTTCATCGCGCGGCTGGGCGAAGCGGAGTTGGCGGCGTCCTCTCTGGTGATGGCGATTTTCGGGCTCATCGTGTGGGCGCTCAACTCGCTCACTGCGGCGGTCGCCCCTTTGATCGCGGCGGACCTCGGCGCGCGGCCCAACGCGGTGCGGCCAGTCCGGCGTGCGATGCGTATGGCTATGTGGCTCGCGCTGATCTCGGGCGCGATGGGGATGGCTCTAGCGATGGTCACCATTCCGGTCATGTACGCGACGGGCCAGCCAAGCGAAGTCATCATCGTCGCGATCCCGTATCTCTTGGCGGTCGTCTGGTCGCTCATTCCGATGGTCGTGGGCAATGTGCTGCGGACCTATGTCTCGACGCTGGGCCGGCCCATCTTCGCAACCGCTATCACCGCGCTCGGTATCGGCGTGAACGCGGGCGGCAACTACGTGCTGATCTTCGGCAATTTCGGCGCGCCGCGTCTGGAGCTGATCGGAGCGGGTATCGCCACGATCATCACCACCACATCGACCATGCTCGCCTATGTCGCGGTGATCCAGTTTGATGCCAAGCTGCGGCGCTACCACATCTTCGGACGCATGTGGCGGCCGGACTGGGCGCGCTTTCGGGAGATCATCCGGATCGGAACGCCCATCGCGCTGACGGTGATCGCCGAGGCGGGTATCTTCGGCGCGGCGGCGTTCCTTATGGGGCGCTTCGGCGCGTCGGAACTCGCGGGGCACACGGTCGCGCTCAACATCGCGGCCTTCGCGTTTCAGGTTCCCTTTGGCGTGGGCCAAGCCGCAACCATTCGCGTGGGCTATTTCTACGGCGCGCGCGACCGCCAGGGGATGGCGCAAGCGGGCTGGGTCTCGATCGCGCTGGGGACGGGCTTTATGGTCCTGACCGCGAGCGCGATGATCTTCGCGCCCTATACTCTGCTGTCGGTGTATCTCGACCCTTATGCCGCCAAGAACGCCGCGCTGGTGGGCTTTGCGCTCCAATATCTCGTGTGGGCCGCCGCCTTCCAGCTGGTCGACGGGATGCAGGCCGTGTCGCTCGGGTCTCTGCGCGGATTGCAGGACACGCGCGTGCCGATGTGGATCGCGGTGTTCAGCTATTGGGTGCCCGGATTTGGGCTCGCCATCGGGCTTGGGTTCTTCACTCCGCTCGAAGGAGTGGGCGTCTGGATCGGGTTGGCTACGGGCCTGCTTTTCGCGGCGATTCTGCTGACGTGGCGTTGGGCCAAACGCGAGCGGCTGGGCCTGACGTCGCGCGGCGCGATGATGCCCGCCTGATCGCCGAACGAAGCGCGCCTAAAATTTTCGCAAGCGACGCTTGACTCTGGACCTCCGCGCAACCATTTGCGCCGCGCTGGCACTCTTAATGGGAGAGTGCCAATGGGAACTCAAACAACACTAGAGAGGTCATCAACATGGCATTTCGTCCTCTGCACGACCGCGTTCTGGTCCGTCGCATCGAAGCCGACACCAAGACCGCCGGCGGCATCATCATCCCCGATTCAGCTCAGGAAAAGCCCAGCGAAGGCGAAATCGTCGCTGTGGGCGAAGGCACCCGTGACGACGACGGCGACCGCATCGCGCTCGACGTGAAAGTCGGCGACCGCGTGCTCTTCGGCAAGTGGGGCGGCACCGAAGTCAAGATCGACGGCGAAGACCTGCTGATCATGAAGGAAAGCGACATCATGGGCGTGCTCGCCTGATCGCCCTGTGAGTCCCCGCGCAGGCGGGGACCTCTCGCATCGCTTCCAGAGGTTCCCGCCTTCGCGGGAACTCACAATAGATTTGAAAGGAAAAGACTATGTCTGCCAAGGACGTGAAATTCTCGCGTGACGCACGCGAAGGCATCCTCAAGGGCGTCGATACGCTCGCAAACGCCGTCAAAGTGACGCTCGGCCCGAAAGGCCGGAATGTCGTCATCGACAAGAGCTTTGGTGCACCGCGCATCACCAAGGACGGTGTTACCGTCGCCAAGGAAATCGAGCTCAAGGACAAGTTCGAAAACATGGGCGCGCAAATGCTGCGCGAAGTCGCATCGAAGGCCAACGACGCTGCCGGTGACGGCACCACCACGGCAACCGTTCTTGCTCAGGCGATCGTCACCGAGGGCATGAAATCGGTTGCGGCCGGCATGAATCCGATGGACCTTAAGCGCGGCATCGATCTCGCTGTCGGCTCCGTTGTCGAAAACCTTAAGGGGCGTTCGAAAGACGTTTCCGGTTCGGGCGAAATCGCTCAGGTCGGTATCATTTCGGCCAATGGTGACCAGGAAGTCGGCGAGAAGATCGCCGAAGCCAGGCGCATTCACGGCTGCGATTTTCAAGCCGCCGCGCAATATGTTTACCACCAACGTCGCCAGCGCTTCGCCTTCAATGTCTTCAGCGATGATGAGCAGAGGACGAGAGGACTGAACCACTGATTCCAGGATCGGCAGCATCGCCTGAAGCGAGGACAATTTTTTCTCGTGCAGAAGGACCAACGGATCGTCGAGTTCCGTGATCATTTTTTCCGCATTGGTGATGAAGTAGGGCGAGAGATAGCCGCGGTCGAACTGCATGCCTTCGACAACGTCCAGCTCGGTGTCCAGCGATTTGGCTTCTTCAACCGTGATCACGCCTTCATTGCCGACTTTTTCCATCGCTTGCGCGATCATGTCGCCGATTTCGCGT
>JBCDAE010000046.1:0-6622 GCA_039186235.1 Pseudomonadota bacterium | reverse complement strand
CGCGCACACGACCGCCGCGGATCAGCACAACGCTGTGCTCCTGGAGGTTGTGGCCCTCGCCCGGGATGTAGGAGATCACTTCGCGCTGGTTGGTGAGGCGCACCTTGGCAACCTTACGCAGAGCCGAGTTCGGCTTCTTCGGCGTAGTCGTATAGACGCGCGTGCAAACACCGCGCTTCTGCGGGTTCTGCTCCATCGCAGGGACCTTAGACTTGGCCTTCTGCGGGGTGCGGCCCTTGCGGACCAGCTGGTTAATCGTCGGCATAAATACTCTTCACCGTTGGTTCGGCGGCACTGGCGAGACGATCATATGGATGGAGGCGTTTGCTGCTCTTTGTGAGTCCCCGCGAAGGCGGGGACCTCATACCTCCAGCTCAGCGCTGGCGGCGAGAGGCTCCCGCCTTCGCGGGAGCGCACAATAAGCAAGCCAAAACGCTCCACCCAATCAATCGGCCCAGACCCTAAGGGTCGGCCACCGGGTTACTCTGACGGACGCCCTGCACCCTTGTAAAAGGGCCCAATAGAAAAGGCCTTATCCGCTTCCTTGGCGAAAGCCAGAAGCGAGCAAGACCTGCGGGACGAACCGGCAATGTTCAGCTCTATTGTTTGAGGGCGCCAGCGCTGCGTTGAGCGGTCAGCGTCCTCGAATGAGCGCGCCGTTAGGGGAAATGTTGGAAAGGGTCAAGAAGTGATCAAGGCTGATAGCAGAATTCGTTTTCGCGAATCTCAGCTCGCACCGCCAGCTCAATTTCACGCATTGGTGCCTGCAATTGGGTCAAAATATCGATCTGATTATCTAACTTTCGGCATCTTGAGGCTTTCTGGATTCTTTCCAAGAGCACGTCCCAACTCGATTCCTGCTCTGAAACGTCACCATAGGCCTTCTCTGCCCAGCGACTTCCGTGACAGTAAGCGGAATCGTCGGTGTCGGAAAGCGCACTCGAAAGAGCGTCATGCTCGGCATTCAACTCGAGAATGAACATTTTCAACGGAACTGCCTTGTCCTTCTTCTCACGCGGCATCATCGCCGCTACTTGAGAAGGAAGCTTGGCAACAAAGGACGTTAAGCCCTCTAGTCTCTCTTCGATGCGCGAACGATGACGATCCCAAACGTCGCGTTTGTGTTGATCAACCCTGATTTGCTGTGCTGTTTCGTCAATGTGCTGGCGATTACGCCAATTCCAAAAGAGATTGCCGGCAAAAGCTAGCGCCGTGACGACCCAACCCAAGACATGGGCTGCCCCAATTGCACCCGGTTCAGGCACTTAAATTGCAGGGAATTCCCGGTCCGTAAGTATCGCAGACACACCCCGATCAAACTGACGTTTGATGAGATCAGAGGCGATCACCTTGTAGTGATCCAAAAACGCGCTCTTATTCGAGTCGAACGATTGTAGGCTACTACTCAGGAAGCCCTGCACAAAAGATGGGCTAATGCCATACACATAGTCGGGAACGTGAATTTCGATAGGCTCACTAGCCACGTCTAACTCGTCCAAGCTAAACAGTGCGCGTGCCGCAAGACCGCGCTCATGACCGCTAAGATTGTGCACCTTACCTTTGGTAAGTGCTTCAAGATCAATCGACAAGTTCATCTCACTGCTCAACTTCGGCTACGAAAAGCCTTGGGTCTAATGTAAATCCTACGCTGACTAACGTTCCAGCAAAGTGCTTTGGTAGATCAAAAGCCATCGCAGGATCTGGGGGGCTGCTTGGATCATTACAAGCGTTGCACCACTGAACCCTTTTTCCTCTTGTGTCGCGCGCTCCTACCAGATTCGGTTGTTTTAGTCGAATACAACTTGATCCCGATATGATGGTCATTTTCGCATTAGCTTTTGGTTGATAAGCAGCTCCGAGTTCAGAGATAAACTCTAGTACGTCTTGCAGACCCGTTCCGCCACGCCTTCCCTCACTTGCGCTAAGGTCAGAAGTCACAGCATCTTGCAATGCAATCACTGTCAAGAGTGTATCTCGGCTCGGCCCCCTTCTCCCAAACTGACTGAGATACTTCTCAGCTGCTTCGAGAAGCTCTTTGGGCGCTTGTTTCATTGCTTCTGCAATAGACTGACCAGTGTTAAGAAATGCCAAGTAACAATTCAGTTGACGACCTGACTCCTCATCATCCCGGGCAGCCATGAACGCAGTCATGGACCAATCACCGTCCTTTGAACCTGGAACGCTATGACGTTCAGCATTGTCCAGAAGCTCCCCGCTCATCCTTGCTAGCAGGGACTTTCCTTCTGGCGACAGTTCCCAATCCGGATGATTCTCCTGTTTCTCTTCGTTGTTCGCAACCTCAAGCCAGCCGTCGATAAGCTCACAAAGCAAATCTGCCACTTTCTCTCGATCTTGCGGCTGCAAGTTCGCCGTTTCCGACGAAGTTGTTCCATAGGGTCTGCGACGTCGAACCGGAAAAGCCCAAACGTCCTCATGATTGCGTACGCCACCAAGCCCAATCCCAAGTTCTTCATCCATCCGGATTGCGCTGAGCACCTTTTGGACCGGACGCGACATTCGCCCTCCCAAAAAGACTTTCGAGAGCTGTGGCCATATTTCTCCTAGAACGAGATATGCGCCAACATCGAAGCAATGGGTGTCCGCGAAATCAAGATAAGCTCGTACTTCGGATCTTTCGGCACGAGAGAGTTTTTGGAACTCTTCAATCGTCTCGATCGGATGATCCAGGAAGTTCAAGCTACCTATTTGAATTCTCTTCGGATCACGCCGAAATTTCCTTGCAATAATTGGCTTCCACTTGGATGGGCGCTGAGGATCGAGCTGATCGAGAATCCGCGAAGCAACTCTCTTGGTTAACGCTTCCTCCATAGGGAAGATCAAAGACGGACGATCCATGAATTTCCGTCGCAGTTTCTTTGCCTGATCGTTAGCAAATCGGCGGGCAGCAACTCGCAGTGCAGGGTTTGGCGAGTTGCCTCCTGCTTTCTTCTTTATTCGACGACGTTTTCGAGCAACTTGACGACGAACGGTTTCGAAGAATACGTCTTCATTGCCAGCGGCCATCTCCATCCGCGTAGGCCGCACACGCAGAGCACCCTTAATCTTTTCGGCTTCCGATTTCTTCTTTCGCGCCATTACCTTGGGCTATTCAAATCTAGTTTCTATTCAAGGCACCCTCCAATACTTTTCCCGATTGAAGTTTTCCTACTCCCCAAAAATCCGCCACACACTGGCGTATGGACGATCCCTCCCCCTCCTCTGCCCCTTGCCTCAACAAGCGCAAGATCGAGCGCCAGGCCACCTCGCGCGTCGCCTTTGAGCACGAGGCGCCTGAGCCCGACGATCCGCTGCTCGCCTTTGACCCCTACATCCACAAACGCCCGCGCTCGAACTCGATCACGCCCGATCTCCAGCGCGAATTTGTCGCGCATCTCGCGGCCACCGGCATCGTCAAAAGCGCGGCGCTCCATATCGGGCGCTCGATGGAGGCGCTCTACAAGCTGCGGCAACAGCCGGGCGCGGAGGGCTTTGCCGAGGCGTGGGACGAGGCGGCGCGGTGGGGGACGTTGCGGTTGGAGGATTGCGCGATTGAGCGGGCGATGGCCGAAGGGCTCTACAACACGCGGGCGAATTCGATGCTCGCTTTCGTCCTGTGGTATCGCAGCCTCGACACCGTCCACCCCCGCGATCTGGTGCCCGGTCATCCGGACTACGAACGCATCCGCCGCGAGGTGCTGGAGGAGGTTTCCGACCGTTCTCTGGCCGAATATGGGACGGCTCAAATGTCGGAGAAGCTCGGTCCTGATGCGATGGCGCCGGGCGCGCCCATACCGCTTTAGTCGATCCAGCCCGCCCAATCCGCGAAGCAATAGCCCCACACGGTCAGCGGGATCAGCGAGGCGAGCAGGACCGAGAGCGAGCCCAGATCCTTGGCGATGCGCGAGAGCTCGTGGATTTCCGGGCCGATGCGGTCAATCGCGGTCTCGATCGCCGAATTGAGGATCTCCACGATCAGCAGGATCAGGATCGACAGAATCATCGCGATCACGTGCGCGGCGGAGGTCCCGATCAGGAATGACACGGGGATACCCACCAGAAACAGCGCGAATTCCTGCCGGAACGCCTCCTCGCGCGCGTAGATGTCGCGAAAGCCCGCAAACGAGTTCTGGAACGCCGCGAGGACGCGCGCGCCGCCGGTCAGCGGCTGCGCCTTGGTTGGCGCCCTGTAAGCCTTGGTGCGCGTCTTGGTCTGAAAGATCGGAAGCATGCCTCTCGCCTACGCGCAAAAGGCTAACAATTTGCAAGTGTGGCGCGCCGCCTAGCCCGCCCACTCGCGCTTGAGCAGGCCGTACCAATAGACATCGCACAGCCCGATATGGGTGGCGTCGTGTTCGCGCAGATGCGCCTCGCGGGTGAAGCCCAGTTTCTCCAGCAGGCGCACCGAGGGCGCGTTGCGCACGTCGACTTCGGCGGTGAGCTTGCGCGCGCCGGCCTCAAACAGATGCGTGATCAGCGCCGAGGTGCATTCGCGAGCGACACCCTGCCCTTGCCGCTCTTTGACGGTGATATAGCCGATCTCTTCAATGCCCGGCGCGGGGTTTTCGGGGTCTTGGGGCACCGCCACAAACCGCCCGGCGACACCTTGCGCGTCTTGCGCGATCCAGGTCTTGCCCGGCCAGCCCGGTTCGGCCAGCCACGCCCACAGCTCCTCTTCCGAGGCAAAGGCCTCGCGCGACAGATATCGGCACTGGTCCACATCGGAAAGCGTCGGAAACAGCGCGCCTGCGTCCTCCCGCTCAAGCGGCCGCATGGTGAAGCGCGGCGTCGTCAAGATAGCAACGTCAGTCATGGGAAACGCCCAAACGAAATCTACGATTTCGCAAGGGCGACCGCCCGCCCGCAGCTGCCCCGAAGCCGAAGATTCGGCGTAGGGAACAGCGCCGAGGACGAAGCCGCGGATGCGGCTTCACGAAACAAGATGACTCACCAGCGCCTTCACCTTTTTGCTGCGCCACTGCGGCAGCGGCGCGACGAGCCAATAGGCGCGCTTGCTCTCGACCGGCTCAGCCAGCGCCAGGAGCGAGCCATCCTCAATCGCGGTCTCCACCAAAGCGAGCGGCAGGACGGTGCGCCCCATTCCCGCCAAAGCCGATGTCATCGCCTGCCCCGCGCTCGACGCTTTGGTGCACGCTTTCGCCTCTTCGGGGAGACCCGCTTCGGGCCAGTCGATCCACGCGTCGCGCGCCTCGGGCGCGGCGACCAAGACTTTGAGCGCGGGTGCCAATTGCACGCCCTCCAATTCGCCCGGGCCGGCGATAAACCGGATGGCGAGATCAAGATTAGCCTCGGTGAAGTCGGACGCGTCGTCGGGCGCGAGGATATATTGCACACCCGGCGTGCTCGCCTGAAACGGCGCGAGCCGGGGCGCCAGCCACGTCCCGTAGAACTCGCGCGGAGCCGCGATCGTGTACCGGTCCGAAGCCTGGCCCGCCTGCATCGCGTCGACGCTTTCTTCGAACCGAAGGAAGCCTTCGCGCAAGGGATCAAGCCCCGCCGCACCCTCGGGCGTCAATTCCAACCCTTTGGAGGTGCGCCGAAAGAGCACCACGCCCAGATGATCTTCCAAGGCGCGGATCTGTTGCCCCACCGCCGCCGGCGTCACCGCCAGCTCGTCCGCGGCGCGGGTGAAAGAGAGGTGGCGCGCAGCGGCGTCGTACACGCGCAGGGCGTTCAAAGGCAGGTGTGTGCGTTTCACGCGCTTCGCTTAGGCGCGGTGTCGCGACCAAGCAAGCCGAGCGTGGTTTCAGGGCAAGAAGGCCGCCTTTACAACGCGCTCAGGAGCGTTCGGCGGTTTCGGGCGCGGCCAAGGGGAAATACGGGATGCGCACTTCAACAGGCGATCCATCGCCGCGCGTGAAGGTGTAGAACCCTTCCATCGATCCGTTAGGAGTCGTCAGCGGACAACCCGAGACGTAGTCGTGGCTTTCGCCGGGAGACAGGACGGGCTGCTCGCCCACCACCCCTTCGCCATCCACATGGTTAACCATGCCCCGCGCGTCTGTGATGCGCCAATGGCGCGTTTTGAGCTGAAGCGCTTCGTGCGAGCCGTTTTCGATGCGGATGTGATACACCCAGAACCACTTCCCCGCTTCGGGATGCGATTGTTCGGGAAGAAAGTTGACGGCGACCCGAACGGTGACCCCTTCGGTGACGGCGGCGTGTTGAAACAGCTCTTTCATATCACCTCACAAGGTAACGATTCTCTTTCTCCGAACAAGAGGTGGAACGCGCTTAATCCACCCTGTATCCCTTGGGGCCCCGATTTATTGCTTGAGAACGGTTAGATCGAGAGTGGCTCAAACGTGGAGCGGGCAGTTGGTCGGCCTTCGACCCAATTCCAGACCAATTCCGTTTGATCGTTAGTCGACCCCAACCTCTGTGGGACTTGAGCCTTGATGATGCTCGGCCACGAAGCGGCCCGCCTCATTGAATTCTAGCGGATCAGAGTCCTAAAGCCGAGTGCGCAACTCAAAATCAATTTTGTCCAAGAAATATGCGATGTCTTGGTCCGTATTGGAAAGATTGGCGGCGATGTAGTTGCCCTTGAACTCGGCTTTAGGACTCTGATCCGCTAGAATTCAATGAGGCGGGCCGCTTCGTG
>JBCDAE010000045.1:0-8726 GCA_039186235.1 Pseudomonadota bacterium | reverse complement strand
TGCGGCGTCGCGGCCTGACCAATCATGGCCGACTGCGGCTGCGGGATGCCGTCTTCGAAATGGACGAAGAGGGTCAGCTGGTCCTGAAGGATGCGCGCGGCGTAGGCCACGGCGTCTTCCGGGGTGACGGTGCCGTCGGTTTCCACGGTCAGCGAAAGCTTGTCGTAGTCCAGTTCCTGGCCAACGCGCGCATTCTCAACCTTGTAGCTCACCTGGCGAACCGGCGAATACAGCGAGTCCACCGGGATAAGGCCGATGGGCGCGTCAACCGGGCGATTCTGCACCGCCGGCGCGTAGCCTTTGCCGACGTCGGCCGTCAGTTCCATGTTGAGCGTGGCGCCTTCATCGAGGTGGCACAGGACCAAGTCCTTGTTCATCACTTCAATGTCGCCGGTCACCGCGATATCCCCCGCCTTGACGGTGGCCGGGCCGGTGGCGGAAAGCTGGAGACGCTTGGCGCCTTCGCCTTCCATTTTGAGCGCGATTTGCTTCACATTGAGCACGATATCGGTCACGTCTTCGCGCACACCGGCGAGCGACGAGAATTCGTGCAGCACATTTTCAATCTTGATCGACGTGATCGCCGCGCCCTGAAGCGAGGAAAGCAGAACACGACGCAGAGCGTTGCCGAGAGTGAGGCCAAAGCCGCGCTCAAGCGGTTCGGCGACGAAGGTCGTCTTGCGCTCTTTGTCTCCGCCTTCTTTGATGTCCAGAGCGTTGGGTTTCTTAAGTTCCTGCCAGTTCTTCGTGTTGACGGACATGGATTTCCCCTAATTCGCTGTATCAGCGGTTCAAATTGCAGATCGGGTCTAAGTGTCCTCGAAAATGAGAACGGCCTGTAGGACCCATGAGGGCGGCGGCAACGCGAATTGCCGCCATTCCGGATGGGTCAGACCCGGCGGCGCTTGGACGGACGAACACCGTTGTGCGGGATCGGCGTCACATCACGGATTGACGTGATGTTGAAACCAACCGCCGCGAGACCGCGCAGCGCGCTTTCACGACCAGAGCCGGGCCCTTTGACCTCGACTTCCAGAGTGCGCACGCCGTGCTCAGCGGCCTTTTTGCCCGCGTCGTCCGCCGCGACCTGAGCGGCGTACGGCGTGGACTTACGGCTGCCTTTGAAACCCATCATGCCGGCGCTCGACCAGCTGATGGCGTTGCCTTGCGCGTCGGTGATGGTGATCATCGTGTTGTTGAAGCTGGCGTTGATGTGAGCCACGCCGCTCGTGATGTTTTTACGGTCGCGGCGTCTCACCTTGCCGGGTTCGCGTGCCATGTTCTCGTATTCCTTTTAACTGAAGGAAGAAGGGAAAAGCGTCAGAGCCTGAGCTCTCGCTTACTTCTTCTTGCCTGCGATCGGCTTGGCCTTGCCCTTGCGGGTGCGGGCGTTGGTGTGCGTGCGCTGTCCGCGAACGGGCAGCTGGTTGCGATGACGCAAACCACGATACGAACGAAGGTCCATCAAACGCTTGATGTTCATCGCGGTCTCACGGCGAAGGTCACCTTCGACCTGATGATCCGAGTCGATCGTTTCACGAATGCGCAGAACTTCCTCGTCGGTGAGGTCTTGCACGCGCGCCGAATGCGGAATGCCCAGCTTGTCAGCGATCTGAACGGCCGTGGTACGGCCAATTCCGTGAATATAGGTCAGCGCAATGATCACGCGCTTATTTGTGGGGATGTTTACCCCGGCAATACGAGCCACTTAATTCTCCATGCTCCACAGAGGTGCCGACTTAAAGCCTCAGCCTCCATCTCAACGCTCAAACAGTCGATAAGGTTCAATGCCTAGAAAACGGCAAAAGTCCGGTTGCCGCGCCTAGAATAGGCACCGCTTGCCGGACGAAGTTCGAACCTGTCGAATGAGCGGCGCGCTTACGGCGATTCGACCCAAACGTCAACACTTGGTGCGCCAGAAATGCGCAGATCCGCGATATGGGACATGAAGCGCGTCTTTCAACCCCACGAAAACAGCTATTTAGCGTTTTGGGAAATGCGGCAAGAGGTGGTTGAGTTGCCGCTTACGGAGCCTTGCGGCCCCAAATTCAATTTCCCGTGCCCTCATCGCTTAAATCGCCGAAAGCCTCCTCGACGCTTGGGCCGTCGTCGTCTTCTGGAGCTTCGGCTTCTGGCGTTTCATCGCCTTGGTCCTCGGTTTCGGGCGCCGCATCATCCGTTTCTTCGGCGTCCGCATCACTGGCTTCGTCCGGCTCGGAGGATTCCTCAACGGGCTCCTCCTCTGCGACGACCTCAACCTTTCCAAGCTTTTCCGCCAGCCCCGCCAGCTGAACGCTCATAACCCCATCCACCGCTTTCGAGATGACCGGGATTTCATACCGCATCGATCCTCCCACATTGTATTCCCACACAATGCGCGTGCCTTTGCCTTCCGGCGTATCCACCGGCGTCAAGGCGATGGTGAGAACCCCGTTTACCGGTTCGCTTTGCAAGGGACCTAGCCCGCCCACCATGCGCAGCGCGCTTTCGGGATAAGCCTGGATCACTCGCATATGCTCCACACTGCCTTCCAGTGTGAAGCGGTCGGGTTCGTCGACCTCGGGGATTTTCTCGCAAAAGCACCCTCCCGCCTGGGGAGTGAGCCGCAAATTGGCCGAATCCGCTGACCATGTGTGTTCGGCCGACCACCAATCCGCGGGATTCGTGAGAGCCAGCCACGTCTCGGTTGGGTTGGCCTCCACCACAACAGAATCGCGAGTGATAAAGCCGTTATCGCTGGTCTGGATGACTTCGGCGGACACGGACGTGCTAGCGCCCATGGCGACAAGCAAAGAGGCGGCCCAAAGCGGTTTTTTCATGCGTGATCCCTTCTCCTGAAGGGAGGCCTAGGCGAACTGGACGAAAGGGGGAAGCCCTCGCCCATTCAGACTGGCTCAGGCCAGAATAGCGTCGATGGCGCTCGCCACCTCGTCAATTCCGCCCATTCCATCGACGCGGCTGACAATGCCGCGCGCTTCGTATCCGGGAAGGATCGGCGCGGTTTCCGAGCGATACACACCCAGTCGATTACGAACGGTTTCCTCGTTATCGTCGGGACGCTTCTTGAATTCAGTGTTGCCACATGCGTCGCACACACCGTCGACCTTGGGCGGGTTCGCAGTCTCATGATAAAGCGCGCCGCAATTGGCGCAGGAGAAGCGACCAACGATGCGCTTAACCAGCGCCTCTTCATCGACTTCCAGCTCGATCACGTGATCGAGTTTGCGCCCGTGCTTCTCCAGGATGCGATCAAGGTCCGCGGCCTGCGCCGCTGTGCGCGGATATCCATCGAAGATCGCGCCGACGCTGTCGCCCATTTCAGTGATGTTGTCGTCGATCAGCTGGGAGACAATCTCGTCGGAAACCAGATCGCCGCGATCCATGACTTCCTTGGCCTTGATGCCGACCGGGGTTTGAGCCTTCACCGCCGCGCGGAGCATATCGCCCGTCGAAAGCTGCTTCATGCCATGGCGTTCCACCAGTCCGGCGCTCTGCGTGCCTTTACCCGCCCCCGGAGGCCCCAGAAGAATGATATTCATGCTCTCTCCACGTTAGCCGTGCGCCAAGGCGAACACGGCCCAGTCAGCGTTTAACCCCTCCCCTTTGGGCTATCGCTTGCGGCCTTTCAACTTAGCCTTTTTTATGAGGTTATCGTATTGGTGCGCAAACAGATGCGACTGGATCTGCGTGATCGTGTCCACGGTTACGTTCACCACGATAAGTAGGCTCGTCCCGCCCAGATATATGGGAATGCCGACCTCGGCGATCATGTATTCGGGAACGACGCAAACAAAGGTCAGGTAGATCGCGCCAATCACCGTGATGCGAGTCAGCACATATTCGAGATAGTCAGCGGTGCGCTTGCCGGGACGGATACCCGGGATGAAGCCGCCGTTCTTCTTGAGGTTGTCCGCCGTCTCTTCCGGGTTGAAGACAACCGCGGTGTAGAAGAAGCAGAAGAATATGATGCCGATGGCGTAAAGCGCCATGTAGATCGGCTGCCCGTGCGTGAGATATTGGTTCAACGTCAGGATGACGCTGCCAAAGGTGCTTTCAGTATCGAGCGAATTGCTCGCAAACTGTGAGATAGTGAGCGGCAAGAGCAACAGAGAGCTGGCGAAAATCGGCGGGATAACACCCGCCGTGTTCAGCTTGAGCGGCAGATACTGGTTATCAGCCTGGACCATGCCGCGTTGCGTCGCTCGCTTGGGGTATTGAACCAAGAGGCGACGTTGCGCGCGCTCAACAAAACTGATTAGCAGGATCAGGCCGATAACCATGCCAAGGAAGAGCATGATGATGGTCGGCGCAATCGTTCCGGTGCGCCCACCTTCAAACAGGTTGATCGCGTAGGTCGGGAACTGCGCCACGATACCCGCCATGATGATCAGCGAAACGCCGTTGCCGATGCCGCGCGAGGTGATCTGCTCGCCCAGCCACAAAAGGAACATGGTACCGCCGACCAGGCTGATAACCGCGCCCACGCGGAACGGCAGACCCGGGTTCACGACCGCTTGGATACCGTTGGCGCTGGCAAAGGTTTCCAGACCGACGGCGAGGAAGTACCCCTGGATCGCGCACAGGAAGACGGTGCCGTAGCGCGTGTATTGGTTGAGCTTCTGACGGCCCGCCGCGCCCTCTTTCTTCAAAGCGGCGAGCGTGGGGTGCAGCGCTGAAGCCATCTGCACCACGATGGAAGCGGTAATATACGGCATTACGCCAAGCGCGATGAGGCTCATACGCTCAAGGCTGCCGCCGGAGAATGTGTTGAACAGTTCGGCGACACCGCCACGAGCCAATTCGGCCAAGTCCTGCAACGCCGCCGGGTTCACGCCGGGGAGCGGCACAAAGCTGAGGAAGCGGAAGACGATCAGCGCGCCCAGCGTAAACCAGATACGCTGGCGCAATTCGGTCGCCTGCGCGAAATTGCCAAGGTTGAGATTGCTGGCGACGTTGTCTGCGCGTGATGCCATTTGGGGCTCTTAAATCCTGATCCTCTGACGCCGTGCGGCGCGCTTAGAGGGGATACGTAGGAAGCGGGGAGCCCGTTGTCGAACCCCCCGCCCTATCTTTTATCCGATTATTCGCTGTCAGCTGTGGTTTCGGCTTTCGCCGGAGCGGTCACTTCGACGCTGCCACCGGCCTTTTCAACCGCAGCAATCGCGCCCTTGGTAGCGCCAGTGACGACGAACTTGGCCTTGGCCTTGATCTCGCCCTTGCCGAGCAGACGCACGCCGTCCTTGCCGCCACGCACCAGACCGACTTCACGAAGAGCTTCTTCGGTAATGTCCTTCTTGGCGTCGAGTTTCTTGGCGTCGATGAACTTCTGGACCATGCCGATGTTCACCTCAGCAAAATCCTTGCCGAACGGATTGTTGAAGCCGCGCTTCGGGATGCGCATGTGAAGCGGCATCTGGCCGCCTTCAAAGCCCTTGATGGCAACACCCGAACGGCTCTTCTGGCCCTTCTGACCGCGCGCGGCGGTCTTGCCTTTGCCCGAACCGATGCCACGGCCCACGCGCATGCGCCCCTTGCGGGCGCCGTTGTTGTCTTTGATATCGTTGAGTTTCATGTGTGCACTCGCTTTCGCTTTCTAGGCCCCGTCATGGGGTTCGCGCTGAAAAATTGAGGCCCCGCTTTTGGCGGAGCCTCGGATTGGGTTAGTCGACGATCTGGGCCAGATGCGGGATCTTGGCGACCGCGCCGCGCACCTCGGGGGTGTCCTGGCGTTCGACGACCTTATGCATCTTGTTAAGACCCAGACCGATCAGGATCTTACGCTGACTTTCCGGGCGACGGATCGGCGAACCGATCTGCTTGATCTTGATGGTAGCCATCCTGGATTACTCCGCAATTGCCGCAGCGTCGGCTTCCGCCTCGGCCGCGCTCGCACCACCGCGACCCAGCAGGTCGGCGACCTTCTTGCCGCGACGCTGAGCAACCAACTTCGGTGAAGTCTGGTCCTGCAACGCCTCGAACGTGGCGCGGATCATGTTGTAGGGGTTCGACGTGCCGACCGACTTGGTCACAACGTCCGCGACGCCCAGGCTTTCGAACACAGCGCGCATCGGACCACCGGCGATGATGCCGGTTCCCGGAGGCGCGGTGCGAACGGTCACCTTGCCGGCGCCAAAACGGCCATTGCCGTCATGGTGCAGCGTGCGGCCTTCCTTCAAAGGCACACGGATCATCTTCTTGCGCGCCGCTGCGGTCGCCTTGGTGATCGCTTCGGGCACTTCGCGCGCCTTGCCGTGGCCAAAGCCAACACGGCCCTGACCATCGCCGACCACGACGAGCGCGGCAAAGCCAAAACGCTTACCACCCTTCACCGTCTTCGAGACGCGGTTGATGTGCACCAGCTTTTCGATGATGCCGTCATCTTCTTCTTCGCGCTTGCCGCGACGATCGTCACGACCGCGGCCACGGCCACGACCGCCACCGTCACGGTTGCCACCGCGACCACGTCCACGGCCGCGCTGTTCTTCCGCCGGGGCTTCCGCCGCCGGAGCCGCTTCCGCCGGGGCGGCAGCCGCTTCAGGAGCCGCCGTCGTTTCCGGTGTGGTTTCCGCTGCCGCGGTTTCTTCGTTCTTGTTCTCGTCAGCCATCATTAGAACTCCAGCCCGCCTTCGCGAGCGGCATCGGCCAGCGCTTTGACGCGGCCATGAAACAGAAACCCGCCGCGATCGAACACGACTGTCGTCACACCGGCCTTCTTGGCGGCGGCGGCGATGTCTTTGCCAACCTGGCTTGCAGCGTCGACATTCGCGCCGCTCGACTTGCCGCCCAGCGTCGACGCGGCAGCGACCGTGCGGCCGTCCTTGTCGTCGATGATCTGCGCGTAGATGTGCTTGCCGGTGCGGTGCACGGACAGACGCGGCTTGTCACCAGAGCGGGCCCGCAAAGCGGTGCGCACACGGCGGCGACGGCGTTCAAAGAGAGAAAGCTTTGCCATCTTACTTCTTCTTCCCTTCCTTGCGGAAGATATACTCACCGCGATACTTGATGCCCTTGCCCTTGTACGGCTCGGGCTTGCGCCATTCGCGGATCTCGGCCGCAAACTGGCCGACGGCCTGTTTGTCGATGCCGCTGATTTCAACGGTGGTCTGATCCGGCGTCTTCACCTCGATGCCTTCCGGCACCGCCAGATCGACGTCGTGGCTGAAACCGAGCTCAAGCTTCAGAGTCTTGCCCTGCGCCTTCGCACGATAACCAACGCCCGAAATTTCCAGCGTCTTCGAAAAGCCTTCGGTGACGCCTTCGACCAGGTTCGATACCAGCGTGCGCTGCATGCCCCAAAAGGCGCGCGCCTGCTTGCTGTCGTTCGCGGGGTTCACCGCGATCTGGCCATCTTCGACCTTGTAGTCGATCAGATCGGACAGACCCATCGAAAGGGTGCCTTTCGGGCCCTTCACGCTGAGCGTGCCTTCGTTGATCTCGGCCGTGACCCCGCTAGGGATCGCGACCGCTTTTTTACCAATGCGGCTCATCAGAACACCTCCGCGAGCACTTCACCGCCGACATTGCTCTCACGCGCTTCCGCATCGGAGAGAACGCCGCGCGGCGTCGAGACGATGGTGATGCCAAGGCCGTTGCGGACATTCGGCAGTTCTTTCGAACCCGAATAGACACGGCGGCCCGGCTTGGAGACGCGCGCGACGTGCTTGATGGCCGGTTCGCCTTCGAAATACTTCAACTCGATACGCAGCGCCTTGTGGGGGCCGGTTTCGTCTTCGCTGTAGCCACGGATGTAGCCTTCGCGCTGAAGCACTTCGAGAACGTTCGCGCGCAACTTGGAAGCGGGCGAAAGGACGCTGTCCTTTTTCGCCTGCTGGCCGTTGCGGATACGGGTGAGCATATCACCCAGAGGATCGGTCATTGCCATTGTCTATATCCTCACCAGCTCGACTTGGTCACGCCGGGAATCAGGCCCTTATTGGCCAGATTGCGCAGCTCAATACGGTTGAGACCAAACTTGCGATAATAGCCGCGCGGGCGGCCGGTGGTGGCGCAGCGATTGCGCACGCGGGTCGGATTCGCGTTGCGCGGAATCTCGGCCATCTTCAGGCGCGCCATCAGACGCTCGCTTTCATCAAGCGACTCGTCATCAGCGATAGCCTTCAGCTTCTCATACTTCGCTGCGTACTTCTCAACGAGCTTCTTGCGACGCTCGTTTTTGTTGATCGAACTCAGTTTCGCCATTGGACTTAAGCTCTCTTCTTTCGTGTCTCTACAAGACGCACGGCTTACGCCGCGGCCTTTTGTTCGCCCGCTTCGCCCTGGAAGGGGAAGCCGAAGAGGCGCAGCAATTCGCGCGCTTCTTCATCGGTTTTCGCGGTGGTGGTGACGATGATGTCCATGCCACGCACCTTGTCGATCTTGTCGTATGAGATCTCGGGGAACACGATCTGTTCCTTAAGACCCATCGCGTAGTTGCCGCGGCCGTCGAACGACTTGGCGTTCAGGCCACGAAAGTCACGGATGCGCGGCATAGCCACGGTCACCAGACGATCAACAAATTCGAACATACGGTCGCGGCGCAAGGTGACCTTGCAACCGATCGGCATGCCTTCGCGCAGCTTGAACTGAGCGATCGATTTCTTCGCCTTGGTGATGACCGGCTTCTGACCAGCGATCAGAGCCATTTCTTCCGCGGCGGTCTGAACCTTCTTCTTGTCCTGGCTGGCTTCGCCCACGCCCATATTGAGCGTGATCTTGGCAAGCTTGGG
>JBCDAE010000044.1:0-8777 GCA_039186235.1 Pseudomonadota bacterium | reverse complement strand
GTAATAGGCTGAGCCATTGCCGAGCAGGCCAACAATTTCACCGCCGCCCTTACGGGTACGATCAACAATCCCGTCGATGCGGCTTTCGCTGACACCCTTGATTTTCGCGTAGTCATCAACTGGAATGCCGTTGATTGTCGAATAGGAAAGGACCGGAACCATCGTGTCGCCGTGGCCGCCGAGCACAAAGGCGTTCACGTCCTTGACGCTGCACTCAAACTCCCAGGCGAGGAAGGTGGCGAAGCGCGCGCTGTCGAGCACGCCCGCCATGCCGACCACCTTGTTGTGGGGCAGGCCGGAAAACTCACGCAGCGCCCAGACCATCGCGTCCAATGGGTTAGTGATACAGATCACGAAAGCGTCGGGGCAGTTGTTCTTGATGCCTTCGCCGACCGCCTTCATCACCTTCAGGTTGATGCCCAGCAGGTCGTCGCGGCTCATGCCGGGCTTGCGCGGAACGCCCGCGGTCACGATCACCACGTCCGCGCCCGCGATATCGGCGTAATCGTTGGTGCCGGTGATTTTCGCGTCAAAGCCTTCGATCGGGCCGCATTGCGACAGGTCGAGCGCCTTGCCCTGCGGCATGCCTTCGGCGATGTCGAACAGGACGATATCGCCGATTTCTTTCTTGGCGGCGAGGTGGGCGAGCGTCCCCCCAATCATGCCGGAACCGATCAGAGCAATCTTCTTGCGGGCCATAAAAACAGGTATCCTTCCCAAATCCCTCGGGACGGCAAACTGTGTAGGGCGAAGTGCCGTTTGCGCGGCGCAAACGCAGCCCCCATCCCGTCGCGGCTACGCTATGGCTTCGAGTGGCGGGGTAGGCCTGTCTTTCGCCCTTGGCAACCACCAAAAAGTCGCAGATGACGGTTTTATTTGATACTAGTTTGCAGTAGCAATAATTGTATCAAATCGTGGCTTCTTGTCTGAGCCTGAGCTGAACAATTCGATGCGATTGGAGCCGCTTACGCGCGGCGCGTGAACTATCAGCCGTGTGAGCGCAAGGGGACGGAGTTTGCGCTATCCGACTCGCGTTCCTGCGTTAGCAGCATCGCGGCCAAGTAATCGGGCACCGGCCGGCTGAAATAGTATCCCTGGCCCAAAGTGCAGCCCGCTTTGCGCACGGCTTCGACCTGCTCCAGCGTTTCGAGACCTTCGGCGACAATCCCCATTTCGAGCGTCGTGCCCATTTCCGCCACCGCGCGAATGATCGCGTCGCTTTTGCGCCCGACTTTCTCGCCCGAGATGAAGCTGCGGTCGACCTTGATCTTTCCGAACGGGAAGGTGTTGATATAGGCCAACGAGGAATAGCCCGTTCCAAAATCGTCGAGCGCGAATTGCACACCCAGCTCGGAAAGCTCCTCGATAAAGGAGGCGGTGGCGTGGTTGTCGTCGACAAACAGGCCTTCGGTCACTTCTAGCTCAAGCCGATTGGGCGCCAGGCCCGCCTCGCGCAGCGCGCTCTGGATGCCCAGCGTTGCGCCGGGTGCGCGGATTTGCAGCGGGGAGAAGTTGACCGAGACGGTGACGTCCTGGGGCCATTGCGCCGCAATGCGCGCGGCCTGCCCGATAATCCAGTTGCCCAATGTAAGAATAAGGCCGGTCTCTTCGGCGACGGGAATAAACTCGGTAGGGCTCAGCTCGCCTTTCTCGGGATGGAACCAGCGCACCAACGCTTCGAAACTGCGGATCTTGCCGGTTTCGAGATCGACGATGGGCTGGAAGAAGACGGACAATTCGTCTCGCTGGATGGCCAGGCGCAGTTCGCTTTCGATCTCGCGGCGGCGCACCAGATCGCCTGTCATCGAAGGGTCGAAGAAACAGGTCTGCGCTCGCCCGCCCAGCTTGGCGTGGTAAAGCGCCAGATCGGCGCGTTGCATCAGCGTGTCGGCGTCCTTCGCATCGTCTGGCAACAAAGCGACGCCTACTGATCCGCGCACTTCGAGCCGGTCTCCATCAATTCGAATGGGGTTCATGATTTCGGCGTGGATCTCGCTGGAGATGCGTTCAGCGTGCTTTTTGTCCGTGACGGGGCAAAACAGGATGAATTCATCCCCGCCAAAGCGCGATACGGTGGCGGCGTCCGGCGCAATGTCGCTCAATCGCTTGGCGATTTCGGCCAGAACACGGTCGCCCACGGGATGGCCCAAAAGATCGTTCACTTCCTTGAACCGGTCAAGATCAATCCAGAACAGCGCAAATCGGCTTTCGTCGTCGATGGTCATCATCGTTTCGACCATGACGTGGTTCAAACCCGCGCGGTTGGCGAGACCGGTGACCACATCGGTGCGCGCCAGCGCCTGCATGTTCTCCGCCAATTGCGAGCTTTTCTCTGCTTGTCGGATGGAGTCGCGCAGAACGCGAAACACGCTCATCGTGATGGATGCCATCGCGGGAATAAGGAACAGAATCGTCAAAAGCAGCGTGATCGACGCTATCGTGGCCTGCACCGCGCAGACGACGCCGATTGGCAAGCAGATCAGAGTGAGCTGCCCGATCGCAATGCTGGGTCGCCCCGCGTTTCGCGCCGCCACGCCGACGCCGTAACACATCGCGTTGGCGACCATCATCAGCTGGGCTTCCGCCGCCGCGTCAAAAAGCAACGTCATCGCCGCGACGATGCCCAACGCCAGAGCGTAGGTGAACGCGCCGATTTCGTAGAGGGTCTCCAGCCGGCTTGTGCTGAATTTCTCGAGGCTTGGGGCCAAGCCATACGCCAAGGCCACGCGCCCGATCGCGATGATTGAAAGAACGGCGAACGCGGTCCAGAATATGTCCACTTCGGCGATCCACGCCGAAACGGCGGAAGCCATTATGCCGGCCAACGCGCCTAGCGCTAGGCTGGAGGGTTGCGTGTACAGCGTTTGAACCAGCACGCGGCGAGCGCGCTCCGAAATCTGATCGTCGCGCTTCGTATCCGCAGCCTTCAAGCGGCCTACCGAGAGGAGTCGGGTTAACGCCATCATCCATGCGTTACCCGCAACAGGTCAAACGGCGGTTAACGGTCCCTGGGTATGTAGACGGCGGCGCGGCGCCAGGGCCTATGCGATTGAATCTATTCCGCCAAAGCGGACGCCGCGCGTTCGGCGTCTTCGGCCATCTGCTTGTCGAGCGTGCGCGTGATACCGATCCACCAGTCAAAGGACTGCATGTCCCCTGCGCTCAGCGCCGCTTCGGCTTGCACGCGGGCGGCGCGCGCCGCTCCCAGCCCATGCTCCGCGAAATGGCGCAAGGCCGCGCGCAGGATCTGATCGTTCAGAGCCCGCGCCACGGGGGAGGGCCCGTCGTCGTTCGCCACTCGCTCCACAGCCCGGCTCGCCAGCGCGCGCGCTATCGGAGCGCAAACCGGTCCGCGGCTGCGGGCGGGGAAGCGAGAATGGGCGGGAGCAAAGCGGATCGTCATCAGGGCAAGTTCCAGAAAGCAAAGCGCAGCCGGATGAAAGCGAGGAACCGCGCGCAATTAGCGAGCGCCCTTTAACTTCACCACACGCTGGTAAATGCGAAGGAAAACCGCGTTAGAAGATCGGCGCTAAAGCTTGGTGTGACTCTAGGGTTGAGCGGTGGTTAACTGTGCTTGACCTGGGGGGTACGGGGCAGGGAAGGGCGTCGTGATCGTGCTGCACGATCTGGCGCTGGCGATGAACCAGGCGGACCGGGGGCTGGTGCTCGACGAGAGCGAGTTGACGGCGGACGTTGCGCCCGAGGAGGCGCTTGATCCGGCGGTCGTGTCGCGGGTTTGGGGCGTAGAGGCGCGGTGGATGGGCGAGGGCGGTACGTGGGCTTTGGTGGCGAGCGGGTAGCCGCGAGAATCAAGTGTCGTGGAAAGGGGTCACAACTACGATCAGGTAGAGCTCATCCCTTTAACCCCCTTCCGCAATCCGCCCATGTCCGAGGAAATGCCCGCATTCAACAAAGAGCAATTGGCGGAATGACGAGATGCTCATCTTGCTCTAAGTGTATAAAATATATATCTTAATCACAAAGCCTGGTGCACTGCTCCTTGTCGAGCCTTGAGACTCTTTCTCCATTCACATCACGAGTTCAGAGTCAGCTCCTCAATTCCATCTTGGCTCGCGACGACAATGAACAGGTCACCCGGATCGTCCCGTGACCACCAAAGCGGATCACTTCCATTGGCGTCGCGTATCTCGACGACTTCTGTCTTTCCGGTGATCGCCACTTCCATATTGTCATTGAGCCAAATGTGGGCCTGATCCTTTGCAGCCTGTAGCGTCTTGAATGCTCTTACACGCGTTATTCCGGCCATGTTAATCCTCCTTTTTCCAATGCTAGAAGTGACTTAAGGCACAGACCAAGTTGAAATAGCGTCTAGGACCTCTGCCTTCTTACCTTGCAGTTCCTTGGTCGAGAGCGGGCGGAATCTCCGAATTCTTTTTGCACATAGTTCCGCCGTATTGTTTGGCGCAGCAATGCATAGGCCAGATAAGCCGGGGTTGTAGTCGGTGCTGCCCTTCAAACTGGCATCAAAATCTCTGAGGCGGCCGATAAGATTGTCGTCATTAGTCTGTTCTATTCGCGTCGCGACTGCTTCATGCATGAAGGTGAATTGCTCTGCGATTGTCGGGTCAGCCGTAAATGATGTGTCCGCAAGGATCGCAGCAGCTACTGCATCCGCACCTGTGCCCGTGACCGCAGCAGTCGCCGCTCCAGTCTTTGCGCTTTTTGCCGACTCTTTGGCACCCTCGCTCACGGATACTACTGCAGCTCCGCCGTTCGCTGCGAGCAGTTGGGCGGCCACTCCAGTTGCAAAATACTGAGCAAGGCCAACCCCGATCTCCCCGCTTTCGGTTCCCGACCTTGGACTGCGCGCTTTGATAGTGGCTCCGAAACTGGCAAGGACAGAGTAGCTGTCTTGAAAGCTAATCCCACCAAGACTGGTCTTTGTAGCCACGAATTTGCATGGATGGGGCTGTGCATCGGATTTAGGAAGCGTTGTCGTAGGGCTCCTTCCGCCCGGTGGTGCTGGTTCTTGATCCGTTGGGAATGGTACCCCGCAAGGCGACAGTTTGCCTTGCTGTCCACCGCTGTCGCCCGTGTTGGCTAGAAGAGGCATAATCACCGCCTCCTGACGGCTATAGCCTACCGAAACTTCCGGAACTTGAGCGACGCTCTGCCCAATGCGCGCGGCAAGCGATGTATTCGTCCCAAACACCATAGTGTTCGAATGCCGCGTCGCCTGCACGCATCCCCCAAGCGCTGGCAGCGAAACAGCCAAGATTAGGGCTGCGCTTCGTTTGTGTAGCATACATCTACCCCCTTTAGTTTTTCGAGAATGAGCGCGGCGTTGGCGCTTTCGACATCGGATCGGATAACCACCAGCAACTGGCACTTGGCCGGGTCCGCGATCACCCATTCGTTCTGGTCAAAGCCCAACCACGCCGCTGAGCCCACCGCTGAACCAAATCCAAGGCCTACGCCCGTGCGCTTAAAGGCGACGGTTTCGCCTTGTGTTTCGGGGATCACAATTTTGGTGAAGCCTAGGCTGACAATGTCGCGCCTATCCCGCTGCGAAAGGGTCTCGTTGTCCCCAAGCACGATTGTCGTGCAACCGGGCAGGGCAAGCGCAAGAACAAGCGCGCACACAGCCGCCGCGAAACAGTCTGTCTTTTGCCCCAACTTTGCTCCCCCCAGAGCGTTGGCGAGGCGGTCCCACTGCCTCGCTTGGCGAATCGTTAAAGCCCAAAATTCTCGAGAAAAGACAATAATACTTGGATCGAATAAAGACTATTACTTAAACATCCATATTGGACCTTCTCTTTTGCTTATAGCTCTCGGTTCTGAGGCGCTGCGCCCGAAACCGCTCGTCGTCTCGCGCGTTGAAGGTCCAAATCCGATCCTTATTGAAGGCGGGTCGGCCGCTTGAGAACGGTTTTACACCGCGCTCGATCCTTGGCTTGACCTTCGTGAACATTTCAGGAACACGCTCTCTTATGAGTCTCGCCAAAATCTCCGCCACGCATGAGCTTCGCTCATGCTGACCAAAATAAGCGTAAGGGGCGCCCGTGAGCATAACCTCAAGGGTGTCGATATTGATCTGCCGCGCGACGCCTTGATTGTGGTGACGGGCTTGTCGGGGAGCGGGAAGTCGAGCCTCGCGTTCGATACGATCTACGCCGAGGGGCAGCGGCGCTATGTGGAGAGCCTTTCGGCCTACGCGCGCCAGTTCCTTGAGATGATGCAGAAGCCCGATGTCGAGCATATCGATGGGCTCTCGCCGGCGATCTCGATCGAGCAGAAGACGACCAGTCGCAACCCGCGCTCGACCGTGGCGACCGTCACCGAGATTTACGATTACATGCGGCTGTTGTGGGCGAGGGTGGGCGTGCCCTATTCGCCCGCGACCGGAGAGCCGATTAGCGCGCAGACCGTCAGCCAGATGGTCGACCGGGTGATGGCGCTGCCCGAGGGGACGCGCGCCTATCTGCTCGCGCCGGTCGTGCGCGGTCGCAAGGGCGAATACCGCAAGGAGCTCGCCGAATGGCAGAAGGCGGGCTTCACCCGCGTGCGGATCGATGGCGAGCTCTACGGGATCGAAGAGGCGCCCGCGCTCGACAAGAAGTACAAGCACGACATTGAGGTGGTGGTGGATCGCCTCGCGGTCAAACCGGGCATCGAGACGCGGCTGGCGGATTCGTTTGAAACCGCGCTGAAACTGGCCGATGGTCTTGCCTATATCGACCTCGCCGATGGGGTCGTGCCCGGGCGCGAGGATGAGGCCGAAAGTGGCGGCGCGATGAAGGGCGCGGGGATTCCCGCCAACCGCATCGTCTTTTCGGAAAAATTCGCCTGCCCCTTCAGCGGATTCACCATCGAGGAGATCGAACCGCGCCTGTTCTCGTTCAACTCGCCCCAAGGCGCGTGCCCGGCCTGCGACGGGATCGGGGAGAAACAGCTTTTCGATGAGCAACTCGTCATCCCCAACGAGGCGTTGACCCTCAAACAGGGGGCGGTCGCGCCGTGGGCGAAGTCCAACCCGCCGTCGCCCTATTACATGCAGGTGCTGAGCAGCCTTGCAAAGGCGTATGACTTCACGATTGACACGCCGTGGAAGGACCTGGAGCCCGATCAGCAGATGATCATCCTCCACGGCACCGGCGGCATGCCCGTGCAGCTCACCTTCAAGGACGGGCGCAAGGAATACACGGTCAACAAGCCGTTCGAAGGCGTGATCGGCAACCTCAACCGCCGCCTGGCGCAGACCGAGAGCGCGTGGATGCAGGAGGAGCTGTCCAAGTTCCAGACCTCGCAACCGTGCGAAAGCTGCGGGGGCAAACGCCTCAACGAAAAAGCGCTGGCGGTGAAGATCCCCTCCGCCAACGGCCCGACCGACATCGCCGAACCCACCGTGATGAGCGTGGCGGACGCCAAGGCTTGGTTCCTAGACCTCGACAACCACCTGAACGACCAGCAGAGCCAGATCGCCAAGCCAATCCTGAAAGAGATCAACGAGCGCTTGGGCTTCCTCGACAATGTCGGCCTCGACTACCTCAACCTCGACCGCACCAGCGGCACGCTGTCGGGCGGGGAGAGCCAGCGCATCCGCTTGGCCAGCCAGATCGGCTCAGGGCTAAGCGGCGTGCTCTACGTGCTCGACGAGCCCAGCATCGGCCTGCACCAGCGCGACAACGACCGCCTGCTGGAGACGCTCAAGCGGCTGCGCGATCTCGGCAACACCGTCATCGTGGTCGAGCACGACGAGGACGCCATCCGCACCGCCGACCATATCGTTGACCTTGGCCCCGGCGCGGGCGTGCGCGGCGGCGAAGTGGTGGCGCAGGGCACGCTCAAGCAGATCATGAAATCGCGCAAGAGCCTGACCGCGGATTACCTCACCGGACGGCGCGAAATCGAAGTGCCCGCCCAGCGCCGCCCAGGCAACGGGCACAAGCTCACGGTCAAAGGCGCAGCTGCGAACAACCTCAAGAACGTCACCGCCTCGATCCCGCTGGGCACCTTCACCTGCATCACCGGGGTTAGCGGCTCGGGCAAGTCGAGCTTCACCATCGACACGCTGCACGCGGGCGCGGCGCGGGTGCTCAACGGCGCGCGCGTCATCGCGGGGAAACACCAAGCAATCGAAGGCCTCGAATATTGCGACAAGGTGATCGAGATCGACCAGTCGCCCATCGGCCGCACCCCGCGCTCCAACCCCGCCACTTACACCGGCGCCTTCACCCAGATCCGCGACTGGTTCGCCGGCCTCCCCGAAAGCCAAGCGCGCGGCTACAAACCCGGGCGCTTCTCGTTCAACGTCAAAGGCGGCCGCTGCGAACAATGCACCGGCGACGGCCTGATCAAGATCGAGATGCACTTCCTCCCCGACGTCTACGTCACCTGCGAGGAATGCGGTGGCAAGCGCTACAACCGCGAAACGCTCGAGGTGAAGTTCAAGGGCCATTCGATCGCCGACGTGCTCGACATGACGATCGAGGACGCGGAGGAGTTCTTCAAAGCCGTGCCCCCGATCCGCGACAAGATGCGCATGCTCAACGAAGTGGGCCTGGGCTACGTCAAGGTCGGCCAGCAGGCGACGACGCTTTCGGGCGGCGAGGCGCAGCGGGTGAAGCTCGCCAAGGAGCTGTCCAAGCGCTCCACCGGGCAGACGCTCTACATCCTGGACGAGCCGACGACGGGCCTGCACTTCGAAGACGTGCGCAAGCTGTTGGAAGTGCTCCATCGTCTGGTCGAGCAAGGCAATTCGGTGGTGGTGATCGAGCACAATCTCGACGTGATCAAAACCGCCGACTGGATCGTGG
>JBCDAE010000043.1:0-11550 GCA_039186235.1 Pseudomonadota bacterium | reverse complement strand
CCATGGAAGCGAAGCGTTTTCAATTCAGCGCGGCGACCGAGTCGCCCAGCTTATCCTCGCGCCCGTTGTGCAAGCAGCATGGGACGAGGTGGACGAACTCGACTCAACAGAAAGAGGCGCGGGCGGGTTTGGTTCGACGGGGGGCGCGGCTGGCCTCTAGGCCGGCGCGAGTTCGCACGCATTTGAACAGCAAAAAGGCGGCGCTGATCCCTTGCGCCGCCTCTCCGTCCCATCCAAGGGTGTTATTGCTGATGCGCAGCGTATACTATTAGTCGGTGCGACGCACGGTCTTTTCATCTTCTTTAATGGTGATCCGCAAGGTCTCGCCCGAATTGCCGGGAAAATCGGTAAAGAGCGCTTCGACCAGGTTCGGCACAATAGTTTGCAGGCGGTTGGATCGCGAGACGCTCTCCGCCCGGCCTTCGAACACGCGCTCACCCGTCGCGACGTTGTCGATCTTCACATCGATATCGCCGGTGTAAATCGTGTAGCTGCGCACATTGGGACCAGCGAGCCACGGATCGTAGAAGCCGAAAGCGTAGGCTCGACTATAGCCAAATCCGCCGAAACCTCCCCACGGGCCGAAGCCGGCCGCGCCGAAACCGCCCCCGGTTGTGCGCACGCGCTCGCGACCATTGTCGACGCCGTAATCAAAGCGCACCAGAAGGTCAGCCGTTTCCGGCGACGCTGCCGGCGCAAAACCAACTTCGGCCAACTCCCTCGCTACGCCGTTTGCGTAAACGCTAAACTCGATACCGCCGGCGAGCTGCGGATCCTCGGGCACGACCGCAAACGTCGTGCCTTCCGGCGCGGGAAGCTGGGTTGCGAAGCGCGACACGTCCGCTTTGAAAGGCGTTGAGCAGGCCGCGAGTCCAAGGCTTGCGACCGCAAACAGGGTTAAGCCTGCCGCGCGTATGGAACGGTGTGTTGAGGCGGTTTTGGTGTACTCTTGGCTCATCGATGCATCCCTTTGCGATACCTTCAACATGTGGACCCGGAATGGGTCTGTCCAGTGACGAGTAAACCGCCTCCTGGGCCGAGGTTCGCTGTTATTCCAACTCTTTGCGCATCATTGAGTTGGTTTGACAAGCGAAGTCCATCGCCTCGGTTAAAGCGCCGCTGTCTGTTACTCCGACCTAGCATGAGGGTCTGAACAGGATTTGAACGCTCAGATGCATCGCTTCGACGCAATGGGGGATACCAGTCCTCAACCGCGCACAAGCCCCAGCGCTTTGTAAGCCGCGTCGAGGGTTGGCGTACCGCGTTCGCGCGCGCGGGCCGCGCCCCGAGCTAGAATTGCATCCAGCGTTTCGCGATCGTCCTTGAGAGCGCGGAACCGCTCCGAAATCGGCGCAAGCGTTTCGACTAGGGCCTCGCCCAGCTTGGGCTTGAACGCGCCGAATCCTTGGCCGCCATTCTCGCTGAGCACGTCGGATACGCTTTGCCCGGTGAGCGCGCCGTAGATGCTGACAAGGTTGAGCGCCTCGGCGCGATCCTCAAGACCGGCTTCCTCACTCGGCAGGGGCTCGGGGTCGGTCTTGGCCTTTTTGATCTTTTTCATCACCGTGTCGGCGTCATCGACCAGATTGATCCGGCTCATATCCGATGGGTCGGATTTGCTCATCTTCGCCGACCCATCGCGCAAGCTCATGATACGGGCCGCTTCGGGGGGAATGATGGGCTCGGGCAAAGTGAAGACCGGCTTTTCTTCGGACGCAAAATCGTTGTTGAACTTTTGCGCGATGTCGCGCGCCAGCTCCAGATGCTGCTTTTGATCTTCGCCCACGGGCACATGCGTCGCCTGGTACAAAAGCACATCGGCGGCCTGCAGCACCGGATAGGTGAACAGCGCAATGGACTGCCCTTCGCGGTTCTTGCCCGCTTTGTCTTTCCACTGCGTCATCCGGTTGAGCCAGCCCATACGCGCGGTGCCATTTAGCAGCCATTGCATCTCCGCATGGCTAGGCACCTGCGCCTGATTGAACAGGATCGTCCTTTTGGGATCGAGGCCGCAAGCGACCAGAGTTGCAACCAGTTCGAGCGTCGAGGCGTGCAATTCTTCCGGATCATGCGGAAGCGAAAGCGCGTGGAGATCGGCGATGAAGATCAGGCACTCCCCGCCGGCCGCGTCGGCGTCGTCCTGAAACTTCACGTAGTTTCGGATCGCGCCAAGGTAGTTGCCAAGATGCGGCTTGCCCGTGGGCTGAATGCCGGAGACGACTCTCATGGGATTTCTCTTTTGTAGATATTGGTGATGGGTTGGCCGCTTGGGCCAGGGGGCTCAGATCAAGAGCAAGTTGGCCATCGCCAGGCCGCCCGCCCGCGCACCGAGAATCGGGGGCGAACCAAACGGGCCGAGAATGCGACATGCGTCATGGGTCAAGCAACTAGCAGATGAAGCGGCAGGGGCAAGAACGGCTTAGCCTTGGCGGCGAAGAAGCCGCATCACACTCGCCTTGTCGAGTATCCCAAGCGCCGCGCCCGCGGCTCCATAGGTCACCGCGCCGACCGCCAGGATAGCTCCGATGCCCAAAGCTCTTTCGGCGATGGTACCGACGAACCAGGGCTCGATCCGTATCATAAGCGCGTACAAGGCCGCGCCCATCAGGGCGGCGGCGATGGCAATGCGGGCGATGCGTCCCAGCACCTTGCCCGTCAGGACAAAAAAACCGCGCCGCGCGAGTATGAAGCTCAGTAGAGCGATGTTGACCCAAGCGCCCACCGCTCCAGCCAGAGCGAGGCCAACCACGCCAAGCTCAAAGCCGAAGATGAAGGTGAAGTTGAGCGCCACCGTTACGACCAGCGCCAGCGCCGCGGTTACCACCGGGGTTCGCGTGTCCTTGCGCGCAAAGAAATTGGGCGTGAGCACTTTGACGAGAACATAAGCGGGCAGCCCAGAAACTAATGCGCTTACCACCAGTCCGGTCACGTTTGCGTCCTCCTGAGTGAAGGACTGGCCCGCCATAAACACGCGCACAAAGGCGGTGCCGGTGAAGAACAGGGCGACCGCGCAAGGAATGGTCAGCAGCATGGCGAGTTCGATGGCGCTTGCCTGTAAGCGCGCTGCCTCCTCTTCGTCTTCCTTTCCGATATGGCGGGAAAGCGCGGGCAAGATCGCAGTGCCGAGCGCGATGCCGATAATGCCGAGCGGAAGTTGGTTCCAACGATCTGCGTAGGCCATATAGCTGATCGATCCGTCCGGCAGGACGCCGTAAAAGGCGAGGTCGATAAAACGGCTGATCTGATAAACACCCGCGCCGAAGATAGCGGGCACGATCAGCACTCCCATCTCCTTCACCCTTTCGGTGAAACGGGGAGGATTGAACGAAAGCGCGAACCCGGCGCGGCGCATAAAGAACAGCAGCCAAAGCAGTTGCGCGACCCCGCTCATTGAAACGGCGATGGCGAGGTAAAGGCCAACCGATTGCCGTGTCGCTTCACCCGGCTGTTGGACGATTCCCCAGAACAAAGCGGCGAGCAGACAGATGTTGAGCAGGATCGGCGCCGCCGCCGCCGCCGCAAAGCGCGACAGCGAATTCAGGATGGCGGCGACCAGCGTCGCAAGGCTCATGAACATCAAATAGGGGAAGGCGATCCGCGCCATGGTGACCGCAAGGTCATAGGTGCCCTCGCTTGCGCGCATATCGGCGCTGGCAAAGGGCCATAAGACCCACGGCATCACCACCATCATCACAGCGCCAAAGGCGACGAGAATAGGGAGCAACACCGCCAGCACTTCGCTCGCAAAACGTCGGGCCTCGGTGTCGCTTTCGTTCATGTGGCGATTGAACAGCGGCACAAAGGCGCTTGCGAACGCGCCCTCTGCGAACAGGCGTCGGAACAGGTTGGGAAACTGGAACGCCAGCTGCCACGCGTCGGCCACCCCTCCCGCGCCAAGCACGCGGGCGAGCAGGATATCGCGCAGGAAGCCAAACACGCGGCTCACCGCCGTCAGGCCGCCAATCGTGCCGACATTTTTGAGGAGGCTCATGGTATCAGCGCCTCACCGGATCGGGTTCGCCTTAGGCGTTTCCGCCCTGTGGTTTGGGCATTTCCCCTTCGCCAAGGCCTTGTTCCGCACGGCGCTGCGCGAGTTGTTGGGCATAGAGGCGGTTGAAGTCGATCGGATCGACCAGAAGGGGAGGAAACCCAGCGTCCGCGACCGCGTCGGCGATCACGCGGCGCGCAAACGGAAACAGAATGCGCGGCGCTTCGGCGTAAAGGAAAGCGTGGGCCTGTTCTTCCGGGATATTGCGCATGCCAACGAGGCCGCAATAGTCGAGTTCAATCATATAGGCCGGTCCCTTGGCGCCGGTCGCGGTGACATTGATTTTCAGGTTCACCTCATGGATATCCTGACCTACCGGGTCTGCCCCGATGTTAAACTGTACGTCCACTTTGGGCTGATCAGTCCACTGATAAACATCGGGCGCGTTCGGGTTCTCGACCGAAAAGTCTTTCACATATTGCGTGATAATGCCCGCGGTGGGTTGATTGTCGGCGCCGTTTGCGCCGGCGCCGGGGTTGTCGAGATTGGTGAGAACGTCGCCTTCGTCGGCCATGATGATCGTATCTTTCCGTTGGTGCGCCAAAAATGGTCTTGAAAAGAGCGCATCACCGATGCGCCCTTGTGCAAAGTTCGCCGCGCCTAGCAGGCGGATCATCGCCCCGCAACACGCTAGGGATGGCGTTCAAGCCTGTGTTCAGGCAAGAATTGTTACTCAAAAGACCAAATCGTCCAGCGAAAGAACGCGATCCTTTGTTGTCGGATTGTATTCTGATCTTATGTTAGGCATGAAAGAGAGGGGACGCTTGAGGGAGCGGAGGCGTCCGCGAAAGGCAGACAGAGAAGCATTGTGATTACAGAAATCGTTATCCTCGCCATGATTGCCGCTTTTCTAGGGCTTCGGCTTTATTCCGTGCTTGGTCGCCGGGCGGAGCACGAAGAAGAATCAGTGCCGCAACGCTTCGAAGGGCCTGAAAGCCCGGCGGCTGGAAATGCAGGCCAAGCTCAATCGAGCGCACCCACTGTCGCAGCGCGCCCCGCGCAGCTGGAAGGCGTCATGCCGGCGGTGGAGCGCGGCGTTCGCGAAATCGCCTCGGCGGACAACCGCTTTGACATCACCGCTTTCATGGAAGGCGCGCGCGGCGCCTACGAGATGGTGCTCGAAGCGTTTTGGGAGGGCGATCGCGAGACGCTGCGTGACCTGTGCGATGACGACGTCTACGAAGGGTTTGTCTCCGCTATCGACGCACGCGAAGAAGCGGGTGAAACGCTCGACAATTCGCTGATCCGTGTCGAGGAAACCCGCATCCATTCCGCATCACTCGATGGCCGCATGGCGCGCATCTCGGTTCTCTTCGTTGCGGATATAGCCGCCGTTACGCGCGATAAGGACGGCAACGTTATCGCCGGGTCGCTCGACGACGCGATCGAGAGCCGCGACGTGTGGACGTTCTCGCGCAATGTACGCGCCAAAGATCCCAACTGGATTCTCGACGAAACCGACGAGGGCTGATCGTCGCGGCCTGTTTATTTATAGGCCACTACTAAAAACAGGAGCTCCGCCGCGATGCACCGCCAGCGATCCCTGTATTCTCGCTGGCTGGCCGCTTGCGGATTCGCCTTAGCCCTCGGCGCGTGCTCGATCATTCCGAAATCGTCGCCACCCGGCGGATACGCGCCGTCACCAGCGGCTCCGGTTCCGGTTGCTCCCGCTCCCAGCGTTGCCTCTAGCGGGCTTACTCTTGGCCCCAGCGTGGCCTCGTTGCCGATAGGTTCGAACGACGCGCGAACGGCTTTGTCGTCTTTTAGAGAATCGTGCCCCCGGCTGCTTTCGCGGACCGACACAAGCGGACTCAGTCAGAACTCCGACTGGCAACCCGCCTGCGCTGCGGCTGACACCTGGAACAGCGCTTCGGCGCGCGACTTCTTCTCTGAGTACTTCGAAACGGTCCGCGTGGGGGATGGTCGAGCCTTTGCCACCGGCTATTTCGAGCCAGAGATCGCCGGATCGCGCCAGCGCCGCCGTGGTTACGAAGTGCCTGTCTACGCGGTGCCGCGCGATCTGGAGCGCGCCTGGCGCCGCGACATTCCCGAAAGCGAGCGCACCGGGCGACCGCCTTTGGGTCGGTACGATGAGCGCGGCGACTTCGTCCTCTACTTTGAGCGCGCCGAAATCGAAGAAGGCGCTTTGGACGGACGCGCTGAGGTCATCGCCTGGGCGAAGGACCCGGTGGAATTCTTCTTCCTTCAGATCCAGGGCTCCGGCCGATTGCGCACGCCCGAAGGCGACATCATCCGGATTGGATACGCCGGGCAGAACGGGCGTGGTTACACCGGCATTGGCGGGGTGATGCGCGAACGCGGGCTGTTGGGCGATGGGCCGGGCCAATACTCCGGATCGATGCAGGGCATCATGGCCTATATTCGCGAAAATCCCGAAGAGGGTCGCGATCTCATGCGGCTCAACAAAAGCTGGGTGTTCTTTCGCGAATTGACGGGTGATGGGCCATTGGGCGCTTTGGGCGTTCCGGTGCGACGCGAAGCCTCGGTCGCGGCTGATCCCGCCTACACACCGCTCGGCGCTCCGGTGTGGCTCGATTTGGACCGCGATGAAGCCGATGGGCTGTGGGTCGCCCAAGATACGGGCGGTGCGATAAAAGGCGCCAATAGGTTCGACACATTTTGGGGCGCCGGCCCCGAGGCGCGCGCGATCGCAGGTGGAATGTCCGGGCGTGGCGATGCCTTGATTCTCTTGCCCAAAGGCACTGTGGCCCGCTCGCAGGGCGCGAGTAAGTGAGCGTTCCGAGAGGTCTTTCGACCGAAGAGCAGGCCGCTTGGGCGCGGCTTGCCGAAAGCGTGACGCCCCTCGCAGGGCGCAAGCGACCAGTTCCGCAATCGAAGAGCACAGGTCAGACCGCGGAGCCGGTCGGCACGTCGCAAGGACCAAAGCCGGTTAAGCCAACGGTGCGCGCAGCATCCATACCGACGCGGCCCAGCGCGGCGCCGGTTGGCCGCATTCCGCCCGCGCCCGAAGGGTTGGACTCGCATTGGGAAAGACGTTTCAAAGCTGGGCGGATCGAACCCGATCTGACGCTGGACTTGCACGGCCACACTCTCGACACAGCCTACACCCGCATCACAGCTGGCCTGGATCAGGCGCGCGCTATGGGCGCCCGGGTTGTGCTGGTAATCGCGGGGCGCGAGCGTCCGGTTGACCCGGCGGATCGCGCCCATCGGCGCGGAGCCATCCGGTCGAAATTGCTGGATTGGTTGGCGGCTGGCCCGCACGCAGACAGTATTTCCGCGGTGCGACGCGCGCATCGCAACCATGGCGGCGACGGCGCGCTTTACCTGATCCTTAAGCGAGCGCGTTAAGGCCGTTCTCAACGCGCCTCTCTTCATCCGAAGAGCCAGACATTCATGAGCCGACCAGGGATGGCGATGCTGAAGATACCTGGGATCATCAACGCGCCCAGGAATAGGCTGATCACTTCGTAGCGGTGTCTCTGCAAGTCGCCACTGCGCGCCGTGGCGACGATCTTGTAGCTGGTGATGTAGGTCATCGGCACGAAGATATGAATGAAGCTGAAGCTGCCGCCAGTTTTGATGAAGATTGCAGCGGTTGCCGTGGTGACCATGAGGCCGACCCACAATCTGCCCAGCCGTTTGTGAAGCTTCGTGCCTTTGCGCGTCAGAAGCAGATAAGCGCCCAGTGGCACACAGGGCAGCACGGTCGCGACATGAATGACGATCGCCCAATGGCGCGCCGCGCCGTGCGCCGGAGCCAGACCCGTGAGGCCTCGGGTAAGCGCAATCACCGTCGCCGATGTCATGGCAATCGCGGCGGCCCAGATGATCATTCGCAGACGCGGCGAGAGATTGAAGCTCTCTTTGGTGGTGAGCGGCCCTGAGGGCTTTTTGGCGATAAAGGGGATCGGGAGGCTGCGAACACGATCGAGGGCGGTCAGCGAGGCGGTATTGGACATTTGAAGGCTCCGTCAACATAGGGATGGGCGTCGGTTGCCTTCACAATGCCGCCTGCCCGTTTGCGATCAATTGGGCCTACGTGAGTAGGGCAGTGGCTACGCCAATGGGCCATCTCACCGCCTCAGAGACCTGAAAATCCACGTTTTGCCCCTTTACGAAGCGCGAATGGGCAGTCAGTCTTGTGAGATGTCCGTGGAGCACAGCTCGTCCGCTGAACTTGGTCAGGCCGTTCGCAAAGCCTTTTGGCGCAAGACGCTGTCCGATCTGGGAATAATGACCGTGGTCGGAGTGTTTCTCGCGATCATTGGGCCGTTTGGATCCATAAACGAGCCGCTGCCCGTTCGTCTCATGGGATGGCTCGTTTTCGCCTATATGGGCTACGCGATCTATTCGCCGATGGGTTTCTTCGTGAACCGCACCAGCTCCGCGCTCGATTTGCCCCGGCCGCCGCTGTGGTTTTTCGCCTGTCTGATAGCCTCCGTTCCCATGACGGTGTTGGTCTATTTCGTGCAGTCACTGCCTCGATGGCCGGTTGTCCCTTCGCTTGAGGAAGCCCTGACGAGTTACTTCTATGTGTTTGTGATTGGCGGCGGGATCACGTTGTTGTTCAACGTCATTGGCGCGCAAAGGTCTGCGCCAGACGCCGATGGCCGCGGTCCAACTGGTTTGGCGGCGGCCAAGTCTCAATCGGAACCGGTCGTAACCGCGTCGGGCTCCCGTCCTGCGCCTAACGCTTTGCTCGACACGCTTCCCGCCGAGCTTGGCAGCGATGTGATCGCGCTGGAGATGGAGGACCACTATGTGCGGGTGCACACCGCTCTGGGCAGCGAGCTTATCCTGATGCGGTTGCGGGACGCGATGGCTCATTTGAGCGCGTTGGAGGGCCGACAGGTCCATCGTAGCTGGTGGGTGGCGAAAGGGGCGGTCGAAGATATTCGGCGCGATGGGCGCAACGTGCGCCTTGTGCTCACACGCGGGATCGAAGCGCCCGTCAGCCGGGCGCAGGTGAGCGAGCTTAAAGAAGCCGGCTGGATTTAGGTTGCTTGGTCGAATGCTGCGAACGCTTTTTCTCTCAACCAATCGAGCACATCATTGGCCTCTTGCTCGTTCAATCCAAGATCGAGTGTGACAACATGGCCATCGTAAAGAAAGGCTAAGCTTTTCGCAGGATTGGGGAACGAGAAACTCTGAATGAATGGCGGCATCGGTGACTGCGCGGTCGCTGGCCCGAAGAGCGGCCAATTGAATCGTTGCACTGACGCAAGTTCGCGAACGATTCCGAGTTCGTAACGGCTCTCTCGTTTCAATAACGGCATGGTCCACGCGTAAAGAAGCGCTCCATCAGCGATGGTAATGCGGTATTGGCCAGCGATCTGCCAAGCAATTGTCGAACTAGCGAAGACCCAGCCCAACGCCCATCCAACAAGCCAACTGGCAATAAACAGGCGGTTCGGGCCGGTAATGAGCAAGTTAATGGCCATCAATCCGCCGGCGGTCCATGCCAATAGCCAGATCGTAAGGAGCGGCAGCACGAACCAGTGCTTTTTTGCGGGGACGACGATCCACTGTTCCCGACCGATCCACTCAATTGCGAAGCGCCGCTTGCCGGCCGCTTGGGGGGAGCGCGTCTTGTCCATGCATCAGGCAATAGGAGCGCGGTGTTGCACCGACAAGCCATCGAAGAGCGCAAAGAAAAGACCCCCAGCGCACAAGGGAGCGCCGGGGGTCAATTGCGACCCTGACCTTGAGGGGGCCGGTCAGGGCACGGGGGTCCCTGTGTGTTACGCGTGGTACTTCGAATAGGTTACATCGAAGCGGTCGGCGTTCATCACTTTTGTCCAAGCGGCTACGAAGTCGGCGACAAACTTTGCCTCGTTTCCGCTCTCGGCGTACACCTCGGCCTGCGCGCGCAGCTGCGAGTTGGACCCGAAGATGAGGTCGGCGCGCGTTGCGCGATACTTCTCAGCGCCTGTTGAACGGTCAGTGCCGACATATTCCTCATCGCCTGACCCTTCGACCGGGGTCCACTTGGTGGACATGTCGAGCAGGTTGACGAAGAAGTCCGGTGTGAGCGCGCCCACACGGTCGGTGAAGACGCCGTGCGAGGTGTTGCCCGCGTTGGCGCCGAGCGCGCGCATCCCGCCGACCAGCACGGTGAGTTCCGGGATGGACAGGCCCAGCAAATGCGCCTTGTCGATCAGCATCTCTTCCGTGCGCACATTGGCTTTGGTCTTGAGATAGTTGCGGAAGCCATCGGCAAACGGCTCCAGCGGCTCAAAACTGTCAGCGTCGGTCTGTTCGTCGGTGGCGTCGCCGCGCCCGCCCAGGAAGGGAACGCTTAGGTTGTGCCCGGCGTCCTTGGCGGCCTTTTCAACCGCAGCCGAACCCGCGAGAACGATAGCGTCCGCCATGGAGAGACCGCCGCGATGTGTGTCGATCACGCTGAGCACACGGTCCAGCTCATCCGGATCGTTGGCGGCCCATTCGCGCTGAGGAGACAACCGCACCCGCGCGCCATTCGCGCCGCCGCGATGGTCCGAGCTGCGATAAGTCGAGGCCGAGGCCCAGGCTGCTTTCACAAGCTCGCTGACCGACAGGCCTGAGCCCAAAATCGCGTTCTTGAAGCTTGCGACGTCGGCGTCGGAAGGAGTGGTGCCAGCGGGGATTGGGTCCATCCAGATGAGCGTTTCGTCGGGGACTTCCGGGCCCATGTAACGCGCCTTTGGACCCATATCGCGGTGGCACAGTTTGAACCAGGCGCGGGCGAACGCGTCGTCAAGCTGCTCGGGATACTCCAGGAAACGCTTTGAAATCTCAGCGTAATCCGGGTCCATTTTCAGCGCCATATCGGCGGTGGTCATGATGGTCGGCACCTTGGCCGAAGGATCGCGCGCGTCGGGCGCCATATCTTCGGGGTCCGGGTTGATCGGGGTCCACTGCACCGCTCCCGCCGGGCTCTTCACCAGTTCAAATTCGTATTTGAACAGTATGCGGAAGTAGTCGTGGCTCCATGAGGTCGGGTTGCTCGACCAGGAGCCTTCGATGCCCGAAGTTGTGATGTGGCCCTTCTCAATTTCGTCTTCGTCGTTGAGCCAGCCAAAGCCTTGGAGATGCAGTTCTTCGCTTTCGGGAGCGCCGCCGAACGTGTCAGCGGGCTGCGCGCCGTGCGCTTTGCCGAAAGCGTGGCCGCCAGCGGTGAGCGCGACGGTCTCTTCGTCGTTCATCGCCATGCGGGCGAAGGTTTCACGCATGTCGCGCGCGGATTCCAGCGGGTCGGGATTACCGCCCGGGCCTTCGGGATTGACGTAGATCAGGCCCATCTGGATCGCAGCGAGCGGGTTTTCGAGCGCCGCGCCGTCATCCGGGCGGATGCGGGTGGCGACACCTTCGTTCACCCACTGCTCTTCGGTGCCCCAATAGACGCTCTCCGGCTCGAACACGTCAGCGCGGCCGCCGCCAAAGCCGAAGACCGGGCCACCCATCGATTCGATGGCGACATTGCCGGTCAGGACGAACAGGTCGGCCCAGCTGATGTGCTTGCCGTATTTCTGCTTGAT
>JBCDAE010000042.1:0-11747 GCA_039186235.1 Pseudomonadota bacterium | reverse complement strand
GCAGATCTTTCTTTCGCGGGCGCATCCGCAGTTCATGGCCAAATTGTTCGAACAAGAAGTGCCGGAAGTCTATGACGGCGTGATCGAAATCAAGACCGTCGCGCGCGATCCGGGCAGCCGCGCCAAGATCGGCGTGATCAGCCACGACAGCAGCATCGACCCGGTCGGCGCCTGCGTCGGCATGAAGGGCAGCCGCGTTCAGGCGGTGGTTCAAGAGCTTCAGGGCGAGAAGATCGATATCATTCCGTGGTCCGAAGACACGGCGACCTTCATCGTGAACGCGCTCCAGCCCGCCACGGTGGCCCGCGTTGTGCTGGACGAAGACGATGGCCGCATCGAAGTCGTCGTGCCCGACGATCAGCTTTCGCTCGCCATCGGTCGCCGTGGCCAGAACGTGCGCCTCGCCAGCCAGCTGACGACGCACCAGATCGACATCATGACCGAGGAAGAGGCTTCCGAGAAGCGTTCCAAGGAATTCGCCGAGCGTTCGAAAATGTTCGAAGAAGAGCTCGACGTCGACGAAACGCTCTCGCAGCTGCTGGTCGCGGAAGGCTTCGCGATGCTCGAAGAAGTCGCCTATGTCGAACTGGCCGAACTCGCCGCGATCGAAGGCTTTGACGAAGAGCTCGCCGAGGAGCTGCAAAGCCGCGCGGTCGAAGCGATTGAGCGTCAGGAAGAGGCGCATCGCACCGCCCGCCGTGAACTCGGCGTCGAAGACGATCTCGCCACCATGCCGCATCTGACCGAAGCCATGCTGGTGGTGCTGGGCAAGGCGGGGATCAAGACGCTCGATGATCTGGCGGATCTCGCCACCGACGAACTGATTGCGAAGAAGCGCGAAGCGCCGCGTCGCCGCAATAACCCCGATGGCCCGCCCATGCGCCGCCCGCCGCAACGCGAGCAGGACAAAGGCGGCGTGCTGGGCGACTATGGCCTCTCGGAAGAGCAGGGCAACGAGATCATCATGGCCGCGCGCGCGCACTGGTTTGAAGACGAGGAGCCCGCCGCGGCTCCCGCTGAGGAGGCCGCCGATGCGGACTCCACCCAATGAGCGCCTGAGCCCCGACATCGTTGATGACGGCGCTCCCGGCAAGTCCGGGAGCGAACGTCGCTGCATCCTCTCCGGGGAGACGCAGCCGCGCGAAACTCTGGTTCGCGTTGCGATCTCGCCGCCTTACGCGGATGGCGTGCACGGTGTGCTGCCCGATGTCGGCGCTAAGGCACCAGGGCGCGGAGCTTGGATCCAGCCCGATCGGAAACAGCTTGAAACCGCCATGGCCAGCGGCCACCTCAAGGGGGCGTTGGCCCGCGCGTTCAAAGGCACAAAGCTGGCAGTACCGGATGATTTGCCCGATCTTATCGAAAGGGCGCTGATCCGGCATGCGAGCGATCGTTTGGGGCTGGAACTGCGCGCTGGGAACATCGTGCTGGGCTCCAACCGCATCGCCGAACAGGCGCGCGCCGGGGCCGTGGCGCTGCTCCTCCACGCGAGCGATGCGAGCGAGGATGGACGCAAGAAACTCGATCAGGCGTGGCGCGTCGGGACCGAAGCCGAAGGATCAGGCGCGCGCGGACGCGTCTTGCCTCTGGACCGCGAGGCGCTGTCTGTGGCATTGGGCCGCGAAAATGTCGTCCATCTGGGCGTTTCGGGCCACTCCGGCGACATGCGCGCCGCCAAACGAGTGGAACAGGCGGTCGCGCGCCTACTGAAATTTGTCAGGACTGAACCGCGTGACGCGGCCCAGCCCGACGCTGATGGCGGGGGCAACACTCCGTCGCAAAAGCCTTCTGGGCCGACGACACATGAGAATACTTGAAGGACGACAGAGCTAGAATGAGCGACGAAGAGAAAAAACCTGCACGCAAACCGCTGGGCCTGAAACGGGCGGTCGACGCTGGCGAGGTCAAGCAGACCTTTAGCCACGGCCGCACCAACAAGGTGGCGGTGGAAGTGAAGCGCCGCCGCAAGCTCCTGAAACCGGGCGAAACGCCCCAAAAAGATCAGGCGCCCGAAGCGACGCCCGCGCCCACTCCGGCTCCTGAGCCCGCACCCGCGCCCGCTCCGGCGGCCAAGAAGGCTGCGCCCAAAAAACCGGCGGCCTCCACGGAAACCCCGCAGGAACGCGTTGCCCGACTTCAGCGAGAGGCCGAGGAAGAGCGGCTGAAAATGGCCGAAGAGGCCCGCAAGCGCGACGAGGCCAAGGCCAAGAAAGACGCGGCGAGCGCGGCCGAAAAGCGCGAAAAGAAGAAAGCCGAGGAAGAAGAGGCGGCCAAACGCGCCGCAGAAGAAGCCGAAGCGGCAGCAGCGGAAGCGGCGAAGGCTGAGGCCGCTGGCGAAGCGGCACCGGCGGAAGCCAAGGGCTCACCCACGCCAGCCGCGCGCAAGTTCACGCCCATCGCGCGGCCCGAGCCCAAGCGCCCGGCCAAAAAGAAAGACGACAAACGCGGCGCGCAAGACGCCAGCTCTGGCGGCGGCAAGGACAAGCGCCGTTCGGGCAAGCTCACTGTGTCAAAGGCGCTCAACGAAGACGAAGGCCGCCGCGCGCGCAGCCTCGCCGCGCTCAAACGCGCTCGCGAGAAAGAGCGCCGCGCCCAGGGCGGCCCCTCCGCGCCGCGTGAAAAGCAGGTGCGCGATGTCATCGTGCCCGAAGCGATCACGGTGCAGGAACTCGCCAACCGCATGGCCGAAAAGGGCGCGGACCTTGTCAAGGAACTCTTCAATCTGGGCATGATGGTCACCGTCAACCAGACGATCGACGCGGACACGGCGGAACTTCTGGTCGAACAGTTCGGCCACAGCATCCAGCGCGTTTCTGAAGACGATGTCGACATCAAGGTCGAAGAGGATGTGGATCCGGAAGAGACGCTGAAGCCGCGTCCCCCGGTCGTCACGATCATGGGCCATGTCGATCACGGCAAGACCTCGCTGCTCGACGCGCTGCGCGGCACCGATGTGACCAAGGGCGAAGCCGGCGGCATCACCCAGCATATCGGCAGCTACCAGATCACGACGAAGGACAAGCAGAAGATCACCTTCCTCGACACGCCGGGCCACGCCGCGTTCAGCGAAATGCGCGCGCGCGGCGCGAACGTGACCGACATCGTCGTGCTGGTGGTCGCGGGTGACGACGGCATCATGCCGCAAACCATTGAAGCCATTAATCACACCAAGGCCGCGGGCGTCCCGATGATCGTCGCCATCAACAAAATGGACAAGCCCGAAGCCAACGCGGACAACGTGCGCAACCGCCTGCTTGAACACGAAGTGATCGTGGAAAAGCTGTCGGGCGAAGTGCAGGATGTCGAAGTGTCGGCGACCAAGAAGACCGGCCTTGATGACTTGCTAGAGGCTATCAACTTGCAAGCCGAACTGCTTGAATTGAAAGCCAATCCGGATCGCGACGCGGACGCCACCGTGATCGAGGCGCAGCTTGACAAGGGCCGCGGCCCGGTCGCCACCGTCCTGGTGACGCGCGGCACGCTGAAGCGTGGTGACACCTTTGTGGTCGGCACCGAAAGCGGCCGCGTGCGCGCGGTCGTCAACGATCAGGGCAAGCAGATCAAGGAAGCCGGCCCCTCCATGCCGGTCGAGGTTCTCGGCCTTGGCGGTGTGCCTTCGGCGGGCGATCAGCTCACCGTGGTTGAGAACGAACAGCGCGCCCGCGAAGTCGCGCAGTATCGCCAAGAGAAGGCGACCGAGAAGCGCACCGCGCTCGCGCCGACCAACTTCGACACGATGTTCAACAACCTCGCCAGCAACGTCATCGAATGGCCGGTATTGGTGAAGGCGGACGTGCAAGGCAGCGTCGAGGCGATCGTCAACGCGCTGCACAACATCTCGAACGACGAGATCAAGGTGCGCGTGCTGCACGCGGGCGTCGGCGCGATCACCGAAAGCGATGTGCAATTGGCCGCCGCTTCGGAAGCGCCGATCATCGGCTTTAACGTGCGCCCCAACGCCAAAGCGCGCGATCTGGTGAAGCGCGACGGCGTGCGGATGATGTATTACGATGTGATCTATCACCTCACCGAAGAAGTCGCGAAAGAGATGGCCGGCGAGCTTGGCCCCGAACGGATCGAAACCGTGGTCGGCCGTGCGCAGGTCAAAGAAGTCTTCAAGTCCGGCAAGAAGGACAAGGCGGCGGGTCTGCTCGTCGAAGACGGTGTTATCCGCAAAGGGCTGTTCGCGCGTCTCACCCGCGAAGACGTTATTGTGTCGGCGACCACCATCGCCTCGCTGCGCCGCTTCAAGGACGATGTCGACGAAGTGCGCTCGGGCCTCGAATGCGGCGTCGTGCTGGAAGACACGAACGATATTCAGCCGGGCGACCAGCTGGAAGTCTTCGAAGTCGAGGAGCGCGAGCGCACGCTCGAAGTTGGCTAAGGGCTGAGGGGCGGCGATGGACTGGCGCGATCAAATCCAGGAGGGCGCGAACGGTTCTCCGCACTCCAACCTGCTGGGCTCGCGGTTTGTCGGTTTCGACGAAGAAACCGCGACAGCGACCATGCGCTTCACCGTCAAGGAGGAGATGACCACCTGGCGCGGCGGCGTCCAAGGCGGGCTGGTTGCGGGCTATCTCGACGATGTGATGGGCTACGCGTTCGTCGCCATGTCGGGCGGCGAACAGGCGCCGCTGAACCTCGAAATCTCGATGCAACTGCTGGGTCTTCTGCCCCTCGGAGCCGAGATCATAGGGAAAGGCCGCGTGGTGCGGGCCGGACGGCGCGTCGTGTTCCTCGAAGCCGAGCTCTTGAGCGAAGACGGCCAAGTCCTAGCGCGCGCCACCTCGACCGCGATCCCGACCATGCGCCCCACGCCCGACGAGACGGGGATGGGATCCTGATGGCCGGGCGCAAGATCGACCGCGATTATGACGCGTTCAAGGAAAAGGTCGAAGCAGGTATTGGACTAGAACCCGAGGGTACCGATGGCCACTACGCTGAGGACTATGATCGGATAGTTGATTGGTTCAAGGCCCAAAAGCCTTGGGCGCCGGATAATGTCCGGGTGGCGTGCCTTGTAGTTTATGGATGGATGCCTACGATTTTCCGCTCGGGAAAGAACAAAGATTTTGGTGGCTTCGCTAAGGAGCTCTCCAACGGCTCAGTTTCGAATAAGTATCACGCCTTTCTGAACAACTCATACGTTGGAACCAGCAAGTTCCTACATTTTTGGAAACCAGAGGAGTATGCGATTTGGGACAGCCGGATTTGCGATGTCCTTGGCTGGGGGCATAACGCCAATACTAAGGCGAACTTCGACAAGTACCAAGCTTACGCAAGCAAGCTGGCCAAAGAGAAGGGGCTGACTATGCGGAAGATTGAGCAAAGCCTATTTCTCCAGTCAAAAACGAAGAACTGATGGCGCGCCGACAAGACTTCACCGCCGAGCAGCAATCGGTTCGCGTGCTTAAAGTGGGCGAGCGGGTGCGGCATATCCTGTCCGAATTGCTCGCCCGGCAAGAGGTGCACGACGAAGTGGTGAGCGCGTCCAACATCGCGGTGACCGAGGTGCGCATGACGCCCGACCTGCGCCACGCAACCGCTTATGTGAAACCTCTCTTGGGGGCGGGAGAGGACGATGTGGTCCACGCCCTGCGCCAGAACACCGCGTTCCTCCAGCGCGAAGTGGCCAAGCGGCTGAGCCTCAAATTCGCGCCCAAGCTTAAGTTTCGCAAGGACGAGAGTTTTGCCGAAGCCGACCGGATCGAAGCGCTGCTGCGCGATCCGAAGGTGGCCAGAGATCTGGATGACGATCTGGGTGATGATCTGGACGAGGGACCAGACGAAGAGGCCTAGCCCTTGCCTGGCGCGCAGCCGTCTGGTTCGTCGATACCGCGCCGATTTTCCTACTTACCCTAGTCCGCCCTCTATCAGCGCGAGGCGAGCGTAGCGTTGGGCAGCATCAGCGCGTTCAGTGTGATCTTGACCTTGTTGCCCACGATCACCTGATAGCTCTTCATCCCGTACTCGCGCCGATCAATCGTGGTCTTGCCCGTGAAGCTGATCGGCTCGCCCTTGGGCGCTTCCAAGGGGGGCGTTTCGAATTCGACTTTCAGCGTCGCGGGCAGTGTTACGCCGCGCGCGGTCAATTCGCCTTCGACGACGCCTTTCTTGGCGCTGGTGAGTTCGAGCCGCTCGCCGACAAAGCGCACTTCGGGGTCTTTCTCGACCCAGAAGAATTTTTCGCCGCGCAGCCGGCTCAAGGTGACGCTGTCGGGCGCTTCCAAGGCGGTGGCGTCAAACGTGACGTCAATCCGCGCCGCTTCGGGCTCTCCGGGGACAATCGTGACGTTGCCCTCCATCTTGGGAAAGCGCGCGGTTTTGCTGGCGAGGCCGAAGAAGGGCACTTTCGCTGCGACGCTGCTCGCCTCGCTGTCGAGCGTGTATTCGAGCGCGTTTGGAGCGGAGTTGGCGAGCAGGAACACCGGCGCAAGCGTCGCCAATGTCGCCAGCTTCCATCTTTTCATGCGGTGCATCTCGAAGTCTCCAATCGCTACCTTTACGGTTGAGCGGGGCGAAAGGTTTCTCATATCGCGGCGAAAAGCGCCAGATTTGCGCCGGTAACCCACAGGCTGATCCCCGGATCGCTTCGACTCGCTGACCCCACGCGCGGTAGGTCTTCCTCTTATGGCCAAGCTCTATTTCTACTATTCCAGCATGAACGCGGGCAAATCGACCACGATGCTGCAAGCCGATTTCAACTATCGCGAACGCGGCATGCACACGATGCTGTGGACCGCCGAAATCGACACGCGCAGCGCGGGCAAGGTGCAAAGCCGTATCGGTCTGGAAGCGGACGCGAACCTCTACACGCCCGAGACCGATCTGTTTGCGCGCATCGGGGAGGAGCATTCGGAGCAAAAGCTCGATTGCCTTCTGCTCGACGAAGCGCAGTTCTTGACCAAGGATCAGGTGTGGCAACTCGCCCGGGTGTCCGACGAGTTGCACATACCCGTGCTGTGCTACGGCCTCCGAACCGATTTTCAGGGGGAGCTGTTCCCCGGCGCGGCGACTTTGTTGGGCGTGGCGGACGCCTTGGTGGAATTGAAGGCGGTGTGCTGGTGCGGGCGCAAGGCGACGATGAACCTGCGCGTCGACGGTATGGGACGGCCCGTGGTGGAAGGCGAGCAGACCGAGATCGGCGGCAACGATCGCTATGTCGCCTTGTGCCGAATGCATTTCAGCGCGGCCTTGGCGGGGGAACCGGGAGCCCTGGGGGATAATGGAGCGTCCTAAAGCCCGTCCCGTCCCACACGATCCCGCTTGGTCTGGCGACTACGAGGTCGCGAAGCGAGAACTGCAGAGTGCTTTGGGCGACGTAGCGTTGGCCATTCACCACGTCGGCAGCACCGCCATTCCCGGTATCCTCGCCAAGCCGGTGATCGACATACTGGTCGAGGCGACAAGTCTTGAGGCGATCGATCGGCGCACCGGGCTTATGGCGTCTAAGGGCTTCATGGCGAAGGGCGAAAAGGGGATCGCAGGACGGCGCTATTTCTCCAAGGATGACGCGCACGGCGTGCGCACGCATCATGTCCACGCCTTTGCGCAAGGCTCGCCTCATCTGCGCCGCCATTTGGCGTTTCGCGACTATGTGCTCGCTCATCCGCGGGTGGCGGCTCGGTATAACGGCGTAAAGCAAGCGATCCTCTCCGATTGGCAGGGTTTGGAGGATTACATCGCGCGCAAGTCCGCGTTTGTGGAGGAAACCGAGCGCGCCGCGCTGGAGTGGCGGCGCACAGGGTCGGTGCATGGGGAGCGCGGGGTCTAGCGCTGCGCGCTGGCGAACCCCACATGGCTATTCATGGAAGACACTTTCATTCTTATTGCGGTTCTGATCCCGTGCCTCATCATCGCCATCGTCTTTCACGAAGTGGCGCATGGCTACGCGGCTAAGCTTTTGGGCGATCCGACCGCGAGCGAGCGGGGGCGCTTGACGCTCAACCCCATTCGCCACGTCGATCCGGTGGGCACGCTGCTGGTGCCCGGCGCTTTGGCGCTGGCGGGCGGGCCAGTGTTCGGCTGGGCCAAGCCGGTGCCGGTGATGAAGGGAAGGCTGCGCAATCCGCGCTTGGGTATGATGGCGGTCGCGGCGGCGGGGCCGGGCAGCAACTTTGCGCTCGCCCTTCTCGGCGCGGTGGCGCTGGGCGCGGTGATGTTGTTCGCAGGGCCGGGCGTGATGGCGGAGGACAACCCGATTGGCATGGCCTTCACCTTCTTCCTGCTGATCAACATCTTCCTAGGGATGTTCAACCTGCTTCCCATCCCCCCGTTTGACGGCTCGCACATTGTCGGAGGATTGCTACCCGCCAAGTTGCGGCCGTTTTGGGACCGATTGCAACGGGTGGGAATTGTGCTGTTCCTTGGCGTGATCGCTTACAGCTGGATGTTCGGGACCGAGTGGCTGGCCAATACAATCCTCCCCCCGGTGGAATGGGCCATGGGGCAGTATATGCGCCTCGCTGGCTGGATCGGAGGCGCGGAATAGCTAGGCGGGGACGCGCTCGCGCTCGAACCAGTCCTGCACGCGGACTTGCTCCTCTGGAGTGAGGTGCAGGTAGAGTTTGGATCGCCGGGTCAACACATCCTCGGCGCTGGTCGCGAATTCGGTGTCGACGAGATAGCGAAGTTCGGCCTCGTAGAGATCGCCTGCGATGAGCGGACCAAGCTCGTTAGGGCTGCCAGTGTCGCCCAGAATGTCCTCTATGCGACTGCCGTAGGCGCGGCAGAGACGTAGAACGGTTTTGGGCTCGAGCGACACGTAGCGCTGCGTCATGTCGGCCACAAAGGCGTCGAATTGCGACGGGTCAATATCCCCGCCCGGAAGCGGTTGGTCCGCTGTCCAGGAGCCGCCCGGCGCGCTGGGTAGCTTTTCGAGCGCATGCTCGGCGAGCTTGCGATAGGTCGTAATCTTGCCGCCGAAGATCGAGAGGATGGGCGGTTCTGCGCCGCTCTTTCCTGCGTCGAGCTCGAACTGGTAATCGCGCGTGACGGTGGAATTCGAACCCGCGTTGTTTTCGTAAAGCGGACGCACCCCGGCGTAGCTTGCCACCGCTTGTTCAGGCGTGATGTCGGTGCGCAGATATTCGTTGGCGGCGTCGCAGATATAGGCGGCTTCTTCGGGGCTGATGTCGATGCCGGTTGGGTCGCCTTCGAAGCTTTGATCGGTGGTCCCGACAAGCGTGAAATCGCGCTCATAGGGGATTGCGAAGATGATCCGGTCGTCCTTGTTCTGGAAGATATAGCAGTGGTCGCCATCGAAGAGTTTCGGGAAGATCAAATGGCTGCCTTTGACGAGACGTAGATTGGCGTGGGTTTCGCGGGGCAGGGCGCGACCGAGGACTTTGTCCACCCACGGCCCGGCGGCGTTGATAACGGCGCGCGCGGTTATGCGGGCTTCGACGCCGTCGGCGTGGCGCAGATTGGCGCTCCAACCGTTGCCGGCGCGCTCCAGCCCCACGCATTCGGTGCGGGTGCGGATGTCGGCGCCGTGTTCTTTCGCGTCGAGCGCGTTCAAGACGACGAGGCGCGAATCCTCCACCCAGCAATCGGAGTATTCCCAGCCATGGGTCAGCCGATCTTCGAGCGTATCCGCGTGCGGCGCGGCGCGCAGGTTCACATTGCGGGTGGGTGGGAGGATTTTGCGCCCGCCCAGATGGTCGTAGAGAAACAGGCCAAGCCGCAGCATCCATTTGGGTCTCAGCCCTTGATCGTGCGGGAGCACGAAGCGCAGCGGCCAAATGATATGCGGCGCCATTTGCAGCAGTCGCTCCCGCTCGATCAGGCTTTCGCGGACCAGTCGAAACTCGAGATGTTCCAGATAGCGCAGCCCCCCATGCACCAGCTTGGTCGACGCGCTGGAGGTAGCTTGGGCCAGATCGTCCTTTTCGACCAGACACACCGACATGCCTCGCCCTGCCGCGTCGCGGGCGATCCCTGCGCCGTTGATGCCGCCGCCGATGATCAGAAGGTCGAAGTCGTTTTGCATTGCAGCATAGGGGATTGGCGGTTTGGTTCGCGTTTGGCTAGGGGGCGCGTGTGCCAAAAGACGAAAACACTGACACCAAGAAAGCGGCGCCTCACGGCTGGATCATCCTCGATAAGCCGCGCGGCCTTGGTTCGACGCAGGCTGTCGGCGCAGTAAAGCGCGTGTTGCGGGAGGGCGGCTACGCCAAGACGAAGGTGGGCCATGGCGGCACGCTCGATCCGTTGGCCGAAGGGGTTCTGCCCATTGCCTTGGGCGAGGCGACGAAACTGGCCGGGCGGATGCTCGATGCGAGCAAGATCTACGAGTTTACGATCAAGTTTGGCGAGGAGACCGATACGCTCGACACGGAGGGCCAAGTGATAGAGCGCAGCGCAGTTCGGCCGACACGGGCAGCGATTGACGCAGCGCTTGGGGAGTTTGCCGGCGAAATATCACAGGTCCCTCCGGCCTATTCCGCTGTGAAAATCGCGGGAAAGCGTGCCTATGACCGCGCGCGCTCGGGCGAGGACGTGAAGCTAAATAGCCGTAATATAAAGATATTTAGCTTAGGGCGGAGCGCTGTCTCGGGTGGCGCTGTAGGAAAGCCGAGCGAGGGCGAGGGCCAAAACTTCACAGGCGCGACACGCGCGATATTCGAGACCATCACGCTCACCGCTCACGTCTCCAAAGGGACCTACATCCGATCCCTGGCACGCGATATCGCACGCGCCCTTGGAACCTGCGGACACGTCACTTACCTACGTCGAACCAAAGCGGGTCCTTTCCGTGAAGCCCAAGCGATTTCGCTGGACAAACTGAACGAAATGGCTAATGGCGCGCAATTATCTGACCTACTCCTGCCGTTAGAGGCGGGGCTGGACGACATCCCGGCCCTTTACCTCTCCCAGACAGACGCGCAGGCGGTCCGACAGGGCCGGGTTTTGTCTGGGATGCCCCAATCCTCTGGGCTCTATTGCGCGACGCTGGACAGCGTTCCGATCGCGCTGATCGAGATCACGGATGGAACGGCCAAAGTGGTCCGGGGTTTCAACCTACCCGATGTCGCTGAGTAAGAGAGAAAAGACATGTCTGTAGCTGCCGAGCGCAAGCAAGAAATCATCAAAGACAACGCCCAGACCAAGGGCGACACCGGTTCGCCGGAAGTCCAGGTCGCGATCCTCACCGAGCGTATCCGCAACCTCACCGAGCACTTCAAGGCCAACCACAAAGACAATCACTCGCGTCGCGGCCTCCTGATGATGGTCAACAAGCGTCGCAATCTGCTCGCCTATCTCAAGAAGAAGGACGTCGAGCGCTACAACGCCCTGATCCAGAAACTGGGTCTGCGAAAATAAGAGTTTTGCGGAAGCGGCCCTGTTTTGGGCCGCTTTTCGTATTTGTGAGTCCCCGCGAAGGCGGGGACCTCTTGCGGAAAAGCAGTATCCCGCCGCATGAGACCCCCGCCTTTGCGGGGGATCGCTCAGGGGAATTGATAGGGGGCAACGCCTCGCAATTCGGCGAGGCACGCCTTGGGGCATTGTTCTTAGAGCCCCACACCGGACCGGGACGGCTTACCCGGAATAGTAGGCCCCGCACCGCAATATGGCCGTGCGGGTCATCAAGGAAAATCCATGTTCGACACGAAAACCGTATCGCTGGAGTGGGGCGGAAAGACCCTCACTCTGGAAACCGGCCGTATTGCCCGTCAAGCCGACGGCGCGGTGATGGCCACCTATGGCGAAACCGTGGTGCTGTGCGCCGTGACCGCCGCCAAGAG
>JBCDAE010000041.1:0-14001 GCA_039186235.1 Pseudomonadota bacterium | reverse complement strand
GGAAGTGCTCTCCAGCATGGGTCTGCGCCTCGGGATGGATATCCCGGGCTGGCCGCCGGAGAACATCGAAGAAATGGCCAAGAAGCTCGAACAAGAGCTTCTTGGGTAATTGAAACGTGAGTCCCCGCTCAGGCGGGGACCTCATGCGGCAAGAGACCCCCGCCTGTGCGCGGGATCACCAAAGGGCGAAGGTTTGGAGCCCCAATCTGAACCAGCACTGGGCTACCTGATACGGGCCCTTTTCGAACGGAGTATAGAATATGCGTCACGGAATTTCGCAGCGTAAGCTGAGCCGTAAATCGGGTCACCGCAAGGCCCTGTTCCGCAACATGTCGGCCGCGCTCATCAAGCATGAGCAGATCGTCACCACCGCCCCCAAGGCGAAGGAACTGCGACCCTACATCGAAAAGCTGGTCACGCTGGCGAAGCGTGGCGGTCTTTCCAACCGTCGCCTCGCTATGAGCCGTCTTGGCGATGAAACGCAGCTGAAAAAACTGTTTGATGTTCTGGCCGAGCGTTACAGCGACCGCGACGGCGGTTACACGCGCGTCATTAAGATGTCGCCCCGCGCCAGCGACGCGGCGCCGATGGCCGTGATCGAGTTTGTCGACCGCGACGAAGACGCGCGCGGTCAGGACAGCGGCCCGGTGATGGCCGAAGAAGGCGAATTCGCGGAAACCGCGGCCTAAGCCACTCGCACACTTATAGAGAAGGGCCTGCGGAGCGATCCGCGGGCCCTTTTCCGTTTGCGCACTTGATCGCCTTTGGGGCGTGGCTAGGGTCTGCGGCCATGAGAAAACTGATCCTTGCCGTCGCCGCGCTTTCGCTGAGCGCCTCCGCCACCGCCCAATCCGCTCAGGAACGCCTTGATACTCGTTATGATCGCGCGCTGGCAGCGGGGTACAAGGCGCTCTTTCTGTGCAGCGCCATTGCCAACGCCGAAGCCAATGGCACAACCCGCACGCCTGAAAGCGTTCACGAATGGGAGCTCACCGGCATTCAACAACCGCTCGACGGCATGATCCGCGAGATGGAATACGAGATCGTGCGCCGGCCCACAGGTCAGATTGCGCATGTGCAAGTGGCGTGGGCGGACGATATGCCCGATCGCGTGGCGGCCTATTATGGGACACAGACTGGGTGTTCGATCTGGCCGATTGGCGCTGCGCCCGAGCTGAACAATCCTGACACTCCCGTGGAAATGCCATTCAAACTGGAGAGCGATGAGGCGGGGGCGATCGTCGGGGAGCCGGTGTTGGTTTCCAATGGCAAGAGCCTTGGCGTCAGCGGCAAGTTTTCGAACCCGACGGATGAGCGCGCCAAACGTGTTTGGCCCGTGCTCAGCGACGCGTTCAACATCGGCAATAACAGCGGCAAATATGGCGAGGGCGCACGGACAACGGCCGTGCTCGTTCGTGGTTTGGATGGCGAAGGGTCAACAAGCTTCCAAGGCGAGCTATACGGCCCATACCACAACGCCCAGACCCCGCAGCGCACCTGGTCGGTCGCCAAGAGCATCGCCTCCACGCTGGTCGGTATGGCGGTGCATTCAGGGGAGTTCGCCGTCGAGGAGCCAGTTGCCCTGAACTACTGGCTCAGCGGCGGTCCGGCGGATGCGCGCAATGCGATCACCATCGATCACGCCTTGCGCATGGCGACGGGCCGCTATTCGGATACACCGGGCAACCGGACCGACCCGATCTATTGGGGCGGCGGTACGGTTGACGAATATATGACCAAATGGCCGGTCGTCCGCGAGCCTGGGACAGTCTATCGTTACGCCAACAACGACACGCTGTTGGCCGTCAAGGCGGTGCAGCAATATCTGGATTACTACACGCCCGCAGCGCTGCTCGCGAAGCTGGAGATGAACAACACTGTCGTCGAGACCGATTGGAAAGGCGGCTATGTGCTCTCCAGCCAAGTCTGGTCGACAGCTTCGGATTTGGCGAACCTCGGGCAGCTTTACCTGCAAGACGGTATCTGGAAAGGCGAGCGCCTGCTGCCGGAGAACTGGCGCGAATACGTGTCCGATCCCAGCGGACCGCAGCCCGAGGGCACCCAATGGGGTTATGGAGCGGGGTGGTGGACCTTCAAACGGCCCGACTTCAACTCCTTCGAAGGCATTCCCGGCGACGCTTTCGCTGCGCGCGGCAATCGCGGGCAATACGTGGTCGTTGTGCCAAGCCGGAACATTGTCATTGTGCGGCGTGGGGAGGATATGGTTGGCACACGCTTTGATATCGCCGCCTTTACGCGCGACGTGCTGGCGGCGATTGACTGACGTCTCAGAGCCGTGCGCGCGGGATAATTCGCAACACTGTTCATCTAAATTACGATTTAACTGAACAAATGCTGCAAGCCTCGGTCAGGCTCACCTAAGCGCGTGTCCTCCACAAGGGCTTTGACGCCGGGCAATCCCGCTCCGGCTCAAACCCGAGGATGACACCGATGAAGGATCTTTCGAAGACCATTGCCAAGGGAGCGTTCGGAACCGTCGCCGCCGGCGCGATGGCTCTCGCTTCGGCCACCCCCGCCATGGCTGACGATCGCCGTGATCGCGGCGGAATTGGCGCGGGCGAAGTGATCGCCGGTGCGCTCGTAATTGGTGGTATCGCAGCGCTCGCAGGTGCCTTTGATGGCAACCGCAACGATTTTCGCGACCGGCGGTTCGACAACCGTCGCTTCGCCCATAACGGAGGTTTTGCCAATGTCGGCCCACGCCGCGCGATCAATCGCTGCGTGAGAGCTGCGGAACGCCAAGCTCGCCGCTTTGGTGGCTGGCGCTTTGCCGACGTCACGCAAATCCGTGACGTGGACCGCACCCGCTTTGGCTTCCGCATTCGCGGACGCATGGAAGTGCAGGGCAACCCGGCCTTTCGCCGCAATTTTGACCGGGGCCGCTTCACCTGCCGCTTTGACGGTCGGGGCCGCCCGTTCGTCGACTTTGATGGAATTCGCGGGCTGAGATAACCCCGCAAGGCGATACACCGCGCCTTTCCCTCTCCTAGGAGGCGCGCACTGGATGCAGGCGAGATAGGCGCTCGTCTGCATCTTTTTGCATCATGGATTGGCGGCCTGTGTCGCAGTGTGTATCAGGCGGTTCAGGCATGGGTCAGCTAACGCTGCTATACCCAAAGCCATCTTGAGCGATTGGTGGACGCTCGCCTCGAACGATTTGGAACAGGAGGGAGCTTTGAAAGCTCACACAACACCAATTGCAGGCGCGCTCGCCATGGCTGGCGCGCTGGCGTTTTCCACCCCCGCTTTGGCCGCATCGGGCGTTCCCGCGGCGCCTGTGGCCGGGGCAAACATTTCTGTCGCGGACGGGTTTAGAAGCAGCGCTTTTGACATCAACGCCCAGACCAGCAACTGGCGTCGCTGTGGTTGGCGCGGTTGTTGGGGCCGTGGCTGGCGTCGGGGTTGGCGCGGCCGCGGTTGGCGGCGCGGTATCGGTGTCGGCGATGTGCTGGCTGGAGCGGTCGTGATCGGCGGAATTGCCGCCATAGCAAGCGCCGCGAGCAACAACCGCCGCCGCGATCGTGAAGTCGTGGTGGTCGAACGTGATCGCCGGGTCGACGACAGCCGTGTCGACACCACGCGGTCCAACCCGCGCAGTTCGGGGAGCAGCGGCCTCGATTCCGCTGTCTCGCAATGCCTCCGCGCGATAGAGCGCGATGTGCGCGTCGATGCGGTGGACGGCGCAAGCCGGGTTTCGAGCGGTTGGATTGTGACCGGCAGCATCTTCAATGGGTCGGGTTTTTCGTGCGAGATTGGTAACGATGGCCGCATTTCGGACATCCAGTATGGCGGGTTTCGTGGCGGCGCCGCGACCGGATCGTTTGAAACGCGCGCCGATGGCCAGTTCAGCGATGATCGCTACGCCAGCGCGCGCGCGGCGATGAACGGTGACAACTATTCTACGTATAGCGAGACCGAGCGGTTTGCCGAGCGTCCCTCGGAACCTCTGGTGCCGCTGACGGCAGACCGACTGCCCGCTTATCCCGGCGGCCCCCTTCCGGGAGACAGTTCAAGCCAGTGATGCGCATTTCAACTGGCTGAGAGGCGCGGGCTGACCGTTTTCGGTTGGTCCGCGCTTTTTCTTTACGCCTTGGGTCCGGCGTCCTCAGCCTCAATCGCTTCGATCGCTTCGGCTCGGGCGCGGTCTTCTTCGACGCTGTCGGGCACCGCGCCGCGACCATAGCTCGGAAGGCCCCAGCCAAACTGGATCGCGGCGGCTCGCAATGCAAAGCCCGCGATGAAGGCCAACGCCCAGACCCATCCGTCCGAAAGACCAAGCGACGCGGAGAGCGTCATTCCGATAACCGTGATGGCCGCGCTCAGCGCCGCGGCGGTGACGTAGAGTTCGGGCTGCATGATGATCGAGGGCCGCCCTGCGACCACATCGCGGATAATCCCGCCCACACATCCTGTAATGATTCCCATCAGCGCCGCCGGAATCGGCGGGACACCGTAGGCCATGGCCTTGGCGCTGCCGAGAACTGCATAAGCCGCGAGCCCGGCCGCGTCGCCAATATCAAAAGCTTTGCCCTGCCAAAGCCGCACCGGCGTGAACCAGGCGAACACCGCGCAGGCGAGGCAGACCGCCGGGACCCGCGGATCGGTGATCCAAAACACCGGAGCGTCGATCAGCAGGTCGCGGATCGTGCCGCCGCCCACTCCGGTGACCAGCGCGAAAAAGCCCATGGTTACAAAGGTCTGCCGCTCCTTAGCAGCGATCGCCGCGCCCGAGAGCGCAAAGATGGCAATCCCGAAGAGATCAAGCAGGTTGAGAATGGGCGTCAGGACTTCGCCGTTCATGAGGTCGCGGCTTTCACCTTGGCCTTGCGACGGCGGAACATCAGCGCGCAGCCGATCAGCGCGCCGATGAGCGACAGGGCGGCAAACCCGATCAGGATGGGATGGCTGTTATCCTCGCGCTCGGACAGGTCCATGATGTGCAGGCCCCACGCGAAATCGAACCAGCGCCACCAGCGCGTGCGCACCGCTTCGATGCGTCCGGTGTCGCGCCCGACATAGACGTAGGTCCCATCCTGCAAGGCTACACGCCACACGGGGACGGGGCGGCGGAAGTCGAAGGGGACTTCATCGGCTTCGTAGAAAGTGACGCTTTGGACCCGATCGCCGCCTTGGATCCTTTTTGCCACAAGATCGCGCGCGCCGCTCGCATCCAGCGCTGGGACGACGGCGCCGCTCGCCACATCAACGCGCCGCGTCACTCCGTCGAGCGAGGTCACGATCGCCACCGCGCGCCCGTCCTGCATCACCATGCGCATCTCTTTGAGCTGAGCCTCGGGTGTCGCAAGCGCGCTGCCTTCGATCACAAGCGGTTGCGCTTTTTCGGCTTCAATCCGCAAATGCTCACCGCGCACTTCGGGCAGGGGCTTGATCGTCATGAACAGGCCCGAAGCGAGCCACATCACAATCGGCACACCGACCAGCCAGCCAAGCCAGATGTGCCATTTTGCCAAACGCTGCATGAGAGGTTTTGTCGCCATAGCCAGCGCCCATGGCGAGCAACGCTCATCCGTGCAAGATTTTCCCGATTTCCGCCGCCGCCGCGATGCAATCAAGATCGCTCATATGCGGGCCCATGACCTGCATCCCGCAGGGAAGTTCGGCCCCTTCATACATCCCGCTGCCGATGGGCAGAACGGTGGAAGGCAGGTTGGGGAAGGTCGCGATACCCGCCCAGGCGAGGCCCGAGGCTCCGGGCAAATCCTGTCCGTTCACTCGGATGGTCCCGTCAAACACGCGGCCTTCCAGGTGCGGCACGGCGAGAACCGGGGCGGGCGGGGCGAGCACGAAATCGTAGGTTTCAAACAGATGCGCCCATTCGGCCTGCTTCGCGGCTTGCGCGTCGAGCATGTCGAACCAGTCGGTCGCGGTCGCCCGCTTGCCGCCGGGCCCCGGCGCGCCGCGCGCCATCGCGGTGTTGAGCATGCGCATATACCAGCCCTGCTGGTCGGCCAGATCGGGCACGAGATCGCTAAAGCGGTCTATTGTGACACCGGCGGCTGTAAGCGCTTCAATGGCCGCTTCGGTCGGCTCGGCCACGCTCGCGTCGATCGGAGCGCCGGGATATTCGGTGATCGCCAGAAGCCGGCATTGCGAAAGCGGTTTGCGGTTCTCTTCCAATGAGTATTGCGCGCCAAGCTGAGTGAGCAGGCGCAGATCCTCGGCGTTACGGGTCAGCGGCCCGGCGATGGAGAGCGCTCCATCATGCGCGGCGACAAACCCCGCTCGGCGCGCCATCAGCGGATGATCGTGGCCTTTCTTGGAAACGAGACCCCAGGTCGTCTTGTGGCCCCAGACGCCGCAGAAGTGCGCCGGAACGCGCACCGAGCCGCCGATATCGGTGCCGTATTCGCCCGCGACCATGCCGCTCGCCACCGCCGCCGCGCTGCCGCCGGAAGAGCCTCCAGGCGAGCGGCTGGTGTCGTGCGGGTTAGTCGTGCGCCCATAGACCGGGTTGAAGCTCTGCCAATCCGACAGATCGACGGGGATGTTCGTCTTGCCTAGGATCACTGCGCCCGCCGCCTTGAGGCGTCGCACCAGTTCGGAATCGCGCGGCGCTGTGTAGCCCAAACCCTCATGACCCCAGCACGAGGGCAGGCCCTCGACGTCAAAGCTTTCTTTCACCGTCATTGGTACGCCGTAGAGCGGCTTGTCCGCGTCCGCGCCCGCTTGGTCCATGGCCTTTGCGGTTTCGGCCGCGCGCTCGAAGTCGGGCACGGCGAGCGCGTTCACCTCGGTGTCTAGCTTTTCAATGCGAACAATCGCCGCGTCGACCGCCTCGGCGGCGGACAACTGGCCTGCACGAATGGCGGCGGCCGTTTCGAGCAGGCCGGGTTTATCCGTCAATTGCGGGTAGGACATGAATGGCTTTCCTCTCTCTTTGAAAGGGCCTTAGCGCGTTAAAGCGAGGCGAAAAAGCGGTCTTCGGCTTCGTAGTCGAACAGATCGTAAGGGTAAGCGGCGAGCTGCGGAAAGGCGGCGCGCCAGTCAGCGGGATTGAGTTCGGCGAGCCAATGGATGGTGTTCTCAAGTGGTATGCCACCATACAACTCGCCGACGCATCTCAACGCGGGATATCCATCCTCGAACGCCAAGGCCTTCGAGATGGAGACCGTAAAGGGCTTGGGCACCGACCACGGCGATCGGCCCACGGAGTCTTCCGGGAAGCCCTTGATCGGGATGAACTGCGTGTCGATCTTCAAGATGTCTGCGATGGCTTGGCCAATATCTAAAAGAATTGGGGGAGCCTCAGCACCGAGGTTAAACGCGCCTTCCCATCTGAGTGTGGCTGCGTTCTCGGCGAATTGGGCGATTTCCCGGACCGAGGTGGTGTGGAAGCAGCTAAGCCCCTGGTTTGCCAACGGGATGCGCTCCCGGCCATCAAGAAGGCGTTTGACGAACCACCATTCGCGCGGGTGGCGACTATCTATGCCGTAAATCGCGCAGGGGCGCAGGATCGTTGCCCGGTCCCCGAAGAGCTCTTGCGCCTTGTTTTCCATGCGCACTTTGCGGGTGGAATAGGTTGCCGGGCCGGGTGAGACGCGTGGGTTTTCTTCGCCAATGGCGCCGTCGAACTCAGGGAAACCTTTATGCGCGGCTTCGTCTAAGGTGCGACCTCGCGCGTCGCAATAGACGCTGGCAGATGAGATGACGATCAGATGATCGATCTCCTTTGGGTCGTACCGTGCGATGTCCGATTCATCGAAGGCAATCGTATCGAGAACAACATCCGCTCTCGGTGGTCGGTCTTCTCCGACTATGTACTCCACAAACGTGGTTCGCCTTGAGAGACCGCGGGCTGGGCGCGTGCGCGCGTATAGTGTGACGTCCCAGCCTTCGAACGCGAACTCATACTCGGCCGCGAGACCAATCTGACCCGCTCCGATGATCGCAACGGAACGGGTCATATCAGCGGCTCCCGATCATGGGGCTCACATATGGATCGGCTTGCCTTGCACCGCCATCGCCGCTTCCTTGAAGGCTTCGGCGTGGGTGGGGTGCGCGTGGCAGGTGTAGGCGATGTCTTCGGAGGTTGCGCCGAATTCCATCGCCTGCGCGGCTTGCGCGATCATGGTGCCGGCCAGCGTGTTGACCATCCACACCCCGATCACGCGGTCGGTTTCCGCGTCGGCGATAACTTTGACAAAGCCGTCGGTGTCGCGGTTCGCTTTGGCGCGGCTGTTGGCCATCATCGGGAACTTGCCGACCTTGATCGCCTTCTTGTCGCCGCCCGCTTTTTCGATGGCTTCTTCCTGCGTGAGGCCTACGCCCGCGATTTCCGGCGCGGTGTAGACGACGTTGGGGATGACATCGTGGTTCACGATGCCGGTGAGACCGGCGATGTTCTCAGCAACCGCTATGCCTTCATCCTCGGCCTTGTGCGCGAGAATGGGGCCTTTAACGACGTCGCCGATGGCCCAGATGCCTTCGACGGCGGTCTTGAAGTCGTGATCGATTTCCACCCGCCCGCGATTGTCGAGCTGCAAGCCGGCGCGATCCAGGTCGAGGCCCTCGGTGTTCGGACGCCGACCGATGGAAACGAGCACGTGGCTCGCGTCGATGGTTTGCTCATCGCCGCCCGCCGATTTCTCGACGGTCAGCTTCACACCCTTGGCGGTGGCCTTCGCGCCGGTGACCTTGTGGCCGAGCATCATTTCCATGCCCTGCTTCTTGAAGATCTTACCCGCTTCCTTGCGCACTTCGCCGTCCATGCCGGGGAGCAGCTGGTCAAGGAATTCGATAACGGTAACCTTCGCGCCGAGGCGACGCCAGACGCTGCCGAGCTCCAGCCCGATGACCCCGCCGCCGATGACGACAAGATGTTCCGGGACTTCTTCGAGGTCCAGCGCGCCGGTGCTGTCGACGATGCGCTTCTTCTCGTTGTCGACCTCCACGCCAGGCAGGGGAGTGACCGAGGAGCCGGTGGCGATGACGATGTCTTTGGCCGTGACCGTGTCCTCGCCCACTTTTACAGTGTGCGCGTCGACGAAGGAGCCGAGGCCCTTGAGCCACGTGACCTTGTTCTTCTTGAACAGGAATTCGACGCCCTTGGTGAGATCGCCCACAGCGGCGGTCTTTTCTTCCATCATGCGGCCCAGATCGAGCGTGACTTCGCCGCCCAGTCCCCACGTGGCCATGTGGCCGTTATTGGCGTGGTCGTAGAGCTCCGAGCCGTGCAGCAGCGCTTTGGACGGGATGCAGCCCACGTTGAGGCAGGTGCCGCCCAAAGTCTCGCGGCTTTCGACGCAAGCGGTCTTGAGGCCCAATTGCGCCGCGCGGATGGCGGCGACATAGCCGCCCGGGCCAGCGCCGATGACGAGAACGTCGTAGTCGTATGAATGGTCAGCCATTTTTTAGCTCCATGATCCCTTTGAGTTTCGAGGTGGGATCGGAATTGCGTGGGTTCAACAGGCTCTTTGCTCGGATCAAAGGTCGATCAGCATCCGTGTGGGATCTTCGATCGCTTCCTTGATGATTTTCAGCGCGGTCACGGCCTCGCGGCCGTCGATCAGGCGGTGGTCGTAGCTGAGCGCCAGATACATCATCGGGCGGATCTCCACCTGACCGTTGATCGCGACGGGGCGATCTTCGATGCGGTGGAGGCCCAGTACAGCCGATTGCGGCGGGTTGATGATTGGGGTCGACATCAGCGAGCCGAACACGCCGCCGTTTGAGATCGTGAAGGTGCCGCCGGTCATATCGGCCATGGTCAACGTGCCTTCCTTGGCGCGCTTGCCGAAATCGGCGATGTCTTTCTCGATCCGGGCGAAGCCCTTGTCCTGACAATCGCGGATCACAGGAACGACGAGGCCGTTCGGCGCCGAGACGGCGACCGAGATATCGACATAGTCGTGGTACACGATCTCATCGCCATCGATATAGGCGTTGACCGCGGGCACATCCTTGAGCGCCAGACACGCGGCTTTCGCAAAGAAGCCCATGAAACCGAGGCGGATGTCGTGCTTTTTGGCGAATAGGTCTTTGTACTTGGTGCGCGCTTCGATGACGGCGGACATATCGACGTCGTTGAAGGTGGTCAGCAGCGCGGCGTTGTCCTGCGCGCCTTTTAGGCGTTTGGCGATGGTTTGGCGCATGCGCGTCATTTTGACGCGCTCTTCGCGCCGCTCGCCTGTAGCGACTGGCGCCGGAGCGGCGGCGGGAGCTGGGGCCGGCGCGGGAGCGTCGGTCTTCGCCTTTGCTGCAGCGATCACGTCTTCCTTGGTCAGGCGGCCATCTTTGCCGGTGCCTTTGATCGTCGAGGGATCGACGCCGTGCTCCAGAACCGCGCGCCGAACGGCAGGGGACAGCGTCGCCGCCGCCGCTGCAATATCCTCCGATGGTGCCTCTTTCGTGGCCGCCGGCGCGGGCGTTTCCGCCTTGGCCGCCGCCGGAGCAGGGCTGTCGCTGGCGGTGGCGCCTTCCTCGACCACCGCGATCACCGCGCCGACTTCGACCGTATCGCCTTCTTCGGCTTGGTGCGCGCTCATCACGCCCGCGACGGGGGAGGGCACGTCAACCGCAACCTTGTCGGTCTCAAGCGAGGCAATCGGCTCATCGACGGCAACCGCGTCCCCCGGCTGCTTGAGCCATTCGCCGATCGTGCCTTCGGTGACGGATTCCCCGAGAGCGGGGACAGTGATTTCAGTGGCCATGATGTTTGATCCCTTTGGGCCTGGAGAATTCGCTTAGTCGGCAAGCCCGAGCGCTTGCGCCACGAGCTTTTCCTGTTGTTCCTTGTGGCGGCTGGCGAGACCCGTTGCGGGCGATGCCGACGCGTCGCGCCCGGCGTAGATCGGGCGCTTACCTTCGTGCCCACCCTTGGTGAGCGATTCCTCGATCTGGTTTTCAACGAAGAACCACGATCCGTTGTTCTTGGGCTCTTCCTGGCACCACACGACGGTTTCGAGGTTTTTCATCCGCGAGAGGCGCAGGGCCAGAGGATCGCCGGGGAAGGGATAGAGCTGTTCGATCCGCACGATCGAGACGTCCTTCAAACCCTTGGCGTCGCGCTCTTCGATCAGATCGTAGGCGACCTTGCCCGAGCACAGCACGAGCCGCTTGATCTTGGCGTCCGCCGCGCTGTCGGGTTCCATCGAAGGGTCCGATTTGATCCGCTTGAACTGCCAATCGCCGAGGAATTCCTCGCGCGCGCTCTTGGCCATCGGGTGACGCAGCAAGCTCTTGGGCGTCATAATGACCAGCGGCTTACGGAACGGGCGCAGCATCTGGCGGCGCAGAACGTGGAAGTAGTTCGCCGGCGTGGTGATGTTGCACACCTGAATGTTGTCATCGGCGCACAGCTGCAGGAAGCGTTCGAGGCGCGCCGAAGAGTGCTCGGGGCCTTGGCCTTCGTAACCGTGCGGGAGCAGCAGCACGAGGCCGTTCGCGCGCAGCCACTTGGCTTCGCCCGCCGCGATGTACTGATCGATCATGATCTGCGCGCCGTTGGCGAAATCGCCGAACTGCGCTTCCCACATGACGAGGCTTTTCGGGTCCGCCATGGCAAACCCGTATTCAAAGCCGAGCACGCCGTATTCGGACAGGGTGCTGTCGTAGACCTCGAACTTACCGTGGGGGAGGGTGGAGAGCGGGATGTATTTGCGCTCGTCGGTCTGGTCGATCCAGACCGCGTGACGTTGCGAGAAGGTGCCGCGCCCCGAATCTTGACCCGATAAGCGCACGCCGTAGCCTTCCATCACCAGACTGCCGAACGCGAGCGCTTCAGCGGTGGCCCAGTCAAAGCCTTCACCGGTCTCGAACATCTTGGCCTTGGCGCCCAGCACGCGGCCCAGCGTTTTGTGGATCGTGTGATCGCCCGGAACCGTGGTCAGCACTTCGCCGAGCCTATCAAACATCTTGGGTTCGATCGCGGTCTCGATGTTGCGGCGAGCCGTTTCCGGATCGACGGGCTTGTTGAGGCCCGACCAGCGACCGCCGAACCAGTCGGCTTCGTTGGCCTTGTAGCTCTTGGCGGCGTCGAATTCGCTTTCCAGCTCGGCGACGAATTCCTCGCAAACCGCATCGCGGTGGCCTTCGTCGATGACGCCCTCTGCGATCAGGCGCTTTTCGTAATGGAAGCTTACCTTGGGGTGCTTGCGGATCTCGTCATACATCAGCGGCTGGGTGAACTTGGGCTCGTCGCCTTCGTTGTGGCCGAAGCGGCGATAGCACCACATGTCGATCACGATATCGCGGTGGAAGGTCTGGCGGTATTCGACCGCGAGCTTGCACGCGAAGGTCACCGCCTCGGGATCGTCGCCGTTGACATGCAGGATCGGGGCTTGAACGCCTTTCGCCACGTCGCTGGGATAGGGCGAGGACCGCGCGAATTTGGGCGAGGTCGTAAATCCGATTTGGTTGTTGATGATAAAGTGGATGCAGCCGCCGGTGTCATAGCCGGGCACGCCGGAGAGCGAGAGGCTTTCCCACACGACGCCTTGGCCCGCAAAGGCGGCGTCGCCGTGGATGAGGACGGGCAAAACCTCATCTTTGGTCGCCAGATTGTCTCGGATCGCCTGCTGCGCGCGGCTCTTGCCGAGTACGACCGGGTTCACCGTCTCGAGGTGCGAGGGGTTGGGGGTGAGCGACATATGGACGCTGATCCCGTCAAATTCGCGATCGGTGCTGGTGCCGAGGTGGTACTTCACATCGCCCGAGCCGCCGACATCGTCGGGGTTAGCCGTACCCCCGGAAAACTCATGGAAAATGACCTTGTAAGGCTTTGCCATGACGTTCGCGAGGACGTTCAGGCGGCCACGGTGCGCCATGCCGTAGATGATCTCGCGCACACCTGAGCTGCCGCCATGCTTGATGACCGCTTCGAGCGCCGGGATCATGGATTCGCCGCCGTCCAAGCCAAAGCGCTTGGTGCCGACATACTTCTTACCGAGGAATTCCTCGTACTGCTCGCCCCGGATCACCGAGGCGAGGATCGCCTTCTTGCCTTCTGGCGTAAACTGGATGGTATCGCCGGGGCTTTCGAACTTGTCCTGAAGGAAGCGGCGTTCGCGCGTGTCGGCGATGTGCATGTATTCGAGGCCAACCTTGGCGCAGTACACCTCTTTAAGCCGCGCGTGCAGCTTGCCGATTGTGGTCCATTCGAGGCCCAACACGTCGCTGACATAGACGTCTTCGTCTTCCTGGCCGGCGAGGCCATGATATTCGAGCGTCAGGTCTTCGATATCGCCCAACTTGGTGGACAGGCCCAGCGGATCCAGATCGGCGGCCATGTGCCCGCGCACACGATAGAGCCGCACCAGCGTCATCGCCTTGTTCGAGATATCGGCGGCGTGTTGCAGCGCGTCTTTATCGAGCGGCTTGCCCGCCGCCTTGGCGCTCTTGTCGATCTTATCCTTGAGCTGTTCGAGCGTCATCTGCGTCGGGTCCATCGCCGAGGCGAGGTCTGCGTCTCGCCCAGAACCAGATTCGCTAACCGTGTCTAGCCACTTCGCGTTCCCCCACGAAGGTCCGGGCTGTGGGCCTTCCTGATCGGTGAGGTCGGGAATGAAGTTCTTAGACTGCTCGTTCATAATATTCGCGAGTCCCCGCGCAGGCGGGGACCTCCCTCAATTAGCGTGTGGAATGGCCATCGAAAGATCGTCCCACGCCGGATTGCGCGTTTCGATCCGTTTCACTTTCCATTCCCGGTTCCACTTCTTCATACGTTTCTCAGCGCGCTGCGCGTCGTTCAGGTCTTCGAACCATTCAAACCAGACAAGTCGGTGGCAATTGTACTTTCGGGTGAAGCTGGAGATTGCGCTGCTCCTATGCTGCGCGATGCGGGTGGCCAGATCTGAAGTTACCCCGATGTACAAAACGCCGTCCTTCTTGTTGGTCAGGATGTAGACGAAGCCTCCCTTCATTCGCTCACGTGAGTCCCCGTGCAGGCGGGGATATCCCTCAATTTAGCACGAGGTCCCCGCCTTCGCGGGGACTCACAGATATCATCAGGCCATTTCCTTC
>JBCDAE010000040.1:0-14737 GCA_039186235.1 Pseudomonadota bacterium | reverse complement strand
TAAATCTCCGGCACTTCCTGCGCAAACAGCTTGCGCATGAAGTCAGGTGCAGCGCGGCTCAGGAAGATCTGCTGGCCGCGATTGTTTCGCTCAACCTTGGTGATCAGCGCGCGGACACGCTCACCCACACGCGCGGCTTCGCGCGGGATCTGCTGATCGCGGCGAATGACGCCTTCGGCGCGGCCAAGGTTCACGATAACGTGACCGAACTCGACCGACTTGATGACGCCGGTGATGATTTCGCCCGCACGATCCTTGAACTCTTCGAACTGACGCTCACGCTCGGCGTCGCGGACCTTCTGGATGATCACCTGCTTGGCGCTCTGCGCGTCGATGCGGCCAAGATCGACCGGAGGCAGCGGATCGACGATGAAGTCGCCCAGCGCCGCGCCGTCCTGCAGCTTCTGCGCCTGCTTCAGATCAACCTGCTTGAAGTAGTCTTCGACCTCTTCAACCACTTCGACCACGCGCCACAGCGTCAGGTCGCCGGTTTGCGGGTCCAGCTTGGCGCGAATGTCGTTTTCGGCGCCGTAGCGGTTGCGGGCCGATTTCTGGATCGCTTCTTCCATCGCTTCGATGACGATCGCTTTGTCGATCATCTTTTCCGAAGCGACCGAGTTTGCAATTGCGAGGAGCTCTGCCTTGTTGGCGGAAATGGCGCTGGCCATCAGTCGTCTGCCTTCTCTTCTAAAGTGTCTTCTACGATATCGTCTGCGCCGGTGGTATCCAGCGGTTTGGTTGCGGCGATCAGCTTGTCGGTCAGGACCAGCTTGGCCGCGTGAATTTTGTCGCGCGGCAGATCAACCACCACGCCCATTTTGGCTTCATCGACGCTGACCACGCCGTTTTCGAGGCCTTTGAGTTCGCCTTTGAAAACGCGCTGCGCCTTGTCTTCGCCGGTCCAGCCCTTTTGCATCACGATGCGCGCTTCGTGGCCCGCCCAGTTCGCGAAGTCTTTATCGCGGGTCAAAGGGCGATCAATGCCGGGCGAGGAGACTTCGAGGTGATACGCGCCTTCGACCAGCTGTTCGCCCGCCTCTTCGCGCTCGTCGATCAAATCGGACACCCGGCGCGAAAGTTCGGCGCATTGCTCGATGATCAACTGACCCGTCGCCGGGTCTTCGGCCATGATCTGCAGCGCCTGCCCGCCCTCGCCCGCTTCGGACTGCATCATCTGCACGCGCACCAGCTCAAACCCGAGCGCTTTGGCTTCGGGTTCGACTAGGTCCATCAGGCGGGTCAGATCGGTCATTCAGTCCTTCGCGTACAGCACGTGTGTGACCCCAACGCGTCAGGAAAAGCGGTTGTGTGCCGGCCCCTCTCGGCGCCAGCCCGACTTTGTCTCAACAATGTTGGGATGACGTGCAGTTAGGCGTCCACGCCCGGTTTGGCAAGAGACGATGTCGAGGCAGATCCCGATCTTTTCGGGGACGCAGCTCGGTCGGTGGCTTACTCTTTCGCCTCGCTCGTCACCCACGACCGCGCTTTGTCCATCAGCTCTCTTGCATGGTTTCGGCAAGTTCGGGGACCGATCCGTAATCGCGCCGCTGACCATCGGTGAAAAAAGTCTCCCACACCACGCCATCGGGATCACGCGTCCAGCTCTTGAATGAATGGGCGTAACAGCACTGCGTCTCGCCTTCGTGAAAAGCTGGCGCGGCGGCTTTCCCGATACGCGCGCGCATGTCTTCAAGTTCGTTTTCATCGCTGACCTGGACGCCCAGATGCATCACGCCCGTGCCGCTTGATCCAGAGCTGGCGCACGCCGCCTCGGGTTCAATCGAGAAGTTGATGCGCGGATCATCGAGCATCCACTTGCGGTAATCGGGCTCAGTCACGCTGGGTTCGGCGCCGAACAACTCGCTGTAGAAGCGGGTGGACTGTTCCAGATCGCTGACGCGCAGATTGACGTGAAAACGCTTCATGAAGGGGCTCCTTGAGTGAGTTCCTCGATAAGGGGCTGCGCCAAGGCATCGCCCGCGCAGCAATTGTGCAGCAGGAAGGCGATGAGCGAGCGCATAGCGGTAAAGTCGGCGGAGTAGATGATCGAACGCCCCTCGCGCCGCTCGGCGATGAGACCGTTTTGCTTGAGCGCAGACAGGTGGAAGGAAAGCGACGAGCGCGGGATGCCCAACCTTTCGGCAATCAGCCCAGCCGCCATGCCGCCTTGCCCGGCCTGCACCAGTTCGCGAAAGACGCTCAGCCGGTGAGTTTGCGCCAAGGCGCCGAGCGCGTCGGCGGCGCTAGCGAGTGTATGGGTTCGAATCATTTCCATATTTCTAGAATTATGGAAATGATGACGAAAGTCAACTCTTGGACGGAAAACCCGGCCCTAGCCTTCCTGTTCTTCCATCAGGCCGTGTTTCTTGATGGCGTGGCGCAGTTGATCGTAGCTCAGACCCAAGGCCTTCGCCGTCTGGCGTTGGTTCCAGCGGTGCTTGCCCAGCGCGTGCTGGACGATGGCGCGTTCGTGGCTGTCCACGGCGGCGCGCAAATCGTCGACCGCTTCGAAGTTCGAGGAGGCGGACGCCGTTTCATCTCCCGCGGGCACAGCCGGGGCGGTCGCGCCGGTCGGCGGCGGTTTGCGCGTGGCGGGGGCGCTTGGCTTCCACGGACTTTCGAACGGATCGAATTGCACATGGGCAATCGCGCTTTCGGGATCATCCCAGCGATAGACCGCGCGCTCGACGACGTTGCGCAGCTCGCGCACATTGCCGGGCCAGGCGTAATTCTCGAATTCTTCGGAAACGTGCTGCGCAAAGCCGGGCCAGGCGTGCCAGTCAAGCTCGGCCGCCATGCGCCGCCCGAAATACTCCGCCAGAACCGCAACATCGCCCTCGCGCACGCGCAGCGGCGGGAGCGTGATAACCTCGAAGCTTAGCCGGTCGAGCAAATCCGCGCGGAATTCGCCGCTTTTGGCGAGACTGGGCAAATCGTCGTTGGTCGCCGCGACAATACGCACGTCCACCCGGATCGGACGCGACGATCCGATGCGCGTGACCTCGCCATACTCCACCGCGCGCAGCAGGCGCTCTTGTGCGCCCATCGATAGCGTGCCCAGTTCGTCGAGAAACAGCGTGCCTTTGTCGGCTTCTTCAAACCTTCCCGCGCGCGCTTTGGTAGCGCCTGTGAAAGCGCCCGCTTCGTGCCCAAACAGCTCGGCTTCGATCAAGGTTTCGGGCAGCGCGGCGCAGTTCATGGTGACGAGCGGTTCGTCCCAGCGGGTGGAAAGGCGGTGCAAGCGTTCCGCGATCAATTCCTTACCCGTGCCGCGCTCGCCAATGACGAGAACGGGGCGGTCCATAGGCGCGGCGCGGCTGGTCCGCTCCACCGCGTCAAGGAAGGCCGTGGACTGGCCGATAAACTGGTTTTCGCGCTCCATGACCAAGATATAGGAAATTTTCCCAAGGCTTGGCAATAAAAACCACTACACCTATCGACAGTTGCGATAAATCACTCGGATTTCCATCGTTTTCCCAGTTTGGCACGCTGATTGCATTGTTGTGGGCAACACACAAACACGGGGCGCCAAGCGGACAGCGAACGCCCCACGAACCAAAGGAAACCACACCATGTTTGATCGCGTCTTCTGGAGCAGCAAAGTTGGACAGGCCGCGACGGCCAGCATCATCGCCACCGTTGCAATGGTGGCGCTGACCACTCAGTTTCAGGCCGCCCCCGATAGCTTTGCGGGCGCCGCTGATCTGATCGCTTCGGTCGAGATGGCGTGAGCGCCCTCGTGGTCGATCCCAACAATCATCCCACTTCCAAAAGTCCCTTAGGGCCGGAGCGTTCAGTCCCCGAAAAAGGCGGTCGCCCCGAAACCGCCGCTCCGGCCCGCCCCTCTTCAAGCGAGAATCTGACTCCGGTTCGTGTCAGCAAACTCTCGCGCCTCGACAGCGAAATCGAGGCCTTGCGTCGCAGCCCCACTCCGACGCAAAGTCGCGCACGATCTTCGAATGAAGAAACCGACTCGCGCGCCAGCAACCCGTTTTTAGATGGAGTAGCCTTCATGGGCATTTTCAGCCGCACTCGCGATATCATCGCAGCCAACTTCACCGACATGCTCGATAAGGCGGATGATCCGTCCAAGATGATCCGCATGATCATCCTCGAGATGGAGGAGACGTTGGTTGAGGTGCGCGCGAGCGCGGCCCGCACGATCGCCGATCAAAAGGAAATGCATCGCCATGTGGTTAAGCTCGACAAGCTTCAGACCGATTGGGGCGAGAAAGCGGAACTGGCGCTGAGCAAGGATCGCGAAGATCTGGCCCGCGCCGCCTTGGTCGAGAAGAAGAAAGCGGTGAACATGGGCGATCAGCTCAAGGCGGAAATCGCCGTGCTGGACGACGCCCTGCGCGCGTACGAAGAAGATATCGCCAAACTGCAGCATCGCCTACGTGAGGCACGCAGCCGCCAGTCACAGATCGCGGCGCGCCTCGAAAGCGCAGAAAACCGGGTGAAACTGCGCACGCTGATGAGCAACGAGCGCACCGACGAAGCGCTTGCCAAGTTCGACCAGCTCGAACGCCGTGTCGACTACGCCGAAGGTCGAGCCGAAGCGCTCGACATCGCGAAAGGCGGCCCGACGCTGTCCGAAGAAATCGCCGCTCTCGAAGGCTCCGACGCCATCGATGATGAGCTTGCTGAAATGAAAAAGGCGCTGGGAAAGAGCGCTGAGAAAGGGGAATAAAAGGTGGAAGCCGAACTTCTATTTATACCGCTGTTTTTTATCGGTTTGCCTTGGCTGATCCTCCACTATGTGACCAAGTGGAAGACCGCCACGACGATCACGTCGGATGACGAGGTTCTGCTTGAAGAGCTCTACAACCTCGCCAAGCGACTGGATGAACGCATGGACACCGTCGAGCGCCTGGTCGCATCCGACGATCCCAGCTTCACCCCCCTCAAGCGCCTCCAAGCCGACCAAGCCAGCGACAACCAACAGCTGCGCGAGCTGGAAATGATGATGCAAGAAAAGAAAGGAACCCCGTCGTGAATTCCCCCCGCACCAAACTTTACCGTGATAAGGAAAATGGCAAACTCATGGGCGTTTGTTCTGGGATCGCTGATTACACGGGTGTCGACGCGTTTTGGGTTCGTCTGGCTACGGTCTTCTTGTTCTTTGCAACTCAAGGTTCGGCCTTGCTGGCTTACTTCATCGCAGGCTTCGTTCTGAGCAAGAAACCGCCGCACCTCTATCGCGACGAAGGCGAGCAGAAGTATTGGCAGCGCGTGCGGCAAAGCCCGCAGCGGACCGCGCGCGAAATCCGCGCCAACTTCCGCGACATTGATCGTCGCCTCGCCTCGGTCGAAGCGCATTATGTCAGCAGCAATCCGCGCCTCACCGCCGAGATCGAACGGCTTCGTTAAACCACTTTCCTTACAGGGGCTTACAACATGGAACCCGGACAACTCGCACTTATGATCCCCATCATTGGTGTGATGATCCCAATCGTCGCCATCTGGGCCAAGCACCAGCAAATTATGGCGGAGCTTCAATCGGAGAAAACGGCGGAACACACCGCGGAAAAAGCGGCGCAATACGCCAGCCAGGTTCAGCGCCTTGAGGATCGCGTCGCGGTGCTCGAACGCATCGTCACCGACAGCGGATACGACGTCGCAACGCAAATCGAAGCGCTGCGCGACACCCGCGAAACCGACGCCGCCAACGCGGGCATCCCGCTCGATTTCGGCAGCAAGGAGAAAGCGTGATGGACGGCGACATGAAGATCTTTGTCTTGCTCATCATCGCGATTTCCACGGTGGGTTGGCTGGTGAACAACTGGATCCGCGCCAAGCACGGCTACTCGCTCGAAGATGAATGGGGCGGCAAAACCGAGAGATCGGATAGCGCCGAAAACCGTCGTCTCGAAGCGGAAAACCGTGAACTGCACGGCAAGCTTGACGCGATGCAGGATCGCATGATCGTGCTCGAAAAGATCGTGACGGATCGTGGCTATTCTCTTTCGGAAGAAATCGAAGCGCTGCGTGAAACGCCAGCCCCCCAACAAAACGAAAGCGGTCTCCCTCTCGACTTCGGCAGCAAGGAGAAAGCATGATGCTGCAGGAGCTTATCACCACCGAACTGCTGACCGTGATTGGCCTCGGCGCGGTTGCGGGCTGGGTGTTCACCACCTGGATCCGCGTCAAGCACGGCTACCCGCTCGAAGGCGCGTGGGGCCAATCGCTAAAGCCCGCCACCGATCACGAGGCCAAGCAACGTGTCGCTTTGCTTACGCAAGAGAACGCCGAACTGCGCGCGGAGCTGGGCTCGGTGAAGGATCGGCTCGCCAATGTCGAGCGCATTGTCACCGACGGCGGCTACCACCTCACCAGCGAGATCGACGCGCTGCGCGATAAGGCTCTGGAACACCGCAAGGATGAAGGGAACGCCTGATGGATCCTGATCTGCTCCTGATCTTTTGCTTCATCATCGTGGTGACTGCGGTGATCGGCGTGAGCGTCAACGGCATCGTGAAGAAGGCGCTCGACTACAAGCGCTCGGTCAACGCGCCCGCCTTGCCCGAGAAGAGCGCGAAGGTCGCGGAAATAGAGGAGCGGACGCAAGCCATCGAAGATCGCCTGCGGGTTCTGGAGCGGATCGCCACCGACCCTGAGGCGCGGCGCGGCGCGGAACTGGCGCAGGAAATCGAACAGCTTCGCATCGAGCAAAAGGAGGACGCGCAGTGAGTTGGGCAACGGCAGGTGTTATCGTTGTTGCGCTTTGGGCGCTCGTCACGATCTGGTCACGACGCCACGATCGCGAGCTGGGCGTGACCCGCGATGAGGACGGCAACCCCGTCTTCCCGCCTCAGCCCAAGGTCGACACCTCCGCGCAAGACGCCGAGATCGCCGAGCTTAAGGAGCGGATCGCTATTCTTGAGAAGATTGCGACCGACGCCAATTCATCGGACGCCCGCGAGCGCGCACGGATCGCTTCCGAGATCGAAGCCCTGCGTGGCCCGGACACGGCGCCCCTTTCCACCGATCAATCCGCCCCGAAATCGACCCCAAGTTCGACAGACGCTTAAGCGACTAATACGAGGACCCGACCCCATGATGGACGCCAACTCATCCACCCCCGTCTTGGAAAGCACTCTGACGCAGACCGCGTCCAATGCCATGGACCCGGTCTTGGTCATCGCGCTCACCTGCCTTGTCGGGATCACAATGGTGGTCTTCGCGCTCCTGCGCGCGTGGCAGGATTGGCTGGCTCTCAAGAACCGCGAACTCGAGAACCTCGCCGCGCAGGCTGAAGAGACCGAGCCGAACGCGCAAATGAGCGTGGGCGCGGCGCGGATCGAATTGGCCGACATGAAAGAGCGCATCAAGAAGCTCGAAGCGATCGCCAGCGGCGTGGAGTTGTAGTTCAGCGCCTCTCGCCCCTTCCCTAACGCGTTGGCGCCCCCTAAATGCGCCTCATGCGATCTCTCTCTGACATTCTTGAAGAATACGAATTCCTCGAAGGCGACGAACGCTATTCGCTGCTGATCGAGCTTGGCCGCGAGCTAGAAGATATGCCCGACGCGCTGAAAACCGACGCTACCCTCGTGCGCGGATGTTCGGCGGCGGTTTGGGTCTACCCGACTGAAGCAACCGATACCCTCCACTTTCTCGCCGACAGCAACGCCGCGATCACCAAGGGTATCGTCGCGCTGGTCATCTCCGCCGTTCAAGACAAGCCCGCCAGCGAGGTCGCCGCGATGGATGTGACAGCCGCGCTCGAACCGTTCGATCTCAAAAACCAGCTTTCCAGCAACCGCACGCAAGGCGTGCCCAACATGATCGCTCTGGTGAAAGAACACGCCGCGCGGCTCGCTGCGGCGGCCTGAGGCGGCGATGCGGCGGCTCTATCTCGCCGCTGGAGTGTTCTTTGTGGGGCTTGGCGCGGTGGGCGCGGTCTTACCACTCCTGCCGACAGTCCCCTTCCTGCTGCTCGCCGTGTTCTGCTTTGCGCGCAGCAATCCCGCATGGGAGCAGCGCATCCTCGACCACCCCACATGGGGCCCTCAAATCATGGAGTGGCGCGAACGCAGGGCCATATCGCGCAAAGCCAAGCTCGGAGCGATTGCCACGCTACTGGCCGGGATCGCCTTCACGTGGGTGACCATCGGCTTTCCGTGGGTGTGGATTTCGGTCGGCGTGCTGGTGGTGATCGGCGGCTGGATCGCGACCCGGCCCGAATGAAAGCCGATGTAAGGCTTACGCCCCCACGCTGTCGCGCACCACGGCGAGGCCCGCCTCACGCTGCTCTTTGAGCTCTTTCTTCAAGACCTGCGGATCGCGCGCGAAGACGAAACCGAAACTGACGCCACCTTCCTTGCCGATCGTCGCGTGGTGGAGCTTGTGCGCCTGCACCAGCCGCTTCGCGTAGCCCTTCTTGGGCACCCATTTGAAATAGCGTTGGTGGACCAGCCCGTCGTGGATCAGCGTGTAGATCACGCCGTAGAGCGAAATGCCCACGGCGAACCACCACAGCCAATCCCAATAGAGCGATCCGTAGATGTACATCGCCGCGTTGATCGTGCCGAAGACGACCGCGAACAGATCGTTGCGCTCAAACATGTTGTCGTGCGGTTCGTGGTGGTCGCGGTGCCAGCCCCAGCCCCATCCGTGCATGATGTATTTGTGCGCCCACCAGGCGAACAGCTCCATCCCGATAAGGGACGACATCACGGTCAGAAAGACTTCAAACCAAGTCAACGTCATAGCGCGGCTTCCTTAGGCCCCGTCTGAGCGCCCGCCAAGTCCGACGAAGGATGGACGGCGCCCACACCCGCTTTTTTGGCTCCCGGCAGCGCCCACCAAGGCACCTGCGGGGCGCGGTGATGCTCCAGATGATAGCCGAAATGGAAACAGGTGGCGAGGCTGACCAGCGGATGGAAATCGTTGGTTCGCGCGTTGTGCTTATCGGCGAAAGGCTGGTTCGCGTCTTGATGGTGTGGGCGGAAGGTGCCGAAATAGAACAGCTGCAGCGAGGACAGCAGCGCGGGCGCGCCGTACAGCACGAAGATCTGCATGAAGGGGATTTCGAAGACGAAGAGATAAATCCCCACCACCGTGTGCACGAAGATCAGCGAGAACCAGCCGAAATAGCGTTTGAAGAAGGTCCAATACCATTGGAGGAAATGGCTGGGGTGCTCTTCGTCAAAGTCGGGATCGCCCTTGTGACCCGACAGCTTGTGATGGACAAAATGCGCGTCGCGCATCCGCTTCCATTTAAAGCCCGCGTAGAGCATCAGAAGCGGCGCGCCGACCCAAGCGTTAACCCGCGGCCATCCGGGCGCAAGCGTACCGTGCATCGCGTCGTGGCAGATGATGAAGACGCCGACGCTGAGCCAAATCTGCGCGGCGGCCAGACACAGCGCGACCGGCAGGCTCGCCCATGTCAGTTCGAACACGAACATCCCGTAGAAATGAATGCCCAGCCAACTCCCCGCGACCAGCGCCGCCAGCGTCAGGCCGATAACCCGCTGTATCGGCTGGCTAGGGAGGGGATATTGCACGGTCATACAAGGTAGTACGCTTAGGCGCGCGGTTTGGGTGCGTATAGTGTTTTGATGCGCGGGGCGGCGAGTGCTGGTTGGAGAGCGGAAATATCTGCTACCTAGAAATGGCACCCGCAGCGCGCTGTACGCGGCTCCAGATTTCATCCGTCATCGAATTTTGCCACACACAACCTAACGCCCAGAAAAAGCGTCTATCCTGTCGAGCAATTGCTTCAACACGCTCAATAAATACATGACCGTGCTTCGCGAGCAGGTCTTCCAGGGGTCCTGCTGCCGTATTGCACACAATGTGTTTGGCGTCCGTTTCTCCCTCGGAAAACAAATCAGCCTCTTCGTAACGACTGACGACTTGGATGATTATCTCCCATGCGCGTTCCGGCTCGGCGCGAGCTAAATCGTAGAGAACGGAGCCACGCTCATGTTCCTCATCGGAGGCACGGCCTTTTGCTCTCGTGAGGACAATCCAGTGAGATGCAACTTGTTCTATCGGGATGGCCATAGTTGCGACATTCTCGTCGTAAACGACATGTTCCCCAACTGGTTAGAAACTGGAAAGGCAACGCCCAGCAGATCAGAGCCACCCCGCCCTCGCCTCACCCCTTTTCGGGAAAGAACACTTCGCGCAGGTGATCGCCGATGCGCGCGGGTCGCAGGGTTTCGGCGTCGAGGCAGCACCAGCTGGATTGGACTTCGGCCAGCACTTCTTCGCCGCGCTGGATGACGGTGCGGTAAAAGGCGCGCGCGCCGTTATACCGCTCCAGCACTGTGCTGGCGAACACGTCGTCTTCCAGAAAGGCGGGCTTGCGATAGGTGATCTCGTGCTTGAGCGCGACCCACGCTTTGCTCGCCACTTCGTCCGCCGGGGCCAACCCATTCCAGTGCGCCAGCACCGCGTCTTGAACCCAATTGAGGTATCGCGCGTTGTTCACATGCCCCATGAAGTCGATATCATCGGGCACGACTTTGATGGGGAATCGGAACGGAGCGGAGGCCGGTGTTGCTGACATGAATGTCAGTTAGCCGATCCAATCCTAAGATTCCATGACGAATTGCCTCGAAAACAGGAACGGCCTTGTCAGGCCCTCGCGATCCCCGCTAATCCGCCGCCCGAGCAGGAAAAAAGACGAAAAAATGGCCAGCAAACCCCGCACGCTTTACGAGAAAATCTGGGACGCCCACGTGGTGGAAACCCGCGAGGACGGCACCGCGCTGATCTATATTGATCGCCACCTTGTGCACGAGGTCACCAGCCCGCAGGCCTTCGAGGCGCTGCGCATGGCGGGTCGCCCGGTCCGACGCCCGGAGCTTACTTTGGCTGTGCCCGATCACAATCTGCCGACCACCGCGCGCCGGGATGCGAGTGGCGGCAAGATCCCCATCGCCGATCCGCAAAGCGCCGCCCAGCTCGCCGCGCTGGAAAAGAACGCGCCCGATTTCGGCATCCGCTACATCGGCGATGCGGACGCGGAACAGGGCATCGTCCACGTGGTCGGCCCGGAACAAGGCTTCTCCCTGCCCGGCACCACCATTGTCTGCGGGGATTCGCACACGGCCAGCCATGGCGGGCTTGGCGCGCTCGCTTTTGGTATCGGAACCAGCGAGGTCGAGCACGTGCTCGCGACGCAAACGCTGCTGCTGCAGCAATCCAAGCCGATGGAAGTGCGCGTCGAGGGCGCTTTGCCACCCGGCGTGTCGGCCAAGGACCTCATTCTCCACATCATCGGTGTGATCGGCGCGGCGGGCGGCAGCGGTTATGTGATCGAATATCGCGGACCGGTGTTCGAGGCGATGAGCGTCGAAGAACGCCTGACCGTCTGCAATATGAGCATCGAAGCGGGCGCGCGCGCCGGGCTGATCGCCCCGGACGACACGGTGTTTCGCTATCTCAAGAACCGCCCGATGTCGCCCAAGGGCGCGGATTGGGACGCAGCGGTCGCCTATTGGCGCACGCTGCACTCCGACGAAGGCGCCGAGTTCGCGAAGTCGGTCACCATCAACGCCGCTGACGTCGCGCCGACCGTCACCTGGGGCACCAGCCCTGAAGACGTGGTGCCGATCACCGGCCAAGTGCCTTCGCCCGATAGTTACGCCGACGAAAGCAAGCGCGCGGCGGCCGCCAAAAGCCTCGACTACATGGGGCTCACCCCCGGCACGCGGATGACGCAGGTTCCGGTCGAGAACATCTTTATCGGCAGCTGTACCAACAGCCGGATCGAAGACCTGCGCAGCGCCGCCGAAGTGCTCAAAGGCCGCAAGAAAGCGGACAATGTGCGCTGGGCCATCGTTGTGCCCGGATCGGGCCTCGTCAAAGCCATGGCCGAAGAGGAAGGGCTCGACCGGATTTTCACCGAGGCGGGCTTTGAGTGGCGCGAGCCGGGCTGTTCGGCGTGTCTGGGCATGAACCCCGATAAAGTGCCCGCCGGCGAACGCTGCGCCTCGACATCGAACCGCAATTTCGTCGGCCGCCAGGGGCCCGGCGCGCGAACACACCTAGTCTCGCCTGCCATGGCCGCCGCCGCCGCCGTGACGGGGCGCCTCACCGATGTGCGCGAGCTGAGCTGATCGGGCTTGAAACCGCGCGCCAGCGAGCGCAAGGAACTCCTAGAGAGGAGTGGTGATGACAAAAGAGAAAAACAACAAAGTCGCCATCGGCGCCGCCGCCATTGGATCAGCCGCCATTGCCGCGGCCCTGCTCTACGCGGGCAAGCGCTTTCGCAAAAAGCCCGAGGACAGCGCGATAGGCGCCGATCAGGCCAAAGCCCCGCCTTCGGGCGAACCGCCCGAAACCGACTGAGGACGTTAATCCGCCACCATGGAAAAGCTCGCGCGTATCGAGGGGCAAGCCATCCCCTTTGGACAAAAGAACGTTGACACCGACGTCATCATCCCGGCCAAGTGGCTGAAAACGATCACGCGCGACGGGCTTGGCGAAGGCGCGTTCGAAACGGTGCGCGAGCTCGAAGGCAATGTCTTCGACGATCCCGCCTATGCGGGCTCACCCATCCTGATTGCGGGCGACAATTTCGGATGCGGCTCCAGCCGGGAACACGCCGCCTGGGCGATACTCGACATGGGCATCCGCGCGGTGATCGCGCCCAGCTATTCCGACATTTTTTCGGGCAACGCGGTCAAGAACGGGATCCTGCCGGTGGTCTTGCCGCAAGAGGCGATCGACCGGCTGATGGTGGTGGCGCAGGAAGGTTCGCCCATCACGGTGGATCTGGAAACGCAAACAGTCACGACCGAATATCAAGATCGCTTCGCCTTTGACATTGACCCGTTCCGCAAACACTGCCTGCTGCATGGGCTCGACGAAGTGGCGCTGACGCTCGAACGCGACGCCGCTATCGGCACATTTGAGGACCGCCGCAAAGCCTCACAAAACTGGGTGGCGGTCGGCACCAACGCTTAATCGACTTTACTGGGAGAGACACACGACATGAAAGCTATTCGCACGCACGAAGTGGGCGGCCCCGAAACCCTCACCCTCGACGAAATCGACGTGCCTACCCCCGGCAAAGGCGAAGTGCTTGTCGCGGTCAAAGCGTGCGCGATCAATTACCCGGACACGCTGATGATCCGCGATCTCTACCAGTTCAAGCCCGAGCGCCCCTATTCGCCTGGCGGCGAGCTCGCGGGTATCGTCGAAGCGGTTGGCGAAGGCGTCGACAACTACAAAGTGGGCGACCGCGTGATGGCCGGCATGGGCAATGGGGGCTTGCGCGAAAAGGCGATTGTTCCTGCGAACCGCATGTTCCCGGTGCCCGACGGCGTGCCGTTTGAGAAAGCCGCTTCGCTGCTGATGACCTACGGCACCACCATCCACGGCCTGAAAGACCGCGGGCACATCAAGGAAGGCGACGTGGTCCTGATCCTTGGCGCGGCCGGCGGCGTAGGCCTCTCCGCTATCGAACTCGCCAAAGCCTATGGCGCCCGCGTCGTCGCCGCGGTTTCGAGCGAGGCCAAGGGCGAGGTCGCGACCAAAGCGGGCGCGGACGAAGTCGTCATCTATCCGCGCGATGAGATGGACAAGGCGGCTTCCAAAGAGCTCGCCAACGCGTTCAAAGCGGCCTGCGGTCCGAACGGGGCGAACATCGTCTACGACATTGTGGGCGGGCAGTATTCTGAACCCGCCTTGCGTTCGATCGCGTGGGAAGGCCGCTTCCTCGTGGTCGGCTTCCCGGCGGGGATCGCGAAAATGCCGCTCAACCTGACGCTGCTTAAATCCTGCGACATTTGCGGTGTGTTCTGGGGCGCGTTCACCGCGCGCGAGCCCGCCAAATTCGTCGCGCAGGTGCAAGAGCTCTTCCAACTGATGCAGGACGGCAAGATCGACCCGCTGGTCTCCGAAACCTTCCCGCTCGAACGCGCCGGCGACGCCATTGCCAAGCTGGAAAACCGCGAGGCGGTCGGCAAACTCGTCGTCACAATGGACTAAATCGCGACGGATGGCCGAGTTTGGCGCGGATCATCTTGCCGCTGCTAACGCTCGCCCCTATTCAAAGATGGAACACATTCGGAGGGATCAATGACCGACTTTAACGACCGCGAGCGCGCGGAAGAAGCCAAGTTTGCGATGGACGAAGAAGCCGCGTTCCGCGTGGCGGCGCGTCGCAACCGTTTGCTGGGGGAATGGGCCGCCGGGCTTATGAACCTCACCGATGAAGAAACCGACGCCTACAAGAAATCGGTCGTTCAGGCCGATTTTGAAGAGGCGGGCGATGAAGACGTGATCCGCAAACTGCTGGGCGATCTCACCGCAGCCGAAACCGATGTGAGCGAAGCGGATATCCGCGCAAAGCTTGACGAGATGGCGGTGGAAGCCAAGCGCCAGATCATGAGCGAACTCTGATCCAAGCCTTTAGGAGACGCCGCCATGCCGATGAAGGGTGAAGACATTATCTCCGCGATCGAAGCCGAACTGCCCGGCGCGGTGGTCGAGCTCACCGATCTGGCGGGCGACGATAACCATTGGGCCGCTCGCGTCACCGCGCCTCAATTCGCGGGCAAGACACGCGTCGCGCAGCACAAAATGGTCTACGCCGCGTTTGGCGAAAAGATGGGCGGTGAACTGCACGCCTTGCAAGTCACCACGGTGGTTCCCACGTAAGCTGCAACAGATACCACAACTCCAAAGGCCTCTTTGAATTATGGCTGAAGATACCAATACCCGCATCCAGTCGATCTTCAGCGAAAACGACGTCGTCCTGTTCATGAAAGGCACC
>JBCDAE010000039.1:0-14944 GCA_039186235.1 Pseudomonadota bacterium | reverse complement strand
CTGGTCAGTAACCCCGGCGCTGCACACGCCGCTGATGGCGGTGACCAACGCGATTTCCTCGGTCATTATTGTCGGCGCGCTGATCGCGGCGGCGGAAGCAGGCAGCCCGGCGGCCAAGTATCTCGGCCTGTTCGGCGTGGTCCTCGCCAGCGTGAACATCTTTGGCGGCTTCGCTGTGACAGAGCGCATGCTCGCCATGTACAAAAAGAAGGAGAAGTGATCGTGAGCCGCTTCTCTTCCGTTCTCGCCACTGCGGCGATCGCCGCTCTGTTCACCACTCCGGCGCACGCCGCGGGCGAAGGCACCGTTCCGGCTTGGGCGATGCTCGCTTATCTCGTGTCGGGCGTGTTCTTCATTCTTGCTCTGCGCGGGCTTTCAAGCCCCGCGACATCGCGCGCGGGCAACCGCTATGGCATGGTCGGCATGGTCATCGCCGTGGCGACGACCCTAGTCACGCACAGCCTCGCCACCATCCCCGAGATCGGCGTAGCGATATTCATCGGCGGCATCATCGGGGTTACCATTGCGCGCAAAATCGCAATGACCGCGATGCCCGAACTTGTCGCTGGCTTCCACTCGCTGGTGGGTCTCGCCGCCGTGGTCGTGGGCCTCGCGGCATGGCTCGACCCGGCGAGCTTTGGTATCGTCGATGAGGCGGGCCAGATTCTGATGGTCAGCCGCATCGAGCTGGGTCTTGGTATCGCGATCGGCGCGATCACGTTCTCGGGTTCGGTCATTGCCTTTATGAAACTCTCGGGCCGGATGAGCGGATCGCCGATCCTGCTGCCCGCGCGCCATGTCATCAACCTTGGCACGCTGGCGGCCATCATCGGCATTGTCGGCTATTACGCGGTCTCGCCCAATGGCGGAGCCGGGCTGGGCTGGGAGGTGATCGCGATCACCGCGCTCGCCTTTGCCATCGGCTTTCTGCTGATCATTCCCATTGGCGGCGCGGATATGCCGGTGGTCGTCTCGATGCTCAACAGCTATTCGGGCTGGGCGGCGGCGGCGATGGGCTTCACGCTCGGCAACACCGCGATGATCATCACCGGCGCGCTGGTCGGCTCCTCGGGCGCGATCCTCAGCTATATCATGTGCAAGGCCATGAACCGCAGCTTCATCAGCGTGATCGCGGGCGGCTTTGGCGCGGATGAAGGCGCGGCTGGCGGCGGCGAACCGCGCGAGCAGCGCCCGTATAAACAGGGCAGCGCCGACGACGCGGCGTTTATGTTGGAGCAGGCCGAAAAGGTCATCATCATTCCGGGTTACGGCATGGCGGTGGCGCAGGCGCAGCACATTCTGCGCGAAATGGCGGACGCGCTCAAAGAGAAGGGTGTCGAGGTCAAATACGCCATCCACCCCGTCGCGGGCCGTATGCCGGGCCACATGAACGTGCTGTTGGCCGAAGCGAACGTGCCTTACGACGAGGTGTTCGAGCTCGAAGACATCAACTCCGAATTCGCGCAGACCGACGTTGCTTTCATCATCGGGGCGAACGACGTTGTGAACCCGGCGGCGAAGACCGACAAGGCGTCGCCCATCTACGGTATGCCCGTGTTCGACGTGGACAAGGCCAAGCAGGTCTTCTTCATCAAGCGTTCAATGGGCGGGGTCGGCTACGCCGGCGTCGACAACGACGTGTTCTATATGAACCAGACGGTGATGCTGCTGTCCGATGCGAAGAAGATGGTCGAAGAGATTGTGAAAGCTCTGGACTGATCCGACCGGTTCGAGGCACACAGACGGCGTGCTTCGGACCGTTCTCCTTGTCGTTCTGGCGCTCCTTGTTGGGGCAGGTGTCAGCTTTCTCGTTTTTCGCGATAACGGCGCGCTCGAGCGGGTGACCGCGCAGCGGATCGAGCAGGCGCTGCTCGACAACCGCGTGCCCGCGCCGATGGCATCCTGCATGGCGCCGCGTCTGGCGGACCGGCTCTCGATCAGCCAGTTGCGGGCGCTTGAACGCGCCAAGGCTCAAGACGGTGAAAGCACGGTTCCTTTGTCCACGGGTGAAGCGATGGCGCGTCTGCGCCGGATCGACGATCGGGAAGCCGTGGAGGAGGTGGTCGTGATCGCCGGTGGCTGCGGCTTTGACCTTATGATGCAGCGCCTCTGACCCCGGTTGCATTCTCCCGGCGGCCCGCCACAATGGTGCGCCAGAACAGGGAGCTGCCAAGATGATCCGTTTCGCTTTGACCGCCGCGCTTTTGGGTTTGGCGGTTGCTCCTCTTTCGGCGATGGACGGCCATGAAGCGGCTTCCGCCGTCGATCCCGCGGGCGAAAACGTCGGCATCGAATACATGGTCTTCGAAACGGGCGTCGAAGGCGAAGCGCACGATCAGTTTCTTCGCGGCCTCGCTCTGCTCCACAATTTTGAATATGGACGCGCCGCCGCCGCTTTCCGCCAAGCGCAAGCGGCCGACCCCGATTGGGTGATGGCCTATTGGGGCGAGGCGATGACGCATAATCATCCCCTGTGGGAGTATCAGGATCGCAACGCGGCTCAGGCGGTCCTCGCGAAATTGGCGCCCACACCCGAGGAACGTTTCCTCAAAGCGCGCACCGGCAAAGAGGCGTTGTGGCTGATGTCGGTGGAGGCGCTCTACGGGCCCGAAGGCACGAAGGAAGAGCGCGATTTTGAGTATTTGCGCGTTCTGCGTGCGTTTCTGGCGAGAGAGCCCGACGATATCGACATTCGCGCGTTTACCGGCCTCGCGGTGCTCGGAACCTCACACGGCGGGCGCGACATCGCGCTCTACATGGAGGCGGCCGGCGTGCTCGAACCCGGCTTCATGACGCACGAGCAGCATCCCGGCATCCTGCACTATCTGATCCACTCCTACGACGATCCAATCCACGCGACGCTGGGGCGGCGCATGGCGGAGCGGTACGCGGGCGTCGCGCCGGATGCGGGCCACGCGCAGCACATGATCAGCCATATCTACAACGCGCTGGGCGAGTGGGAGGCCTCGGAGAAAGCCAACGTGCTTGCCGTCGCCGCCGATGAAGCCGTGCGCGGCTACGCCTACCATTGCGGCCACTACAACGAATGGCTGGTCTACGCGCGCGTACAGCAGGGCAAGGACACAAGCGGTTTGGTCGAAGCGTGCCGCAACCAAGCGGGTCAGGAACTCGCATCAAGCAAGCGCCCGCGCACATCAATCGCTCAGCGCTCCGCCGCGACCAGCTTCGCGCGCATCGCAATCTACTCCGGCGTGACCAGTGGCGAGTGGGCACAAGGGTTTGATTGGCCTGACGATCAGTTCCGACGCGCGCAGTTCCACATGGCCAACGCGCGGCTGCTTCAGGCGCGCGAAGATGCGGCCGCAGCGAGCGAGGCTCTGATCGAAATGAAGCGGGTGCACGAAGGCATTCTCGCGGCCTTACCCGGCGAATACCCCGATGAGACCGGCCTTCAGGCTTGGAACGAGCGCGGCATTGCCCAAGGCGAGGCGATCCTCACTCTGGCGTCGGGCGACACCGAAGCGGGGCTGGCCGCTCTGCGCGCCGCCGCCGAAGCGGAAAGCGCGCTGCCGGTCGTGTTCGGCCCGCCGGTGATCGCCAAGCCCAGCTGGGAATTGTTGGGTGAGGAATTGCTCAAACTGGGCCGCGCCGGGGAAGCCGCCGAAGCGTTTCGGGCCTCGCTCACATTCGCGCCCAATCGCAAGCTGTCCAACGAAGGCTTGGCGGCGGCGACCGGGGGCTAAAGCGTCCCCCGTTTGGGGCCTTGCATTTGCGGGCGATCCTAGGCCAGAATGCGCGTCGAATTCTGGGAGGGATTACCACATGATTAGAACCGCTTTTGCCGCCGCGCTGCTCGCGTCGACCACGCTTTTCGCCGCGCCAGTCTTGGCTGACAACCACACCATCGCCGCCGGAGAGGGCGCGGCGGAGCGTTTGCAGGAAGCGCTGATCCTGGCTGAACCGGGCGACACGATCGTTCTGGAAGCGGGTCGGTATGAGCTCACCGAAGGGCTCAGCCTCGATGTCGAAGGCGTCACCCTTCGCGGCGCTGGCATGGAAGGCGACACGCAGAGCATCCTCGATTTCACCAACCAACAAGGCGCGGGCGAAGGGCTGCTGGTCACGTCGGATAACGTGACCTTGCGCGACTTCGCGGTGGAGAACGCCAAGGGCGATGGCATCAAGTCCAAGGGCGCGGACAACATCATCTATCACGGCCTGCGGATCGAATGGACCGCTGGGCCCAAGGCCTCGAACGGCGCTTACGGCATCTATCCCGTCGAAAGCACCAACATCCTTGTGCAGGAAAGCTTTGTGCGCGGGGCGTCGGACGCGGGGATCTATGTCGGCCAATCCGAAAACATCATCGTGCGCCGCAACCGCGTGGTGGAGAACGTGGCCGGGATCGAGATCGAAAACTCGAACTACGCCGAAGTCACCGAAAACCTAACGACCAAGAACACCGGCGGCATCCTGGTGTTCGACTTGCCCGGCCTGCCCAAAGTGGGCGGCGGCAGCGTGCTCGTCGCGCGCAACGCGATTATCGACAACAACACCGATAACTTCGCGCCCGAAGGCAATATCGTGGCGAGCGTGCCCGCGGGCACGGGCATCATGATCATGGCCAACACCAACGTGCAGGTGCGCGAGAACGCGCTGTTCAACAACGACACCAGCCACGTCATGCTTGTCGCCTACACGCAGGAATATAACGACGATCGCTACCAGCCGCGCGCGGTGGATGTGTCGATTGACGGCAATGTCTATTCGAGCGGTGGCGGCGCGCCCGACTTCCCCGGTGGGGACATGCTGGCGGCGGCGGTTGGCGGCACCCTGCCTCCGATCCTCGTCGATGGCTTGCAGCAAGGCCTGACCGTCGGTGATGAAGTGCCGGTGCTTTCGCTGGGTCTCACCAAAGTGGGCCAACCGCTGACCGAGGCGTCGCCAGCGCCATGGTCGCAGGCGGATGAGCTCCCGTCGAAGCGCCTCGCCGCAGTCAATCTTCCCGATGATATGGAGGCGCGCCTCCAGTGAAGCTGGCGAATGGGATCCTTTTGGGCGCGCTGGCGGCGTGCGCGGTCTCGGTCGGGGTGAAGTCTCTCCCGGCCAAGGCCACGTCGCCGCGCGTTAATGTCGAGGCGGTGTTGGGCGTCGAACAGCTTGACGGCACAGTGAGCAAATATCCGCGCACTCTGTCCGAATACGGCTTCTTCCTCGACGCAGCGGCGCGCCAGCCCGGCGCGCGCGTGATTCCGTATGAGCTCAACACCGCGCTCTATTCCGACGGGGCGGAAAAGCTGCGCTATATTTTTGTGCCCGATGGCCAGCGGATGACCGATAGCGGCGAGGGCGGCTTGCTCGACCTTCCGGTGGGCTCGGCGATCATCAAGACCTTTGCGTTCGGCGAGGGCGAGGATGAGCGCTACATCGAAACCCGACTGTTGCTGCACCGCGCCGATGGCTGGCTAGCGCTGCCGTACAAGTGGAACGAGGATCAAACCGAGGCGAAGCTGGCGCTGGTGGGAGCGCGGATGGATCTGACCCGGCCCGATGGGCAGCAGATCAGCTATCAAATTCCGAACAAGAACCAGTGCAAGAACTGCCATCAAGTCAACGACGTGGTGACGCCGATTGGGCCCAAGTCGCGCAACCTGTCGCGCGACTGGATTGAGGCGCAAGCCGAGGGCGGAACGATTGAAGCGCTGCCGGCGGTTTACGACACGGTTCCGCATTGGGGGGATCGCGCGCAGATCGCCGATCAAGAGGCGCTGGCGCGCGGCTATCTCGATGTGAACTGCGCGCATTGCCACCAACCCGGCGGCAGCGCGTCCAACAGCGGGCTGGATCTGCGCTGGGAGCAGCAGGATAGCCACGCCATCGGCATTCGTAAGCCTCCGGTCGCGGCGGGGCGCGGCGCGGGCGGGCACAAGGTCTCGATCCTACCCGGCGATCCCGACGCCTCTATCCTTGTCTACCGGATGAGCTCGACCGAACCGGGCGTCGCGATGCCCGAACTGGGCCGATCGACCAATGACGAGGAAGGCATCGCGGTTATCCGACAATGGGTTGAAGGGATGGATCCCGCCTCATGAAGTGGTTTGTGCGGATTTTAGGCGTGGTGGTTGCCGCGCTCGTCGTCCTGTTCCTCGTCTTCCGCACGCCCGACACCGACGCCGCCGAGATGCGCGCCAAATATGGCGCGCCGCCCTCGCAATTCGTCGAGATCGCCAGCGATGTGGAAGTGCACCTGCGTGATGAAGGGCCGCGCGACACCTCTGATCTGCCGATTGTTCTGCTCCATGGTTCCAACGCGGACCTGCACACATGGCAGCCGTGGGTGGAAGCACTCGCGCAAACGCGCCGGGTTATTCGATTCGATCAGATCGGTCATGGGCTGACGGGGCCGGATCCCAAGCACGATTACAGCCGCGCCAACTTCACCTCCGATATCGCCGAAGTGCTCGATGCGCTCGAGATCGAAGAAGCCATCGTCGCGGGAAATTCGATGGGCGGCAAACACGCACTGTCGTTCGCCGTAAGCTATCCCGAGCGTGTGGCTGGCCTGATCCTTGTCGATGGAAGCGGCGCGCCGCTGCCCGAGGAGGAAAAGCCCAAGGACGACGAAGACAGCGGCAATATCGGATTCGCCATCGCGCAAACGCCGGGCGTCAACCTGCTGGTGGAGCAGATCACGCCGCGCTCGCTTATTCGTCAGAGCCTTGAAGAGAGCGTTTCGATCCAGTCCGTCGTGACCGAGGAAGCGGTGGATCGGTATTGGGAGTTGCTGCGTTATCCGGGCAACCGCCGCGCCACGCTTAGACGGTTTTCGGTCCCCTATGACCCGCTCACCGAAGATGAAATCGCAGGGGTCGAAGCACCCACTCTGATCCTGTGGGGGGACGAAGACCGCCTGATCCCGGTCGAAGCCGGGCAATGGCTCGACCGCGTGATGCCGAATTCGAAAATCGTGATCTATGAAGGAATCGGTCACCTACCCCATGAGGAAGCCCCAGAGGCGACGCTTGCAGCGGTGAAGGCCTGGCTTGTTGGGCTCGACGAACCCGACCAAGACCCCGAAGAAACCTAGTTAACTGAAGCCTGTAGACGCGCAGGTTCCAATCTCGCTACACCTCAAGTGCTTGCTTGCAGCATCGGAAGGATCGAGCTTTGCGCAAACTGGGTGTGATCGGCGGCATGAGCTGGGTGTCGACCGGCATGTATTACGACCGGATCAACCGTCTGGTGCAACGCCGCGCCACCGCGATGGCGAGCGCGCCCTTGTTGATCGAGAGTCTGGATTTCTGCCAGCTTTACGGCCTTCGCGAAGACAAAGACTGGGACCGCGCTTCTGAGATCCTCTCTGACAGCGCCAAGCGGCTCGAAGGGGCGGGGGCGGAAGGCCTGATTATCGCCGCCAACTCGATGCACAAGGTGTACGACGAGGTCGCCGGAGCGGTGGAAATCCCTATCCTCCACATCGCTGACTTGGTGGGCACCGCGCTCAAAGAGGCGGGACTTAAGAATGCGGCGTTGATCGGCACTCGCAACGTGATGACGGAGAGCTTTTATCGCAAACGGCTGGTCGCGCGCGGTATCGATCTGCTGCCGCCCGATATGGCCAATGTCGAGCGGCTCGACACAATCATCTACGACGAGCTGATGGTGGGCAAAGTCACCCGCGAGGCGCAGCGCACTCTGAAGACCATTTTCACCACCAAAGAACAGGAGGGCGCGGAGGCCATCGTGCTCGCCTGCACCGAGCTTGATCTGGTGGTGGATGTGGACGCCAACGTGCTGCCCATCTTCGATTCCACCCGCATTCACTGCGAGGCGGCGGCCCAGTGGATCCTCGGTTCAGATTGAGTGAATTTCTGCGCGATTGGCCGCTGAGAGAAAACGGTTTGTCGATTGTTACAATTGCGCGGGGTGCAACCCAGCAGGCGCGATCCTAGCTTGCGTTGCAGACTTGTCATACAACACTGAGGCAGGTTTCGGGTCATCGGGTCGCAATCCGAAGATCCGAGGGGCCACCCGCCACCCCCCCAAAGCACCCGGTGGGTGGCCCCTTTTTCTCCCGATCCAGCGCGCTTAGGCCACCTGTCCACTCTTATCCGCGTCTGTAGGGCCCCGTTCTTGTCCTGTTCCCGTTGAGCGTGACGGCGCGTCCGCTTAATTGCAAAAAGGTGATGGACCGCGCCCCTTTTGCCGCTGATCCCGCCGCGCACGGTGGCCGCGAATTTGCGCGCCCGGGCGCCGCGCCGGAAAGCGCGCGCGAAGAGATCCAGACCACGCATCGCGAAGTGCGCGGGCCGCGCACCGACTTTCAGCGTGATCGGGACCGGATCATCCATTCGATGAGCTTTCGCCGGCTGAAATCGAAAACGCAGGTCTTTATCGCGCCTGAAGGCGATCATTACCGCACGCGGCTGACGCACAGTTTGGAAGTGGCGCAGATCGGCCGCGTGATCGCGCGCGCCTTGCGGGTCGACGAAGATCTCACCGAAGCGCTGTGTCTGGCGCACGATTTGGGCCATCCGCCCTTTGGCCACGCGGGCGAAGACGCGCTGAGCGAGGCGATGGCGCGCTTTGGCGGGTTCTGCCACAACGCGCAGGCGTTGCGCACGGTCATGCGTCTGGATAGCCCCTATCCCGATCACGATGGGCTGAACCTGACATGGGATTTGCTCGAAGGGCTGGCCAAGCATAACGGGCCGGTCATCGCGCCCAATTGGGCGCTGGCGCAGCTGGACTCGGCCTTTCCGCTCAAGCTTGACGAATGGCCCTCGCTCGAGGCGCAGATCGCGGCCGTGTCGGACGATATCGCGTACGACAACCACGATATCGACGACGGCCTGCGCGCCGGCTTCCTTGATCTCGATGATCTGATGGAGCTCGATTTTCTGGCTGACCAGTGGCGCGCCGTGGAGCGGCGTTTCCCCAACGCCCCGCGCGAGCGCCAATTGCGCGAACTGGTGCGCGAACAGATCGGCCTGATGGTGAACGATGTGCTCGAAGCAACGCGCACCGCGACTGAGGGAATGGAAAGCGTCGCTGATATACGCGGCGCGGGCCGGATGCTCGCCGGGTTCTCTCCCGCCATGGGCGAGTATGAGCGGGCGCTGAAAGCGTTCATGTACACAAAGCTCTATTACCACCCCGATCAGGTCGCCGCGGCGCAGCGCGCGCGTGATGTGGTGGCGCGGCTGTTCGCGGCGTATTCGCAGGATTCGGCGCTCATGCCCGAAAGCTGGCGGTCGCAGCTGCCCGAGCAAGAGCCCCACCGCGCGCGCGTGATCGCCGATTTCATCGCGGGGATGAGCGATCGCTTCGCAATGGAGGCGTGCACGCGCATTTACGGCTCGCAGCCGGAGGGGCTGGTGAATGTCTAACCTTCGCACGCCCCCCGAATTTGGGCGCAAGAGCGTTGCCGAAGTGCGCAACCCGCACCGGCACACAGGTCCGTTTCAGCGCATCGCTTTGGTGGGCGCGACGGGGCTGATCGGCACGACGCTGATCCGCTTGTCGAGCGAAGGCGACGTGGCGCGCATTGTCGGTATTGCCCGGCGCGAAATGACCATGCCCGAAGGCGCGCGGATGGAAATGTTCGTCGCCGAAGCGGACAAGTGGGGCGAAGTGCTCGAGGCGGTGCGGCCTCGCGCGTTGATCTGCGCGCTGGGCACGACCTGGGCCAAAGCGGGGCGCAACGAAGAGGCATTTCGCGCGGTCGATCAGGATTTGATCGTCGACATCGCCCGCCAGGCCAAAGAGGCCGGGATCACCAATTTCGTGCTGATCAGCGCGGCGGGCGCGGATGCGCGGTCCAAGAATTTCTACCTCAAGGTTAAAGGCGAGACCGAGGATATGGTCTCCAAGCTCGGCTTCAAACGGCTCGACATGCTGCGCCCGGGCTTGCTCCGCGGCGCGCGCAAAAGCGATTTTCGATTGGTCGAACGCGCTGCGATTATGTTCAGCCCTATCATCGACCCGCTGCTCCCGCAGAAATACGCGCCCTTCCGCTCGATCGAGGCGGAATTGGTGGCCGAGGCGGCCTTGGGCCTATCGCTGCGCCGCGCGGCGGGCCGCTTCACGCACGACAACGAAGCGATGCGCCGCGCCGCGCGCGAATGGCGAGCCAAATCGGAGTAGGCGCGGATGGAATGGAGCCTCATCTTCAAGGCGGTGAACCTGGTCGCGCTGGTCGCGTGGGCCGCGTTGATCCTCGCGCCGCGCTGGCCCGCTTTGCTTTCGGCGATCCTCTACCTCGTCGTTGGCGGGCTGTGCGCGCTCTACGCGGCGTTGTTCGCGAGCGCGGTCACGGGGTTTATTCCGACAACTAACGAAGGCGCCGATTTCACCACGATGGAAGGCGTCCGCTCGATTTTCCTCGATGATCTGGGGTTGATCATCGGGTGGACGCACTATCTGGCGTTCGACCTGTTTGTGGGGCTCTGGATCGCGCGCGACGCCGACGCGAAGTTCTTTGCGCGCTGGATTCAGGCGCCGATCCTGCTGGCCACGTTCATCGCCGGGCCTCTTGGCTTGATTATCTGGCTGTTGGTCCGCGAACCGCGAGCCCGCGCAAAGGGGCGCTTTCAGTAAGGGAAAACCGCTGGACGAGGCGGATGGCACTGCTACTCTTTCGGGCAAACAGACCTGAGTGGAGAGAGGCAGGCGATGGCGACCAACCCGACCAAGGATTACACCACCTTTGACGAATACCTGACCTATTGGGGCGCCGAGCGACCCGATGGGACCGCCTTTGAGCTGGGCGATCGCCGCACCACCTATGGCGAGGCGGACCGGATCACCCGCCAGCTGATCACCTTTCTTGAGCGGCAAGGCATCGCCAAGGGCGATCGCATCGCTTGGCTGGGCAAGAACTCGGACCAATACTTTATGCTGCTTTACGCGTGTGGGCGCGTGGGCGTGGTCATGGCGCCGATTGGCTGGCGTCTCGCCCCGCCGGAGATCGGCTATATCCTGACCGACACGGGCGCGAAGCTGATCATCGCCGAGGACGAATTCGTCGAAACCGCGAAGACGGTGAGCGGCGGGCTGGACACCAGCCCAGATGTGTTCGAGGCGGTGGAAACCTTCACCGTGGCCGCCACGCTGGAGCCGGCTAACACCACGGCGCTCGATCCCGACGCGCCGATCCTGCAACTCTACACCTCCGGCACCACGGGCAATCCCAAGGGCGCTCAGCTTTCCAACCGCAATCTGTTTTCGCTGCGCAAGCCGAGTGTGGAGCAGAACCTGCCGTGGCAAAATTTCGAAGAGAACGACTGCATCCTCGCGACGATGCCTATCGCCCATATCGGCGGCACGGGCGTGGCCGCGATTGCGGTCGCCAACGGGGTGCGCGTGCACGTGCTGCCCGAATTCACGCCGCAGGGCGCGCTGGAGGGGATTGAGAGCGGGGCGACGCTGATGTTCCTTGTGCCCGCCGCGATCCAGATCATGATCCAGCATCCCAAGGCCGCGGAAACCGATTTCTCGAATCTGCGCTACCTCATGTACGGCGCGGCGCCCATGCCGTTGGAGCTGCTTAAGGAAGCGGTGCGCACCATGCCCACCACCGGGTTTATGCAGGTGTACGGTATGACCGAGACGACCGGCACCATCTCGCTGCTGCCGCCCGAAGACCACGATCTGGCGGGCAACGAACGCATGCGTTCGGCGGGCAAAGCGGTGCCCGGCGTCGAAATCGAAGTGCGCGGGGAGGACAACAAAGAGCTGGCGCGCGGAGAAATCGGTGAGATCTGCATCCTCTCGCCCTCCAACACCGCCGGGTATTGGAAACTGCCCGAAGCCACCGCCAAAACGATTGACCCCGATGGCTGGCTGCACACCGGCGACGCGGGGATCATGGACGCGGACGGCTATGTCTACATTCAGGACCGCATCAAGGACATGATCATATCGGGCGGCGAAAACGTCTACCCCGCTGAGGTTGAGAGCGCGATTTATGGCCACCCCGCCATCGCCGAGGTCGCGGTGATCGGCATTCCCAGCGCAAAATGGGGCGAAGAGGTCAAGGCCTGCTGCGTCGCCAAGCCGGGCATGGAGATCGATCAGAACGACGTAATCGCCTACACGCGCGAGCGCATCGCCCCGTTCAAGTGCCCAAAAAGCGTGGACGTGATCCCCGAAATGCCGCGCAACGCCTCGGGTAAAATCCTGCGCCGCCAGCTTCGCGCGCCCTATTGGGAAGGGCAGGAACGGCAGGTCAACTGAGCCACCGCGCGCAATGAAGAAGCACGCGCCCGCCACGTTGCGCAATCGCGAGGTGATCCTCGCCGTCTTGCGCAACGAATTGCCGAGCGCGGGAAGGGTGTTAGAGATTGCGGCGGGTTCGGGGGAGCACGCGGTGTTTTTCGCTTCAGCCTTGCCGGATTTGACGTGGGCGCCCAGCGATCCTTCGCCCGATGCGCTCGCGTCCATAGCGGCTTATCGTGAAGAGGCGGGCTTAGCCAATCTGGCCCCCCCGGTGGCTCTCGACGCCAGCGCCCCGGAATGGCCGGTCCTTCAAGTCGACGCGATGGTGTGCATCAACATGATTCATATCAGCCCATGGGAAGCGACCGAGGGCCTCTTTTGCGGCGCGGCCCGCCTATTGGATGGCGCGGATGCGCCGCTTATCCTCTACGGACCTTACTTTGAACCCGGCGTCGCGCCCGCGCCGTCCAATCTTCAGTTTGATGAAAGCCTGCGCGCGCGCGATCCAAGCTGGAGGATACGCTCGCTCGAAGATATCGATGCGCTGGGCGCGCAGCACGGCTTCGTTCGCGCCGCGCGCTACGACATGCCCGCCAACAATCTGACTTTGGTCTATCGCCCTGGCTAGGCGGCGTTAGTCGATCGCTTCTTCGCCGGCTTTGCCAACCGATTGGATGTCTTCGCCCAGGCCTTGCACGGTGTTGCAGGCTGTTGCCCCCAGCGAAAGGGCGGCCAGAGCGGCCAAAGCGAGCGAGCGATGTGTGCGAGTGTCTTTAGTCATGCCGCCAGCTACGCCGTTTCGGTCTCTGCTTGCCGCTGTCGTGCGAGGAGACGTTCTCTGTATGCGATAAGCGCCCCGGCTCCGATGATAAGCGGGGCCGCCAGCCACAAACTCGCCGGGGGCGCGCGGTCGAACACGTAGAATCCGTAAGCGGTCGCCCAGAGAAGCGCGGTGTAGTCCATCAGCAAGATGACCGCCGCCGACCCAAACCGCAGCGAGGCCGTGAGCAGGATTTGCGCCACCGCGCCGCACAGCGCCATCGCGACGATAATCGCCCAGGTTTCCGCGTCGTGCGGCACGAGGAAAAACGGCAACGCCAGCGCAGTGAGTGGGGTGGTAAGGGCGGTGAACCAGAATACAATGCTCCACGGGGCTTCGGTCTTGTTGAGATCCTGAATCTGGAAGCTGATGAGCGCCACAAGAAAAGCGGCTATCAAGCCAACGGCTGCGCCGAAAAGCGGTATGGTGCTTTGGCCCGGCTGGGTGAGCAGTAAAACGCCTGTAAACCCTAGAGCAACCGCACCCCAGCGAAACTTGCCGACGCGTTCCTTGAACAAGATGACGCTCAACATCACAGCAAAGAACGGCGCGGTGAAGTTGAGCGTGGTCGCTTCGGCCAAAGGCAGCAAAATGACCGCGCCGTAGACGAAGAACATGCCCGTTATGCCATAGGCGGCGCGCCGCGCGTGCGCCCCAAAGCGTTGGGTGCGAAGGCTTGCCAGTTGCCCGGTCAACGCCAGCAGCAAGACAACACACACCAAGGTGATCGCCTGGCGCCAAAAGACCAGTTCGGGAAGCGAAGCTCCCTTTTCGCCGGCCAGCTTCACCAGCATGCTCATGGTCGCCAGCGAAAGCGCGGTCAGCAGCCTGAGGCCAAGGGCCAGAAAGGGGCGGGGGCGGGCAATGGATCCATCCATGGTCGCGGTGCGCTTGGCCCACCGAGCCCCATTGCGCAAGGAAATGCAGCGCTTACATGCCCGCCATCATGTTCGACCCGCTCACCGACTTCTGGCTCGCCAGCGATGGCACCCGGCTAACCGTGATGGGAGCTGCGTGCTGGGCAATGGCGGGCGTCGCCGCGCTGATGGAATGGCGGAGGGGGAAGGGGCGATCAATCGAGCGACTCGAACGCGTGGGCTGGGTGCCATGGACCCCGATCTTCCTCGCCTGCGCGATGATTGGCGGCGGATTTCTGGCGATGGGCCTGCCCGCTTGGCTGGGCGGCGCGTAAGCGGGTGGCGCTTCGTCCCCCGCAAAGACGGGTGGGCGCTGATCGCTCGCACCTTTCCTACATGGGAGACATTCCCCATGATCGCTGATGCCTTTTGGCTGGTATGGCAGCGAAAAGTTGACAGTTCCCGCGTAGCCGCTCGTGTCGCCTTTGCTATGTAAGCGTATGATACATAAAGGATAAACCAAGGCGACAGGGTGTCGCCTTTGTCGCCTTTATCTTCCTTAGAGGCAGTCCTCGAGACACGCGAGCCGGAGGCGAGGGCAAGCGCGGCTGCGCGCCGGCCGGTTAGGCCGCTCAGCGTGTCAGAGACACGCCTCCAAATACGCTTGGTCGAAGCCGAACTGGCGCGCTTTTTCGAGCGTGTAGGGGCGAAGGCCCGATGAGCGGAACTCACCGAGGATCTTGCCGTCCTCGCTTTCGTCCAAGTACTCGAACTTGAAGAGCTCTTGCGTGACGATGACCTCGCCCTCCATCCCGATCACTTCGGTGATGTTGGTGGTGCGGCGAGATCCGTCGCGCAGACGCTTCACCTGCACGATCAGGTCAACCGATTCTGCGATTTGACGCGAGATCGCCTCTTTCGGGATCTTGATGTCGCCCATCAGGATCATGTTTTCCATACGGCCCAGACACTCACGCGGGGAGTTGGCGTGAAGCGTACACATCGAGCCATCGTGACCTGTGTTCATAGCGGCGAGAAGGTCGAAACATTCTGCACCACGAATCTCACCCAGGATGATACGGTCAGG
>JBCDAE010000038.1:0-15116 GCA_039186235.1 Pseudomonadota bacterium | reverse complement strand
TCAAGTTTGCAGGGACCGGCGAAAAGCTCGACGCGATCGAAGCCTTCCGCCCGGGCTCTGTGGCCGACCGCATTTTGGGAATGGGCGATGTCGTCAGCCTGGTCGAGAAGGCCGCGGCGACGATCAAGGAAGACGAAGCGGCCAAGCTCGCCGAGAATTTCGAGAAGGGCAAATTCGACCTCAACGATCTGCGCATGCAGCTCAAGCAGATGCAGAACATGGGCGGCCTCGGCATGCTCGCTGGCATGATGCCCGGCATGAAGAAGGCGAAAGCCGCGATGGCCGCCTCCAACATGGACGACAAAGTGCTGGTCCATATGGACGCGATCATCGGGTCCATGACGGCCAAGGAACGCGCCAACCCGGGCCTCATGAACGCCAAGCGCAAGAAGCGCGTCGCGGCGGGCAGCGGCACCGACGTCCAGACGGTCAACAAGCTCCTGAAAATGCATCAGGAAATGAGCCGCGCGATGAAGCAGATCAAGAAGATGGGCGGTCTCAAAGGTCTCGCCGCGATGCTGGGCGGTGGCGGTGGTCTTCCAGGCATGGGTGGCCCCGGTGGCCCCAGCGCGGGCGGCTTACCCGGATTGGGCGGCCCCGGAGGCGGAATGGGCGGGGGAGGCCTTCCTCCCGGTCTGCCCGGACTAGGCGGACCCAAGAAGTAATTTCACGACAGACAATCAAACAAATTCAAGCATTTCAAATCGAAAGGTAATCTAAAATGGCAATCGCACTTCGTCTTTCGCGCGGCGGCGCCAAGAAGCGCCCGTATTATCGCATCGTGGCGGCGGACAGCCGCAGCCCGCGTGACGGTAAGTATCTCGAACAGATCGGCACCTACAACCCGCTGCTCGCCAAGGACTCCCCCGAGCGCGTCAAGCTCAACGAAGATCGCGCGCGCTACTGGCTGGGCGTGGGCGCTCAGCCTTCAGACCGCGTTCTGCGCTTCCTCGACGCCGCCGGCATCCTTGAGCGTGCGCCGCGCAACAACCCGCAAAAGGCCGAGCCGGGCGAGAAAGCCAAGGAACGCGCCGAAGAGAAGGCTGAGAAGCTGAAGGAAGCGGAAGAAGCGGCGAAAGCAGCGGAAGAAGAAGCCAAGGCGGAAGCCGAAGCTCCGGCTGAGGAAGCGGCTGCCGAAGAAGCCCCGGCTGAAGAAGCACCCGCCGAAGAGGCTGCCGCGGAGGAAGCGCCTGCTGAAGAACCGGCCGCTGAAGAAGCTCCTGCGGAAGACGCCGCAGCTGACGAAGCCACCGAAGAAAAGGCTGAGGGCTAAGCCCCTCGGCGCATCCCAACACGCAGTCCGGCGATGGATAAGCCAATCGAACTGGCCGCCATCACGGGCGCGCATGGGATACATGGCGAAGTGCGCCTGAAATTGTTCGGGGAGGGCGTTGAAGCGCTCTCCCTACACAAACATCTGATCGCTAGAGACACCGGCGCTACGCTGACACTCAAGAAAATTCGCTCCGACAACAAAGGCGGTGCGGTCGCGCGGCTCGCCGAAGCAACCAATCGCGCCGAGGCGGAGCGTTTGCGTGGCACCGTGCTCACCATCGCGCGCGAGGCGCTGCCCGCGCTCGACGAGGGCGAGTATTATCACGCCGACCTGATTGGCCTTGCGGTCCACACCGACGCGGGGAAAACGGTGGGCATCGTCATCGCGGTTCAGAACTTCGGCGCGACCGACATCATCGAAATCGAGAAACACCCCGCACCCGCCAAGGGCATGAAGACCTTCATGGTCCCCATGACCAAAGAAGCTGTGATCGAATGGGATGAAACAAGGCTTGTGATCGCCGCAGAATTCGCCGACGAGTGAGCGCATGACCAAGCTTAACGTCGCGATTTGCCAAGCCGCTCCGATCCCGCTGGCGATCAGCGATGGAATTGAAAAAGCGACCCGTTTGGCGAGCGAAGCCATAGTGGGCGGCGCACAGGTCGTCGCTTTCGGCGAGACGTTTCTCGGTGGCTATCCGCTGTGGCTGGACGAGGCTCCCGGTGCGGCCCTTTGGGACCATCCCGGAACGCGCGCGTGCCACCAGATTATGCTGGAAAACGCGGTAGTGCCCGGGGATGAACGCCTCCTCCCTCTGCAAGAGCTGTGCGATGCATCGGGAGCGCTTATCTCGATCGGGGCTCATGAACGGCTGCGCTCCAGCCTCTACAACAACCAATTGCTGTTTCGCCCGGGCCTAGACCCGCTTGATCACCGCAAGCTCGTGCCGACGCATGGTGAGCGGCTGATTTGGATGCGCGGCGATGGTTCGACCTTGGGTGTGCATGAGGCCGAATGGGGCCGGGCGGGCAATCTCATCTGCTGGGAGCACTGGATGCCGCTAGCGCGCGCCGCGATGCACAATCTGGGCGAGGCGGTGCACATCGCCTCTTGGCCCACGGTGCGCGAGGAATACGCGCTCGCCAGCCGCCACTACGCGATGGAAGGCCGTTGCTTTGTGCTCGGTGCGGGTCTGGTCCAGAAACGCGATGATCTGTTCGACGGGCTCGAGCGGGTCGGTGGCAACGCCGAAGCGCTTGCACTGTTCAACATGATCGAAGGCGATGTCCTCAACAAAGGCGGCTCCATGATCGCCGCCCCCGACGCGCGCGTCGTCGCGCAAGCGGGCGAGGGCGAAGAGACCCTGTTCGCCGAACTGGACCCAAATGAGCGTGGCCAGAACCTAACCAGCCTCGACACAGACGGCCACTATTCGCGGCCCGACGTTTTTGAGCTCACCGTCGACACGCGGGCGAAGGATGGGGTGAATTGGAATGCTTAGCGGTATGGAATTGCCACTCTGGCTCATTCCAGCTGTTGTGGGCGTTGTGGTCGCGTTTTGCTTTCCGCGATTTCAACTCTGGAAGATTGCTCTTGGGATGGTCCTTATTTTTTTCCTTCTTCTCGGGGCCATCATCGGCGCGCTGGCGATGACCTGGGAGACCAAGGAGGGCCTAGGGTTTTTTTTGATCCTCATTATATTTGCTTGGGCCGTTCCGGTTCAATTCGGATTCATATTCCTCGGCGCTCTGGTCGGTCGCTGGGCAAGACGGTTTGTCGAGCCGCCACGCGAATAGATGACCTTCGCCGCCACGATCTTGACCCTCTATCCCGAGATGTTCCCCGGGCCGCTGGGGGTTTCTCTCGCTGGTCGTGCGCTCGAGCGCGGGGACTGGTCGTGCGAGACCGTGCAGATCCGTGACTTTGCCACCGACAAGCATCGCACCGTGGATGACACGCCAGCGGGCGGCGGGGCGGGGATGGTGCTCAAGGCCGATGTGCTGGGCGCAGCGCTGAATTCTGTTTTGGAGTCCCAAGCCACCCGCTCCCTCCACCCTTCCACCCGGATCGTAACCCGGAGTGATAATCCGGGTGGAAGGGTGGAGGGAGCGGGTGGCCCGGCCGCGCAGCATGAGATCCCCATCCTCGCCATGACGCCGCGCGGCAAACCCATCACGCAAGAGCGTATTCGCGAGATAGCGAGCGGCCCCGGTCTCACGTTGATTTGCGGGCGATTTGAAGGGTTTGACGAGCGTTTCTTTGAAGCGCGCCCTCAGGTGGAAGAGGTCTCCCTGGCCGATATTGTCCTGAGCGGCGGCGAGCCCGCGGCTCTGACCATACTTGACGCTTGCATTCGGCTGCTTCCCGGCGTAATGGGCGCGCCTTCTAGCGGTGCCGAAGAGAGCTTTGAAACCGGGCTTCTCGAATATCCGCAATACACCCGACCTCAAGAGTGGGAAGGGCGCGCGATCCCTGAAGTGCTGCGATCGGGGGATCACGCGAAGATCGCGGCTTGGCGCCAGTCAAGAAGCGAAGACGACACACGGTTACGCAGGCCGGACCTTTGGGAGCGCCACACGGGCGCTCGGGACCAGTCTGCCTCTGGCGCGCGGCGAAAAGACAAGGAACCGGACCAGTGAACCTGATCCAGCAAATCGAAGCCGAAGAAATCGGCAAGGTTGAAAAAGAGATTCCCGAATTCCGCGCGGGCGACACCGTTCGCGTTGGCGTGAAGGTGAAGGAAGGCAACCGCGAGCGCGTCCAGAACTTCGAAGGCGTTGTGATTGCGCGTTCGAACCGCGGCATGGGCTCCAACTTCACCGTGCGCAAAATCAGCTTTGGCGAAGGCGTGGAGCGTGTGTTCCCGCTCTACTCGCCGATTGTGGACAGCATCACCGTGGTCCGCCGCGGTGTCGTGCGTCGCGCGAAGCTGTACTATCTGCGTGGCCGCACCGGTAAGCGCGCTCGTATCGCCGAGCGCCGGGACAACGCGCCCAAAGCATAAGTCTCTGGCAACACGAATTCGAAAGGGCGGTCCGGTTGGGCCGCCCTTTTTCATTCAGTTTTGCAATCTGCCGTGTTTTTCGTCATTGCGAGCGCAAGCTAAGCAATCCAGAGCCAAGCGCGCTCACGCTTTGGATTGCCGTGCCGCCTAGCGGCTCGCAATGACGATAGACTTTAGGGGCCTCACTTGAAATGCGTTTACCAATCTTCGCCGCTGCCGCCGCATTCGCCATCCTTACCATACCTGCTGCGGGTCAAGAGCCAGTGACCGGCGCGGTCAATATCGTCGACGCCAAGCTTAGCTTTGAGCGCGTGTTTGCGTCGCCCTCTTTGAACGGCCCGGTCCCGCGCGGGGTGAAGCTATCACCCGATGGCAAGTACCTGACGTTATTGCGCAATCGCGAAGAGGATTCGCTGCGCTACGATCTCTGGGGCTATGAGATTGCCACGTCGAAGTGGAGCATGCTGGTCGATAGCGAGAAGCTGGGCACCGGGCGCGAGCTTTCCGAAGATGAGAAGATGCAACGCGAGCGCGCGCGCGTCGGCAGCCTCAAGGGCATTATCGACTATCAGTGGTCAAGCGATGGTTCGGGCGTCCTGGTGCCGCTGGATGGCGATCTCTACTTCGCCGCCCTTGGTGAAGGTGAACCTGACATCACTCGCCTGACCGACACCGAAGAAAGCGAATTGAACCCCAAGCTTTCGAGCCAATCCAAATACGTCTCCTTCGTGCGCGATCGCCAGCTTTGGGTGGGCGCTTTTGGCGAAGAAGCCGGCCCGATCACCCCCAAAGAAGGGCCGCTGATCCGTTGGGGTGAGGCCGAATTCGTGGCGCAAGAAGAGATGAGCCGCCTGACTGGTTATTGGTGGAGCCCGAACGATACCCGCCTCGTAGTTCAGCGCACCGATGAGGAACCCGTGGGCGTCGTCACCCGCGCTGCGATCGGAGCGACGGGCACGCAAGTGTTCGATCAGCGTTACCCGGTCGCGGGTTCGGACAACGCGATTGTCGAACTGTTCGTGATGGATCCGGATGGCCAGAACCGCGTGAAGGTGGATCTGGGCGATGAGACCGACATTTACATCGCCCGCGTCGATTGGGGCCCAGACGACTTCCTTTATGTCCAACGTCAGAACCGGGCGCAGACCGCGCTTGATATGCTCAAGGTGAATCCGACGACCGGCGAAAGCGAGATCTGGTTCACCGAGAACGCTGCACGAGAGGATTATTGGATCAACCTCAGCGACAACTACCGCTTCCTGAAAGATGGAAGCCTTCTCTGGTGGTCTGAGCGCAACGGCTACGGTCATCTCTACCGGTTTGACGGTACAGAGTGGACCCAGCTGACCTTCGGTGATGAGCCGGTTACTTCGCTCGTCGGCGTCAACGAGGAGACCCGCGAGATTTTCTACCAGCAGACAACCGATGTGCTGAGTCAGCAGATCTATCGCGGCGCTCTGGACGCGGGCGAACAGCGTACACTTTTGACCCAAGCGGCCTACACCAACGACGCGACGATGGACAAAACCGGCAGCCAGATGATTGTGACACGCTCCGCGCCCAATCAACCGCCGCAAAGCTATCTCGCCAGCGCCAGAGGCGAGCGTTTGACGTGGATCGAAGAAAACAGGGTCCAAGCGGGGCACCCTTATGAGCCTTATGTGCTCAGCCACGTGACGCCCGCTTTCGGCACCATCAAAGCCGACGACGGCACCGATCTGCACTACATGATCATGCTGCCCAAGATGGAAGAGGGAAAGCAATACCCCGTCTATTACTACCACTATTCGGGGCCGGGTCCGCAGATCGTTGATCGCGGCTGGGGCGGTGCGGTCCCGCAAGCGATTGTCGATAAGGGCTATATCTATTTCGCGCTGGATGGCCGGGGCACGGCCAATCGGGGCGTTGATTTCGAACAGCCGATCTATCGCGCGATGGGAGGCGTGGAAGTGCGCGATCAGAAGTCAGGGGCGGAGTTCCTAAAAACGCTTAGCTTCGTTGATCCCGAAAAGATCGCGATCGATGGCTGGTCTTATGGCGGCTACATGACGCTCAAGATGCTGCAGGCCGATCCGGGCCTCTACGCCGCGGGCATTTCGGGCGCGCCGGTGACCAAGTGGGAGCTTTACGACACGCACTACACCGAGCGTTTTATGGGTGACCCGCGTGAAGTGCCCGAAGCGTATGAAGCCGCTTCGGCCATTCCCAATGCCACCAAGATCAGCGATCCGATGCTGCTGATCCACGGCATGGCCGATGACAATGTGGTGTTCGAAAACTCATCCGAGCTCATCAGTGTCTTGCAGGAGAGCAACACGCCGTTCGAGATGATGCTTTATCCCGGCTACACCCACCGCGTGGGCGGCCCCATGATTAGTCCGCACCGTTACAACACGGTGTTCAACTTCCTCGAGCGTCACGGGATCACGCCGCCGGAATAGAGCGGGCGCGAAACTACCAGTCGAGCCACTCCAAGACCTTGGCTGCGACCCTCTCAGGCGCTTCCACCTGTGGGTAGTGGCCGACATCGGGCAGAAGGTGGTGACGTGCGTTCGGCAGGACTTCGCGCCATTTGTCGTAAGCGTGCTTGCCGGACACTGGATCGAGCGCGCCATTGATAAGGCCGATGCGGTCCTGCGCCGCTACCAAAGCCGCCTCCCAGCGCGCCTTATGCGTGCGTCGGTCGGCTATGTAGTGCAGCAGCTTGTGCGTGATCTTGTTGCCGCCATTGTGGCTGATGAATTCCCAGAACGCGTCGAGTTCAGCTCCGGAGGGCTTGGTCGAGTGGCCGAAAACTTCGGAGAAGCTTTTGCCAAAGCCGTTGCGGCTCATCAGCACGCCGAGGATGAAGCCGAAGGGCGAAACGCCGATTTTTTGCATGGTCACAGGGAGGTGCTGATCGGGAAAAATGCCGCCGTTTAGAAACAGGCATTGGTCTAACTCTTCAAAGCCGAAGCCGCCCTGTTGGCGGGCGAGCATCTCCTGCCCCACCGAAACCCCGTAATCGTGCACCAGCGCGTCAAAATCGCGGATCGCCAGGTGGCGGAGCAGCGCGGCCTGCACGTCGGTCTGCCAGTGGATCGTGTAGCCCTTACCCCCAAAACCATTGCGGGGTTTGTCCGAGAGGCCAAAACCCAGCATATCGCACGCAATCAGCCGATGATTGGCACCGAGCGTGTTCCATACCGCCGCCCAATCATACGCGCAGGTGGGAAAGCCGTGGACCAAGAGAAGGGGCTTCGCTGTTTCATTGCCGCCTGTCCAATAGGAGATCTGGTGCCCCTGAAAGTCGAAATGCTTCGCCTTGCCCTTCCACTGCGCCGTATCCATCTGCCCACATTCCTCGTTATCGCTTGCCAAGCCACGCTAAGGCGGGCAGCGGTGCGCGCCAAGCAACATGTAATTGGAGTCGTTGAAAGTGGGCTATCGGGTGGCCGTTGTCGGAGCGACCGGCAATGTTGGACGCGAAATGATGCAAATCCTCGCCGAGCGCGAGTTCCCTGTGGACGAAGTCGCGGCGGTCGCTTCGTCGCGTTCGCAGGGAACCGAGGTTGAGTTTGGCGACACCGGAAGAATGCTCAAATGCCAGAATATCGAGCATTTCGACTTTTCGGGCTGGGATATCGCGTTGTTCAGCGCAGGCGGTGGCCCTTCCAAGGAATACGCGCCCAAGGCGGCCGCATCGGGCTGCGTCGTGATCGACAACAGTTCTTATTGGCGCACCGATCCCGACGTTCCGCTGATCGTGCCTGAAGTGAACCCCGACGCGATCGACGGCTACACCAACAAGAACATCATCGCTAATCCCAACTGCTCGACCGCGCAGCTGGTGGTGGCGCTCAAGCCGCTGCACGACGCCGCAAAGATCAAGCGTGTGGTGGTTTCGACGTACCAATCGGTTTCGGGCAGCGGTAAAGCAGGCATGGACGAGCTGTTTGAGCAGAGCCGTGCCATCTTTGTTGGCGATCCGGTCGAGCCGAGCGTCTACCCGGCGCAAATCGCGTTTAACGTGATCCCGCATGGCGGTGATTTTCTCGATGATGGATCAACCACCGAAGAGTGGAAGATGATGGTCGAGACCAAGAAAATCCTCGACCCGAAGATCAAGCTCACCGCCACCTGCGTGCGGGTGCCGGTGTTCGTCAGCCACTCCGAGGCGGTGAATATTGAATTCGAGAACGAAATCAGCGCCAGCCAGGCTCAGGAGATACTGCGCGAGGCACCGGGCATTATGCTGGTCGATAAGCGTGAGGACGGCGGTTACGTCACACCCGTAGAAGCTGCTGGCGATAGCGCCACCTATGTCAGCCGCGTACGGGATGACCCGACAGTCGAAAACGGCCTGAGCCTGTGGTGCGTCTCGGACAATCTTCGCAAAGGCGCGGCGTTAAACGCGGTGCAGATCGCCGAATTGCTGGGCCGCCGTCACCTGAAGAAGGGGTAAGGGCCATGCGGGGTCTGGGTCTGGCGCTTTTGGCTCTTGGCGTCGCGGCGTGCGACAGCGGAGTGCCGGCGCCCGGTCAAGAACCGCTTCGCGCCAGCGCCCCCCAAGTCGCAGAAGATGAAGTTGTGCTGCGCGCGCAAGGCCTCGTCGCGGGGCCCGAGGCGTTCTACTTTGCCGCAGGGCGCAGCGAGGTCGAAGCCGCGCTCAAGCCAATCCTGGGAGAGCCGGCTAAGCGACGCGATATCGAGGAATGCGGCGCGGGCCCGATGGGTTTTTCCGAGTACGCAAACGGTCTCGTCGTCAACTTCCAGCGCGGCAATCTGGTCGGTTGGACGCTAAGCCCAAATGAGAGCGCTGCGCGCGTTATGGGCGATGTTCAAATCGGAACAGCGCGAGACGAAGTCGCCGATGTGGACGGATTTGCAGCGATCGAAGGCAGCACGCTGGGCGACGAATTCGCGATAGGAAACGCAGTGGGCGGCTTCTTCGAAGATGATAAGGTTGCCATGCTGTACGCTGGAACGCAGTGTTTCATGCGATGAGGGGGAGAACACCGTGACACTCAAAGCCGATCTCTATTTCAGTTTTCGTTCGCCCTATTCCTACCTCGCGATCGGCCGCTACCGCGAACTCAGCGAACAGTGCAACGTCGATATCGCGCTGCGCATCGTTTGGCCGATCGCCGTGCGCAACCCGGATTTGCTGTTCACGGGCAATCCGGCGGCGCCGATGTATATCCTTCGCGATTCCATGCGAGCGGGCGAGTTCCTTGGCATCCCAATCCAGTGGCCGCGCCCCGACCCGATCATCCAGAACATGCAGACGCGCGAGATTGCGCCCGAGCAGCCTATTATTCGCCGTGTTTGCCGGATTGGGCAGGCGGCGGTGCGGCGCGGCAAGGGTATGGCGTTTGCCGATGAGGTTTCCCGCATCATCTTCTCTGGCGAAGTCGATGGCTGGAACGAAGGCGATCACTTGGCGCGCGCGGCGGATCGAGCCGGGCTCGATCTGGCCGAACTCGACGCCGAAGCGATGAGCGACGCAGACGGCCTCGACGCTGAAATCGAAGCCAATCAGGACGCACTGGAGGCCGCCGGGCACTGGGGCGTGCCCACGCTTGTCTTCGAAGGCGAGCCGTTCTTCGGTCAGGATCGGTTCGACATGGCCAAGTGGCGCATGGAGCAAAAGGGTCTGACCAAACGGTGACGGTGTCTGGCGGATGCCAGTGCGGCGCGGTGCGCTACACCATCCGGGCCGAAAGGCTTGCGGGATATGCCTGCCATTGCCGCGAGTGCCAGAAACAATCCGCCAGCGCTTTCGGTGTCTCGGTGCCAGTGCGCGAAGAGCACTTTGAGCTGACAGGTGAGGTGCGGGTCTGGTCGCGTCCCACAGACAGCGGCGGTGTGACCGATTGCCATTTCTGCCCTAAATGCGGCTCGCGCCTGTATCACGCAGGTCGCGCGGGTCGCGAATGGATCACTGTGAAAGGCGGATCGCTTGACGATCCTTCTGCGGTGGAATTCGTCGCCAATATCTGGACCAGGCGCAAAGCGCCGTGGATCGAGCTGCGCGAAGACTTGCCAGCGTGGGACACGCAGCCTCAAACCATCGAAGAATGGAAAGACTTGCTGGGTTGGGACGCATGACAACACTCACCTTCGAAAGCTTTGACGGGACGCGCTTGGCCTTCCACCGGGAGGGCAGCGGACGCCCGGTCGTCCTGCTGCATGGCCTCTTTTCCAGCGCGCATATGAACTGGATCAAATGGGGCCACGATCGCTTACTGGCGGAAGCCGGATTTGAGGCGATCATGCTCGATTTTCGGGTTCACGGCGAAAGCGAGGCCCCGCAAGATCCCGCCGCCTATCCCGCCGGAGTGCTGGTGCGCGACGCGGTAGCCTTGGTCGATCACCTGGGCCTTGAAGAAGGCGAATACGATCTTGTCGGCTTCTCGCTTGGCGCGCGCACAGCTTTGCACGCGGTGGCCAACGGAGTGCTCCACCCGGCGCGGCTTGTGGCTTGCGGCATGGGGCTCGAAGGATTGGCCGAATGGGAGCGACGCGCGGCGCATTTCAAGCGCGTCATTGACGAATTCGACACGATCAAACCGGGCAGTCCGCTCTACGTAGCGCGCACCTTTCTCAAGTCCCAAGGAGTGGACCGCGTCGCCGCGCGGCTACTGCTTGACGGGATGGACGCTTTCGATGTGACCACTCTCGCCAATATCACGATACCCAGCGCGGTGATCTGCGGGGATGAGGATCAGGACAACGGATCGGCTCATGCGCTGGTCGATGCGCTGCCCGATGCCATCTATATGGAAGTGCCTGGCACCCATTTGAACAGCGTGACCAAGCCCGATCTGGGCGAAGCCATCGTCGCGTTTTTGAAAGGCGGGGAATGATCAGCAAGGATTACTATCTGGTCTGGTGGCTCGGCGGATTGGTCATCTTCGCAATTTCCATCATGATCCACGCGCCGCTCGCGATTGAGGCTGTGCCCGGCGGTATTCTCGACCATCAGGCCGCGCCCAACGCGGCCAGTGTCGACGCCATTCAGACCGCGTGGATGGAAGCCGGTTTGATCGGGAAGGCGCGCTTCGCCATGATCAGCGATCTCGTGTTCATTCTGGTCTACAGCTTCGGAGCGCTCAACGCGGGCCGATACTTTCGCGCCAAGCCCAATGCGCTGCTTTCGGCGTTAGGCTGGGCGGCGATTGTGGCCGCGTCGGTCTTCTTCTTCACCGATTTTACTGAGACCTTGCTGCAACTATTCCAGCTGCTGCGCTTGGAAGGCAGCGACACGTTGGCCTATGTTGCTTCGCTGATGGGGCCGGGGAAGGTGGCGAGCTTCCTGGCGTCCTTTTCCGTTATCGCGGTCGCGATGATGTGGGAACGCCTGTCAAAAGGAAGCGCGGAATGAACCGAAGCCTTACATCTTTCGCGCTAGTGGCGGCGTCAGCGCTGGTGCTAAGCGCGTGCAGCACAGTGCAAAGCGTGCTGGATGAAGGGCGGGGCCCGTTCGACCAGAGCCCGGCGACCACGAGCAAAGCTGCGCTTGAGGGATTGCACGAATCGAGTTGGGGTAATTCCGGCAAGTGGGGCGGCGAGCAACCGCCGAAAGAGGAAGCGCCGCCTGCCGAACCAACGGACGAGGATCCGCCCGAGGGCGGTTAAGTCACCGAAATGGCGGTTCGTTGAAGGCGCGCAGCTTGCGGCTGTGCAATCGGTCGCCTTCGTCGCGCAGACGCGCCACCGCTTCCAGCCCGATTTGCAAGTGCGCCGCGATGGCTTCCTCGTAGAACTTGTTGGCTTGCCCCGGCAGCTTGATTTCCCCGTGGAGCGGTTTGTCCGACACGCATAAAAGCGTGCCGTAGGGCACGCGGAAGCGATAGCCTTGCGCGGCGATGGTGGCGCTCTCCATCTCAACCGCGATGGCGCGGCTTTGCGAAAAGCGCTTGGCGGAGCTGGCGTAGTGCAATTCCCAGTTGCGATCATCGGTGGTGACAACCGTGCCGGTGCGCATGCGCTGTTTCAGATTGGCGCCTTGGACGCCGGAGACCTCTTCCGCCGCTTTGGCCAGAGCCAGCTGAACCTCGGCGATGGGCGGGATCGGAATTTCGGGCGGAAGCACGTTGTCGAGCACGTGATCGTCGCGCAGATAAGCGTGCGCGAGAACGAAATCGCCGATCTTTTGCGTCGAACGCACGCCCCCGCAATGCCCGATCATCATCCACGCGTGTGGGCGCAAAACCGCTAGGTGATCGCAGATCGTCTTTGCGTTGGAAGGCCCAACGCCAATATTTACAAGCGTGATGCCTCGGCCATCTTCGCGCATCAGATGGTAAGACGGCATTTGCGAGCGCCGCCACGCGGTGTCGTTCAACTGATCGCGCGCGGTTTCGCTGCGCTCCGAAATATCGAGGCCACCTGCGCCGCGCAGACCCGTATAGCCATTCTCGCCAATCTGACGCGCACCCCAATCCACAAATTCATCGACGTAGCGGTGATAGTTCGTAAACAGGATGAAATCTTGAAAGTCGCCGACGGCTGTGCCCGTGTAATGCGCCAGACGCGCCAGCGAATAATCCGTGCGAAGCCCATCGAACAGCGAGAGCGGCATGTCGTTGCCCTCGTCATACTCGATTCCATCGGCGAGTTCATCGCCGATCAGAGCCAAATCGGTCGATGGGAATTGCAACGCGATCTCTTGCGGGGCAATCCCTTGCATCATCGCGCCCGCTTCGCCGTCCAGCACGTAAGGAAATGGGATTTCCTGACGCGAACGGGTAACGGTGACGTCCACGTCATACTCGGCGGCGATCAGCTCCAATTGCTCGCGCAGATAAGGCGCGAACAGATCTGGCCGGGTGATAGTGGTGGTGTACGTGCCCGCCTCTTCGAGCCGTCCGAAGGCGCGGCTGCGATCGTTGGCTTCGCCGCCCGAAGCGCTCGCTCCTTCGTAATGCAATGTGAGTTGCGGATAGGCGTAGCTGCCGTCCTCGCGTTTGCGCGGCGGCGGGATGGCGCCGTCGCGGCCAAACGCGATTACATCGCTACGAAGGGTCTCCACTGCGTCATCGTAGTGGCGTTGCAATTGTTTTATTATGTGGGGGATGTTGATCATGCGCGCCATTAGCACCGAGTTTGTGACGGTGCAAAGTCTAGCACTAGGCTGGCGTGTCGGGTTTTCTCAAGATCGCGAGCGATTGCCAGAAAGCGGGGTGTTTTGAGCTGTCGGTCCCGTCGGTGAATTGCGGCTTTTCATAGCCTGCATCGCGAGCAAAGCGTCGGATCCAGTCGCGGTGCAAAAAGGCATCTAGCTGTTCGATCGGGTGATCGTTCTGCGCATGGACTAGCACGTTATCCCAGATCCGTTCATGCTCGGGCTCTTCCATTTCGAGGAAAGAGAAAATCAGCAATCCGCCCGGTTTGAGTGCGCGATGCGCGTCGCGGATGTAGAGGAAAGTTTCCGGCGGGAACAGGTGGGTGAAAACCGACCAACCGTAGATCATATCGAGCGAGGCGTCGGGGGCCGCAATCTTCTGGCTGAGCTCGATACAGGTTTGGTAGCCCGGACACTGACGCTCCAGCTCTTCGAGAAGTTCGGGAACAACATCCGCCCCGGTATACGCCCCGTTCCAGCCTGAGCGATGGAGAGCCTGCGCGGTGCGGCCACACCCACAGCCCAGATCGTACACACTCATGCCATCGGCGAGGCCGTAAAACTTGAGCACACTGACGTGCCCGTCGCCCTGGCTGACAAACTCGTCCATCGTGAGCGAGCCAATCGCGTTCACCAGGGCCAGCGTGCGATTACCCGGATTCTGGCGCAACCGCTCTTTCACTAGCGCGCGGTAATCGCGCACCGAGTGGCTGAGACGCGGCTTTTTCTTGGTTGCGAATGGGATTCTCATAAGAGGCTGGAACGGTCCGTCGGTTGGGGGCGTCAAGGGCACTCAATCGCTCTCAGAAGACAAGGTATAATTCAACCTCCATGCGCGCCCGATGCGCAAAAAAAGAGGGCGCCGCAAAGCGCCCTCTTTGAAATGTCGGTTTGCAAGCGACCGATCACTCGGTTTCGGTCGCCTCTTCAGCGGTGTCTTCGGCGGGAGCTTCTTCGGTTGGCGCGGCGCCTTCTTCCAGAAGCTCGGCGGGGATTTCACCCGGCTCTAGGCCTTCGTTATCGATGCGCGTGTCGGCCGCGGCTTCTTCGATCTCGCGCTGCTCTTCTTCGAACAGCTGGGCGAGAACGTCGACGCCTTGGGTTTGCAGTTCGGCTTCGTCGTCGCTGCGCGCCACGTTGGCTTTGACAGTCACATGCACCTCGGGGTGCAGAGCCACAGTCACATCGTGCATGCCGATCGTCTTGATCGGCGCGCCCATGATGACCTGCTTCTTGTTCACGTCGTGGCCCTGATCGGTCAGCCCAGCAACCATGTCGCGTACGTTGACCGAGCCATACAGCTGGCCGGTGTTCGACGCGGCGCGGATGAGGATGACCTCAGCGCCTTCGACCTTCTTGCCAAGCTCTTCAGCCACGGTGCGCTTTTCGGCGTTCTCTTTTTCGAGACGCTCGCGGTTGGCTTCAAAGACCTTCTTGTTGGCGTCGTTGGCGCGAAGGGCCTTCTTCTGCGGGAGCAGGAAGTTGCGGGCGTAGCCGTCCTTAACGCTGACGATATCGCCAATCGTGCCGAGCTTTTCGATACGCTCAAGGAGAATGATATCCATCTGTCTTCTCCCTTACTTCACGATGTACGGCAGAAGGCCGATGTGACGCGCGCGCTTGATCGCTTTGGCCAGTTCACGCTGCTTCTTCGCCGAAACGGCGGTGATGCGCGAAGGCACGATCTTGCCACGCTCGGACATGAAGCCCTGAAGCAGGCGCACGTC
>JBCDAE010000037.1:0-15417 GCA_039186235.1 Pseudomonadota bacterium | reverse complement strand
TCCTCCTTCATCGAGAAGAGGCGCACCCGAGCCGGGTGTTAGTAACCCTGCGCACGCACAAGGCGCCGCCACCTTTAGGCGGACCCTGGACATGCGTGACGGCCACCCGGCCGAAACTGGTTCGACCGGCGCGTGCTGTGAGAGGTTACTAAGCCTCACCTGCGGGACTGACCAACAGGCAGCGCGAGAGTTACCTCACAAAAGTGAAATGGCAAGCGAAAGGCGCGGGCTCAGTTCGTGTCAGTGTATTCGACATGCTACGAAATCGCGGCATGCGGGCTTGTGCCTGCACTGAACGCTGAGCAGTGGCGCAGACATCTGAGCTCAATTAGCCCGCAATTCAGAATGATATTGTCGCGGATCTGCAGGCTCTGCTTGCTGGGTTGGTACCCTACCTCACTCTCGAATTGCGTAGACGCCTTAAATGCACGTCGTGATTCAGCACGCCGATCATGTCAGGCTCGGCGGTCGCGTTCGGCCCGGATCGCAAGACCTTTGACACAAAAGCGATTGTGAAACGCGACGAAACTGGAAGAACGAGGAGGAAGCGAAGCCGATGCCTGCCTCAGCTTTTTGTGGAGTGTTCAACTGCAGCGCGCCCAAATCTTTTCGACACGAATTCGACACGCTCTTGTTCGGCTAAGCATAAGTTACTGAATTTATGGTGGGCGCGGCAAGGATTGAACTTGCGACCCCACCCGTGTGAAGGGTGTGCTCTACCACTGAGCTACGCGCCCGCCCGTATGCGAGGCTGGTGAACCTCGGGCAGGGGCGCGCGTCTACTGTGGGCGCGGCGCTCTGGCAAGCCCTATTGCTCGCGCGGATACGCTCTACGGCTGGTTTTGCAGCAGGCCCAAGAGTGCCCGCCAGCCTGCTGTATTGGGGGCAGCGTTGTCCAAAGGACGTTCGATACCGGGGCAGGCCATGCAATACGCCTGAACGCCGGAATATCCGCCGAGCCGCTCGGCGTCCGCCAACAGTTGGGCGATACTCCGGTCCCGGTTTTGCGCGGCCAAAGCAAACATGTCACCCGTTGGCGCCGCGTCGGACGGAGCGGTCGCAGAACTTGAGAGCAGCTGGCGCAAGAAGACGTCCGTGCCGCTAAGCGGTTCGGTGAGGAAACGCGCGTGCCACGCGCCTTCCTCCAGTTCCGCCTGTTCAGCCACCCAAGCGAGCGCTTCGGGAAGCCCACCAAATTGATCGACCAGGTTGACCTGGCGCGCGGTCCCGCCGTCCCAGACGCGCCCTTGCGCAAGTCGGTCCAAGTCCTCGACAGGGATCTCGCGAGCTTCCGAAACGAGTTTGAGAAAATCGTTGTAGCTGTCGGTGATCGACAGTTGGAAGAAAGCGTCAACTTCTGGAGTCAAGCCGTCGATAACATCGGGCTGCCCGGAAAAGGGCGTGGTGCGAACCGCGTCGGCGTTGACGCCAAAACGGCTGGCTGTGTTTTCAAACGTGGGCAAAACCGCAAAGACGCCGATCGAACCCGTCACGCTTTCGGGTTGGGCAAAAATGCGATCGCCAGCCGTTGCCACCCAGTATCCGCCGCTTGCCGCGATATTGGCGAATGAGACGGCCACCGGCAGGTCTTTGTCCCGGTAACGATCAATAGCGCGGCGGATTTCCTCCGACGCGGTTAGCAATCCGCCCGGAGAATCCACGCGCACAACTAGGCCCGCAATGTCGTCGTTTATGGCTTTATCAAGGAGTCGAACGATCCGCCCGCTCCCGGCAGTGCCGGGGCCGGCGTCTCCGTCGACAAGATTGCCGGCAACGGTCACGACGGCGATCGCCTTACCTTGGGTTTCGGGTGGGTGGTCGGCGAGAAACGCGGCCAGTTCGGTTTTGGCGTAGGCCCCGGGCTCTTTGCTCAGTTTGCTTTCGCCCGCCAGTTCAGCGACCCGTTCTCCAAACGCGACGCGGTCCCCTAGCGTGTCGACCAGGCCCGCCTCGAGCGCGGCCGTGGCGACGTCTCCATCGGTCGCCTCCACCCAAGCCACCGGACTGCTCAAAACCCGATCGAGCTCCATTTCCGGGCGTGCCTTTTTCACGTTGGCCTGCCACTCTTCCCAAAGGGCACCGTAAAGCCCTTCGATGTTTTCGCGCGCCTGGGGCGACATGGAATTCAGAAGATAGGGCTCGACCGCGGCCTTGAATTCGCCAACCCGGAAGACCCGCGCGTTCACGCTTAGCCGTTCGAGCAGCTCCGCGTAGAACAGGAAGCTGCCTCCGGGCCCGGCCACAACCGCGCCGCCCGTCGGATCAAGCCAAACCTCGCTCGCATGGCTGGCGAGGTGGAGGTGATCGTCGCCATAACCAAGCGCGTAGGTAAGGACGGGCTTTTCCGCTTTGCGGACGCGATCCATCGCTTCGGCGATTTCCTGCATGTGCACCTGGCCGCCGCCCACGAAAGTCGTGAGATCGAGCACCACCGCTTTGATGCGATCATCGGTGATCGCGGCATCGAGCGCGTGCACGATGTCGCGCGCTTGGTGCTGGGTGGCGGGCGCGCGGCGGCTCACCAGCGTGGCGAACGGATCAATCTTGGCGCGTTCTTCGACGACGAAGCCGGTGAGGTCGATGTACAGCGCGCCCTCACGCACCTGCGCCGGGCTGGGCGAGGCGGACATGATAGCGAACAGCGACACGAAGAAGAGCAGCATGAAAATCAGGACCAGCGCGTCTTTAACGCCCACCATGACTTTCCAGAATTTGCCGATGAAACTCATATATTTGCTATCCTTAGTGCTTTTCGGGGCGCGCCGCCCATGATCTTCCTAACGAACATAGGGCGCGATGTGTCCAAACGCCATGGGGAACCCGTTCTATCAATGGGTTGAGAGACAGCGACGCCTCGACTATTGGCTCAGGCTTAATGACATCGACAACGCCTTCCCACGCGCCGGGCCGCTTTCCCGCGGGCCGCCTCGCCTTTCCGCACGACCATCTCACGGGGATCGGCCATCTCGAACGGCACGAGATCCTGTTTTTGCTCGCCGCAGCCGAAGAATGGGTGGAGCTCAATCGGGAAGGTGAGAAGCGGCGGGAAATCCTCGCCGGGCGAACGATCATCAATGCGTTTTTCGAAAACTCGACGCGCACGCTGTTGAGCTTTGAAATCGCCGGCAAACGGTTAGGCGCGGATGTGGTCAACATGCAGGCCGCTACGTCCAGCCTCAAGAAGGGTGAGACGCTGATTGACACCGCGATCACGCTCAACGCCATGCGGCCCGACGCCATCGTTATGCGCCATGGCTCCAGCGGCGCGCCGCAACTGATCGCGCAGAAGGTGGATTGCCCGGTGCTAAACGCGGGCGACGGCAGCCACGAACATCCCACGCAAGCGTTGCTGGACGCGCTGGCCTTGCGCGAGGCGCTAAAACGACGCGGCGAAGCGGCGGAAGACTTTACCGGCCTGAAGGTGGTGATCTGCGGGGATATCCTGCACAGCCGTGTCGCGCGCTCCAATGTCCTGTGTTTGCAGGCGATGGGCGCCAGCGTTCGATTGTGCGCGCCGCCCGCATTGATGCCGTCTGGGATCGAGGCCATGGGTGTCGAGCCCTACGCCGACTTTGACGCCGCGCTCGATGGCGTTGATGTGGTGATGATGCTGCGCCTTCAATCCGAGCGGATGGCGGGGCAGTTCATTCCCTCGGCCCGGGAGTATCACCATCTCTATGGTCTTACCAAACGGCGGCTTTCCAACGCCAAGCCTGACGCGCTTGTCATGCATCCTGGCCCCATGAACCGGGGCGTGGAAATCGACAGCGAGGTCGCGGATATGATCGATCGCTCGATCATCACGCAACAGGTTGAAATGGGGGTCGCGATCCGCATGGCGTGCCTGGATGTGCTGACACGCGGTCGCCGGGGTGTGGAGGGCTGGTCATGAAGCAGCGCACACCCCTTACGATTATCGGTGGGACACTGGTGACGCCCGATGGCCTTATCAAAGGCGGACTGCGTCTCGAGGCTGGCCGTGTGGTGGCGATGGGCGAGGGTGTGACGCCCGCAGACGGCGATGCGCTATTGGATGCGCAAGCCAAACTGGTCGCGCCGGGTCTGGTGGATCTGGGCGTGTTCGCCGTCGACAAGCCCGCGTTTCATTTTGGCGGGATTACGCGCGCCGCGCTGATGCCCGATCAGTCCCCGCCGCTCGATTACCCAAGCCGCGTCAATTACATCGCCAAGAGCGGAAAGCCGGACCTGTGGGTGCACCCCTTGGCGGCTGCGACGCGGTCGCTCGAAGGAGTGGAGCTCGCCGAGATCGCGCTGATGAAAGAGGCTGGCGCGCGCGGCGTAGCGACGGGGCGGCAATGGATCGCTGATAGCGGTGTGATGCTGCGCCTGTTGCAATACGCGGCGATGCTGGACCTCGTCGTCGTCGCTCACGCCGAAGATAGCGGGCTTGCCGGCGAGGCCGCGGCCACAGCCGGAGAAATCGCCACGCGCATGGGTCTGCCAAGCGCGCCCGCCGAAGCCGAAAAACTAGCCTTGGCTCGCGATATCGCCTTGGCCGAGATGAGCGGCGCGCGCGTCCATTTCCGACAAGTCACGACCGCCGCGGGCTTTGAGCTTGTGCGCGCGGCCAAGGCGCGCGGCGTGAACATCACTTGCGGCGTGACGCCCGCCCATTTCCTGCTCAGCGATCTCGCGACCGTCGACTTCCGTACGTTTGCCCGGCTCTCGCCTCCTCTGCGCACCGAGGCTGACCGCGAGGCGACCCGCGCCGCGATTGCTGACGGAGTTGTCGACGTGATCGCCAGCGGTCACGATCCGCGCGGCCCGGAAGACAAACGTCTCCCCTTTGCCGACGCTGAGCCGGGAATGGCCGGCGCGGAGACCTTGTTGGCGATGACGCTCAATCTGGTGCGCGACAATGTGATCGATACGGCCCGCGCGTTCGAACTGCTCGCAACCAATCCAGCTCGAATTCTCGGGCTCGAGGCGGGCGCGCTCGCGCCTGGCCTGGAAGCCGATGTGGCGGTTATTGACCCCGAGGCTCCTTGGATTGTTGACCGGACCAAGATGGAAGCCACCGCCGACAACACGCCTTTTGATCGCCAAGGCGCGCAAGGCCGGGTGCTCGCGCTTATCAAGGGTGGCGTGCAACTCGATCGCTAGGCGCAAACGAAAAGGGCCGCACCTACAGGCGCGGCCCTTTCCGTGTTTGTTGTAAGCGCGGTTTAACGCGCGGCGGCGATGCGAACGCCCTTGGCGACCGCGCCGGCGGGCGGGTTGCTTTTGGCGTAGGCAAAGCAGCCACGACCGGCTGAACGCACGGTCGAGCACATTTCTTGTGCGCCGCGACGGCCAAAGCCAGCGGCCGCTACACGGTAATAGGTTTTACCCTTCACTTCGGCTTGCGTGATCACAACGTCGTGCGCCGCAAGGTCAGGGAACTTGCTCTTGAGCGTGGTCCAACCGCGCTTGGCTTCGACTTCGCTGTTGTAGCTGCCGAGCTGAACAAGGTGCGAGTCGCCCTTGGGCGCGGACGCGACGCGCTTAGGCGCCGCTTTGGAAGCGTTCGCTTGGCTGTCATTCGCATTCGTTTCGGGAAGCGGCTGTGTAATCGGGCGCGACACATAGGTGAAGGTCGGCACGACCGGCTTCGCGACCGTCTTGGCCGCCGGTGTAGGCTTGGGCGAGGGCGTTGCCAATTTGGCCACTACCGGGGCGGGCGCCGGCGCAACTTTGACAGCCACATCCGGAGTTTCAACCGTTTGACCCGGAGCGGCTGCAACCTGCACGGCGGCTTTGTTCATTTCGGCTTCCTTCTCAGCTTCGGCCAGCAATTGTTCGGTGCTCGGGAAATTCGAGAGCGCGAGATGCCCCGGCATTCCGTTGTCATACGTCGGCGAGATGCCAACGAGTTTCGCAACGCGCACCATTTGATCTTCCGGACGGGCGATCTTGGCCCAGTCCGAAATCCGTTTGTCCAATTGATCGGCGGGTACGTCTTCGGCCGCCATCACACGGGCCGCGCGCCAGTTTCCAGCGAGCGCGTAGGTGTAAGCGAGGTTCTGGCGAAGCTTGGGCGTGTTCTGACCCGCGCGCAGCGCGTTGGTAAGAACGAAGACGCCGCGCTCGGGATTACCCGCCAGCGCAAGCGCAAGACCAGCGTCGGCTGGATCAAGCGAGTTTTCCCACTCGCTCAGCTCCTGAAGCGCCGCCTTGCTCTCGCCAACCGCGCTTTTGGTCAACGCGTAGCTCAAGACCGTGCGGGGATCGGAGTGACCAAGTTCCAGAGCGTCGCCAAAGCTGAGCGCGGCCGATTCATACCGACCCGCTTCAAGATACGCGGTGGCAAGCAGCGCCCGATAGTTCGCATCGCGAGGAGCGGCCAGGACAGCGGACTCAGCGTGAGCGATCGCCTTTTCCGCTTGGCCCTTGTCCAACGCGGTTTGCGCCTTGTCGTAAGACACCTCAGCGCGCGGCGCAGAAGCGGTCGTGCAGCCTGAAAGCGCGAGACTGGCGGCCGCCGCAGAGGCGAGAAGAGCCAGCTTGGGTCCGAAATTCGGGCCGCTTTTGTCGATCGTTGTGTTGCGAGCCATGTCGTATCCCCTGGTGTTCACTTGGTGGGTTCCGTTTGCGAAGGTCATCTGTCGCGCTTCATCTGCGCGACCAGCGTGTCGAGGTCTTCAATGTTGGTGAGCAAAGCGTCGAGCGCTTCGGTGACAAGCGCTTGCGCGCTGATGCCTTGCATCGTTGAAGCAAGGCGCAATTTGAGATGGCGATCGGTGTCGAGGCGCAGCGTGAAGGCGGCGCGGCGCGCGTTTGTGTCCTTCTTGCTCGCCTTGCGACCGCCTTTTTGGGCTAGTGGGCTAGTCTTGACCGTGCGCGCGTTGGCGACTGCACGCTTGGCAGTCTTAAGCTCGGGATCGCTTTCGCCATCGCGTACATCTTCATTCGCCGCTTCCTGGTTGCGAGCAAAGCTTGCATGAAGTTCGACCACTTCCGCGCCAGCGAGCGGATCAATGATGGGATGAGGGCCTGTTTCCAGCTCCTCGTTCTCATCATCTTCAGGCGAGGTGCCGTTAAAGCCGAACGCGGCCTCAGCGCTGCTTGCACGCTTGGCTGGAAGAACCAGCGCCTCTTCGCCGGCGATATCGTCGTTTTCGCCGCCCATGTCATTCCAGCCCAGATCTTCGAGCTGTTCGTCGGCGATGGCCGCCATTTCCGACAGGTTGCTGGTGAGCGGTGTGAGCTGCGGACGCATGGCAGGCTTAGCGCCGCCCTTGCGAGCGAGAAGGGTCGGCCCAAGCGAGGCAAAGCTGGCTTCGGACATCATCGCGAGGGCGCCGAGTTACTGAGCCACCCGGCGGCCAAAGCCACCAGCGGGGCGGTGCATGCCGCCAGGTCCGGCGTTCGCGGCTTGCGCGCCCGGAGTGGCAAATACGGTGCGACGGAAGTTCTTCTCGAGACGGTCCGAGATATATTTCCATAGCGCGGTCATTTCCGCAGCCGAACGGCTTTCGGGATCCACTTCCATCACCGTGCGGCCATCGATCATCGAGGCTGCAAAGTCGGTGCGGTGGTGAAGGGTGATCGGCGCGACGGTGCCGTGCTGCGACAGCGCGACGGCGGCTTCCGAAGTGATCTTGGCTTTGGGAGTGGCGGCGTTCACGACAAAGACCAAAGGTTTGCCGGCGCGCTCGCATAGATCGACCGTAGCACCCACGGCGCGCAGATCGTGCGGGCTTGGGCGGGTCGGAACGACAATGAGTTCAGCGACGCTGATGACCGATTGGATCGCCATGGTAATGGCGGGCGGTGTGTCGATGACCGCCAGTTTGAAACCTTGTTGGCGCAACACCTGAAGGTCGTTGGCGAGGCGCGAAACCGTGGTTTGCGCGAAGGCGGGATATTCCGCTTCACGCTCATTCCACCAATCCGCCAGCGATCCCTGGGGGTCAATATCAATCAGTACGACCGGGCCCGCGCCAGCGCGCTGAGCCTGGACGGCAAGGTGTCCGGACAGGGTCGTCTTCCCCGATCCGCCTTTTTGCGATGCCAAAGCGAGTACACGCAACGCCTTCGTCCCCCTGGGTTAATCCATCGTGCGCCGCTTGATTGCGGCTGGATGCCTTGGGGATCGCAGACTACCCCTAATTTTGGGTTAACGCTGTCCTTGCGCTGGGCTGAAAGAGACCGGTCACCCTGGAGGCATCCGCTCGGCTGGCAACCCGCCCAAGCGCTTAAAGGCAGGCGCTTTCCGCGCGATCGCGCAAAACCCAAGCCGCCACGCTTTTTATAGATCACAAGCCTGCTAGGGTCTTGATGCAAGAGGGGACCGTTTGATGGATACCAGTGTGAGCCAGACTGCGACGAATGCTTTGACGCCGGACGATCAAGCATCTCGGCAGACCCACCCCGTACGAGTGGAAAATCGGATATCGAGCCTCGACTTCATTCGCGGCCTTGCCGTGATGGGGATCCTTGCGGCCAACATCGTCGCCTTCGGCCAGCCCGGCACGGCGTATTTCTGGCCCGAAGGTTTCATGGTGGATCCGGGGGATCCGGGCGGTTGGCAATGGATCGCCCAGTTTGTGGTCATCGATGGCAAAATGCGCGGGCTTTTTACCTTGCTGTTTGGCGCAGGTATGTATCTCTCCATGGAGCGCGCTTGGGAGCGCGGGTCGACGCGTTGGTTGCAAATGTGGCGACTGTTCCTGCTTTTGGGCTTTGGCCTGATCCACTTTTACCTGATCTGGTTCGGCGATATTCTCTCGATGTACGCGATTATCGGTTTTGTCGCGGTTGCCTTCATGGGGCTTAAGTCCGGGACGCAAATCCGCCTCGGGCTTTTTATCTACGCTCTCGGCTGCATTCTGCTCGGCGGGGTGTTCCTGATGCAGTATTTGATCGTGGAAACGAGTGTTTTCGGGACAGAAGCTTGGGTGAGTGAAGCGAAAGCCGAGATTCTGGGCAGCTTTGAAGTGCAGCGCGCTGATGAAGCCAAGGTGACGGTGCACAGGCTGAGCGGGGATTACGCCGCGCTGATCTCCGAGCGGTTTGGGCAGCAATGGTACTTCCCGTTCATCAACCCGCTGTTTCTGGGCTTTGAAACCTTCCCTCTGATGCTCATGGGGATGGGACTTTGCCGGCAGGGATTTTTCAGCGGTGGCTACAATCCAACCAAGATGAAGATGTGGGGTTGGGTTGGCGTGATCGTCGGTGGCGGCCTGTCGCTCGCGATCGGGTTGTTCATTCAAGCAGAAGGATTTTCGCTGATTGGCGTAAACGCGGCGTTTATCGGCTGGAGCATGTTACCGCGCCTGATGATGGTGCTGGGTCTAGCGGCGCTGCTGGTCGAATACTCCAAGACCGCGACTGGGTGGCTGGCGCAGCGTATTACCGCGGCGGGCAGGGTGGCCTTCACCAATTATCTTGGCACTTCGGTCGTGATGATGATCGTGTTTCAGGGCTGGGGGCTGGGCCTCTTTGGTGAACTCAATCGCCCATTGCTCTATCTCATCACAGTCCTGACTTGGGTGCTGATGCTGGCCTGGTCCAAGCCGTGGCTGGACCGCTACCGCTACGGCCCGCTTGAATGGCTGTGGCGTTGCCTGACCTATCGCCAGCTTTTCCCGATCCGCAAATAGGCGCGGACGCGCGGCTTTTGTGCACATCGGCGAAGCGGAGTTCCGCACATATGGCTTGCAATTAAGAATAGATCGCATAAATCTTCACCTGATAACGCTTCGCAGGAAAGATTCGAGCGCCGATGTACATTTGCATTTGCAACGCAATCCGAGAAACCGATCTCCGTTCGGCCGCTTTGGACCACGCGGGGGACGCGGAAGCGACCTATGCGAAGCTTGGGAAGCGGCCAAACTGCGGCCAATGCCTTGTTAAAGCAGGCGAAATCATAGAGCAGGAGCGCACCGCTTCGTCTTGCGAGAACCTCGCAGTATAAGATCGAAATGCGCTATTGCGAGCGGATCGCAAGCGGCTGTTTTTAAACAAAAAATCTGGAACCTACCTCTTGTTTAGGCGTAAATTCCACGCATAATATGCATTGCAGCGGCGGCCTTTGGCTTGGCCGCATGGGATTTACGAACACAGGAGCACACCGCCATGAAGGGCGATCCGAAAGTCATCGAGTTCCTGAACAAGGCGCTCACCAACGAACTCACCGCGATCAACCAGTATTGGTTGCACTATCGCGTCCTCGACGATTGGGGCGTGACCAAGCTTGCCGCTTACGAACGCAAGGAATCCATCGAAGAGATGGAACACGCGGACAAACTGGCGGCGCGCGTTCTGTTTCTGAACGGGCTGCCCAACTTTCAGGCGATCCACAATCTGCGCGTCGGCGAGACGGTCGAAGAAATTCTCAAGGCCGACATGGCGCTTGAAGAAGACGCGATCCCGCTTCTGCGTGACGCGGTGGAGTATTGCGAAAGCGTGCGCGATTACGTCAGCCGCGATCTCTTCAACCACATCCTCGACAACGAGGAAGAGCATGTCGACTTTCTCGAGACCCAGTTCGATTTGATCGAGCGGATGGGGCTTCAGAACTACGTGCAATTGCAAAGTCAGGCGGCGGGAGAAGGCGGCGACTAAACGCCCCTCCCGAGAAACGAGACATGGGCCCGTAAGCGTTTGGCTTGCGGGCCCATTTCTTTTTGCGGGCGTGGCGCGTCCTTACAAATCGCCCGCCAAAGCGTTTGACACCTCCCGGGCTGCGGCTCAGGTTGGTGATGGGGGGAGGTGAGAACCAATTCGCGCGGCCGCAGCTGCGCGTTTGGTTCGGGACGCATCACATATCTTCCAAATCGATTGGGTCGCGTATTCCACTCGAATTTTGGAGATTTAGCATGAATTCATTTCTGAAAGCGATTGCCGGCGGCGTCGCCGCGGCTACGTTTGCGCTTGCGACACCGGCCGCCGCTCAGTTGCAGGTTTTTGAGGACTATGAGCCGTCAAAAGAGACCGTCGAAATGACGTTGGTGAAGATCGACGAAGGCCAATTCGACACTTATCTCGAAGGCCTCAAGAGCACATGGATCGCGGCCAACGAAATCCAGAAAGAGCTCGGCTATGTCGCCGATTACGGGATTTACGGCGTTCCCTTTGGTGAAAACGAATTCAACATGGTGCTTGTTGTCCGCTTCACCGAAGAGGGATCGGGGCCGCCGAACAAAGAGCAGTACATGAAATTCCTAGAAGCCTACGGGAAGGCCAATATCGACCAGGGCAACACCACCGTGCTCGAGCTCTACAACAAGATCCGCACGATCCAGGGGACCTACATGCTGCGCGAGATCGAAATGATCGACTGACAAGCCACCGGGTACGTGCATGAAGGGGGCGGGGCCAGTTGGTGCCCGCCCTTTTCTATTCCAATCGCGATCCGTCCGAAAGCTCATACCCTCGCGCGGAGAGTCGGGTCTCCATGACAAAGCAACCCAACCCGGTGATCAGCAACGCCATGGTCAGCACCCAGAGCGCGGCGATGATCGAGCCAATCTGCGCGTCGATATAGGCGGAGATAAACAGCAGGCTGATCACGACGCTGATGTTCATCGCCGAAGCGCTCGAGAACATGATCGCGGTGCGGACGCGCTGGCGGCGATTTCGGAGCCATTCCACCTCGCGAGCGTGGCTATCGGAGCGTGCCACCTCGAAGCTTTCGCCCAAACGCTCAATCCTTCCCGCAATCCATGTTAGGCGGGTCATCATAACATTCATGATCGCCCCAATACCGGCGAGCAGAAAGGCCGGTGCCAGACTCAACTGCACCACTTGCTGCACGCGCGGTGTGGAGGCGGTGCGTTCAAGCAGCTCAACGGCGAAGGGCTGCGTCGCGGTGGCGCTTAGGCTGATCAGGACGTCCAACATCAATACTTGTCGGGCCCGCCTGAATAGTTGCCCCCGCCACCCTTGTTGGCGTTGTAGGGGTTCTTGGGGCTTTTGAGGACCACGCGCACCGGCACGGCTTCAAAGCCCAGTTTGGAGCGAATGCCATTGACCAGGTACCGCTCGTAGCTTTTGGGCAGCGCGTCGAGACGAGTGCCGAAAATCACGAACCTAGGCGGGCGGGTTCCCGCTTGCGTGATGTAGCGCAGTTTGATCCGGCGGCCTCCCGGAGCGGGCGGCGGGTTCGCTTCCATCGCGTCGTCAAACCAGCGATTGAGTGCAGCGGTGGGCACGCGTTTCGACCAGCTTTCGCGGATTTCAAACGCCGCGCCGAGCATCGTGTCGAGGCCTTTGCCCGTCTTGGCGCTGACCGCAAACAATGGCACGCCGCGCACTTGCGCTAACCCGTCGTCGAGCGCCGCTTTGATACCGTTAAAGATGCCCGAGGGCGTCTCGGCGGTGTTCTCGCCGGCGATATCCCATTTGTTGATCGCGATCATTAAGGCGCGGCCTTCTTCAAGGACCATGCTGGCGATCTTCAAATCCTGGTGTTCGAGGCCCTTGGTCGCGTCGAGCAGCAGCACGACCACTTCAGCAAAGTCCACCGCGCGCCGCGCGTCGGCGACCGAGAGCTTTTCAAGCTTTTCGGTGACGTTGCGCTTCTTGCGCATCCCCGCGGTGTCGATAAGGCGAATTTGGCGCAGGCCATCGTCTTCTTCATCGTCCGCCGCCACGCGCGGATCGCGCCATTCCCAGTCGATCGCGATCGAATCTCGCGTGATCCCGGCCTCGGGCCCGGTCAGCAGGCGGTCTTCGCCCAGCAATTGGTTGATCAGTGTGGATTTGCCCGCGTTGGGCCGGCCCACAATCGCGAGCTTGAGCGGGCCAAGCGGCGCGTCCTCATCCTCGATTTCGGCCTTCGCGATTTCGACTTGGGCTTCCCACGCCTCGGCCTTGTCCCCGATGACCGGCCATAGCGCGCCGAACAGGTCAGCCACGCCTTCGCCGTGCTCTGCGGACAGCGCCACGGGTTCACCCAGACCCAGCGAATAGGATTCCAGCACGCCCGATTCCCCTGGCGCGCCTTCAGCCTTGTTGGCGACCAGAACGATGGGCACATCCGCGCCGCGAAGATAGCGCGCGATTTCGTTGTCGAGCGGCGTAAGCCCTGCGCGCGCGTCGATAACAAACAGGGCCGCGTCTGCGCCTTCCAGGCTCGCCTCGGTCTGCATGCGCATGCGACCGGGCAGGGTCTGCGCGTCTTCGTCTTCCCAGCCCGCCGTATCAACGATTGTGAATTCAAGCCCGGCGACTTCTGCATCGCCCATGCGGCGATCACGGGTCACGCCTGGCTGATCGTCGACGAGGGCCAGCTTCTTGCCCACCAAGCGGTTGAACAAGGTCGATTTGCCCACATTGGGGCGACCGATAATGACGACGTTGGGTTTCATAAGTCGCTCGCAAGTGCCCCCTGCGAGCGTGTTACGCAAGCAGAACGGCTGGTTTAGCCTTTCTTCGCAATCGGCGGGTTCTCGCCCAGATCTTCAAACCACGCTTCGACGTCGCCGGTCAGTTTGATCAGCAAAGGGCGACCCTTACGGTCCACCGTCTTGCCGGCTTGCACCTTAATCCAGCCCTCGGAGATCGAGTACTCCTCGATATCGGTGCGCTCGCGCCCTTTAAAGCGAATGCCGACGCCGCGCTGCAAGACGTCCGCGTCGAAATGCGGGCTCGCAGGGTGGACGGCGAGGTGGTCGGGGGGAACATCGTTCGTGTTTTCGTCTGACATGCGCGCGCCCTTATCCGCGCTTTGCTCGTGTCACAAGCGCAGAGTGCTTGCCCTTTTGCGTTCCAGCCGATAGAGGCGCTGCAAATTCGCGCGGGGGACCATTCGGTTTCCCGCGCGGCTTCGTTCGGGCATGCGGGCGTGGCGGAACTGGTAGACGCGCTGGTTTTAGGTACCAGTATCGAAAGATGTGGGGGTTCGAGTCCCTTCGCCCGCACCAGTCACCGTCGCGCGAGCGCCGTAAGCCTCGTCATAAAAATCGCTCAAGAAAGTTTTAAAGTAGCACTCATGCAGACCAAGCAGACCGTCAACGAAGGCCTTAAGCGCGCCTACACTGTCACCATCACCGCTGACGAACTCAGCGCGAAGATCGACGCAGAGATCAAGAAGGTCGCGCCGCAGGTGAGAATGCCCGGTTTCCGCCCGGGCAAAGTGCCGGCCAACCTCGTCAAGAAGATGCACGGCGAGCAGCTGCACGCGCAGACGCTGAACGATACGATCCGCGATTCGGTGGATCAGCTGACCAAGGACGAAGAGCTTCGCCCCGCGATGCAGCCCGCGGTCTCGCTGAACGAAGATTACGAAGAAGGCAAAGACGCCGTCATCACGGTCGAACTGGAAGTGCTTCCGGTGGTTGAAGCGCCGAGCGTGGATGGTCTGAAGCTCGAAAAGCTGCTCGTGCCCGTCAGCGATGAGCAGATCACCGAAGCGATCGAAGGCATCGCCGGCCAGAACAAGAGCTACAAGGACGCCGCCAAAACCAAGAAGGCGGCTGAAGGCGACCAGCTCATCATCGATTTCCTCGGCAAGCTGGACGGCGAGCCGTTCGATGGCGGTAAGGCCGAAGACGCGCCGCTCGTGATCGGATCGGGCGCGTTCATCCCTGGCTTTGAAGAGCAGCTGGTGGGCGCCAAAACTGGCGACGAAAAGACGATCACCGTCACCTTCCCGGAAGAGTATCAAGCCGACAACCTCGCCGGAAAGGAAGCGACCTTCGACATCACCGTGAAGCAGGTGAAGGTCGAAACCGAAACCAAGATCGACGATGAGTTCGCGACCAATCTGGGGCTCGACAGCCTCGATAAGCTCAAAGAGATCATGAAGGGTCAGCTTGAACAGCAGACCGCCGGTCTTACGCGCACGCAGATGAAGCGTCAGTTGCTCGATACGCTGGCTCAAGGTCACGACTTTGCCGTGCCCGAAAGCATGGTGAACGCCGAGTTCGAACAAATTTGGGCGCAGCTTCAGCAAGAAGCGGCGAAGGAAGAAAACCCGGAAGACGCTCTCAAGCAGATCGAAGACGAGAAGGACGATTACAAGTCGATCGCCGAACGCCGCGTGCGCCTTGGCCTGCTCCTTTCTGAAATTGGCCAAGCCAACGGCGTCGAAGTGACCGGCCAGGAAATGAACACCCTGATCCAGCAGGCGGCCGCGCAATACCGCGAGGAAGATCGCGAGCGTTTCGTTCAGTACATCCAGTCCGAGCCGATGGCCGCTGCCCAGCTGCGCGCGCCGCTTTACGAAGACAAGGTTGTCGACTTCCTGTTTGACAAGGCCGAAGTCACCGAACGCGAAGTGACCGCGGAAGAACTTCAGGCCGCGATTGAAGCCGAAGACGACGTGTCGTCAGAGAAGGCCAAGGCTACGCCTAAGAAAAAGCCCGCGGCCAAGAAGGCGCCTGCGAAGAAGGCTCCGGCCAAAAAGGCGACCACCTCAACCGCAGCCAAGAAGCCTGCAGCTAAGAAAGCGCCGGCGAAGAAGCCGGC
>JBCDAE010000036.1:0-18624 GCA_039186235.1 Pseudomonadota bacterium | reverse complement strand
GAGGCGCTACTTCATTATAAATATTGATCAAGTCGTCAAAGGACTTGCCTTTGGAGTGAGGCCGATTCAGTATCTCAATAAGTTTTTCTATGAATTGCTCGTTCAAAGGATCCTCCCATACATTAACGACTTGGTAACCTCGCTTACTCCATTTCTCAAGTGTTTGCTGAGCCGGAATACAGGATCTCAGGAATATGTGAGTCTGCCTAATGTAGCATGGTCGGGTTCCGCAGTCTTCAGCGTAGTAGCATGTTCGGTTTGACACGTAAGCGGGCTGTCAGCAGACCAGCCCCGCAACCCGTCGCGCCAGCTGCGGCGAGAGCCTGCAACCGCCACTCTTCTTCAGAATGAAATCTGCCGCTGCGAATCTTTGATCCGCTACTAGTTGCAGAATGCTGCATCTACTGAGGCGCGTTCAAGCTCGGTCAAGTCAAGCGCCATGCCCAAATTTCGTCCCACTTCTCAAGTAACCGTAAAACGTTTTTTGGAGGGGGGTAGAGGTGAGGTACTTCGTTGCAGCGATCTTTTTTTTCATTTTTCCGATTGTCGGGCTTGCGGCTTTGCAAGAGCAAACGGATCGTGTGCCAGCCACGGTGACAGTTAGCTCGCCACTATCCGGGCAACGACTCAATGTTGATTCTCCCACATTGGGTGGCGAAAGCCTGACCATCGTTATCGGGCGTCGGCTGCAAGAAGGTGGGCGCAGTATATACGTTCCACCGTTCTTTCAGTTCGACAATCGGGATTATAGCGCAGCATTTGAAGAAAAGTGCTCGTTGGCCAACGAGGCTGAAATCGTTACGATACCGGTCGAGTTTCGTTTGTCATCGCGGCGCGTAAATGAGGAAGTGCGAGATGCCGTAAACGCCTCTGATACGAGCAATACGAGCATAACAAGCATCCTATCTTATCCCTATGCGTTCCTCACGCTCGGATACGCTAGCACAAGCCAAGATGAGAAGTCGCTTAAGCATTTGGCCACACTCCCAGTAGGTGTGCTTGCACCAAGTGAGGATGAACGTGCAACCGCTGTACAGGACAGAGACTTCTTCTTTGAAATAAGGCCGATTGATATAACCTTGCCATGCAAGGATCACGAGAACATTGTGCGGCGCAACATAGCGGGTGACTTTGTGTTTAGAGCCTTTACCAATGTGGAGGTTATTTCAGAAACTAGCTTTGCAATTGAGTTCGTGAACTTCGCGCGATCCTCGTCCTCAGCCAAATTGATCCAAGACCAAAAGAATCGGGGCTTTCTAAGGTATCAAAGTGAAAGCCGAGGCGCTCAGATCGGCCTCAATCTGGGTTCACTTCTAGGCCAAGTCGGGGGCGCCGCTGAAGAGACACAAGCCAATGACACTCGATCACGCTTTGTCACTTCTGATCTCATTCTCGAACTAGCTTCAGAATACTCCTCTTCTATGAACATCCAAAGCATCACCCGAAGAGGCGGTCAGCAAGGACTCCGCAACCGAGAGGCAATCATCCAAAAACTCGTCGATAGCTACCTCAAGTCAGCAGATTCTACGTTGATTGAGTTTAGGGCTTCTGAAGATGGAACCTTCACGATAGTATCAAATACTCTTGAGCGACTAACCCTTAACTCTGCTGACATCGATGCTCTCTTTGAGACATCGAATCATCCCCAAGCGAGCCAAAAGCGCAGTGCGGCGCTAGATGGCGCTCAGTTTAATGAAGAAAGGCAATTCACCGATCAACGTAATATCAAGTGGGAGAGAAAGGGCGGCGAATGGATCCCCGTTCAAGCAGAACTCTATCTTGTCGGCAATCTAGAGACTTCAAATGCCTTCTTTACGCAACTAGAGGATATCGTCGCGACCGGTGAGTCAAACGTCCAAATGTGGGCTTTACGAGTGATCGCGTCAGACAGTTTTATTCCAGAGAAGATCGTATTCCCTCTCCGCAAGGGCAGATTCCGTACGGTAAGTAAGTGGGCGGACGGCAACATTGATAGTGCGGGAAACGTCACTCACAACGAGTGGGTTGCCGCTCGCGTGTCATGGGCTGAACGAGCAGCAGATGCGGAGAGAAATGAGGTCCCATTTCGAGAGGCACAACCATACAGGAACACGAGGAGCACCCTCTGCATTGTTGATGATCTACCAGATAGCTTGGACGGTTTCGTTCGCATCGGTGGCAAAGTGGTAAGGACATGGGATTTCATTAATGGGCCCGGCGACCCCCGCTCATACGCAAATACATGCGCGCCATCAGGTCATTGTGACGGAAAAGGCGAACGCTGCCTAACTCAAGAACGTAACGCGGGCTGCTACGTAAATGTAGAGTGGTTAAACTGGTATCGTGATGAGAGAGCAAAAGCGGAACTACCGGTTCGAGATCAAGATGTTTGTCAGACTGTAACCGAATGAGCATAGGTTTCACCAGGCGCTCAGTTATGGCTTCCTCATTCTTGGCCCTAGCTTCTTCGCCTTCAACCCTAACTGCTCAGGGTTCGATAGTTCCATTTGCACTCCGAATTTATATCCCAGCACCGGCGGTTCGCTTTTTCGGCCGTGCGTTCAATGGCGGCAACAAGGTTCAGATATCAGGTAGCATTGATATGAGCCAGACAGGTGGTGCGGCTATAGAAGTTCGATCGAGAAATTTCGGACAAACGCTTGAATACGATCTTAGCAGTCTCAATGATGTCGATGGGAAACCGGATTGGTGGAAGCAGCCAAAAGGCTCCCCACTAACGATCGGTTCCGGCACGCAGGTGCCAACAAATGAGAATTTGAGTGCTGAATGGAAGACGTGGGGACAGGCCAGTCATGGCTTTCTATTGAAGGTGTCGGGTGAGAACCCCTTGCCCGCATTTGCCCCGGCTATAGATGCGCAAATTCATGTCGGCCTGCGATTTGCAGAAGACGGTCTCCACTACAAACTCGACGCGATGCATGATGGTTTCCCAAACTTCGAACTACACGTCGGTTCTCGCTGCGTACTTGACTACGATTGTGTTGCTTCGGGCGAAGGCCCCTTGGCGTTAGGGCCGGGAATGGACAAGCGCAAGACCACCGACTGGACGAAGCTATGATCACATATGATCATTTGAATCTTTAGGACGTGAGGACATAGACATCGACGAGAATAGCTCACAACGAGACTGGGCATCATTCCAAAAACCGAGGTTGTGTCGTAAGCAAACCATCCGTTTTTCGCTCGAAATACTTGGTAGCCGAGAGACTAATAGGGTCTTGAATCTAGCCAGGCCCCAAAGGACCAATTTTCAATTTTTTTGTCGCGCGTGAGGCCAGATCCTATACGATATAGAGGGTCATCACTCGACCCCCCTCCCCCCTTTCCCGATCTGCAATTTTGGTGGTTTTCAGAGTTCGATTGGTGGGGATGCAGTGGGGCATGCAGAAATCATCCCGCACACTCAGTCCGTAACCGCTTGAAAATAATGGAGCGGGCGAGGCGATTCGAACGCCCGACCCCAACCTTGGCAAGGTTGTGCTCTACCCCTGAGCTACGCCCGCTCACTGACGCCTCGCAAGGGGCGGTTTGCACCGCTTCCCTGCCGGGGAGGCGCGCCAACTAACAGCGCCTTTTGCGCTTCGCAAGAAGAAATTGCGCGGAAAGGACCTCAGGCCGCATCACCATTCTTGAAGCATCGATTCCAACGCTTCACATCCAAGCCTATGTGCCCCACATAGTGACAAAGCGTCGCGGTACTCTTCCGCCCAGTTACACGGATTCTAACGTCGGCCCCACAGTTCGGCCGCGTAATCAGTAAAGGAACACTCCCTTGGCTAGCATGGGTCTCAACATAGACGAACAAAAGGCCGTCGAACGGTTTCGTAAGGACGTGGTCGATCCAAGCCAGACGCACCTTGTCGTGCTTGATTTCTGGGCCGAGTGGTGCGGGCCTTGCAAGGCGCTCGCTCCCATGCTGGAAAAGGTGTGCGCCGAATACGCCGACAAAGGCGTCATCCTCGCTAAGATCAACGTCGACGAAGAACCGTTCATTGCCGGCCAATTCCAGGTAAAGTCGATCCCGACGGTCTACGCGATGTTCCAAGGCCAGCCGGTCGCCGATCTGACAAGCGCGCGCAGCGAATCTCAGTTCAAACAGGTCTTGGATCAATTGCTTGGCCAATTGCCGATTCAGGGCGGAGAAGGGGCTCCACAAGGGCCGTCCGAGGAAGAAATCGCCCAGTTTATCGCCATGGGAGAGCAAGCGCTGACCGAGGGCGACGCCCAGCGCGCTGCTGGCATATTTGCACAGGTGGTTGAGTTTGCGAACGGCAACGTCGCCGCGCATGCCGGGCTGGTGCGCGCGATGATTGCGCTTGGCCAAGTGGACGAGGCGCGCCAAGCGCTCGCCGCAATTGAAGCCGATCCCAGTTTGGCCAGTGACCCCGCGATCACGGCTGCGAAGGCCGCGTTGGAATTGGCGGGAACGCAGGTCGACGATGGCGAACTGGCCGATCTTAAGGCCGCGGTCGACGCCAATCCATCCGATATGGACGCCGGAATGGCCTACGCTGAAGCGGCTTTTGTCGCTGGCGATAGAGACGCCGCCGCTGACACGCTTCTGGCGATGGTCACCGCGGATCGCGAATGGAACGAGGGCGCGGCGCGGACCAAGCTCTTGCAGATATTCGAAGCGGTGGGCTTGGAAGATGCCTGGGTGGTTTCCACGCGTCGGCGGTTGTCGAAGATTCTGTTCGGATAATCGGGCATGTCCACGCGGCTTTCCATTTTCCCTCTGCCCGGCGCGGTCCTCTTTCCGGGCCTTCAACTGCCTTTACACATTTTCGAGCCGCGCTACCGTGCGCTTGTCGGAGACGCTTTGGTGCGCGATCGTCGCATTGCGATGATTCAGCCGCAGCGTTCGGTCGAAGGCTCGCCGCTCTATTCGGTCGGCTGTGTAGGCCGTATCGGTGAGATCGAAGCCATGGATGACGGACGCTATAACCTGATCCTTGAAGGAGAGTCGCGTTTTAAGCTGGTACGCGAGCTCGATGTCGCCACCGCTTTTCGTCAGGTGGAAGGCGAGCTGATCGAGGACGATCAAGACGAAACGCTCAGCCATGCGCAACGCGGTGGATTCGAAGCCGAGGCTCGCGCGTTTGCGGATTCCCAAGGCTACCGTGTCGATTGGGATTCGGTCGAACGCTTGGACGATCAATCGCTGATCAACGGCGTGTCTCAAATTGCTCCGTTCGACCCGGCATCGAAGCAAGCGCTGCTGGAAGCCTCCACTCTATCGGCCCGCTGCGAATTGCTGGTCCAGCTGATGCAATTCTTCAGCCGCGGCGATGGCGGTGAAGAGATCATGACTCTGCAGTGATCGCGTAGCGCTTGAGCGCTACGTAATCCGCTCGGCAGGCCTCGGCGACCGCGAGGTACGCTCCTTGAAGCTTCGGTAGCGCGCCGGGTGGCGGCGCAAAGCCAGTTGAGGCGTTGACCTTGTCATACCAATGCGCGCCCCACACACCATCTTCGGGTAGGGGCCCTTTCTCCCATGCTAGCATAGCCGGATCCCAAACGATGCCCAGCGCTTTGCAAAGGCGTGAAAGCACACCTTCCGGGTTTTCGAGTACGTGATCGGTGTCGATAACCGGTGGCGCCTGCCCCGTTCGCTCGGCCTCGTTTTCGAAATACTCCCGTAACTGTCCAAAGCCGAGCAGTTCGGGTCGGCGAAGCTCGTTTTTGGCCGCATAGCTCGCAACCACACGCTCGGGCGCGCGGATCAGAAAGGCGTGGCGATGCTCGGGAAAGTCGGCGATGCTGATGGGCCCCACCATGTGGTGCGGCATATGCTTCTGATACCAGACGGGCTTTCCACCGGGTATGGGCCCGCTCAAAGCGTCAGTAACGCGCGACCAATCGCATTCCATATCGGCGATGGTTTCCGCCGCCATCGGATGGGGCTCATCGGTGTCTTTGAGGAACGCCCCGTAAAACGGCTCATCCGACACCGCGCAATCGGCTCGCGCGCCGAAGCTGCGCATCATTGCGGTCGAGATATTGCGCGGACCCGACCACATAGCGATCCGAACACTCACAAAGCCACATCCCGATCCATGAGATTACGGTACAGCCCTTGCAAGCGCTCCACCATAGGTCCGCGCGATGAGGTCAGCACGCGCCCATCGATCTCGGTCACGGGCACCACGCCCGCAAAAGTGCCGGTCACAAACGCCTCGTCCGCGCCGTATACATCGGTCAATGAGAAATTTTTCTCGAACACGGGAATACCCGCCTCTCGACACACTTGGATGACGTTGGATCGCGTGATGCCGCCCAGGCAATAATCGCCACTCGACGTCCATACCTCGCCTTTGCGCACGATAAAGAAGTGTGTCGAATTGCACGTCGCCACAAAACCGTGCGGATCAAGCATCAGCGCTTCATCCGCGCCGGCTTGCGCAGCCTGAATGCAGGCGGTGATGCAGTTAAGCTTGGAATGCGAATTGAGCTTCTGATCCTGCACCGCGGGATCACCGCGCCGGACATGAACCGTGAAAAGCCTAATACCGGTTTCAATCGTCGAGGGCAGCGGCGCTTTGTACTCAGGGATGATAACGATGGTGGCCGAGCTGATCACAACCCGCGGATCTTGATAGGGCGTCGAACGGATACCCCTCGTGACCATCAGCCGGATATGCACACCATCCTGATCGCGCATTTGGTTGGCCTCGATGGTTTCATCGATCCGCTGCGCCAGTTGCTCTCGCGTCAGACCAATGTCCATCGCGATCGCTTTGGCGCCTTCGTAGAGGCGGTCCAGATGCGCATCGAGGAAAGCGATGCGACCGCGATGCTGCCGCAACCCCTCCCACACGCCATCGCCGAGCATGAACCCGCTGTCGAACACCGAGACGGTCGCCTCGGCGCGCGGCGTCATCACGCCGTTGACGTTTATCAGGATAGTGTCGTTGCGCGGATCAGCCGCGAAATCGTGCGTTCCTTTTGCCATGGCGCCGGACCCTAAGCGCGCATCCCCAACGACGCCAGAGGCTTAGCCGGACAAGCTGAAACCGAACGCGCCTTTCAATCCGTCGATCACATATTGCGCCGCCAAGGCCGCCAGCAAAACGCCCAGCAGCCGCGTGATTACGGCCTCAACCTTGTCACCCAGCAGGCGGATCAGCGGACCCGCTGCCACCAGCGCCCCAGCCGTTAGCGCAAGCACGAGACCCAGCGCGGCGAAGACCTCTGCCCTTTCTCCCCAGCCTTCGGCTTCGTTCATCAGCAGCATAACCGCGGCGATCGCGCCAGGTCCGGCCAGCATCGGCATGGCCATGGGAAACACTGATACGTCTTCGACTTCGCTGGCGCTGACTTTGTCGGCGCGTTCGTTGCGGCGCTGCGTGCGCTTTTCGAAAACCATCTCGAACGCGATCCAGAACAGCATCAAGCCGCCAGCGATACGAAAACTGTCGAGCTCGATATGCAACGCGCCCAACAAAGCTTCGCCAAAGAAGGCAAAAATCAGCAAGATCACGCCGGCGATTGCCACCGCGCGCAGCGCCATATTGCGCGCCTGCGCACCGGTCGCATCTTTGGTCAGGCCCGCATAGATCGGCGCGCAGCCCGGAGGGTCAATCACAACAAAGAGCGTGATGAAGGCAGAGACGAACAGCTCAAGCAACGACATTCAAATGGGTGTCTTTCAGCGAACGGAAATGGGAGAGAGTGCCGCGCCCCTCATCACCCTTCTGGCGGGGATGCAAGGCTTTCTTCAATCGCGGTTTCCCACGCGCCCTCATAGAAATACTCGGCCTTGACGTATTTAGTGCCGTCGTCGCGATGTTCCCATTGCCAGCGCATCGTTCCATCGCGCGAAAGCTGCGCGCTCGATTTGCCATCTTCGCCAATCGGCATAGCCGGGGGCGGCGGCGCGTCCTGTCCCGCCGGCGGGCAGGTCGCCACTAAGCCAAGGATCGAATTGATCGCGGTCACCACGATAGCGCCGTCTTCAAACTCTTCGCGCGGGGGCGGCTGCGGATCGTCGCGGCCAGCGACATCATAGACCCATTTGTAAGAGCCATCGGACTGGCGCACCCAGGTCGTCACGTAATTGCCGAAAAAGCCCTCCGCGTCTCGAAAGCGCCCTTGCGACACCGCCAAGGCTCCATCGCAGCTCATCACAACGGTGCGCGGGCCCCATTCGGTAGCTTTGGCGGGGTTGCGAACGGCTGTGGCTAGCTGCCCGAAATCAATCGGGCCATTGCGCCCGTGCAAAAGCGCGCCCGGCGCGGCGTACTCCAAGCCCGCTGTGTATTGCCCCTGAGCGACAGCCGCTTTCCCATATGCGATCTCGGTTTTGACAATCGTGCTGGGTTGCGCCTCTCCGGGCGCGGTGGCGAGCGCTTTGTTGATCACGCTTTTGGGCGGCCCGCGATATTGCGGACCACCACCGCAGGCGGCGAGCGTTAGAGCGGATGTGAAAGCCAGAACGATATGGAATGAGCGCATGGAGAAAGTCCGATAGAAGCGTCGCTTACCCGGCCCTTGTCAGGCCTTAGGCCGCTTCTGTCAAAGACCTTCCGGCGGCTCCAAGCCTTCGTTGCGGTGGGCTGCAATGGCCGTGTTACGAAGCAGGACAGCAATGGTCATGGGGCCGACACCTCCGGGAACCGGCGTGATTGCGCCCGCGACTTCGCTCGCTTCCCCGTACGCGACATCGCCAACAAGGCGCCCCTTTTCCGAACCGGGCTCTGGCGGCAAACGGTTGATGCCCACATCGATCACGGTCGCGCCGGGCTTGATCCAGTCCTTCCCAATCATCTCAGGGCGCCCGACGGCGGCGACGACAATGTCCGCGCGCGACACCACCGATTTGAGATCGCGCGTGCGACTGTGCGCGATGGTGACGGTCGCGTTGGCGTCAAGAAGAAGCTGCGCCATCGGTTTGCCAACAATATTGGAACGGCCAACAACAACCGCGTCCAAACCGGAAAGATCGCCCAATTGATCGGTCAGCAGCATCAAGCATCCCAGCGGCGTGCACGGTACAAAGCCCGATTGCCCGACGGAAAGCCGCCCAGCGTTGATGACGTGGAAACCATCGACGTCCTTGTCCGGGCTGATCGACGCGATGACGCTTTGTTCGTCGAGGTGATCCGGCAGCGGAAGCTGGACGAGGATACCATCAACCGCCGGATCATTGTTGAGCTTGTCCACCAACGCCAGCAAATCCGCCTCGCTCGTATCGACGGGCAGGCGATGCTCGAAACTGTTCATGTTGGCCGCGACGGTCGCCTTGCCCTTGCTACGGACATAGACTTGGCTGGCGGCGTCTTCGCCCACCAACACCACGGCCAATCCGGGCTTGCGCCCCCCTTGCTCAGCAAAGCTCAGGGCGGCGTCACCTACACGCTCACGCAAGCGAGCGGCGAAAGCTTTGCCGTCAATACGGGTGGCGGTCACAGACGTTTTATCCGGTTATCGCAGCTCGAAGGACGATCAAAATGGCGTTCATTCCCAGGATCAGCACGATCGGGGAGAAATCAATGGCACCTGTATCAGGCATAATTCGGCGCACGGGCCGCAATATCGGATCAAGGATAAGGCCGATGGAATTGTAGACCTGCATCAGGAACTGGTTGGACTGGTTCACCACATTGAAAGCGAACAGCAAACCAATCACAAACTGCACGATGATCAACATCACGAAGACGTTTACGATCATCGCAATGATCTCATAAAGCGCGAACAAGCCAGCCATAAATCTCAATCCTTAGTCGAAAGCGCGCGACGCCCGCGCTATCGTCCCTGCCGTATTATGTAACTAATACGCCTTTGCGTTTGGTCAAGGCCGTAGCAGGCCGCTTACGCCCGCACCAGAGTGCCGGCGCCGCTCGCGGTGAAGAATTCCAGCAGCATGGCGTGGGGCACACGGCCATCCAGAATAACGGCGGCTTCGCAGCCCGCCTCCACCGCGTTCACGCAGGTTTCGAGCTTAGGCACCATCCCGCCTGTGATCACACCATCACCGCGCAACTTGGCGATATCTGACGGGCTCAAATCCGTCAGCAATTCGCCGTCTTTGCCAAGCACGCCGGGCACATCTGTCAGCAAGAAAAGCCGCGCCGCGCCCAGTTCGGCGGCGATAGCGCCGGCCATTGTGTCGGCGTTGATGTTGTAGGTCTGCCCGTCGTCGCCCGCGGCAATGGGGGCGATCACGGGGATCATCCCCGCGGCCACGGCGGTATCGATTACACTGGTGTCCACTTGCGCGGGTTCGCCAACAAAGCCGAGGTCCACGGCCTGCTCGATCAGGCTCTCTGGATCGCGCTTAGTGCGCGTGACCTTACGCGCCGTAACCAATCCGCCGTCCTTGCCCGAAACGCCAATCGCCTTGCCGCCCGCGCTAGCGAGCCAGCCGACCAATTGCTTGTTGATCGCGCCAGACAGGACCATTTCCGCGATCTTCGCGGTCGCCTCATCCGTTACGCGAAGCCCATCTACAAATGTGCTCTCGACGCCCAGGCGTTGAAGCATGTCTCCGATTTGCGGGCCACCGCCATGGACCACCACGGGGTTGATGCCCACCGCCTTCAACAAAACGATATCTTCGGCAAAATCGCGCGCGGCGCGTTCGTCACCCATGGCGTGGCCGCCATATTTCACCACGAAGGTGCGGCCCGCGTAGGATTGAAAATAGGGCAAGGCCTCGATCAGCACAGCCGCTTTCTCGTGCGCCGAACGGCCCAGATTCTCGGTCTCAGAGGCGGGTGTCACTATGGTTTGTATCCTCAATTCGCCAGCGCTGAGCGCCTAGCGGTTTGTTGGCCGATAGGAAAGCACGGCGCACCAGAACTCCAAGATGCCCTGCGTATTTTGCACTTGGCACTGTAACAAATCGGGTGTTCACTCCGAATCGGGGTCAGGAACGCGAGCTTGAGACGCGTTGCTGAGTCGAATGGACAGGAGGAAATGGTATGAACACATCACGTCTTTCGGGCACGATTGCCCTCGCCGCCGCCGCTGGCCTCGCCGCGGCTTGTTCAGGCGCTGCGGAAGCTCCGGCTGAAACCGCGGCCGCCAGCACCGAAGAAGAAGCGCTCGCCGCCGCGGGCGGTGGCGAGAAAGAAAAGTGCTTCGGCGTCAGCCTTGCGGGCAAGAACGATTGCGCCGCTGGTCCTGGCACAAGCTGCGCGGGCACAAGCACGGTCGATTACCAAGGCAACGCGTGGACCTATGTCGACGCGGGCACGTGTGAAACGATCGAGCGCGGCGACGGCACGTTCGGTTCGCTGAGCGAAATCGCCGCGTAAACCGGGCGGACCACAAAATCTGAACGGGCCGTCGGATGCGAATTCGACGGCCTTTTCGTATGCGGATGGGAATCGCGCGTGGGCGTGCTAAGCTCCCGACTGGATGTCCCGCTCCCGCTTCACCCCCCGCTTTCACACATCGCGCGCGCCCAAGCGCTCGGGTCTCCTGAGCTGGTGGAACCTGTGGCGGGTACCCACTCTGGTCACCATCGTCGCGGCCTTGTGGTGGTTCGGCGTTCGCCCGATCACCGAAGAGCAAGGCTGGCTCCCTGTCCCCGACACCGATTTCAGCCTCTGCGGCGAAGGCGCGCGGACGGTGGGCTGCGTCATCGACGGAGACACGCTGCTGATCTCTGAACGCGGGCAGCGTCCGCGGCGCATCCGACTGACCGGATTTGACGCGCCCGAACTCAACGGAGCATGCGAGACCGAACGCGCGCTCGCCCGGCAGGCGCGCCGCCGTTTGCTGGAATGGATCGAGCTGGGTCCGTTTCAATGGAACGGGGCCGAGGATCCTCCTTTCGATCAATACGGCCGCGAATTGCGCGCGCTGCGCCGCGTCTCAGCCGAGGGAAGCCGCGAATATCTGGCCGATGCGATGATCGAAGCCGGATTGGCCGAAAGCGGCGGTTGGGAGGCGGGCGCGGTCGATTGGTGCCAATAAGAGACCCGCTCTCCAGCGGATCGAAGAAGTGTTAGCCCAAGGACCGGCGGGTAGGAAAGCGCGCGGCAAAGCGCCAGCGGTGCATCGCCTCGTACACCGCTGGGGAGGCTGGGGGATTGTGGCCGGTTGGCCCGGCTCTGTGATCAGATTGGGGGTCCGAAGTCAGATCGGGCGCGCGGCTCTGCGAGCGGTGCGCGCCGCCCGGCGCAGAGCGAACACCGCGCCCAAGGCCGCCACCCGCGCCACACGCCGGCGCATTCGCTGGCGTCGCCGGAAGCGCATGGCCCTCACGCCGGAACCCGCGCGGGCTGATCGTTCGCCGCCAGCGGCATGGTGCCGAAGTTGAACTGCGCCTCGGCCTCTTCGATGATCGCCGCGATTTCATCCAGCAGCGCGAGGCGTTGGCGGCGCAGGCGCGTCAGATACAGGTCCGACGTTTTCTCCACCTCGCACTCGATCCGGTGGATCGCGCGGTTCAGCGCGTGATACCGCTCCGCCAGATTGCAAAAGTGCGGGTCCGCCAGTTTCAGCATGTGCAGCACGCGCGCGTCGTGCGGAAACTGATCGTGCAATTCGTGCGGCGTGTGGGCGGACATATCGGCGCTCTCCTTTGTCGAGTGGAGCGTGACTGTGCGCCACCGCCACCCACGAGTCTTTGACGTCGATCAAAGCGCTTCGATTTCCGCCGCGAGCGCCGCGTAGTCGGCGTGACCCGTGGCGGGCGCAATCCGCTCCGCCCAGAACGCGTCAATCCGATCGGCGACCGAGGCGGGCAAGGCGTCCGACCGGCTGCCCGCCGCCTGCACTTTCGACGAGTCCACGTCCGCCGCGATCCCGCATTTCTCTTCAAACACCGCGCACATCATTGCATCGTCAAAGCGGTCCTTGTGCTCGACCATGAAGTCGCGGCTCGTGCGATCGAGCACCAAAGCTTCCGCCGCCGGGGTCAGCTCCACCCCGATAAACGCCGCCATGCGCCGGATCGTCTCCGCCCGGTTCTTCGCCGCCGAGCGATAGTTCATCAGCAGCGTATCGGCCTCAGAGCGGCGCGCGTACCAGCTCACGATATGCGTCGCGTAGTCGCAGCCCCCCGGCCCGCCGCGCAGCCAGAGCGGCCAGAAATCCTCCATCGAGACGCTGTCGCGCTTCAGCTGCCAGCCATTGAAGAAGCGATAGAGCGAGACATAGGTCTCCTTGGGATCGCGCAAGGTCACCACGTAACGCTCGCCCGCTGGAAGCCGTTCGTATTCCCGATGCGATTTGAAGCCGCGCGGGGCCGCGCGCTGGGGCGTGGTCATGTCAAAATCGACCATAAAGGCCGAGTCCTCCCACGGCACGACGCGGCTGATATCATCAAAGTCCATATCCCCGCCTTGGTGCGCGGTGCGGATTTGATGGAACATCTGCTGCATCATGGTGGTGCCGCTTTTGGCCCAGCTGGTGATGAAGACATCGCGCGGCGTTCCCTCGGGTCGCGGCTCGTAGGGGCGAAAACTGGGCCTGTCGCCCGAAAGCGCCACGCGCATCACCGCGCCATAGCTTTCGACGCTGGTCGCCTGCCCGATGAACTCGCTCATAGATATGCCTTCCCCAAAACGCGCCCTAATTCGAGATGTGTCGGACCTTGTGTAGGACAGCGAGGCAAAAGTGACAAAAGTGACACCGTGTCACTTTTACATGGCCTGATTTTCTCGTTTTCCAGCAGAGGGTTAAGTGCACACACCCCAAGCGGACGGACACGGGGGCGAGGCGCGAAAATCGGTCGGGAAGAGGGGAAAGTAGCCATGCGGCCCAGTAGCGCAGGGGCGGCGGCGTAGGAAAGGTGGGGTAGTGGCGGGGCTTACCTACCCACCCGTCATCCCGGCCCTCCGTCATCCCCGCGCAGGCGGGGATCCAGAGCGGATCAGCGGAAGGGAGAGCGGGATTGGCAGAGGTGTTATCCCTCAGTTCTCTGCAGTGTCGAGCTTACTGCCAAATGCCCTTTTCTTAGCCGGGACTTGATGATGGAACAGCCGTCCAACGAGCTCCTCGCAAGCCCCGTCAAGTCCAGGAAAAAGCGATCCTGCGGTGATTCCCATTAGACTCAATTCGGACATGACAGTTGGACGGTCATTCGGGTCTAAGTCGATAGCATGTAGGTATTTCTCGCCTTGCTCTGTCTCGCGCGCCGAGATGTAGCCTTCGATATCATCCACATTTGTTACTGTCGAAATGGCCTGCTGCGGAATCGCGCGTGGGTTCTCGATTGCAAGCGCTTCGAGTATTGAGAAGTGCGCATCGACAAAATTGATCCAAATCACTTGATTGAACTGATTGACCCATTTTTCGCGGTCAAAGGCAAAAATTCGAACCTTCTTTCCTTTTTCGCTTTCGGTTTGCCGCTTCCGATAAGCAAAGAACGCCGCAACGAATGGGGATAATGTCCAGTCCAATAGAGGCGTCGGATACCCGTGATGTTGAAGCAAGTTATAGAAGGCTCCAATCTCTTTCGCGCTTTCAAGATTGAAGAAGTGGTCAGTTCGAGCCGTAAGAAGCCTATGTGCGCTTGGAATATCGACCCGAGCATACCGTACCAAGTCTTTCCGATAGGTCCGATGAAATGCAGTTCGCAATCTGTAGGGTGCGGGTTGCCCTCGAAAGATCATGCTACCCGGAGTGTTGGAAAGCGCAAACTCCTTGAATTGATCCCAAGACATTTCCCTGGCCGCTAGTTCGGACGGTCCACTCATGTCCGCGCGAGCCAGGACTAGTTCACCTAGAGCCCCAGCGTCGGTTGACCACTTGAGAACTAACTCGTCTCCAACGTGAGTTAGCTGAATGTCAGCCTTATCTGGAAAGTCATACTCAGGATAAAGCTGGCTGACCCTATGGGAGGAGACGGGGGACGGCTCGGATAGCGGCAACCATTCAATAGCCGCTTCAAAATTGTAAGATTCTTCAAAGCCGTGAAGCCCGATGGCGATAGTCGCGCCAGGCCGCCCATCGGTGAAAAACAGGCGGCCCGTACCTAAGAAGCCCTCGGGATGTTCATCTAAATCTACAATAGCCCTGCTTACGCCATCAATGGATTTACCAATCCACTGACCAGCGAAGTCCATCTTATCACTCCGCCGCCTGAACGTCCCCGAACATGTCCGGGCCGCCGTCGGCTTCGCAGTCTTCGTTGACCGCTTTGGCCTTTTGGCGCTTGTCGAAGCTGGACCACACCGTGTTCCAGTCGCCGGTGGTGGCTCCCTTCGAATACTCGGTCGCGCGGGTTTCGAAGAAGTTGGCGTGCTCCACGCCGTTCAGCAGCGGGGTAAGCCAGGGCAGCGGGTGATCTTCGATCAGGTAGATCGGCTGCAGGTTCAGCTGCTTCAAGCGCCAATCGGCGATGTAGCGGATGTATTTCTTGATATCGGTGGGCTTCATGCCTTCGACCGGGCCCATCTCGAACGCGAGATCGATGAACGCGTCTTCCAGACGCACCGTCTTCTGGCAGATGTCGATGATGTCTTCCTTCACCGATTTGGTCAGGCAGTCACGCTCGGCGCAGAAGGTGTGGAACATCTTGATGATGCCTTCGCAGTGCAGGCTTTCATCGCGGACCGACCAGCTGACGATCTGGCCCATGCCCTTCATCTTGTTGTGGCGCGGGAAATTCATCAGAATCGCGAAGCTGGCGAAGAGCTGCAAGCCTTCGGTGAAGCCGCCGAACATGGCGAGCGTGCGCGCGATATCCTCGTCGGTGTCGACGGTGAACTGGTGCATGTAATCGTGCTTGTCGGCCATTTCCTCGTATTCAAGGAAGGCCGAATATTCGCTTTCGGGCATGCCGATTGTGTCGAGCAGGTGCGAATAGGCGGCGATGTGCACCGTCTCCATGTTGGAGAAAGCGGCGAGCATCATTTTGATCTCGGTCGGCTTGAACACGCGGCCGTATTTGTCGTGGTAGCAATCCTGCACCTCGACGTCGGCCTGGGTGAAGAAGCGGAAGATCTGGGTGAGCAGGTTGCGCTCATGCTCGGTCAGGTTTTGCGCCCAGTCGCGGCAATCCTCGCCCAGAGGCACTTCCTCGGGCATCCAGTGGATCTGCTGCTGGCGTTTCCAGAAGTCGTAGGCCCATGGATATTCGAACGGCTTGTATGTCTTACGGGCTTCGAGCAACGACATCTTGTGTTTCCCTGTGTTTGAGTGAGCTGTCCTGTATAGTGGATCAAACTACGAACCGACAGGCAAGCGCGTATGATTCGGCGGGGATAAACCGTGCAAAATCTGAGTCGAACCGAGTCGGTATATAGGTACTCCATTCGTCTCTTGCAGGGCTCGCATCATCTTAACGTGCAGGGCGCGCAAGCGTGGGGTTTTGGAGCTTAGTTCTTCGCCTTTTTGGAGCCGAAGAAACTGCCGCCGCCCAGCACGGTGATGCCGAGGAAGAAGCCCGCGTCGTAGGTCCATCCGCGATTGGGCACGGCGTAGACCGCGATGTCGCCGTCGAACAAAGATCCGATCCACGCCCACGGGAAGATGAAGCCGTGCCACAACCCCCACAGAAATCCGGGCGAGCCCGCGTCCTGGCTGACGCCCGCGTCGATCTGATTGGCGCAGGCGGAGAGCAGCAGCGCGAGCGCGGCGGCGGCGAGAATGCGTAACGTCATGTCTGTGACGCTACACCAGCGATACGATGATGACGACCAGCGAAAACGGCAGGAACATCGACACCATGGCGACGTGGATCATCGCGGCGTTGCGCGCGTGGCCGTCTTCCCCGCGCCGTAGTTCGCGCACCGCGTTGAACAAAAAGACCAAGCAGATCACGAGGCCGAACACCCCCGCCCAAAATGGCAAACCCATACTTCCCCGTCCTTTTCCCGGACGCCTCCCACAGCGATCCGTTGGAGGAGTATGGCACAGGATGGGCGCAAGCGCGAGGGCCGCGCGGTGTCGGCGCGTCAGCAGAAGCGGCGCACGAAGCCTTGGTGGCGGGTCTTGTCGTATTCGCTGGCCGCGCCGTCCCAATCGTTCTGCTCGATCCGGGCCAGCACGCTTTGCGCCAGCGGCTGCGTGAATTCGAGACCGACGCGAAAGCTCTGGCGCCAGGCCACTTCGGCCTTGTGCGGACCGGTCCCGCCGATCGAGAGTTCGACATATTCGCCCAGCTTCAACCCGCCATGCGGATCGTCCACCCGGCACCCCCCGCGCGAAAGGTCCGCGACTTCCACCTCCCACTCGCGACCCATATTGGTCTTGTAGGAGCCATCAGTCGTGGTCGGAATACGGCTGTCTTTGCGCGTCTGCATAGTGGAAATACGGATAGCGCAAGGGGGTTGGCGCTTAGTTAATGAATGCGGCGACGGGCGCGCGATCCGCCAGAAAAACTCAACGCCTTGCTGTAAGATGCCAAGCGAGAGCGAGAGCGGCCCAGGTGACGATCATCATCGTGGTGCTGGCAAGGGCGGTTTCCATGGCCCGATCTCCCCGCAGCACCATGTCGACATTGACGAGCAGAAACTGCGCCCCGCCCAAAGCGAACGCGGCGCGCCAGGGGCCCCCAATCCTTGGAGTGACCCAAGCAAACAAAGCGACCATTGCAGTGACGTATACCGTGAACCCGATCAGCGGATGCACTGGCGCGGCGGCGGGCGGCGGGATGTCGGCGTAACGCTGAAACAGCGCAAAAACGAGAAGCAGGTTGGTCAGCCCGAAAGCCAACCAACCTGCCAGAATTGTTCGCCAGTTCATGGCTGCCACAGTGTCACTGGCAGCTTAAGCATTCCTCGTAATCGGTCTGCTCGCCCGCTGATGCGGAAAGCTCGATCTTGAGCTTTTCGTCGGTGTTGTCGGCTTCGACGCCGCCGGCAAATCCGGCGCGCTGCACCGATTTCGAGCGCAGGTAGTAGAGCGACTTGATGCCTTTCTCCCACGCCTGGAAGTGCAGCATCATCAGGTCCCACTTGTCGACATCGGCCGGGATGAACAGGTTCAGCGACTGCGCCTGATCGATGTACGGCGCGCGGTCGGCGGCGAATTCGAGCAGCCAACGCTGATCGATTTCAAAGCTGGTCTTGAAGCTCGCCTTTTCCTCTTCGCTGAGGAAATCGAGATGCTGCACGCTGCCGCCGTTCTCTAGGATCGAGTTCCAGACATTGGTTGAGTTCTTGCTCTTCTTGTCGAGTATCGCTTCCAGATACGGGTTCTTGACGATGAACGAACCCGAAAGCGTCTTGTGGGTGTAAATGTTGGCAGGGATCGGTTCGATGCACGCGCTGGTCCCGCCGCAGATGATGCTGATCGACGCGGTCGGCGCGATCGCCATCTTGCAGCTGAAGCGCTCCATCGCGCCCATTTCCGCCGCGTCGGGGCACGGCCCGCGCTCTTGCGCGAGCAGCATCGAGGCTTCGGACGCTTTCGCCTGGATGTGCTGGAACATTTTTAGGTTGTGCGCCTTGGCCATCGCGCTCTCAAAGCCCAGCCCCTTCTGCTGAAGGAAGGAGTGGAAGCCCATGACGCCGAGGCCAACCGAACGTTCGCGTTCCGCCGAATAGCGCGCGCGCTCCATTTCCGGCGGGGCGCGGTCGATATAGTCTTGCAGCACGTTGTCGAGGAAACGCATCACGTCCTCGATGAACATCTTGTCGCCGTTCCACTCGTCCCACTTTTCGAGGTTGAGCGAGGAGAGGCAGCACACCGCGGTGCGATCGTTTCCGAGGTGATCGATGCCGG
>JBCDAE010000035.1:0-22895 GCA_039186235.1 Pseudomonadota bacterium | reverse complement strand
CCGGTGCGCACCCTTCCCAAGGACGTGGCGCTTCACCCGGTCACCGATCGTCCTACCCACGCGGATTTCCTTCGCCTGTCGAAGAACGCCACCGTGGACGTCTCGATCCCCGTGCTCTTCATGAACGAAGACGCCTCGCCCGGTCTCAAGAAGGGCGGCGTCCTCAACGTGGTTCGTCACGAACTCGAACTCATCTGCGCGGCGGACAAGATCCCGAACCAGATCGAAATCGACGTCACCGGCAAGGATGTGGGCGATTCAATCCACATCAGCGAAGTGACCCTGCCCGAAGGCAGCGAAAGCGCGATCACCGACCGCGACTTCACCATCGCCACGCTGGTGGCTCCGTCTGCGCTCAAGAGGAGCGAAGAGGAAGAAGCCGAAGGCGATGCACCGGCGGCCGACGAGGTGGAAGCCACCGCTCAGAAGAGCGAAGATGGAGACGAAGGCGGCGAATAAGCCCCTCCCTTCACACCGCAATCACCAAGACACCGGGTCTCGAAAGAGGCCCGGTGTTTTTGGTTAAGTGAGGCGCGAATCCCTACCCAGCGACCCGCAAAGGTTTACATGCAACATAATTGTTGCATAATGACCCGATGGGCGTTCCATTCAATCCGAACCTGAGCCAACTTTTCAGCGCGCTGGGCGACGACACGCGCCTGCTCATCCTCGAACAATTGCGCCAAAGAAACGAACAGAGCCTGTTCGAAATCTGCGCGCGCTTGATCGAGGAACACAACGTCACCCTAACCCGCCAAGCCATCACAAGGCATCTGACCACGCTCGAAAAAGCGGGTCTGATCAGCACGTCCTGGCGCGGCCGGACCAAGGTTCATTCGCTTACAGCCGAAGCCTTGGAGGAAACCGTCAATCCGTGGCTTCAACTCTATTTCAGGGGAAATCAGTGATGAAAATGTACATCAAAAGCGTGATGGTCGAAAATCAACAAACGGCGCTCGACTTTTACACTGGCACTCTTGGATTTCAGGTGAAGCACAATATCCCTATTGGCGAACACTCCTGGATAACACTGGTGTCCAAAGAAGAGGTCGATGGCGTCGAACTTGCGCTTGAACCCAGCGAATATCCTGCGGCGCGCAAGCTTCAGGAATCGCTCATGGAGGATGGCATTCCCTGGACCGCCTTTAGCGTTGATGATCTCGACGCCGAGGTGGCTCGCCTCGAAGAGCTCAACGTTACCTTTACGCAGCCCCCCATGAAGGCTGGTGAAGCCAGGATGGCGGTGTTCGATGATACGTGTGGAAATCTGATCCAGCTCATGGAATTGCAGGCGTAGCAAAAACGGCACTCGCTCTCGCTATTTTGGTGCGCGGCCTTTAACGCGCGATCATGCAAATCTGGACCGGCCTTGGAAATCCCGGCGCGAAATACGCCCTGCACCGGCACAATGTAGGATTTATGGCCGTGGACGCGATCGCCGAAGTCCACGGCTTTGGCCCCGAGCAAAAGAAGTTCGCCGGAAGCGTGCGCGAAGGGCGCATCGGCAACGCCAAAATTCTGCTGCTGAAGCCCGCGACCTTTATGAACGAGAGCGGGCGCAGCGTCGGCGAAGCCATGCGGTTCTACAAGCTTGAGCTGGACGCGCTCACCGTGTTCCACGACGAGCTCGATATCGCGCCCTTTAAAGTGAAGGTGAAAGACGGTGGAGGGACGGCGGGCCACAACGGCCTGCGATCCATCGACAAGCATTTGGGCAAAGACTTTCGCCGCGTGCGGATCGGCATTGGTCACCCCGGGCATAAAGACCGCGTGAGCGGATACGTGCTGGGCAATTACGCCAAGGCCGAGCTCGACCCGCTGACCGATATGATTGCCGCCATCGCCGCCGAAGCCGAATGGCTGGCGGAAGGCGACGCCGTGCGCTTTATGAACGACGTCGCGCTGAGGTTGCAGTGAGCCATCCTGGCGACGCGATGGCCGATCTTCCGGTGCAGAAGATCGTCGCTCTCACCCTGCTGCAAGCCGCGTTTTTCTTCTTCGCCGGGCTTGGCATGTGGGCGTGGACAGACCGAGAGCTCCTCGCGTTTGTCACCTTCCAACCTGCCGAATTCGGCCTGGGCCTTCTGATCGCTGGAGGCATGATCGCGTTTGGTTATGCCTTGTTTCGCGCTTTCCCTCGCTTTGGCGAAAAGCTGGTGCGCGATCAGGTGCGCCAGTTCGCCTTCCTCAAAAACCCGATGCCGCCGCTCGCGATTGTTCTAATCGCGGCGGGCGCGGGGATTGGAGAGGAAGCGCTGTTTCGCGGGGGCATATTGACCCTGTTTGATCATTACGGCCCCTTCCCCGTCGCCTTGCTCGTATCCTCGGGCGTCTTCACTGCGATCCACTTCGCCAAACCGGCGGTGGCCGCGCTGATCTTCGCCATCGGCGTGTTTTTCGGGCTGACCTATTGGGCCAGCGGCAGCCTGCTCGCTGTGATGATCGGGCACTGGGTCTATGACATCTGGGCCTTGTGGTTTATCCAAAAAGAAATGCACCGAATGGGCGTGTTTGACGACGGATCAACCGCACCCAACCAGGCGCTGGAGATAACGGGAGAGAACCAATGAGCCAGATTAACCGCCGCACCCTGTTGGCCGGGGCCGCCGCGACCGGCGCGCTCGCCGCGACGGCCACGATCGCGCAGGACGACAAGATCAAGCCAATCCCCGACATGAAGGGCAAAAGCGTGCTCATCACCGGGTGCTCCAGCGGGTTTGGTCGTCTCGCCGCTGAACATTTCGCCCGCGCCGGTGCCAAAGTGTTCGCCACCATGCGCCGCCTGCCCCGCCAAGAGGCTGACGAATTGCGTGTTCTCGCTCTCAACGAAAAGCTCGATCTGCAGGTCATCGAGATCGACGTGACTTCCGATAAGCAGGTGGAAGAAGGTGTCAAACAGGCGTTAGTCGCAAGCGGCGGCACGCTCGATGTGTTGATCAATAACGCTGGGGTTTCGTATGGCGGTCCGGTCGAGATCCAGGACATGGCCGCAACGCAGCACATGTTCGAAACCAACGTCTTCGGCCCTCACCGCATGGCGCGCGCCGTTCTGCCAGCTATGCGCGCGGCGAAAAGCGGCCTGATCATCAACGTCTCCTCACAACTCGGCCGAGTCATCGCTCCGGCCTATGGGCAGTATTCGCCAACCAAATTTGCTCTTGAGGCGATGAGCGAGGCGATGGCCTATGAACTGGTGCCGCATGGCGTTGAGGTGACCGTGATCGAACCTGGCGGTTATCCGACAAACATCTGGAAGAACGCCAACGAGAACTCGTTGGAACTGCTTGCGAGAGCCGAGGAAGAACACCTCGATGGGTACAGAGAGCTCATTGCGCAGCTTGGCCAACGCACGGGCGGCGGATCGACCGACCCGATGGATGTGCCGCGCGCCATGGCCGAAGTGATCGCGATGGTTCCCGGCACGCGCCCGCTGCGCCGCGCGGTGCATCCCGGCAACAAGCCCCAGCTTCCGATCAACGACCTGGCCGCCTCAGTGCAGGTCGATTGGCTTGGCGCTTCGCCCTATGGTCCGTGGATCAAAGTGGTGCACAACGCGTAGTGCGCCTCAACCAAGTCACAGTCGGTTGCACAGACTACGCGGCGTCGGTCGCGTTTTACAAAACGCTCGGCCTAACTCTGATTGTGGACGCCCCACCCAGCTACGCGCGGTTCGAAACTCCCAGCGCGGAAACCTTCTCTTTGCATCAGGTGGATCGCGTCGCCGCCCCCACCACGGTGGTCTATTTTGAGATAGAAGCGCTTGACGAAACGGTTGCAAGGCTCAAAGGGGCGGGCCTCACATTCACGCTCGATCCCGTCGATCAAAGCTGGGGCTGGCGCGAGGCGCGCTTGCGCGATCCCGCGGGCAATGAAATCTGCCTTTTCTGGGGCGGCGACAATCGCCGGTTTCCACCATGGCGGATTGACGGGCTCACAAGCGCCGACGCCAAGGATTAGAAGATATGGGTTTCAAATGCGGTATTGTGGGTCTGCCTAACGTGGGCAAGTCCACCCTCTTTAACGCGCTGACCGAGACGCAGGCCGCGCAGGCCGCGAACTATCCGTTTTGTACGATCGAGCCCAATGTCGGTCAGGTCGCCGTGCCCGATGAGCGCTTGGACAAGATCGCCGCAATCGCGAAAAGCGCCAAGGTGATCGCTACGCAATTGAGCTTTGTCGACATTGCCGGGCTCGTCAAAGGCGCGAGCGCGGGCGAAGGCCTGGGCAACCAGTTCCTTGGAAACATCCGTGAAGTGGACGCGATCGTCCACGTCCTGCGCTGTTTTGAAGACGACGACATCCAACACGTCTCCAACAAGGTCGATCCGATTGCCGACGCCGAAGTCGTCGAAACCGAGTTGATGCTCGCTGACCTTGAGAGCCTTGAGAAACGCGTCTCCAACGCGGAGAAGCGCGCCACCGCGGGCGACAAGGAAGCGAAAATCCTCGCCAGCGTTCTGGGGCAGGCTCTCGATCTGCTGAAAGACGGCAAGCCCGCGCGTTTGGTTGAGCCCAAAGACGACGAGGAGGCCAAGGCCTTTGCGCAGGCACAGCTGCTCACCGCCAAGCCGGTTCTCTACGTCTGCAACGTCGCGGAAGAGGAGGCGGCGGAAGGCAACGCTTTGTCACAGGCGGTGTTCGCCAAGGCCGAAAGCGAAGGCGCGCAGGCTGTGGTCGTCTCCGCCGCGATCGAGGCCGAATTGATCGCCATGCCGGAGGACGAGCGCGGCGAATATCTCGAAGCGCTGGGCCTTTCGGAAAGCGGCCTCGCCCGAGTCATCCGCGCGGGCTACACCCTCCTAGGGCTGCAAACTTTCTTTACCGCTGGGCCCAAGGAATCGCGCGCCTGGACTTTCCCCATGGGCGCCAAGGCCCCCCAGGCTGCGGGCGAAATCCACACCGACTTTGAAAAAGGCTTCATCCGCGCCGAAACCATCGCCTACGACGATTACGTATCGCTCGGTGGCGAAGGCCCGGCGCGCGAAGCGGGAAAGCTACGCCAGGAAGGCAAGGACTACCTCGTGCAGGACGGCGACGTGATGCTGTTCAAATTCAACGTGTAAAGGCGCTCCCCCCGAGCGTCGCTTCACTCGGACGCGATCTTCTCGCGCCGCTTGTTTTGGAAAAACGTGATCGGGAACAGCCACTGCTCCTTGATCGAAAGGCGCCGACGGTCGTCTTGGCCGACAATCTCGGATTCGCCTTCCTTGAACGTGCCGAACAAGCGGTCCCACAGGATCACCGAATTGCCGTAATTGCAGCGCGTGTCTTCATAGCTCAGCGCGGTGTGGTGCAGGCTGTGATGCCGGATCGTCGTGAAAAAGAACGAATACCAGATCGGCGGATCAGCCCGCACGTTGGCGTGCGCGTACTGAGAGATGGCGCTCAACGATGCAAAGGCGGCGAACAGCGCGTTGGTGTCAAAATCGAAAAAGGCGATCACGCTGAGACTGATCAAGAACAACTCGATCGGGTTACCGATATACCCTTTGAGTGCGTTCAGTTGGGTGACGTGATGGTGCGGCGCGTGAGTGGACCACAGGACATCGTTGTTGTGCATCCAGCGATGCATCCAATACTGCCCAAACTCATAAATCAGCAAGATTGCAACGACTTGAACGAGGAAGGGAAGCTCCATCATCCAGGGGGTGGCGATGCCAAGCGCTTCCTTGGCCTGAACAAGCGGGCCCTCCACGCTTAGCCCCACAAGCGAGCTGATCACAAAAATCATGAAGAGCATGTAGAAGACGTCAGTGGCCAGCTCTTTGCGGTTGATCCGCCATCCTTCGTGCCGCTCGTTGACCAATTCCATCAATTGGATGAAGCCCATCGTTCCAAACGAAACCAATGCAAACAGCCAACCAGCTTCGACCCACTCAGTCGGAGCGAGGGCAAAGATAGCCCAGATGGCGGCGACAGTCGCCGGTGGCAGCAGATCGAAGATAGCTTGTTTCATAAGGGGCCCCACACACATTCCCAGATCGGTTGGTGCAATAAATCGAAAACGCTCGATGATGTCGAGCCTCGATTGGCCTGTCCTGCATAGAAGGCCATGACGATTGATCCACCATGCTTAGATACGGATCAGCCAACCTTTTGGATGAATTCTACCAACGCCCAAAGGTTATCGTTCGCCGAAGAGCACCCCCCTCAGCGAAGCGACAAGGTCGCGGAGCGACCGCTTTCATTCTCAAACGAGACCTGAATAGGGCCAGCGCTCACGACCGACCTCGTGCCATGGGCGGCAGGAAAACAGCCAAACTCAAGATGGGCAAGTCTCGGCTTCGAGGCGTAATGCCGAACAAATCGAACCCGTTTGACCGGGCTTTGCGGTCCCAAGTCGGCGTAACCGACAATAGGTTGATCACGTCGAATGGAATCGACAGCGGCCCCCTTCCCGTCCCGCGCGGACAGGCACGTATCGACGAATTGAGCAATCCTCGCGGCGTTCGCATCGAATTCAGCGCGTGACAAAACGCCATCAGCGTTTGTGTCAAAAGTCTTGAGCGACGCGGCCTCGGCAAAAAAGGAAATCCGTATATCCGTCTCCGTCGCCGCCACACGGATCGCGTCGTCATGGCCGCGATGCGCCAGAACCGGGGCTGCAGCGGCCATGGCAGATGCGCAGGTGAGAGAAACGAAGACCCGCGTCACGCCGCTCATCTCCTACGGAAGGAGCTATCCGGTGTACCCCTCACACAACGCGGGATGTAGGGGTAATCATCGGTTATATAGTAGTGATAAATACCAGCTGGGAATTGCGGGGTGGGCCCAAATCGACCGCCGCATTCATCCAAATCGCCCGATCCGGTAACAAAAATCCAATCTTCCCTGAACTCGCCGTCAAAAGCTCCACCAGGGCCGCTGCCGCGAGTGCCAGCGCGCAGCTCCCAACTGGCGGTCATTACCTTCAAACCACTCGTGGGATCGCCTGCGTCATTATATCCATAGCGTAGGTAGAACGGGAAACCATCGGCGGCGAACCCACCCAAGACCATATCGGTGACGCCTTCATTCTCGCCAAGTACGTTAAGCAGCAGTTCCATCAGACCGTGATAATGGTAGTTCCCGGTCGGTTGGACATGGCCGTTGTTGCAGTCCGTGCCCAGCCATGCATTGACGATGTTGCTGGTGGTACCATCGGCAATCGCCGGGGTGATCGCCTCGTAGTTCCAAACGCCTGCGTTCTGGAAGCTTTCCGCGGTGTCGCGCTCCAGCATCACCCCATCAAGCGTGATCCCGAATTCGGCCATCTCGGTTATCGTTCCCGTGTTCACGGGCGTGTTGGTAAAGGTATAGGTCCGGTTTTGCACGCTGATCGGGTTAGGATTGCCCGCGTTCGGAAACGTACCCGTCGCGTGGCGGGGAATGGCGTTGCCCGTTACCGTTGTGATTCCGCCATCGTCCGTAAAAGCGGGGGTGCTTGCCGTGATCGGAGCCTGCGTACAGGCCCATTCTTCGTTGCCGGTAAAGTCGCCCAGCGCGGTCCTGTCGGTTTGATCCGGCGCAACAAAAACCTCGACAAACACGGTGTCATTTGTGCTGCCATCGCTCAATTCAAAAGCCAGAGTCGTGCTTTCCGGCACGGTCGGAGCGGTAAATTCCGGCCTCGCGCTTGTTGGATCACTGAGCGTTACGTCGGGGCCTTGAATCTGTGTCCAAGTCAGCGTTGCGCTGGTTTCAAAACCCTGGAGCGTGACAGTGGCTCCTTGCGCAACAATCTGGTCAATTCCTGCATCCACCGCCGAGCCAGGCGTTGGTGTGGGGATTGGAGTTGGAGTGGGTGTAGGGTTCGCGGTGATGATCGTATCGGGTGAGTCGTCTCCACCACACGCCGTCAGCCCTGCTGTCGCGCCTACCAGCGCAAGAATAGAAATCGAATTTCTCAACATGTGCGCACCCTTCGTCACTCGGCCGATCCCGAAACCATCCAGCAACTTCCTGCGCAGACCCAAGTAAAGCCTAGTAATGATCCGTATCGAAGTGTCCCGCAGAGCTTAGGCGATAACACATAAGCACGTGATCTTAAGAAGGTCTAATCGTGATCATGATCGTCATGATCGTCATGATCGTCATGTTCGTCATGTTCGTGGTCATGGTCATGATCGTGGTCGTGATCTTCCGCGGCATGGTCTGGAACACCATCGCCATCATGGTCATGATCGTGATCTTCGGCTTGGCTGGCATCGTAATCCTCGGGGTCTATAAACCCTGTGTTGTCCGGCTCGCTCCCGCACGCGGCCAATCCCAGAACCGCCAACGAAACCCAAATTGCACGCACCTTGTATCTCCTAAGAAAGGTCGTTCGTGGAGCAGCCTAATGCCTCCCGAACAGTTTCTCTACATCATCCATGCTCAGTTTGACCCAGGTGGGTCGACCGTGATTGCACTGGCCTGAACGCGGGGTCGATTCCATTTCGCGCAGCAGCGCGTTCATTTCCGCTACGCTGAGCACGCGGCCCGCTCGCACCGATCCGTGGCACGCCATCGTGGCGAGCACATATTCGAGGCGTTCGGCCAAAAGCAACGACCCGCTCTCTTCTTGCGGACCGTGCTTGGCAATGTCATCCGCCAGATCGCGCAGAAGCTTCTCGGTGTCCGCCTTTGCAATGGCCGCTGGGACGGCGCGCACCAGCATGGCCGAAGGGCCAAAACGCTCAACGGTCAGGCCATATCGCGCGAGACCTTCCGACGCCTGTTCGAGCCGGTCGCAGTCCGCTTCATCCAGTTCGACCACATCGGGCACCAGAAGGGCCTGACTGCGCTGAGCGGCCTCCCCCGCCCCGGCGCGCTTCAACCGCTCCAAAACAAGGCGTTCGTGCGCGGCGTGCTGATCGACAAGAACCAAACCGTCCGCGCTCTCCGCCACGATGTAGGTGTTGGCAACCTGTCCGCGCGCTATCCCAAGCGGATACTGCGCCGCGTCTTCTGGCATGGGCGCGGCTTCTTCGGCGCGGCCCTGCGGGAGAGCTTGTGGCTCCGGCCCGTCCCATTCGGGACGAGGCTCCGCAACCGTGTTCATCGGGCGCTGCACCGGCGCGGACCAATCGCGTCCTTCAAAGATCGAGCGCAGCGCCGCCTTGGGCTCCGCCTGCACGGGCTCCGCCTGCCAACGCTCCATCGCGGCGCGGTCTGGTCCTTGCGCGCTGCGGCGATCACCCGTCGCCAAAGCCTGTCTCAAGCCCGAGACGATAAACCCGCGCACCGCCGCGGCGTCGCGAAAGCGCACTTCCGTTTTGGCCGGGTGTACGTTCACATCCACGTCTTGAGGCGGGATTTCGAGAAACAGCGCCAGCACAGCGTGTCGATCGCGCGCCAGCATATCCGAATAGGCACCCCGCACCGCGCCGACGAGCAGCTTATCTTTCACCGGGCGACCGTTCACGAATAGGTATTGATGGTCGGCAACCCCGCGATTGTAGGTGGGCAAGCCCGCCAATCCAGTGAGCCGCATCGCGCCGTGCGGCCCTTCGCGCTCCATATCGATCGCGACCGCGTTGTCTTTGAGCTCGCGCGCCACGATTTGCGCCACTCGGGTCGGCAAATCTTCATCGGCCTGCGTAGACAATGCCTTGCGCGTGCGCCCGTCCGTCCCGTTTTCCAGCGTGAACGCGATATCCGGCCGCGCCATGGCCAATCGACGCACCACGTCGAGGCAAGCAAGGTATTCGCTGCGCGGCGTGCGCAGGAACTTCCGGCGCGCTGGGATTTTGGCGAACAGGTCTTCGACCCGCACCCGGGTGCCGGCGGGCAACGCGGCGGGTTCATCCACCTTTCGCTCTCCGTGATCGACAACAACGCGCCAACCTTCTTCCGCGCCATGCACGCGGCTTTCGATTGTCAGGCGAGCGACGCTTGCAATGGAGGGAAGCGCCTCACCGCGGAAGCCCAGCGTATCGACCAGCTCTATCGCTTCATCAGGCAGTTTAGACGTCGCGTGCCGTTCCATTGCGAGGCCGATATCCTCCGCGCTCATGCCGCAACCATCGTCGGTGACTTCAAGCCGTGCCAACCCGCCATCACTCAAGACAACCGCAATCCGGCTCGCGCCAGCGTCAATCGCGTTCTCGACCAGCTCCTTCAGCGCCGCCGCCGGACGTTCCACAACCTCGCCCGCCGCGATCCGATTGACCAAATCGGATGGCAAACGGCGTATGCGCGAGGTCCGTTCAGGGGTCTGAGGGGGCGTCATTTCGGGCATTTGTCGTAAGCTACGCGTCAATGGCCGCAAATTCGACCCCAGCGGTGCATAATTACCAATTCGGTCAACAAATTTTTTGGCCTTTTTGGCAAGGTTTCGCTAGGCCTCATCGGCATGGGATCTCCTCGGGGGCGGTCCTGTGTTCAGCGCTTCTCACACCCGTGAGTTTGGCACCTCCACCGCACCCGGCACATCACGGAACAGAACTTAAACTATGAGCTTTTTTGCCAATCTCTTTAAATTCGGATCGCAAAACATGGCCATCGATCTGGGGACGGCCAACACCCTTGTCTACGTACAGGATCAGGGCATCATTCTGAACGAACCCAGCGTGGTCGCGATTGAGACGATCAACGGGATCAAACGCGTCAAAGCGGTGGGCGACGACGCCAAGATGATGATGGGCAAGACACCCGACACGATCGAAGCGATCCGCCCACTTCGCGATGGCGTTATTGCTGACATCGAAATCGCCGAGGAGATGATCAAGCATTTCATCCGCAAGGTGCATGGCAAGCGCAATCTGTTTCGTTACCCAGAGATCGTGATTTGTGTGCCGTCGGGCTCCACCTCGGTGGAGAAACGCGCCATTCGCGACGCGGCTTCGAACGCCGGCGCATCGGAAGTGCACCTCATCCTTGAACCCATGGCCGCCGCGATCGGCGCGGACATGCCGGTGACCGAACCGGTCGGCAGCATGGTGGTCGATATCGGCGGCGGCACGACCGAGGTTGCGGTCCTCTCGCTGCGCGGTCTCGCTTACACCACTTCGGTGCGCACGGGCGGGGACAAGATGGACGAAGCCATCGTTTCCTACGTCCGCCGACACCATAACCTCTTGATCGGTGACAGCACGGCGGAACGGATCAAGAAGGATTACGGCATCGCTATGGTCCCGGAAGATAACGCGGGCGAGAGCATCACGCTCAAAGGCCGCGATCTGGTCAACGGAGTGCCCAAGGAAATCACGATTAATCAGGCGCATGTCGCCGAAGCTTTGTCCGAACCGATTGGCGCCATCGTGGAAGGCGTGCGCATCGCGCTGGAAAACACCGCGCCCGAACTGGCCGCCGATATCGTGGACCAGGGCATTGTCCTGACCGGCGGCGGCGCGTTGATCCGCCGTTTGGACGAGCATCTTCGCGAGGAGACCGGGTTGCCGGTATCCATCGCTGAAGACCCGCTGACCTGCGTGGCCATTGGCACGGGCCGGGCCATGGAAGATCCCATTTATCGCGGAGTGTTGATGACGGCGTAAGTGCGGCCGGGCTCACCTAGCAGGCGAGCTGTTGAGAAGGGGATTGGAAGCCATGGCGCCGCCTTCATCGCGCCGAACCGGCTTTTCGAAGAAAGCGCAAAACTCGGTCTTCACCGGGTATCTGCTGGCGTCCATTGGCGGGTTGATCGGGGTCGGTCTGCTCGCGCTTTCCCTGTGGCAACCGCAGGCTCTGGCTCCTCTGCGCGGCCCGGCGCAGGATGTCGTCACCCCCATCGGGCAAGGCGCCGCGGTTGTTAGGTCCGGTTCGGGTGGCTTTTTTGACGGCATCGCCGCGTATTGGAACGCTGCGCAGCAAAACTCCGAACTGCGCGAAGAAGTCGAAATCGCCCGCATCCGTTTGGAAGAAGCGAAGTCGGTAGCGGCGGAGAACGAACGGCTGAAACAGCTTCTCGCTTTGGCTGAAGGCGAAATTGAGCCGGTGGCGACCACGCGCCTCGTCGGCTCAAGCGCGACCAGCAGCCGCCGATTTGCCTATCTCGCGGTTGGCCGGGTGGACAATGTGGAAGTCGGGATGCCGGTCCGGTCCGCCCGCGGCGTTGTCGGGCGTATTCTCGAAGTCGCGCGCGCTTCGTCTCGAGTTTTGCTCCTCACGGATAGTGAAAGCGTTCTCCCTGTCCGCCGCGCCGAAGATAACACAGTGGCGTTCGCCGAAGGTCGCGGCGATGGCTTTCTGCGCATCCGGCTGATCAATTTAGGACTTAACCCGCTCGAAGTGGGCGATTTGTTCGTCACCAGCGGAGCGGGCGGCTATTACCGTCCGGGCGTGGCGGTCGCCGTGCTGACCGAATTGACCCCCGATGGCGGCTTGGCGCGCCTTGTGGCCGAACCCTCCGCGACCGATTTCGTGAGTGTGGAGCCCATTTATCAGCCCGTTGCGGTCGGCTCCGCACAAGTGCCCGTTGAAGTGCGCATCGATGAGGCCGAAAGCGCCGGCGGGGGCAATTGATGGAGCGTTTGGCCGCCTCTGCGCGCTCGGATCGGTATGGCCGTCGGATCAACCGCGAGCAATCGCCTTGGCGGGCGCTCAGCGTACCCTATCTCTCGATCGCGCTAGCCTCGGCCGTTCCGTTCGTTTTTCTGGCGGACGTGATGCCGATTGCGCCGCCGCTTGGATACCTCATGCTGCTCGGCTGGCGCATTATGCGACCGGGGCTTTTGCCCCTGTGGGCGGGTGCGCCGCTCGGCCTGTTTGACGATTTGTTCAGCGGGCAGCCCTTTGGCAGCGCCATCCTGCTATGGTCGATCACAATGATCGTTTTGGAACTCATCGAGGCCCGCTTTCCATGGCGCGGGTTCTGGCAGGACTGGTTCACCGCCAGTCTAGCCGCGCTCACCTATATCGCGGTGGCAATGGCAATTTCCGGCGGACAGATTACACGCCCTATGGCTATGGCGGCCCTTCCCCAAGTGGCGCTTTCCATCCTTCTCTATCCCTTCCTTTCGCAAGCGGTCGCCGGGTTGGATCGGTTCCGCCTTTCGCGTGCGCGGAGGGTCGGTTGAAGAAGCTCTTTTCGAAGAAGGGGCAGAAGGCGCGCGGGCCTGTCGCCAACGCATCCACGCTCAAGAACACATTTGATCGACGTTCCGTTCTGATCGGCACAGTCCAGGGCGGCGTGGGCGTATTGCTGGCGGTGCGCATGGGTTATCTCGCCATCGCCGAGAACGAGAAATACCGCGTCGAATCCGAAAGCAACCGCGTCAATCTCACACTGATCCCGCCACGGCGCGGCTGGATCTTGGACCGGAACGGATCCCCTCTCGCCTCCAACCGCGCTGATTTTCGCGTGGACGTCATCCCAGAACGTTTGCGCGACCCCGACCGGGTGATCGAGGAAATCGGCACGCTGCTCAATCTCGAGCCCAGCCGCGTGGCCGACATCAAACAGGAAGTCGCTACCTCGCAGGGATACCAACCCATCGAGGTCGCAAGCCGGTTGGACTATGAACAATTCGCCGCGCTCAGCGTGCGGCTTCCCGATCTACAGGGGGTCGTACCCCAGCGCGGTTTCTCACGCTTTTACCCCATCGGATCGAGCGTCGGCCATCTGATCGGCTATGTCGGCCCCGCCAACGCCGAGGAATACGCGCTCGAAGACCGCAACCCGTTGCTGGTCACGCCCGGCTACAAGATCGGCAAAGACGGACTGGAACGGCAATTCGAACAGGATCTGCGCGGCACGCCGGGCGCGCGGCGGGTGGAAGTGACCGCAAACGGACGGATTATTCGGGATCTCGACACACGCGAAGATGTTCAGGGCGACCCCATCCAGCTGACCATTGATGGCCCGTTGCAGGATTACGCGTCACGCCGAATTGGTCTGGAGAGCGGATCGGTTGTCGTGATGGATTGCGAAACGGGCGACCTCTTGTGCATGGCCTCCATGCCCAGCTTTGATCCCAACAGTTTCTCTGACGGGATCGGCAGCGTTGAATACGCCATGCTGCGCGAGGATGAACGCGTGCCGCTTCGCAACAAGGTGCTGCAAGGCCTCTATCCCCCCGGCTCCACGATCAAGCCGATGCACTGCATGGCCTTTCTCGAACAGGGCATTGATCCGGAGGAAGAGATTGTCTGCGGCGGCGGGCGGCGGATCGGCAACCGTTTCTTCCGCTGCCACTCCAATCACGGCCGCGTGAATATGAACAAGGCGATCGCGCAAAGCTGCGACAGCTACTTCTATCACTTTGCGCAAAAGGTCGGCTTTGAGAATGTTGCCGATATGGCCACACGCTTTGGCATGGGCCAACAATTCCCATTGCCGGTCAACAGCCAGTTTTACGGCACAGTCCCCAATCCGGCGTGGAAAGAGCAAAAGTTTGGTCGTCCATGGGAACCCTATGACACGGTGAACGCCTCGATCGGCCAAGGCTATTACCTCGCAAGCCCCCTGCAACTGGCAGTGCAAAGCGCTCGTTTGGCGACGGGCAACATTGTTCTGCCCAACCTGATCATGAACCGGGATACGGCGTCCGCTCCATCCTTCAATTTCGGCCCGCAAGAGATCGACTACATCCGCCAAGCCATGAGCGATGTGGTCAATGGCGCAGGCACCGCGCGGCGCGCGCGTCTTCCCATAGACGGCATAGAAATGGCCGGGAAGACCGGAACGGCGCAGGTCGTCTCGCTCAACATATCCGATGGACGCAGCGGGCCCTGGAAGTATCGCGACCACGGCCTGTTTGTGTTCTTTGCCCCGTTCGACAAGCCCAAATACGCGGGCGCGGTGGTGATCGAACATGGCGGTGGTTCGGGCTCCGCCTATCCCATTGCGCGCGACGTCATGACGTTTCTCTTTGACCCTCAAAAAGGGTTGGAAGCTTTGCGCGCTTTGGAAGAACAATGGGGCGGGACCGCTCAACAGCGGTTGGAACTGCGCTACGCCGCCTACGCCGCCGAGCGTGGCGCCACCGTCACCCCGCCTCCGCGGCGCGACGAGGATATCTTCGATCAGGTCGAAGCCGAAGCCCGATTGGCGGCGCAGCAATCCGAAGCCATCGCCGACGATGTTATCGTACCGCGGGAAGACCAACTCGCCGACGGCGCGCCGCCGCCCGACGCAACGTCGATACTTGGCCTTGCGGAGGATGCGGAATGAGGGCCGAGCGCGCAAGCGTGATCCCCTACGTCATCGCGCGGCAGCCTTGGGGTATGTTGATCCCCCTTTTCGCGCTTGTGGGCTTTGGCGCCTTGGTGTTGTTTTCAGCCGCCGGTGGCTCCATGCAGCCCTACGCGAGTTCGCACCTCGTCCGTTTCAGCATAGCCATGGTGATGGCGATGATCATCGCCGCTCTGCCGCGCGAATTTGTCCGGTTCTTCACCTATCCTGCCTATGTCGTCGTTCTCATAATGCTTGTGATTGTTGAGGCGATGGGCGCGCTTCGTGGGGGCAGCCAGCGCTGGCTTGACCTGGGCTTTATGGATTTGCAGCCTTCCGAGCTGATGAAGCCGGTGATCGTGGTGACCTTGGCGCTGTTTTATTCCTCGCTGCCCGTCAGCATGGTCACCAATTGGCGCGCGCTCATCATACCGGGCATCTTGATCGTGCTGCCTGTCGGCCTCGTGCTGATGCAGCCCGACCTTGGGACCAGCCTCGCCATAGTTTTTGGCGGCGGCGTCGTGATGCTGCTGGCCGGGCTACCCATGCGCTGGTTTCTCGGCGCTGGCGCGGCGGGCGTCGCGGCCGCCCCTCTCCTCTTTTTCTTCGGGCTTCAGGACTATCAACGGCGCCGGATCCTCACGATGTTTGACACAGAATCCGATGTGCTGGGCGCGAGTTACCATATCAACCAATCCAAAATCGCGATTGGATCGGGCGGCATTTTTGGCAAAGGGTTCAACGAAGGCTCACAAAGCCATCTAAATTACCTGCCCGAACCGCACACCGATTTTGTTTTCGCCACCATGGCGGAAGAATGGGGTCTAGTCGGGGGGCTATTCGTAATCGGTGTGTTCAGCGTGATCTTGCGATGGGGCATGAATGTCGCGCGCGCCAGCCAAGATCGGTTTTCTAGCTTGCTAGCCGCCGGGATGAGCGCGACGATCTTTTTCTACATCGCGGTCAATCTGATGATGGTAATGGGTATGGCGCCTGTGGTCGGTATCCCGCTGCCCTTCATGAGCCATGGCGGATCGTCGATGCTCACCAACATGATCTGTATCGGCGCGCTCATGATGGTCCACCGTTGGAACCAGAACACGCCCCGCGGCGGCTTGGCGAGCCCCTAAATCCGGACAAGACCAAGCTTGAGCGCGGCGACCGTTGCACCGACCCGATCGGACACTTCGAGCTTCGTGTAGATTCGAGAGCAATAGGTTTTGACCGTCTCGTAAGACAGATCAAGAATTCCCGCGATGCTGCTCAAAGACTTGCCGCGCGCCACCCATTGCAAGACCTCGGATTCGCGGGTCGAGAGCTCTGGGATCTCGCTCTTCGAAGCAAGCAAAACGCTCACACGCTGATGCGCCGCTTGCGGTACGGACCGAACGACGCCAAGCGCGGCGTTTGATATCTGATGAACAGGCACGCCAAAGTCAAAAGAAGCGTAAGCGTCGCGGCCATTGGGCCCAAACAGCGGCAAGCCAAATCCGTAGATCAAGCCCTCCTCATCCATCGCTTTGAAATACGCCTCGTTCTCCGGCGTGTTCGGCTCAAGAGAGCGCGCGTCTTCCCATGTCAGCATGGCTGCATGTTGCATTGTGCGTTCGGGAATGGGATCGCTGTTGCGAAAGTCCTCTTTGTCATAGCGACTAAGCCAGTCTTCGCTGAACCCATCGGCGAAAACGGTTGTGTGCATGGATGTGGGCGATTCGAACTGGGGCGTAAGGTGATAACTCTGACGGATTGCACCTTGCTCGCGGCACACGGTGCGCGAATAGAGCAGGACCTCGCCGATGTCCTCCAGAGCCTCGATCATCCCAAAATGCCGCTGCATGACGAAGCCTTATACACCAAGTCCCCCGACTGGGCGACTTTCCGTTTACGTCAACGGCGTGCAGACGACCGCTACCAAGTTGAGGCTCGAGCGTTTGGGTCGCATCCGAAGGATTTCAATCCGGCTGGAAGATTGTTGAGCGCTCGACAAAAGTCCTGGCGGCGGCGTTCCCCCCAAGTTTCGCACGCCGTCAGGCAACACAAACAGGGATTCCGATCTAGGCGCCAAGGTCTCCGCGGCCGGTGGCCTTAGCTCATGGGCGTAGGGCGCAAGCGGACAAATGGACGACATCAACGAAGCGAATGAAAACCAGCGGCTTATCGAGGCTCTGCTGGTTTCGGTCCATGACAGACAAGTCTCTGGCCAACTGACAACCTTGCGCGATTTGCATGGGCTGCTGGGCGTCTCCCAGCCCAAAGCGCTTCGGCTTGCAAGTCAGGTCGAACGCGATGGTCACATCGTTATCGAAGGCGATCCAATGGATCGCTTCGCTTCGATCGTTTCGCTCAATCCCTCAAAACCGAAATGGTTCTTGGGCGAGGCGCGGCGATGGAACCCGTTTGCCAAATAGGCGATCTTAACCCAGCGCAGGCCCATAGCGATAACGAATCACTTGATATCCGATCGTGGATCGCTATCTGCATCGCCTCGCTCGGTTCGCAGCGGCAATAGAACCCTGTGACGAGCAGATAATCCGACACGATCGGCAGTGGACGCATAGCTCAGTTGGTAGAGCAGCTGACTCTTAATCAGCGGGTCCTAGGTTCGAACCCTAGTGCGTCCACCATTTTTCTAATATAAATCAATAATTTGTGGAATCTCGTATTTTCGTGAATTCCGGCATCCTATTTCTAGGTTCCTTAGAGGTTCCACCCACGAGAAACTTCAAGTCGAATATTGTCGAACACTAACGGACGAATTTGAACTCAAAGCCGAGCCGCCATCTCGTGTTGCAAGGCTTGAATCCGCTTGCCGATAAACTCGACAATATCGCCACTTTCGACATCGATCAGGTGGTTGTGATATTCATCTGTCATAGCTTCGATCCTAGTAGTTCCCTAGTTGAAGTCGTGCCGAACGATGAGCTTGAGCTTTTCGGGCATGTTGAGCGTGCGATAGAGGCTCGCGCCATGGTGTATTTGGGATGCTTGCGGCGCATGCGCTCAAGCAGCTTTTCTGCGGTGGAATGGTCTTTTGTCCGCGAGAGTTCTTCGACCAAAGCGAGACGCGAGGGGGTGAGCTTAAAGCCTGCGGCTTTGGCTCGTTCCGAATACTCTTCAACGAATTCCACGACCACGTTTCCTCTTGCTGTCTCCCTATTACGTTGAGTCTTGCGAACGAACATTTGCCACATGAAAATTTTGCTACTTGCAGCACAACAGCCCTTCAATCGGTCAGAGCTCGGCGCTGAGGGTGCCCCGCGTGCCAATTAGTTGATGGGCTGACAGAATTTGGTATGTGACTGCGTATCATTCGCATGCGATGGCTCGAGTGAGCCGGCCTGGACCGGCATTCGATCCAGTTTGCTCCACTAACCTAAGGATGAGAGCGTTGAATTTCTTCTCGTCCAAAGGGGCCTGCCAACCGAGCAATGACGACGAGTTTGTCGAGGCAGCACAGCTCGGCGAGCCTTCCCGAAGACTAAAATCGCTATATGATCGGTTTCACAGTAAGCTGGTAGCGTTCCTGCACGACGAGTTCGGACCTGGCCCGCCCTACCCCGACGATATCGCGCATCAAGCTTTTACGAAATTGCTTGAACGCGATGACCTTGAAGACATCCGCGATTTAGAGGCGTTCATCTGGGTGGTGGCGGCCAATCTGACGCGGACCGAGCTACGCGCTTTGCGGGTTCGCAACGCTTATGCCGAAGATCATAAGCACATTTTTTGGGGCGGGCAATGTGATGAATTCGATCCTGAGCGCGTCTTAAGTGCAAGGGAGGAGTTGGAAATCATCGCGCGAACGCTTCGGACTATGCCGGAGCGCCGCCGAAAAGTGTTTATGGCTTGCCGCTTCGGAGGGATGAACGCGGCGGAAGCTGGCAGACTGGTTGGAATCACACGCAACGCGGCGGTACGGCATATCTCGATCGCTACGGCGCTCATCGTTGAAGCTCTGGCGAAAAAAGATACTGATCCCAGCTGATGGACGAATTGGAGGACGAAATTCGCGCACAAGCGCATCATTGGCGTACGCTCAGAGACGAGGGTCTGAGCCAAGAGGATCAGCGACGCTTCGAGCAATGGCGTGATGCTGACCCACGGCACGCTGAGGCGTACGCAGAGGCACGAGTGTTCTGGGAAGCAGCTGGTCTGCCTGGACTGGGCGGCAAGATCACCGCGACTATGGCTCGCCAAGAGAGCGAAGAGCTCCAGACCGCAGGTGGCGAAGTTTCTCAGTTTCGCCAGAGCATAGTTCCTCGATTTGTTGCGGGTGCTCTCGCTGCGGCAGCAGCGGTGGCGGCGTTCATTGCAGTCGGTCCCGATTTATCTTCCTTCGGCGAGCCTTCGGTTCGGACGGAGCGCTTCGCCACTGAGCTTGGCAGTACGCAGGTGCTCACCCTTCCTGATCGGACGCGCATCACGCTTGGACCAGATTCGGTTTTGGAAATTGCCCTAAGCGATAGCCAGCGAAACGCGCAGCTCTTGAAAGGCAGCGCATTCTTCAATGTTCACTCGATCCAGCAACGGCCGTTCATCGTCGGGACCGACATTATCGACGTTGCGGTGACGGGCACAAAATTCGATGTCCAGCTTCGAGATGAAAACGCCGCAGTGGCTGTTGGCGAAGGGTCTGTCGAGGTTCGACTGTCTGGCTCGGATGATGAAGTAGGCGCGTTAGGCAGCCCAATAAGGCTTGAGGGTGGTCAGCGCGTGAGCGCGAGCCTTGCTGATGGCTTTGGCGAGGTCGAAGAGGTGTTCCCCGCAGAGCTGGCCGCGTGGCGGACAGGCCGGATGATTTTCTCAAATGCAACGCTCGTTGAAGTGGCCTCAGAACTCAATCGTTATGTTGCCAAACCAATTTCGGTAGATCCAAGCGTAAGCGGATTAAAGATCTCGGGTACGTTTGACTCTGCCCAGGCTGATGAACTGCTCGAATTCATACAGCGCAGCTATCCCGTTCGAGTCATAGAGGCTAACGCTGAGCGGCAGATCGTTCCGCGATAGAAAGGGGGGCGTGCGACCTTTCAGAGCTACGGCCAAAAAAAGTTTCGGAAAGTTTGTGTGATATTGGCAATCTAAAACGCCAACGTATTGAATGCGATTGAAAGGCAGTCGCAGCAATTTACGTTGGGGCCAAAATAAACAATGCTTATCAAGAATTTTCCGCGCAAAGCGCTTCCCGTACTTTTTGCTGCATCAGCCTCCACAATAGCTCTTAGCGCTGCTCCGGCGCTCGCACAGTCAGGTCAATCGCAGCAGATTGCGGTGGCGTCACAGCCTCTCAATGAAGCCTTGGTGGAAATTGGAAGGCGCTATGGGGTTTCGGTTTATGCGCCTGAAAGCCTCACGCGCGGGAAGCGTTCGCCACGAGTAGCTGGTGATCTAACGGCGAAGCAAGCACTCGATCGCGCATTGGCTGGAACCGGACTTGCGGCCGTCCGCCGACCGAGTGGCACTTTTGAGGTAACGCAAGCAGCCAATGAATCGAGGCAAGCTGGCCAAGTAAGTCAGCGGCGGCAAGCTACAGACGCACCAGAAAGTGAAGGGCGCGACGAAGAGAATGTGATCGTCGTCCAAAGGCGTCGCGACTATCTCTACAGGCAAGAGAAAACGGACGCCCTAGGTCTCAGCATTCCTCTCGCGGAGCTTCCTGCGACGGTCAATGTAATCACCGATGACTTTTTGGAAGACGTGCAAGCTTATGATGTCGAGGACGCGCTCAATTACATACCCGGTGTTATAAACGGAGGCTTCGTCGGTGGAACAAACCTTTCGTTTGTCTCCCGCGGATTTAGTAGCAACGCTACCTTTTTGAATGGTCTACGACAATTTCGCGACCTTCAGCAGACACCGTCTATTGAAACGATTGACCGCGTGGAGATCGTCAAAGGACCGGCGGGTGCAGAGCTTGGTGTGGCTGATCCTGGTGGATCGCTTTTCATTGTCACAAAACGTCCAGAGCGAGAGTTTGCGGCTGAGGTATTTGGCGGAGTTGGTACTTTTGGGTTCCGCCGGATAGCAGGGGATGTGACTGGGCCGATTACTGAGAGCGGCAACCTACGGTACCGTCTCATTGCATCATATAGCGAGCGCGCAGAATGGCGTGACGGGCGCCCAGATGAAACACCACGTTGGACTGTCGCCCCATCACTTGCGTGGGATTACGCGCCTGGTGGTAGCTTGCTCCTGGAGTATCAACACACCTTCAGTAATGAGCCGCTGGATAGGGGTATTTTTTATCTTGAGGGAGCCGGGTTTGAAGATAATTTCTCCCCGCGCGAATTTAGTGTGCATCAGCGCAGTGATATCCAAGAAATCGACGCAGACAGGTATGGCCTGATTTGGGATCAAGACATTGGCTCAAACTTTGGTCTCACAATACAGGCACAGCGCCTTGAAGAAGATCTTGAAGGATTTCAGGCTCAGTTCGGATTTATCGGTGGCTTGTATCTGCCAGACGGTTTGACCTGGAATGGCGTTGACGAGGAAGGGCCTCTTTTTCTCCGGGATCGCATAGGTGACAATTCGGTCGACAATATAGCTGCCACCCTCAGAGCAAATTTTGACACTGGTCGTGTTCAACATAATTTGAGAGTGGGCTATCAGTATAGCGATTCTAACTTCAATGTGGATTTTGGAGCTGATGGACCGCAAGGGCGTCGCACGGTCTCCAATACAATCAATATCTTCAATCCTGATAACGATCAGACACTCAACTTCACTGGTCGTGATAGCGCTGTCCTGTTTCTGAGAACCGAAGAGATAAACAGCGCGTTCGGGCAGTGGACCGCTGATATCGACGGTCGAGCAAGGATTATCGCCGGGCTGCGATATGACGATGCGGAGCTCCAACAGCGGTTTGACAGCACAGCCGGTCAAGGAACACCATCATTCAATATCAGCGATGAGATATCGTTCCGTATCGCTGGTTCTTATGACCTATCACCAAACCTCACTGCGTTTGTCGGCTACAGCGACTCCTACACTCTTCAGGGGGGAACGACTGCTGATGGCGAAGCAATCGATCCGCTTCACAACATCAGTTTCGAGGGTGGATTAAAAATCAAACTTTTCAATGAACGCGTTCTTTGGACAAACACGATTTATCAAATCACTCAGGACAACATTTCGGCGGCAGATCCGAATGATCCTACCAATATGTTTGAGATACCGTTTGGCGAGGTGCGCATAAGGGGCTTTGAGTCTGAATTTGTTGGCAACGTCACCTCTTACCTCGACGTAACCGCAGGCCTTACAATTCAGGACAGCACTAATGTGCGAACAGAGGATCCCTCACTGGAGGGCAACGAATTTTTCGGAGTACCCGATTTACAAATTAGTGGCTTCGCAAATTACCGCTTCGATGAAGTAGGATTGGAAGGGTTCTCTGGCCGGTTGGGCATCATTCACATAAGCGAGCGTCAAGGGAACGCAGTCAATAATTTTCAACTCCCTTCTTATGTGCGGGTAGACTTGGGTGCTCGCTACTTCCTCACTGATAACGCAAGCATCGATGTTTTCGTCGAAAACCTGTTTGACGAAAATTATATCGAATCCACACAAGGTCGGGGCAGACCAGACTCTGGGCTCATTCCCGGCGATAGGCGTTTATCAGGTCTTCTCGCGCATTGCTTTCAGTAGTCCTGTTCTGAGGAATCGCCAGCCAATCGAGCTCTTTGCTGATCGTCGCGAACGTGCCCGACCAACATATCAGGAAGAGCAGCAGGCCAAAGGTAACCCCCAGCCAACTGTGTACTGAAAACCAAGCTCGTGCCTTACGCGCCATACTTAAAAGTCATATCGGAAATAGACTTGG
>JBCDAE010000034.1:0-24214 GCA_039186235.1 Pseudomonadota bacterium | reverse complement strand
GCGCTTTTGCGGGTTGGTCGCCGCCCATTCGGGCTGCACGGCCTGCGCGTTCGCCACCGCCTGATCCAGCAACGCCGCGTCGCCCAAAGCAACCTCCGCCTGAACCTCCCCCGTCGATGGGTTCCAGACCTGGTGCGTGCGGGTCACCACAGGGCTCGCCGTCGGCATGAAATGGTCAATCTGACGCATGGGTGTTGTCTCCCAGAACCATGGCTATCGGGGGTGCGCGCGTGTTGTGATCCCGGCGCGCCTTATCTCTGGGCTCTCCACTGCCGTTTGCGCTCGATCAAGGCAAGCCTTGAGATGCGCTTCTAACTGTCCCATCGCCGCGCTTTGCGCGCTGTCCATTTCGTTGTACAGGTTTGGCTGTCATGCATCTGTTCGAGGCCTTTGTTGTTCTTCACGTGATTGCCGGGACGATTGGCCTTGTCGCCTTCTGGATCCCGATCGCGACCAAGAAAGGCGCGAAAAACCACCGCAAGGGCGGAAATTGGGCGCTGGGCGGCTTTATCGGCGCGGGGTTTCTCGCCGTGGTGATGGCGATTTACTCGCTGATCGACACATCGCGCCACCCCGAGATTGAGGACCGCGTCCTGTATGAAGGGCTGTTCGGCTGGATGATGCTCTATTTGGGCGTGCTCACCATGGGTTTTGCCGACTATGGCCTGGCTGTGATCCGTCACCGGACAGACCGGCGCGCTTTGCGCCGGATGCGGTATCAATTGGTGATGGCCGCCGTGGTGGTCTCGGGCGTGTGGTGCGGTGTCTTCGGCTACCGGGTCGGCGATCCGCTGATGGTGCTGGTGGCGGTGATCGGCGTCATCTCGATGCTGATGCAGCAGGTCTTTATCTGGCGCGAATACATGCCCGGTCTCGGCGCGCCCGAACCGCGCGCCTATGTGGGCGAGCACTTCCGCGCGCTGATCGGGATGGGCATTTCGGCCTACACCGCGTTCTTGTCCGTCGGGCTGATAAGGCTGGTGCCCGAAGAGGTGTTCAACCCGATGATCTGGGCCGGGCCGAGCGTCATTGGCGTGAGCCTGATCATCTGGTTCACCCATCAAGGCAATCGCCAAAAGGCCGAACAGAAGGCCCAGCAAGAGGCGCGCAAAGCGGCCCGCAGCGAACCCGCGCCCACCGAGCCATCGCCCATGTTTTAAGCTATCTCGCCCCGTCGACCTTGGGCAATGAGCGTGCTAAGCGGCGCGCCTTCCCTTCAAGGTAACGGAGCACATCACACGTGGCAGACCCCAGCTATTGGGAATTGCACGACGCGGCCTGCGCGCGGGGAGAGGCGACTTACACCGACCCCGAGACCGGCTATACGGTGTTCACGCGACTGGGCCTGGCGCAGCGCGATCAGTGCTGCGGGGCGGCGTGCCGACACTGCCCCTTCGGCCATGAAAGCGTACATCTGGCGGTGCGCGCCAAGCGCATTCAACAGGCGGCTTGGCTGAGCGAGGCGCGGCCCGACCCCGAGGCTGCGTGCGCTGTCCTGTTCTGGAGCGGGGGCAAGGACAGCTTCCTCGCCTACCGCGCGCTGCAACGCGAAGCCGTGACTAATGTGGTCTTGCTCACCACGTTTGACGCACGGAGCCGTATCATCGCTCATCAGGAGTTCGGGATCGATGAGGTGGTGAAGCAGGCCGCGCATCTGAACCTCCCGCTGATTGGCGTGCCGCTGCATTCGGGCGGGGATTATGTCGATCACATCATGCCTGCGCTTGATTTGGTGCCAGGCTGCGACACGTTGGCGTTTGGCGATTTGCATCTCGACCATATTCGCAGCTGGCGCGAAGACGCGTTTGGAACCGCGCCGCGCACGGCGGACATGGCGCTGTCCTTTCCGCTATGGCGGATGGATTACGACGCGTTGTGGGACGACCTAGCGGCTTCGGGCACCAATTGCACGATCAGCGCGGTGGCCGCCGACCTGCCCGGCGTCGCGGTGGGTGATCCCTTTGATCGCGCGCTGATCGACCGGCTGCCGTCCGACGTGGATCGCTTTGGCGAGAACGGCGAATTTCACACGCTGATCTCGTTTGCGTGACGCGCGCGCTAGGCGTGGTCAATCGGGCCCAGCGCCGCTAGATAGGGGGAGTCATGACCGATCAGAATCTCGATCCGCAAATGCACGTGGCGCAGTTGGGCGCGAACGCGAAGCGCGCTGCCCAGCTATTGCGCGCTGCGAACGACGCCCAGCGCAGCGCGGCCATCACCGGCGCGGCGGCGGCGTTGCGCGCGGCCATCCCTGAGCTGATCGAGGCCAACGCGCGCGATGTCGCCAGCGTTCAGGGGGAGAAGCCCGCCAGCTTCATCGACCGCCTGACGCTCAACGAAGCGCGGATTGAAGGAATGGCGACGGCGCTGGAAGAGATCGCCGCTCTGTCCGATCCCGTGGGCCGCACGCTCGCGCGGTTCGAACGGCCCAACGGCCTCGTCATCGAGCGCGTGGCCGTGCCCATCGGGGTGATCGGCATGATCTACGAATCGCGCCCCAATGTCGGTTCGGACGCGAGCGGTCTGTGCCTGAAGTCGGGGAACGCAGTGATATTGCGCGGCGGTTCGGAAAGCCGCCATTCCGCGCGGGTCATCACGGCGTGTCTGCGCGAAGGTCTGAACGCCACGGGGCTACCGGCGGACGCGGTGCAGAACGTGCAGACGCCGTCGCGCGAAGCGGTGAGCGCGCTTTTGGGCGCGAGCGACTTTGTCGATCTGGTCATCCCGCGCGGTGGGCGCGGTCTGGTCGAGCTTGTCCAGCGCGAGGCCAAGGTGCCCACGCTTCTGCACCTGGATGGCAATTGCCACATCTACATTCACGCCGAGGCTGATATCGCCAAAGCGGTGGATGTCGTGCGCAACGCGAAACTGCGGCGCACCGGCATTTGCGGCGCGGCCGAGAGCTTGGTGATTGACGAGGCGATTGTCGAGGCGGCGCTGTCCGCTTTGCTAGACGCTATGCCCGATTGCGAATTTCGCGGCGACGCGCGCGCTTCCAAGGTGGACGCGCGGGTGCAGGCAGCCAGCGATGAGGATTTCGACACCGAATATCTCGACGCAATCCTGTCGGTGAAGGTCGTCTCAGGCCCGGACGAAGCGCTGGCCACCGTGGCCGAGCATTCTTCCGGACACACCGACGCAATCCTGACCGAGAACGCCGACGTGGCGCGCCGTTTCATGACCGAGATCGACAGCGCGATCGTGATGCACAACGCCTCCACCCAGTTCGCCGACGGGGGCGAATTTGGCATGGGCGCGGAGATCGGCATCGCCACGGGCAAGATGCACGCGCGCGGGCCCGTGGGCGTTGAGCAGCTGACCAGTTTCAAATATCTCGTGCACGGCGAAGGGCAAACGCGGCCCTGACGCAGCGCTGTTTGTTCGTTTCGTTACGGGCAGGCGGGTGTAGCTCAATGGTAGAGCAGGAGCTTCCCAAGCTTAAGACGAGGGTTCGATTCCCTTCACCCGCTCCATAACTGGGAATGCGCGTCACCCGAATACGCGATACTCCGGCTTTGCCTTTTGGTGGATCACAAGGCACTTTGCTCACCGTCACTTCATAAAGTGTGCAGGGGGCAATTATGTCTGGCTATGATCCTGATTTCATCAGCGACAAAATCCGAATTCCGATGCCAACATTTGGGCGGTCTTTGAGCCGATCTGTGTATCGCGACGACACGGTCCTTCGCGAAGGCGTCTATTCGGATCACACGAATTTCTCGGTCGTGCTCAACAAAGACACCAAACAGCCCATCTACGCTGCGTCCAATATCGATCAGAGCCAATTCTGGCGCGACACGGAGAAGCGCTTCGGCGATAAATTCGGCAAGCGAAATTGGCGGCGCAGCGGCGACTTTCCCAAGGGGATCGTGCTCGAAAACGAATATTACAAAGACCGCAAGGGGCCGAGTGGGGAGGAGATCCCCAACCCCTATGATCGCGGCCACATGGCGATGCGGTGGAACAATATGTGGGGCGGTTCGCTCACCGCCGCGCATGAGGCTGGAAAGGCGACCTTTATCTGGTCGAACGCCGCGCTCCAGCACAAGAACCTGAATCAGGACGAATGGCGCGGGCTTGAAGAGAACATCGTGCGCGACTTTCGCGATGACGCGAACGATCGTCTATCGGTGTTCACCGGACCCATCTACGGCGATCTGGACCGCCATATCCACATCAGCGCCACGGATTCGGCGCGCGCGCCGTCGGGCTTTTTCAAAGTCGTTTGCTTTCAGTCCATGTTTGATGATCGCGAAGATCAGCTGGGCGTGCTGGCCTTCGCGATCTTTCAGGACGCCAAGGTTTTGCGCGATGGGCGCGGGTCGGCGACGGTCAAAACGGATCGCCGCTATCAGGTGACGATCTCGGAACTGCAGGACCTCACCGGGTTGAGATTTGGGCGCAAACTCTTTGACGCCAATCCGCTTTACTACTTCGACAATCCCGACCGAAACAACGAGCGCCGCGTGTTTCGAGTCCCTGAGCGTATACCGGTGGATCGCTCTGAAGATCTGGTTCCGCGCGCCGATACGATGCGCCACGGCGTAGAAGCGTTGAGCGAACGCGAGATTGTGATCAATTCGGCCATGATCAATCCGACGACTACGCAACAGGCTGGTGAGTGGGTCTCGCTTCACAACCGGGGAAGCGGTCGGCGCACGCTCAATAACTGGCAGCTGACCGACCGGATGGGCCGTAAGACGGTGTTTTCCGGCGCCATCAATTCGGGCGAGTCCCTAAGGATTTCAGGGCGCGATCTCGATCCGGTGAAACTTCCGAACCGCGGCGGCAGCCTGATGCTGCGCGACAATAACGGTCAATTGATCGACCACGTCACATGGAACGGCAACGATCTGAAACGGGTCAAAAAGGGCATGGCCTATATGTTTGAGCGCGGACAATAGGCGCCGCTGGCGCGACCCGGCCTTTACTTCGGCGGCATTCGAATGGCCCCGTCCAAACGGAACTGGTGGCCGTTAATGTAGGAATTGCTGGCGATCTCCACGATCAGCGACGCGAATTCCTCGGGTTCGCCAAGCCGTTTGGGGAAGGGGACGCTGGCGTTCAATTGGTCCCACATTTGCGGGTTGCGATCTTTCATGCCCAGCATCAGCGGGGTCGCGAAGATGCCGGGCATCACCGAATTGACCCGGATGCCGAGGTCCATCAGATCGCGCGCCATCGGTAGCACGAGGCCGTTCACGCCGGACTTGCACGAACCGTAGATCACCTGACCGATCTGTCCGTCTTGCGCGGCGACGCTGGCGGTGAGCGTGATCGAGCCGCGCTCGCCATCCGCGTTGACGGGATCGGCGTTGGCCATGCCGAGCGCCGCGATGCTCGCCATGCGATAACTTGCGACCAGAATGCCTTGCGCGCCGAACGCGTAATCCTCGGTCGCCAGCCGCTTGTAGCCACCCGTCGCCTTATCAAAGCCGATGGTCTTGCCGCGCTTCGACGCCATGGCGCAATGGACCAGCACCCGCTCTTGCCCGTTGGCGGCGCGCGCGGCGGCAAAGCCGGCCTCGGCGCTCGCTTCGTCCATTATGTCGACATGGTGGAAGGTGCCGCCGATGGCCGCCGCGTGCTCTTCGCCCGCTTCGTCGTTGATGTCGAAGATAGCGACTTTGAGCCCCGCCTCGGCCAAAGCCTTAGCGCTGGCCCGGCCCAGACCGGACGCCCCCCCGGTGACGATCGCGGCCATGCCCTGTTCGAGTTTCATGGTCTTCTCTCCCTTGTCTGTTGTGCGGACATTCCCGCTTTGCGCAAAGCCATAAGGCGTGAGGTGCCGGCGCGCTAGGTGCGCGGCGATTGCCGCTTGGAGCGCACGCAGCAGCCTGTAGGGAGGTTGTTATGGAAGTCTTGCTTCTTCTGGCTTTGGTCCCGCTGTTCGCTTTGGGCGCGCGCGCGCAGATGATTGTCGCGCAGATTTCGGACGCACTGGCGGACGAGGGTCGCTCGCGCCGCCCGCTTCCTCTTTTGGCAGTGAGCGTTGTCTGCGCGGCGCTGGCGGCGTGGGTAATGGCATTTGCGGGCTCGTACGCCGCAGCGAGGTTGCATGCGGTGACGCATCCTATCCTAGTCGGCGGCGCTTTGGGCCTCGCCGCTCTGGAGCTTGCATGGCCGGTGCGCGTTGCACCGCCGCGCGAGCCGACGCGGTCGCTGGGCGCCATCGGAGCGGTTCTACTCGTGCGGCAATTTGGCGACGCCGCGCGGCTGACCATCTTGGCCGCAGCCATCTGGACGCGCGATCCGATGGGCGCGGCGCTCGCTGGAGGGATCGGCGGAGCCCTTGCGGCTGGAATGGGCTGGAAATTGGGCGCGCAAAAGCTTGCGGAGTGGCCGCTGCGCTGGATCCGGGCCTGCTGCTCGGTCCCTATGATTCTTGCGGCGCTCTTGATTGGCTTGAACGTTTATTAGGCGGCCTTGTGATCGCTTTGTTCGATCACTGCGAAACGGAATTTCGCGAAACCCTGCCCCTTCTCATCCGTTGACTTAATGAACATATTTAGCGCGCCGGTTCGCCGCCCTACTCTGGGCCTTTTAGCGCGCAACCGATTGAAAAAAGGAGGACAACTATGATTGACCCCGCCACGAACACAGTCACCAACGCGACCGCGCAAATGGTCGCCGAACTCAATGGTCTTTTGGCCGATCACTTCGCGCTCTACGTGAAGACCAAGAACTTCCACTGGCATGTCAAAGGCCCGCGTTTCCGCGATCTGCATTTGCTGTTCGACGAGCAGGCGATTGAGCTTCAAGGCCAGATTGATGTGATTGGAGAACGCGTGCGCAAGCTCGGCGCGGACACGCTCACCAGCGTTGGTTCCATCGCGCAATCAACCAGCATCTCCGACGAAAATCGCGCCGATCTTTCAGCGGAAGACATGGTAGCGCAGCTGCGCGATGATAACGCGGCGATGGTCGCCAAGCTCAAGTCGATGAAGGATGTCGCCGATCGGGCGAGCGACAACGCCACCGACGGTCTGCTCGACGATTGGACCGATATGGCCGAACAGCGCGTGTTGTTTTTGACCTCGCTGCTTGGCTGAGCGCGTTAAGCATTCCCTAACGCAAAGGGCCGTTTTCGCTAGGCGAAGGCGGCCCTTTTGCTATCATGTCGGTATGCGCATCCTGCGACCACCGATCACGAATGTGACCGCGCTCAACTACGCGAGCGACGAACAGATCGCCGACTTCTTTCATATGCGCCTTGTGCAAGCGCTCAAGAAAACGACCGGCCAGATCGCCATGGCGGTGCCGCGTTCGACCACGTCCGATCCTATCCTGGCGCTGCTTGTTGGGCGCTCGCTTGAATGGGAACGGGTCACGCTGTTCCCCACCGATGACTGCGACGTGGCCGAGCGGCACGAAGCCTCCGCCGTGGGTGCGCTTCGCGCGCTTATGGAGCCACACGGCGCTCGCGTGGCGCGCCTGGTTGAGGGCATGGACACCCCGCGGTTCGCGCTGGCTTGGCTGGCGATGGGCGAAGATGGGAGCGTAGCCTCCCTGTTCCCAGACACCCTGTCGGATGGGCCCGATCTCGAGCGCGTGCGCGCGGTCACGCCTGATCCGCTCCTTTCGGAAGCGCCCTATGCGCGCCTGACGCTGACCATTCCCGCGCTGCTGGATTGCGAGGAGATGGTGTTCGTGATCCGCGGCCAATCCAAGCGTGACGTTTTCGAAGGAGCGCTGAAAGGTCAGCATGATTTGCCCGTGCGCGCTCTTCTTGAAGCGCGGGAAGACGGGATCGCGATGCCGGTGACGTGCTTCTATTGATCGCGCCGGCGGATTAGGAACCGGTCATGCTCGATTGGCTCCCCGCGCGCGTGCACCGCACTTTGCTGCCTATTGCCTTTCGCGTTCGTCACCGCTGGCGGCAATGGCGCAAAACCCCGATTGAAGGGTGCGCGGTGGTGATCACCAACCTTGCAGGCGATGTCTTGCTGGTGCGCCATTCCTATGGTCCGGATGTCTGGTCGTTGCCCGGCGGCGGTGTTGCGTCGGGCGAAGAGCCCGAAGCCGCCGCGCGCCGCGAAGTCCATGAGGAACTGGGCCTGACGCTGGATCGGCTGGAGGCGCTGGGAAGCCGCCAAGAGAAAGTGTCAGGTGCCCCGCATACCTCGCATCTGTTCTCCGGCGTCGCGGACGAACGGCCAAAGCCGGACGGGCGCGAGATTGTCGAGGCGCGCTTTTTCCCCTCGCATTCGCTGCCCGAACCGCTTGGCCGCGTGACGCGCGGCCGGATTGAGATGTGGCGGGAGCGGGGCCTGCGTCCAGACTAGAGTAGAGAGAGTTGCGCGTCGTCCGCGTCGGGCGCCTCGTCCGTTTCGCCGTTATCGAGATTGGAGAGCGTTAGCCCCATCAACCGGATCGGCATGGGCAAGGGCAGAGTTTCTTCCAGCAGCGCTCGGCTGATGTCGGCAAACTCATCCTTGTCCTGCACCCAATGCGGCATGGACCTCGCGCGGGTCACGGTCTGAAAATCGGTGTACTTCATCTTGAGCGTGACGGTGCGCCCGCGCGTCGGTTCGCCGTCAGAGCCTGCGCTGACAATCCGCTCCCACACGATGTCGATGATGTTCTCCAGCGTTTCGCGCAATTGCGCGCCGGAGGATTTGTCGTCGGAAAAGGTCCGCTCGCCGCCCACCGATTTGCGGATGCGGTGCGCGCGCACGGGGCGCAGATCGATGCCGCGCGCGGCGCGATAGAGATAATCGCCCATGCTGCGAAAATGCGCGCGCAGGAACTCGATATCCTTCGCCGCTAGATCCGCGCCGGTTTCGATCCCCAGTCGCTTCATCTTCTCTTCGGCCTTGGGACCCACCCCGTGGAAGCGCCGGATTGGCAGCCCGGCGACAAAGTCCGCGCCTTGCCCCGGCTTGATGACGCACAATCCGTCGGGCTTGTTCTGGTCGCTGGCGAGCTTGGCGAGAAACTTGTTGTAGGAGACCCCGGCGCTGGCGGTGAGCTGGGTCTTGGCCTTGATCTCCTGCCGGATCAGCTCGGCGATGCGCGTGGCGCTGCCAATCCCCAGTCGGTCCTCGGTCACGTCGAGATACGCCTCGTCCAGACTCAGCGGTTCGACATGCGGCGTGTGATGTTCAAAGATCGCGCGGATCTGGCGGCTGGCTTCCTTGTAGGCGTCGAACCGGTGTTTAACGAAAATCAGATCGGGGCATCGCCGTTTCGCCGTGACCGAAGGCATGGCGCTTTTGACGCCGAATTTGCGCGCTTCGTAACTGGCGGCGGCGACCACGCCGCGCCCGCTCGATCCGCCCACGGCCACCGGTTTGCCGCGCAGTTCGGGATTGTCGCGCTGTTCCACGCTCGCAAAGAAGGCGTCCATATCGACATGGATGATCTTGCGCAGGCCGCGCGCCTCTTCCGCCAGCTCATCTTCATCCTGTGCCCTGTCCGCCATAGCGTCAGCGAAAATAGAAGCTTTGTCCCCGTGAAGAAACCATTCTTGCGTGGGTGTCTTGGAACTTTCGCGCCAATCAGCGATATTGTGCATATGCAAACACACCGGTTGTCTTCAGGCGATCCGTCCGCGGTTGCGCCCGTTCCGGGCACGGCAAACACCGGTGGGCAACGCAAACGCATGGGTGACACCGAGCTGATCTGGCTGATGGCGCTGCTCATGGCGCTGCAAGCTTTCGGTATCGACGCGATCCTGCCCGCTTTGGACGACGTGGCCCTGGCGCTCAACGCGCCGGGCAATGATCGGCAATTGGTGATCGGCGTCTATCTGCTCACCGCGGGGATCGGCGCGCTGCTGCCTGGAGCGCTGGCGGACCGCTTTGGGCGCCGCCCGATCGTGCTCAGCTCCATCGCGGTCTACATCGCGCTTTCCATCGCGAGCGCGATGGTGACCACGTTCAATGAGTTGCTGGCGGTGCGCGCCGCGCAAGGGTTTTTTGGAGCGGGCATTGTCGCGCTTCCGCCCGCGATCATCCGCGACAGGGTGGGCGGCGACAAAATGGCCAAGATGATGAGCCTGATCTTCGTCATCTTCCTGATGGTGCCCGCCATCGCGCCCTCTTTGGGTGAGGCGATCCTGACGATCGGCGATTGGCGCGCGATCTTCCTCGCGATGGCCTTGCAAGGCGTCCTCATCGGGAGCTGGGTTTACTTCCGCCTGCCCGAGAGCCTCGCGCCGGAGAACCGTCAGCCGATCCGTCCGCGCGCCATCGCGCGCAATATGGGCGCCGCGCTCAGCGAGCGATCGGTGATCGGCTATGTCATCGGCGGGATGCTGGTGTTCGGCGCGCTGTTCGGTTTCATCAATTCCTCGCAGCAGCTGATTTCGGAAGGCTTTGGCCGTCCCGATATCTTCCCGATTGTGTTCGGCGTGTGCGCCGGATCGATGGCGCTGGCGAGCTGGTCCAACTCTCGGATTGTCGAACGCTTTGGCGCGCGCCGCGTGAGCCACACGGCGGTGTTCGCGTTTATCGGCGTCGCTTCGCTGCAAGTCTTTTTCGCCTTTTCGGGTGAGGAGACCTTGTGGGAGTTTGTGCCGCTGATGGCGGTCAACATGGCGCTGCTCGGCTTCATCGGCAGCAATTTCGGTTCGATCGCGATGACGCCGTTCTTCCACATTGCAGGCGCGGCGAGCTCGGCGCAGACCTTCGTGCGCATGACCTCGGCGGCTCTTGTCGGCGCGCTGATCGGGCAGGCCTTTGACGGCACCGCGCGTCCGCTGGCGCTGGCGCTGCTGGCGAGCGGGATTGCGTGTCTCTTGCTGGTGTTGTTCAGCGAGAAAGGCCGCCTGTTCGCGCCGCCACAAGCGCTCAATCGGTATCCGGCGAGTATTCGTAGCTAAGCTGCTTCTCGTCATTGCGAGCGTAGCGAAGCAATCCAGAGCCTCGTGCTCCACACTCTGGATTGCCGCGCCGCTTCGCGGCTCGCAATGACGTAGGGCCTATCCTTCCGAACCCAGCTTCCGCCACGCCAAGTCGGCAAATTCGCACAGCAAGGGCCGGGTGTCGCGCGGGTCGATGATATCCTCGACGTTGTACCTCTCGGCGCTGCGGAAAGGGCTGGTGACCTTGTTCAGGCGCTCCTTGATCCGCTCCAGCTCCGCCGCTGGGTCTTCGGCGGCTTCCAAATCGGACTTGTAAGCGACTTCCAGCCCGCCCGCGATGGGCAGGCTGCCCCAGTCGCCGCTCGGCCAGCAGAAGCGGTATTGATAGAGTTCCGCGTTGCTCATCGCGCTACCCGCGATGCCATAGGCGCGGCGCAGGACGACGCTCGCGAGCGGGACCGTCGCGCGGTAAATCGCGTTCATCGCCTGTACGCCGTAGCGGATCGTGCCCGCCATCTCCGCTTCGCGCCCGATCATAAAGCCGGGATTGTCGACCAGGTGGACGATGGGCAGGCGGAACTGGTCGGCCAGTTTGACGAAGCGTTCGACCTTTTCCGACGTTTTGGCCTCCCATGATCCGCCCAAAAAGCTGGGATCGCTCGCCACCACCGCGACGGGCCAGCCATCGAGCCGCGCCAAAGCGGTGATCGCGGCGCGGCCCCAGTTGCGGCCGATCTCGAACACGGTGCCTTTGTCGAGCACCATCTCCATCGCGCGTCGCATCGAATAGACCTGTTTGTCGTCGCGCGGGACGAGGCTGAGGAGCGCCTCTTCGCGCCGATCCGCCGGATCGCTGCACGCCGCGCGGCGGGCCAACTGGCCGACATGTTCGGGCATGAAGGAGAGGAAGTGGCGCGCCCTTGCGAAGGCTTCCGCCTCGCTGGCGACCTCGTCATCGATCACGCCGTTGCGCGTGTGGATTTCCGATCCGCCGAGCGCTTCCTTGGCCTCGCCATGGTCGGTGGGTTGTTCGTAGTCGGACCCCATCGCGGAGACGACCGCTGGCCCGGCGGCGAAGATCTGGCTGAGACCCTTCACCATGATTGAATAGTGGCTGGCGACCGCGCGCGCCGCGCCTAGGCCAGCCGTCGGACCGAGCGCGAGGGCGACCACGGGCACCTCTTCGAGGTTGCGCACCACTTTGTCCCAACCGGGCGTCGCGGGGATGTAGGTCGCGCCGATCATCTCGAGCGTTTTGACGCTGCCGCCGCCGCCCGTGCCGTCGATCATGCGGATGATCGGCATTCGATACTCGGCGGCCATCTGCTCGGCCTGCAGCATCTTGCGCGCGATTCCAGCGTCCGCCGCGCCGCCGCGAATGGTGAAATCGTCGGCGGTGGCGACCACCGGGCGACCGTTGACCGTGGCCTTGCCAAACAGGAACGGCGCCGGGGTCAGCCCGGTGAGATCGCCGTTTTCGTCATACGCGCCTTTGCCCGCGATCTTGCCGACTTCGCGGAAGGAGCCCGGATCGCAGATCGCGGCGAGCCGCGCGCGCGCGTCCATCTTGCCCCGGCCATGCTGGCGCGCAACCTTGTCCGGCCCGCCCATCTGTTCGGCCAGCGACTCGCGTGCGCGCAGTTCTTCGAGTTCTTTTTCCCAGGTCATGAGTCTTTTTTTCCGCACGCCATCCGGCGCGCGATATCCTCGCGCCTACCGGCGCTGCGGGCGGGCGGTCGCCCTTGCGGTTGCTGCGCAACCGTTTGGCGCATAGCGGCAAGCGTCACTCGCTCGGCTCCACGACGCAGAGCACGGCTTCAACCTGCACCTGCCCGCCTTCGCTCGCCTCAAGGCCCGTCACGGTCCCATCAAACGGCGCGGCGAGCGCGTGCTCCATCTTCATGGCTTCGAGCACCATCAGCCGCTGCCCAGCGGTGACCGCGTCGCCTTCTGAGACGTCCACCGCGATGACCTTGCCCGGCATGGGAGCGAGGATAGCGCCATCGGCGGCGGAGGCGTGTCCGGTGCCGCGAACAGTCCTTAGGAAGAGGGTCCCGCGCCCGCGCGCAAAAAGCACTATCTCCTCGTCGGTTACGATCGAGGTGAAGGCATTGTCGGTATCACCGTCGCCAGCGAGAACCATCGGTGATCCCAGGTCGGAATGAACCGTGTTTGTTTTACCGCTAGGCTCAATTGTTCGCGTTTCGCCAGAATGTGTCAGCGTTGCCTTTACCGCCGGTTGAGCGTTAAGCCTAAAACCAGAAGGGAGGTACGCCGCATCTGTCGGTTGGTCGGCCAATACGAATGCAGCAGCTGCCATCCATTCTGCTTCCGTGGCTTCATCGCTAGCGATCAAATCGGATTCAAATCGGGCGATGAACCCGGTGTCGAGCGACGCGTCCCGGAACTCCGGGTGATTGGCCGAGCGGCGCAAGAAGGCGGCGTTCGTAGAAATGGGCCATACTTCCAGCATGTCGAGAGTCTGTATCAATCCATCAATTGCCTCCTCACGGTCGAAGCCATGAGAAATCACCTTGGCGATCATTGGGTCGTAAAAGGGAGAAACGTCGGTTCCCTCAGTCACTCCGGTGTCGATCCTGTAGGCTAGCCCGAATTCGAGACGTTCAAGCCGCCCCGTACTCGGCAAAAAACCTTTCGCCGGGTCTTCGGCATACAACCGCGCTTCAATAGCGTGGCCGTCAATCGAAAGCTCTTCCTGCTTCAGCGGGATCGGTTCGCCGCTTGCCACGCGCAGCTGCCATTCGACCAAGTCCACGCCGGTGATTTCTTCGGTCACCGGGTGTTCCACCTGGAGCCGCGTGTTCATTTCCATAAAGAAGATGCGGTCGGCGCGTAGGCCTTCGCTCGCATCCGCGATGAATTCGATGGTGCCCGCGCCTTCGTAGTCGACCGCCTTCGCCGCGCGTACGGCGGCGGCGCAGATTTCCTCGCGGGTGGCCTCGTCCATGCCGGGGGCGGGGGCTTCCTCGATCACCTTCTGGTGGCGGCGCTGGAGCGAGCAGTCGCGTTCAAACAGGTGGATGACGTTGCCGTGGCTGTCGCCGAAAACCTGCACCTCGATATGGCGCGGGGAGGTGATCCACTTCTCCAGCAGCACTTCGTCGTTGCCGAAAGAGGCCTTGGCCTCGCGCTGGCAGCTTTCGAGGCTGGCGGCGAAGTCGCCCGCGTCATCCACCTTGCGCATCCCCTTGCCGCCGCCGCCCGCGACCGCTTTGATCAGAACGGGATAACCGATCGCGTCGGCCTCTTTGGTCAGCCGTTCGAGCGATTGATCCTCGCCCAGATAGCCTGGCGTCACCGGCACGCCGGCGGCGATCATCCGCTCTTTGGCGGCGTCTTTGAGGCCCATCGCTTCGATGCTAGCGGGTTTGGGGCCGACCCAGATCAGGCCTGCGTCGATCACGGCCTGCGCGAAGCCCGCGTTCTCGCTCAAAAAACCATAGCCCGGATGGATGGCCTCCGCGCCTGTTTCCTTGGCCGCCGCGATGATCTTTTCCCCTACGAGATAGCTCTCGGCGGCGGGCGAGGGGCCAATGTGCACGGCTTCGTCCGCCGAGCGGGTGTGCAGCGCCTTGGCGTCGGCGTCCGAATAGACCGCGACGGTGGCGATGCCCATGGCGCGCGCGGTGCGCATAATGCGGCACGCGATCTCGCCGCGATTGGCGATGAGGAGTTTGGTGATCATTTTGAAGGAACTTCAGGCGCGCCCAGCGTCTCGCATTCGTCGAGCGCGGTCATGGTGAAACTGGTGTTGGCGACGCGCCAGCCGTCCTCGGTCTTGGCAAAGCTCATCGAGTTAATACCGCAATGGGTGGGCGCGCCGTTGAGCGCGAACACATACGGGCCCCAGATATGCCCCATCCGCCCGTCCACCAGCACCGTGTCGTATCGCATATATTCGTCGGTGCCGGGGGGCGAGGTCTCCCATCCATCGAGATGATCGCCCGCCGCGACAATGCGGGTTTTGGGCGCTTGCGGGTCGCGCCGGTCATGGACGAAGATCACCGCCTCATCGAGCATCGTCGCGCGCAAGGCCGTCTTGTCCGGCGAGCGCAAGGCCGCGAAGAACGCGTCGGCGGCGGCTATGACGGGCTTGGTGTCATCGGCCTCGTCTTGCGCGACAGCCGGTGTGGTGAGCGTGGCCGCGAGCGCGGCGGCGAATATCAGGTTCCCTCTCATGCGACGGTGGCTACGCCGGGAAGCGTCTCGCTTCAAGCCTAAGGTCAGGCGGTGGCGTCGGGCCGGAAATCCTTGATGCCCCAGTCGATCCCGCCCTCGGGCATCTTTTCGCGGTTGATCGCAGCGGAAAGGAACGCGCGCGCGCCGTAATAGGCCTTTTCCCAGCGCGGCACATAGGTGCGCGTGTTCCACGCCTCGGTCCCGCGCCTGCGAACCTTGCGCCCGATCGCGCCGTAAATGCGCGCGGCGGAAAGCACCGCCCAGCGGCTGCGGAAGGGCAGGCGAGCGGCGCCGACACGGGCGGCGGCTTCGTGCTTTTCGACCAGCGCGACCAGACGCGCGGCCATTTCGGCGAGCTCTTCGCGGTGGTGCGGTTTGGTGTGTTGACCGGGCTCAATGTCCTCTTCGACCAGCCATTCGACGGGCAAGTAGCAGCGCCCCGCCGCGTCATCCTCGACGATGTCGCGCGCGATGTTCGAAAGTTGGAAGGCGAGGCCCAGATCGTTCGCGCGGTCCAGCGTGTCGGTGTCGTCCGGGTCAACACCCATCACCACCGCCATCATCACGCCCACCGCGCCCGCGACGTGGTAGCAATAGCGCATCATGTCGCCTTGCGTGCGCGGGCGCCAATCCTCCGCGTCGAGCGCGAAGCCCGCGATCACGTCTTCGGCCATCGCCGGAGTCAAACCGCATTCGCTTGCGACCACGCCGAGCGCGTCAAACGAGGCGTCGCCCGTCGGCTCGCCTGCGAACGCCTTGGCGGTCAATTTGCGGATCAGCGCGAGGCGCGCGTCGAGATCGGATTGATCGCCCAGCTCGCCGCCCATCACCTGATTATCCGCGATATCGTCGCAGCGGCGGCACCACGCGTAGAGCAGCCAGGCGCGCTCTCGCGTTTCGTTATCGAACAATTGCGAGGCGGCGGAGAAGCTCTGCGAGCCCACCTTGATCGCCTGATGCGCGTGGGTGACCAGCGCAGCGCGTGCTTCGTTGGCTACGGCGCGAGCCTGAGCGAGCATCTCTAAAGCTCTTCCGCCTTCATTTGGAAGATCGGCGTGTGCGGCACGTAGCTGGTCATCTTGTCGAGCAAAGCGGGCAGGGTGTCGGCGGCGATCAGGATGTTCTGGTGCGCCTCTCGCACAAATCCGACTTCGGCCATCTTCGTGTTGAAGCGGATGAGATCGTCGTAAAAACCATAGGCGTTGAGCAGGCCCACTGGATCGGAGTGGTAGCCCAATTGCGCCCAGCTCATCGCTTCCCACAATTCGTCCATCGTGCCGACGCCGCCGGGCAGGGTGACGAAGCCATCCGAGAGATCGGTGAATTTCTGCTTGCGCTCGTGCATGCCCGAGACCGCGATCAATTCGTCGCAATCGTGGTTGGCGACCTCGGCTTTGATGAGGCTTTCCGGGATGATGCCGATGACCTCGCCGCCAGCCTGTTTTGCGCCTTTGGCGACCGCGCCCATCAGGCCCAGTCTGCCGCCGCCATAGACGACGCCAATTCCGCGCTGGGCGAGGGCGATACCGACATCTTCGGCAAGTTCAACGTAACGGGGATCAGCCGGGCTGGCGGAGCCGCAATAGATAGCAAGACGTTTCATAGCGCCGCCACTTAGGCAGGCTGGAGCCGCGTGACAATCACGCTGGCTCCTTGATCGCTAAATCTTCGAGCATAAGCCCCGCGGTCGCTTTGCCGCTGCCGACGACGCCGGGGATGCCGGCTCCCGGATGTGTGCCCGCGCCGACGAGGTAGAAATTCTCGATCACATCGTCTCGGTTGTGGCCGCGCAAGTACGCGCTTTGCCATAGCAGCGGCTCAAGGCTGAAGGCGCTGCCCATATGCGCCGAAAGGTCCCGCTGGAAATCCTTGGGGGCGTAGCTGAACTTGGTGACGATCCGATCATGAATGTCGGGGATCAGGCGGCGGCCAATCTCGTCGAGGATCATCTTTTCAAGCTTGGGCCCTTCAATATCCCAATCGATCGGCATCTTGCCCATGTGAGCGACAGGGACGAGCGCGTAAAACGTGCTCTTGCCCGGAGGCGCCATCGAGGGATCGGTCACCGTGGGGTGGTGCAGATAGATCGCGAAATCTTCGGGCAGGACGCCGTTTGTGAAGATATCGTCGAGCAGACCTTTGTAGCGGTTGGCGAACAGGATCGAGTGGTGCGCGATGCCCGGCCATGCGCCGTCGAGGCCAAAGTGGACGACGAACAACGAGGGGCTGAAGCTCTTGCGGTTCAACGACTTCGCCATCTTCTGGCCGCGCTGCGAGCCGGAGAGCAAATCCTTGTAAGAGTGCATGATGTCGCCGTTCGATGCGACCGCGTCGAAGCGTTCCTTAATGCCGCTTGTCGTTTCCACTTCGGTCGCGCGGGTGCCCAGAGTGTGGACCTGCACCACCGGATCGCCGACGCGCATCGTGCCGCCCAAGCGTTCAAAGTGGCGCACCATTCCCGCGATCAGCCGGTTGGTGCCGCCGCGCGCCCACCACACGCCGCCGTCTTTTTCCAGCTTGTGGATCAGCGCGTAAATGCTGGAGGTCTTCATTGGATTGCCGCCGACCAGCAGCGAGTGAAAGCTGAAGGCTTCGCGCAGTTTCTCGTTCTTGATGTAGCTCGACACCATCGAATAGACGCTGCGCCACGCCTGCTCTTTCACCAGCGCGGGCGCGGCTTTGAGCATGCTTTTGAAGTCAAGAAACGGCTTGTGCCCGAGCTTGATATAGCCCTCTTCGAACACGCCGGCTGAGTACTCGAGGAAGCGCTGATAACCGACCACGTCATCGGGGTTGAGCTTGGCGATTTCCGCGAAGAGTTCTTCTTCGTCGTTCGAATAATCGAAGTTGGTGCCGTCGGGCCAGTTGAGGCGATAGAACGGCATGACCTTCATCAGTTCTACATCTTCGGCGATATCGTGGCCGGTGAGCTGCCACAGCTCTTCCAGACACGGTGGGTCGGTGATGACGGTCGGCCCGGCGTCAAAGGTGAAGCCGTCTTTCTCCCAAAAATAGGCCCGGCCGCCGGGCTTATCGCGCGCTTCGATTACGGTGGTGGAAATGCCTGCGGATTGAAGCCGGATCGCGAGCGCCATACCGCCAAAGCCCGCGCCGATGACGCACGCCGATTTGCCCATATAGCGCTGCGCCAGACGCGGATCGATGCCTTTGCCGCCGGGCGTCGAAGCGATGTTGAGTTTGGCATCGATCTTAGCGGGGGCGTTCATGCGGCAGGCTCCGTTTTGGAAGAGGATGGCATATCAGATTTTCGCCGTTCTTTCAGCGGCTTTCCGCGCTGGAACATGGCTTTCATGGCGCGAGGAATAGTTACGGGTGGCTTGCCCCAAAGGACGCGCGCGCGATCTCTCAACGGCGAGCGCGCCGCGTAAAAGCGCTCTATCAGCCCCTGCCTGAGGCCGTAAAAACGCTGGAGAATAACAAACCGGCGGTCGGGGTCGGCGGCGAAGAACAAAAAGCGCGTGAGCAGGCGGTAATATCCGGTGTCGCGCCAGTGCCGCCGCGCGCGGGTTTCAAACAGGGCGGCCATTTGCGCGGCGGGCAGATCCGCGTCGTCGGCCAACGCCAGCGCGTTCCCCATCGCGATCGGCATGGTGTAGCTTGTGAGCGGGTGGATAAAGCCGCCGCGCGCGCCCATAGCGGCCACGCCCGGGATGCGCACTTCGTTCTGATAAGCGTCGAAATCGCCGCCGGTCAGGACGGGCAGAACACCCGTTTCGTGCCCGACCGGAACGCCATCCTTCCACCCCTTGTCCCGCGCGTATTGATCGATCCGGCCCGACAGCATGGCGCGATCCAGCTTGGGATCATCAGCGTAATAGGTGTCTTCGATAAACAGATCGCGTGAGCTTAGGGGTAGGACATAGACAAACCGGTAGGCTCCGCCATTGCCATAGGGCGCCAGCTGATCGACATCGGCGTCCATGATCATGGGACGCTCTTCACCATGCGCTTCGTCAAGCCGCATCTGACGGCCCATGAAGACCTGCCAGCCGCCGCGCAGATGCTCGGACGGTTGAAAGCTGCGGCAATCGACCACCAGCCGGGCTTCCAGCCGTGCGCCGTCATCCAGAGTGACGCCCTCCGCCTCGATCTCGACGGCTTTGCGCCCCAGATACAGCGCCTCGGGCGGCAGAGTGCGCGTGATGCCCTCGTGAAAATCGACCGAGGACATGGACGTGTAGCCGGTGTGCAGCGTGCGTTTGAGCTGCGGGAAGCTGACATCGTAGCCCTTGGTCCACTGCGTCTTGCGAATGGGTTCGAGCAGATCGCGCCCACGATCATCCAAATCGCTGTCAAACCAGCTCCAGCGGTGATTGCCGCCGATGGTTTTGCCCGCTTCGATCACGGCGATGTGGAAACTGGGACGCGCCTTGTGCAGCGCAAGTGCGGTGAGGCCGCCGGAAAGGCCGCCGCCCACAATCACCACGTCAAACACGGTTTTGCTCATGCCTCCATGGCCCTAGGCGAGGAACCGACGAAAAACGATACAAAAGTTTGGTTGCGGGCGTTCGCGAGCAAGTTAGACCCGTGCGCCCAAAGACAACGCGCCGACGCCTCACTTTTTCGGGAACTCTAAACGGTCGCGTTCATTTATTCGCCAACCGGCCGATCTCAAGGACACCCCCCTAGACTTGTCCTTGCGACAACGCCGGTCTGGATCGTCTTTTTGGAGAACGTGATGAAGTCCCCCGCTACCCCCCGATTGGCCGCCACCGGAGCGGCGTTGTTTACCCTTGGTTTCGCCGCTTCCCCCGCGCAGGCGAACACCGCTGAAAGCGCGGACGAGTTTGCCAATCCAGCGGCTGACGAGATCGGTTTGACCGCTTTTGCTTTGGCCTCGGCCAACACGGCCGCGGTGAACATCGAAGGGCTGCACGAAGGCTCGCAGGACGCACCGCCCGAAGGAGCGCAACAAGGCCAGCCGGGCGCGCCCGCTGGTGGCCCTCCGGGCGGACGGCCCGACATTGTGTTTGACGACAACTGGATCTCGGTCGGCATCGGCGCGGGATTGGTGCCTAGCTACAGCGGATCGGACGACTATATTGTCTTCCCCCTTCCCCTGATCGTCGGCAGCGTCGGCGGGATCGGTATCCGGCCCAATGGCCCCGGCATCCGGCTTGACGTGGTGTCGCCCGAGATTGTCATCGGTTCGGGCAAGAAGGCGGTCATCAACTTTGGCCCCGCCGTGCGGTTTCGCAACGACCGCGCCAACCAGATCCAGGATGATGTGGTCGAGCTGGCCGAAGACCTCGACGTGGCGTTGGAAGTCGGCGCGGCGGGCGGTGTGACGTTCCCCGGCGTTTTCAATCGACTGGATTCGCTCACCTTCAACACGCAAGTGCGCTGGGACGTGCTTGGCGCGCACGATGGGATGCTGGTGGAACCGACGATTGGGTACATCCGCCCGATTGGCCGGAGCATCCAGCTGCAATCGAGCTTTGGCCTGCAATTCGTCGATGATAGCTTCGCGGACTATTATTACACCGTCACCCCGCAACAAAGCGCGGACACCGGCCTGCCGCTGTTCAACGCTGATGGCGGGCTGAACGCGGTTTCCGCCAACCTGATCCTCAACTTTGACCTCGACGGCAATTTCCTCAACGGGGGGCTGAGCATCTACACGGTGACGGGCTACACGCGGCTGGTCGGCGACGCGGCGGACACGCCGTTTACCGACATTCGCGGCGACGCCAACCAGTTCATCGGCGGCGTCGGCGTGGCCTACACGTTCTGACCATCAGCCATTTCGACGAGGCGACACGACGACTGCGCGTCCTCCATGACCCGGCGCGCCTGATCCCATCCGCCGTGGAGCCATGCTTGAAGTGCGCGACTTGTCGCTGGCAGAATCAGTGGGGCCGCGTTCGCACCAAGATGGCTCGGTGCGCCTTTCGGGTCGCCGGAAATGACAGCAAAGGCGGGCACTTCCTCGTCCTTCCACACGCCCAGCATCGCGAAAATCGGTTCCCCTGCCACGCCAAGCCAATGCCGATTGCGGCGCCCTTCGTAATCGGTGCCGCTGCCCCACAGCATGACGGCGGTGGTAGGGACCACGCAGCGAAACTCGCTATTGCGCAGATGGCCGATCCAGAACGGGCTCTCCGCGTTGCGCAGGCTGGCGATGCGGCGGGTGGGGTCATCGGAATTGGGCGGGGGGAGAACGGCCCACAGCCGCGGGACCATACGTGGCTCAAGCGCGCGACCAACCGGACGCGGCCCGGCGATGAAGTCACGCCCGGCGGTCACGATCGGCGCGAATCTCTCCGGCGCGAGATAGCCGCCCGCCCATGGATCCGCGCCCGATGTCGCTCCAAAACGCTTGGCGATGTCAGCCGCTTCGGCGTCAAGGCGATAGAGGCGCGTCATCCCAAACAGGTTCTAGCCCGTTTTCGATCCACAGCCAGTAACCAATCGCCGCCAATCGGCGTATAGCGAGGATTACGCACTCTCAATATTCAGGCAAAACAGGGGCACTAACCATGGATTTCACCTTCAAACGCAACGCCAATATCGTCGCGGCGCTGCTGCTTATCGCGGCGATCACGCAGGCGGTCTACACGGCCTTCTACGCCGCCGAGATGGTGCCGCCGCGCCAATTGCTGTGGGGCGCCGAAGGCTTGCTCTTCACGCTGCTCGCCGCGTTTGCGGGCGCGGCTTTGGCGCAGGCCAGGAACTTGCACCTCGTCTGGTCCGCGATCACCGCCGCCGCCGTGCTCAACGTCGTACAGGTGGGCGTCGGCCTCACCATGTTTGGCCCGTTCCGCGAAGCCGCCACCGCTGTGCCCGACATGGCTCCAGCGGCGAGCGCCATCGTGGCGTTTTCGTTCATGGTCTACAACGCGGCCAAGGTGCTGCTGGCGCTGGCGCTGATTGGCGTGGGCCTTTCGCGCGGCAAGGCGCTGGGCGGGATCAGCGCGCTCATCGGTGCGGTCGCCTTCGTGTCGAACGCGCTGTCGATGGCGCTGGGGCGCGGCTTTTCGGGCGAGCTTCCGATCGCGGGCGGCTCGGGCGTTTTGGCGACGATCCTGCTGGCGGTGTGCCTCTTCAGCCTTCCAAACGACGACTAAGGCTCACGCGTCGGTTCACTCCAGCGCGGCGGCCAGCCCTTCAAAGCCCTCGGCGAACTCGCGCTTGAAGTCTTGCACCACGCCGCCCGCGCTGCGCACTTCGGTGACGAGCCCGACGCCTTGGCCGACAAAGTAGGAGCACAGATCCTGCGCCTTCTCGTTGCCGTTTACCGCGGCCTTGTCGATGGCGCGCAACACGGGTTCGGATAGCAGCATCATCAGCGGCATGGGCAGAGCGGGCAGCCCAGCGACCTCCCACTGCGCGTGCCAGCCCGAACGCAGCTGGCGTGAGAACTTGCCGGTGCGGTGTTTGGAGCGGATCGTGTCGCGGCTGGAGGCGGCGACCATTTTCTCGCGGAAGACCTCGTGCGTTTCGGCTTCGGCGGTGGCGAGCCACACGCTGCCGCACCACGCGCCCGCCGCGCCCATTGCCATCATCCCGGCCATCTGCTTGCCGTTCATGATACCACCCGCCGCAAGCACCGGAATATCCGCGCCCGCCTGTTCAATCGCGGCCAGTACTTCGGGGACGAGCACAATCGTGCTGACCTCGCCGCAATGCCCACCGCCTTCGCCGCCTTGCGCGATGATCAGGTCAACGCCCGCTTCGATCTGCTTCATCGCGTGCTCTTTCGCGCCGACGAGCGCCGCGACGGGAATGCCGTGTTTCTTGCCCGCCGCGATCATTTCGGGCGGCGCGGTGCCCAGCGCATTGGCGATCAGCCGAACAGGGTGGTTGAAGCTGACTTCGAGCAATTCCTGACCCAGCGAAGTGTTGGGCCGCTGCGATCCGCCAAGCGGCGAGGTGCCCTCGGCGCTCACGCCGGCTTCGGTCAGGATTTTGGCCGTAACATCGCGGTATTGCGCGGGGATCGCGGCGACGATTTCGTCCGCCGTCACTTGATGGTCGACCGCCTGCACTTCAGGGATCAGCACGTCGACACCATAGGGTTTGCCGTCGACATGATCGTCGATCCATTGGAGTTCGGTCTCCAATTGCTCGGGCGTGAAGCTGACCGCGCCGATCACACCAAACCCGCCCGCGCGGCTAACCGCGGCGACCACATCGCGGCAGTGCGAAAAGGCGAACAGCGGAAATTCGCACCCCACCATCTCGGTCATTTGGAACGGCATTGTCTTCTCCCGGTAACGCGAAGCCCTTGCGGCTTTTTCTGGATTTGTTTGTGTCGCTGGTTTACAGCGCTGTCCATCCCCGGGGAGCGAGCTTTTCGCTGAGAGGGGCAGGTAGCGCTGTCCGACCCGTTGAACCTGAACCGATTAGCATCGGCGGAGGGAGTGGGCAGCGCTGGGACGGGAATCCAATATAGCGCGCATCGTCCGCTTGCCCTTTCCGCCAAGGAGAGAGCAGACATGGCCGACATCAATTCCCCCCTCGAATCAGATGGCGTAGAGATTGGCGTAACCACTGGCCCCATCCGTGGCAGCCGCAAGGTGTATGTCGGCGCGCGCACGGGCAGCGGTGTGCAGGTCGCCATGCGCGAGATTGATCTGGAAGGCGATGAACCTTCGGTCCGCGTCTACGACACGTCCGGCCCCTACACCGATCCCAATGTCGCGATTGATATCAACGCCGGGCTCGCCCCGCTTCGCAGCGAGTGGATCACAGCGCGGGGCGATGTTGAGGAATACGACGCGCGCGAAGTGAAGCCGGAGGATAACGGCCAGCTTGGGCCCGATCGGTCGGGTGGCGTACCGACCTTTCCTAATGTGGTGAAGCGGCCTTTGCGGGCCAAGGGCGGCGTCGGCAGCGGCGTCAACGTCACGCAAATGCACTACGCCAAGAACGGCATCATCACGCCGGAAATGGAATATGTCGCCGAGCGCGAAAATATGGGCCGCGAAATCGCCGCCGACTTCGTGCGCGACGGGCAGGACTGGGGCGCGGCGATCCCCGACTTCGTGACGCCGGAATTTGTGCGCGATGAAGTGGCGCGGGGCCGAGCGATCATCCCCAACAACATCAACCACCCCGAAAGCGAACCGATGGCGTTCGGGCGCAATTTCCTCGTCAAGATCAACGCCAATATCGGCAATTCCGCTGTTGCCTCGGACGTCGCGCAGGAAGTCGACAAGATGGTGTGGGCGACGCGCTGGGGCG
>JBCDAE010000033.1:0-24861 GCA_039186235.1 Pseudomonadota bacterium | reverse complement strand
TTCACGGCCTCTTCCATCGAGACGACTTCGTAGCCGTCCATGGCGGCCTGCAGAGCGCAAATCGGGTCGATTTCGGTGACCATGACGCGCGCGCCGCCGTCGCGCAGCGAAGCGGCGGAGCCTTTGCCCACATCGCCATAGCCAGCCACGCAAGCGACCTTGCCGGCCAGCATTACGTCGGTGGCGCGGCGGATCGCGTCGACCAGCGATTCTTTACAACCGTAAAGGTTGTCAAACTTCGACTTGGTCACGCTGTCGTTCACGTTGATCGCCGGGAACGGCAGCTTGCCCGCCTTGGCGATCTGGTAAAGACGCATAACGCCCGTGGTGGTCTCTTCCGAAACGCCCTTGATGTTCTGCACGCTCTTTGTGAGGTAGCCGGGCTTTTCCTTGATGTAAGCTTTCAGGGCCCGCTGGAATTCGATCTCTTCGGCGTTGGCCGGTGCGGGCATTTCCTCGCCCGCTTCCAGACGCGCGCCCCACAGCGCGAACATCGTGGCGTCGCCGCCGTCATCAAGTATGATGTTGCTGGTAAGATCGGGGTTGTCCGGCGTCGACCAGTCAAAGATGCGGCCCACGTAGTCCCAGTAATCCGCCAGCGTTTCGCCCTTGATCGCAAACACAGGGATGCCTTGCGCGGCGATCGCGGCGGCGGCGTGGTCTTGCGTCGAAAAAATGTTGCAGGTCGCCCAGCGGACTTCGGCGCCCAAAGCGGTCAGCGTTTCGATCAGAACCGCGGTCTGGATCGTCATGTGCAGCGAGCCGGTGATCCGCGCGCCCTTCAATGGCTGCGACGCGCCATATTCTTCGCGAAGAGCCATAAGCCCCGGCATTTCGGTTTCGGCGATAGCGATCTCATCGCGGCCAAATTGCGCAAGGCTGATATCCTTGATGATGTATTCGTGTTCGAGAGCGGCGGTGGCCATTTTGTGTCTCCGTGATGTCTGCTGCGCGCCGTAGCGGCGCGGCGGTTACGAAGCAAATATAAAGTTATCTTTATATCCGTAAATCTTGCCGGATCGCCTGATCGGATTATAGCGGCCACCAAGTGGTGTTTAGTCAACCAAAGGAGTCCCCCTGATGACAATTTCCGTAGGCGATAAACTGCCCGATGTGACCATGGTGAAAGCCACCGCCGAAGGCCCGCAGCCTGTGCAGTCCGGCGATTTCTTCGCGGGCAAGAAGGTGGCGCTGTTCTCTGTGCCCGGAGCCTTCACTCCGACCTGCTCGGCCAAGCACCTACCGGGCTTTGTCGAAAAGGCGGGCGAGCTCAAAGGCAAGGGCGTCGACGAGATCGTTGGCACTGCGGTGAACGACGCGTTCGTGATGGGCGCGTGGAACGCGAGCGCCGGATCGGGGGACATAACCATGCTCGCCGATGGTAACGCCGAATTCGTCGAGGCGGTGGGTCTTACCATGGACGGTTCGGGCTTTGGCATGGGCACGCGCGGCCAGCGTTTTTCGATGGTGGTCAACGACGGCGTGGTGGAACAGCTCAACGTCGAAGCGCCGGGCGACTTCAAGGTCTCCAGCGCAGAATACATGCTTGATCAAATGTAAGAGTGACGCCTGGGCCGCCTAGGTCTCAGCGAAGCCTGATTTGGGGTCCGTATGAGCGTTTGGCGCAGCGAAGATGGCCGGCCACGATTGGTTTGGCGATTAGCGTTGTTCGCGCTCATACTTGCCCTAGCGCTCAGTCCGCTAACCCTGGTGCGACCCCAATGGCTCCAGCTGGCGCTCGCGGTATGTGTGTTCACCGCCGTTCTCGCGCTTTGGTCACGCCTAATCGAAAAGCGGAGCCTTTCCTATTTCGGGCTTGAAGTGAGCGCGCGCTTCTTCGGTGAGTGCGCGCTTGGCTTCGGTATCGGCGTGTGCGCAGTGGGCGCGGTCTTTGCTTCTCTTTTGATGTGGGGCGGGACGGCCCAAACCTCTTGGCATCCCGAAACTCTGACCAGATCGAGCCAGGCCGCTATTGGCGCTTTTGCGATCCGCATGGTGATGGTCGGCTATTGGGAAGAAACGCTGTTCCGAGGCTTCCTCTTTCGCCAATTCAGCGAAAGCCCGGCTGGGCCTGCACAGCTCAGCTTTCGCACAAAGTTGGCCGTTGCTCTCACGAGTGTTCTCTTCGGGCTGGCCCATGCGTGGACCGACAGCTTCTCTTGGGCCGCCTTCGCGCTCCTATCGGTCAATGGGGCAGGCTTCGCTGTGCCCATGCTCATGACCGGACGATTGGGCATGTCGATTGGCTTGCACGCAGCCTGGAATTTCGCGCAATCGTCGATCTTCGGTTTGCCAATGAGCGGGAATGCGTCGTCCGTTTCGCTACTCTCAATCACGCACGAGGCGCCCGATTGGTGGAGCGGCGGGAGTTATGGACCGGAGGCCGGTTTGGCGGGCCTGCTTGGAACAGCGCTTATGGCGATCTTGGCTTGGGTCGCGTGTCGGACGTCCGAAAGGGTCAAGCCTCAGCCGGAAGAGCGTATGTGACCGTGGACTGCGCCAAAATCGTCGCTTCATCGTCCTGCCACAGTTGTACATCCACCGTGGCGAGCCGTCGTCCCAGTTTGAGCAGGCGCGCGTCGGCAAAGAAGGGCTCGGCGCGGACAGCGCGCAAAAAGCTCATGTTGAGATTGCTCGTCACCGCCATCGGCACGATACCGATATGCGCGAGGATCACCGCGTAAGCCGCGCGGTCGGCCAGCGCCATTTGCGTCGGACCCGAAACAATCCCGCCGGGGCGCAGCATAGCGGTCTCGGGCAACTGCTTCAGGCGCGCAAAGCCCGGCTCCAACCGTTCAAAACGATGCGCGTCGTGCGTCTGGCCGGGAAACGCCTCGACGAAGAAGTCGGCCAATTCATCGGCGGTGAGCGCGAGTTTGTAAGTCGGATCGATCATGCGCTCGCCTTTGCCGCAATCGGGCGTGGGATCAAGCTCGGCGGGTCTAGCTCAGTGGGGGTGCCCCGTTGGCGACCCACACCGCCAAGCCCGCCGCAACCCCCGCGCACAGGATAAAGCGAGGCCACATAACGCGGTCATTCTCTTCGACCTCGCCCTTCACCAGCTTCGTGCCCGACAGCATTGGGCTCACCAGATCGTTTTGTTTGAAGATGCCATAAAAGGCGATGGCCGTAAGGTGCAGCGCGACGAAGCCCAGCACCACCCAGTAAAACCATTCGTGCCATTCAGTCAGCGTGTCCGCGGTCGCCACGCCGACCAGCGGATTGAGCGGGCCGGTCGCGCCATCGTAAGGATCGCCAGCAAAAAGCCCCGCCCCAACCTGCACCAGCATAACCGTCAGCAAGCCAAGAACGCTCAACGCGCCAACCGGATTGTGCCCGATCGTGTGTGAGACCTTGCCCGTCAGATAGCCCCAAACGGTCCCCGGCCCTTTCACAAAGGACGAAAAGCGCGCCGTGCGCGTGCCCAGAAATCCCCAGAGGATGCGAAAAACGAGCAACCCGAACAGCGCAACGCCAAAGCGTTTGTGCAGCGCCCACTCGGAGTTCTCAGCCGACCACCAAAGAGCCGGCACAAGCAGGGCGAAACTCCAATGGGTCAGCCTAAGCGGCAAATCCCAAACGCGCACCGCCGGGGCCGACATAAGGCCGAGCGTCGGCGGCGCGGGCTCAGGATCGCTCAAGCGGGCTTAATCCGTGTCGAGGCGGAAATTGTCGTGGCAGTTCTTGCACGAACCACCCACCGCGCCGACCTGATCGCCTATCGCCGCGACATCGCCGCCCTCGGCAATTGTCATCATTTCCGCGGTGGCGTCCACCAGACGCTGATGCGCCGCGGCAAACTCATCAGGCTTCTCCCAGATCACGGCCAGCGCTTCGGTGTCGTAGCCCGCATCAACCGAGCTGCCGTCGGGGAACAACCCACCAACCTTGACAGCTGCGGCGTTCATTTCGGTCGCGGAAACCAGAATGGCCGCCGTATCAGGACTGCCGCTTTCAAGCTGCGTGCGGATCGCCTTGAACGATTTACCCAGCGACTTGAACGTTGCCTGCCGCTCTTCGATCTCGGCGGGAGCCGCTGTCGTCGCAGCGACCGCTTCGCTCGCGCCTTCCGTTGCCGCTTCGCCGCCGCACGCGGCCAGACTGAACGTAAACGCCGCCATAGCTGCGCCCAAAATCACTTGCTTATACGCCATATTCCAACTCCTGCTCTCTAGTTGGTTGTGTGGCGGCGGATCCCGATCACCGACCCAAATAAGCTAGCGCCCCTCACGCTCGAAACGCAAGAGGCGCTTTGACTTTTAGTAGCCCATCAGGCCCAGCACTTCCTTGCGGCTGCTGGGATCATCAAGGAAGCAGCCCATCATGCGGCTGGTCAGCATCTCGACTTCGTGAACTTTCACGCCTCGTCCGGTCATGCAGCCGTGCTCGGCTTCGATCACGACCGCGACGCCGCGCGGTTCAAGATTGTTCCAAATGCACTCGGCCACTTCCGCGGTCAGGCGCTCTTGCACCTGAAGGCGGTTGGCAAAGCCGTGAAGGACGCGCGCAAGCTTGGAAATGCCAACGACCTTTTTGTCGGGCAGATAGGCAATGTGCGCTTTGCCTGTGATCGGGGCCATGTGGTGTTCGCAGTGCGACTGGAACGGAATGTCTTTGAGAAGGACGATCTCTTCATAGCCGCCGACTTCTTCGAAGATTCGGCTCAGGTGGATAGCGGGATCTTCCTGATTGCCGCGGCAATATTCCAGCCACGCACGGCCCACACGCTTAGGCGTGTCGATCAGACCTTCGCGCGTAGGGTCGTCCCCCGCCCAGCGCAGCAGCGTGCGGATCGCTTCCTGCACGTCTTCGGGCACGTCGGGCTTGCCGAGCGGATTGTCCGGGTCAAATTCGTCGTGGTCGTGAAGATAATTCATGCCCTTGGTCTTTCATAACGTGCGCGAGGCGGCCCCCGAATGGCCTCCCCATATGTGTTCGACATGATCCCAATGGTAAAAATTGCTTAAGCTTCATCGGGTTCCGCGCTTTTTGCGTCTTATGGCCCGGGGCTTGAAAACAATTACGGTGTGTCGATGACCGCCCGCTGACATATGTAGGAGCTTCTGGGAAAATTGCACCCCCTCACGTACAAAAACAAAGAGTTGGCGCGAACTCGTGCGGTTCAACGCAGCGCAGCTGGGAGGCTGAAAGCAAAAAAGGGACCGACCCTTTGGGGCCAGTCCCTTTCTTGGCGCGCCAGGAAGGATTCGAACCTCCGGCCGCCTGATTCGTAGTCAGGTACTCTATCCAGCTGAGCTACTGGCGCGCGTGAGGGGCGGCACATAAGAGGGTGTGGCGCGCTTGGCAATCCCTGATAGCGCACGCGCGGCACATTATTTCGCCCGCGCTCGATCGGCCCAATCCGACTGGTCTCGCATCAAGCGCTCTCGATTCGCCGTAAGAGATCGATATCGAGCGGCGGCTTAGGCAGATCTCGCATACCCTTTATCGAAAACCATCCCACATCCCCGCCTTCCAGCGCGCGAGGAATCCCGGCCCAACGCGTCACTTTGTAAAGCAAGATGACAATCCTCGGCGAGGGCGCTCCGTTCGCGGTTTCGGCAAAGAAAAGCGGCTCGCAATCCTCTGGAGAAACCGCAACGCCGAGCTCTTCCGAAAGCTCGCGCACAAGAGCTTCATTAGGAGATTCAGATACTTCCACCTTGCCGCCGGGGAATTCCCACAGTCCGCCATGGTGCTTGTCGCGAGGTCTTTGGTGCATCAGCCAAAGACCATCACCACGTCGCAAAGCTCCGGCGACCACCAGCAGTGTTGCGTTCGTCATGTCGGTATTTTTTCCAAGCGGCGCGCGCATCTCAACCTTTTCTTAAGGTTCCAGCCCGATTTTTTTCGGGTCAGCAACGTGACAGATGGGGGCCAACCCGATGGTTTTGAAATTTCTAAAGCACATTGGAAACGACAGCCAGGGCGCAACCGCCGTTGAGTACGGACTGATAATTAGTCTGATCGTAATCGCCATGGCTGGAGCATTGCAGTCCGTTGGCAATGCCAACAACACCCAATGGGATGGCGTGAACGAGAAGACGAGCGGTGTGATGGATAATTTAGATTTTGGAAACTGACGCAATTAGGAATTTTTCAAGAGCTTGATTCTATCACGTCCAAATCCGGTCTGAGCAATCAGGCGGGTACGGGTACCGAAGACCAAACCAGGAGACTACAAATGAAGTTTTTCAACAAACTGGCTCGTGACGAGCAGGGCGCCACCGCCATCGAATACGGCCTCATCGCGGCCCTTATCGCTGTTGCGGCGATCACCGCCATGGGCAACCTTGGTAACTCGCTTGACGACACCTTCGGTGGCGTTTCGAGCCGCCTGAACACGGCGAACACCGCTGGTGGCTTTGCCGGCGCCTAAGCCGCAAGCTTAACAGCTTACGCAAAACGGAAAGCGGCGGGGTTTCCCCGCCGCTTTTTGTTTGTGCGCTCGACATTCTCACGACGGCTTAACCGTTTCATCGAGAAAGCCTTATCGAGCCCGAACCACCAGTTTAACCTTCTCGCCAGCGCGCAAGGTGTTGGTGTTGTCCAATCCGTTCAACACGCGAAAGCGCGCTTCCTGATTGTCGCTAAAGGCCATGCGCCGCGCCAATCCGCTGATCGTATCGCCACGCTGCACCGTCACCACATCGATTCGCAGCGGAATAACCTCACCCGCCTCGCGTGAGGAGATGCGCCGCATCGACTGGAACATCGGGTTGAACACACCCACTTGGCCAGCTGGCGCGATCACGGTGAAATGAAACGCCCGATCACGCGCAAACTCATAGGCAAAGACGATCAAATCAACTTCCGCGTTGCCGTTGCGAGCGCGCGCGATCCCATACGCGGCGCTAAGCCCGTTAACTTGTGTGCGCTGAAACTTTTGCGGGGCCAGATTGGAATTCTGCCCACCGATCGCGCGGAATCGCTGGCGGATGTAGCTTTCCAGATCACCCGAATAGGCTGCGCCGCTCAACTGCGCCTGCCCGCTGCGCCCACTATTGCCTTGCGGGTTGATACGAACCTCGCGCGCGGAATTGATCATGTAATACCCTTGCGGCGCGGTGAAGCTTATCCGCAGATCGGGATGAATGAAGGTGCTGCCACGAATGATACCCTGACTGGGATCATCGCCGTAAATCATGCCGTCAATCGCTGCCAAAAACGCGTCGCGATTGGTCGCGCTGCCGGCCTTGGCCGCCGAAATCTGGTTGGCTTTCCCGACCCTTTTCACAGGATCGGGGTGTGAGCTTGCCCATTCGGGCGGACGCGCATCGCCGCGGCCCTGCAATTGCGCATCGAGTTGGGCCTGCTGGGCCAAGCGCAGCAAAAAGCGGCCCATCGCGTCGGGATCATAGCCTGCGTTGGTCAGATACTGGATGCCGAGCCGGTCGGCTTCTTCTTCCTGTTCGCGCGAATAGGCGAGAGTGATGTATTGCGGCGCCTCCAACGCGCCACGCGTAATCAAATTGCCTACCTCGCTGTTGCCCAGCAGCACGCTCGACAACACCGCTCCAAGCCCGCCCAGCATCTGGTTACGCTGCGCCGAGCGTTGACGCCGAGCCGAATGGCGCGCGGCGACATGCGCCACTTCATGCCCGAGCACTGCAGCGAGTTCCGCCTCGTCGTTCATCAGGGCCACAAGCTGACGCGTGGTGTAAACGTATCCGCCGGGCACCGCGAATGCGTTGTTCACCGGGCTATTGAGCAGGGACACAGTGAAGTCCTGACGCGCCCGGCCGATCTGCGAATTGTCGGCCATCTTTAGACCGATCCGTTCAACATAATTGGCCAAAGGCCCCTGCATTCCGCCGCCGAACTGTTCGAGAAACTGCGGATGGTATTGCGCGCCTTGCTGCGCTTCGGTCGGGGTGAAGGGGGCCGTTGCTGAGGGAATTGGCGCGCCCGCCCCCAGACATCCACCCAGCGCCAGAGCCATCGGCGCGGTTACGCTGGCAAGCAGGGGTTTTCTCAGTTTCGACATGATCCCTCTCCCAATCTGCGTGCGTTTTACAACACGACAACCCAAGGGGGCAGAGCGCGCTTTGCCGCGATCACGCGTGATAGCCGTCCGTCAGCCGCCCATTTGCAGGAAGCGTTCTTCGCGCATTCGCATCAATTCCGCGCTCGATTTCTTGGCTAGCGCGTCAAGTTCTTCGCCGACCGCCTTCCCCAGCGCCTGGCTCGCCACTTCGGGATCGCGGTGCGCGCCGCCCACAGGCTCTTTGACGATCCGATCAATGACTTTGAGTCGTTTGAGATGCTGCGCGGTCACCTTCATCGCCTCGGCCGCTTCGGGCGCCTTTTCGGCGGTGCGCCACAGGATCGAGGCACAGCCTTCGGGCGAAATCACGGAGTAGACCGCGTGTTCGAGCATCAGGACACGCTCGGCGCTGGCCAACGCCACCGCGCCGCCCGAACCGCCCTCGCCCACGATCACCGCGACCATCGGCACCGGCAGAGCGAGACACGCTTCGGTCGAACGTGCAATGGCTTCCGCCTGGCCGCGCTCTTCGGCCTCGATGCCCGGAAACGCGCCCGAAGTGTCGACGAGCGTCACCACCGGAAGATTGAAGCGGCCCGCCAGCTCCATCAGGCGGATCGCTTTGCGATAGCCTTCGGGCTTGCCCATACCGAAATTGTGGCGAATGCGACTTTGCGTGTCGTTGCCTTTTTCATGGCCGATCAAGACGACGCGGCGGTCGCCCAGTTTCGCAAAGCCGCCCATGATCGCCAAATCATCGCCGTAGAGCCGATCCCCGCCGAGCGGCACGAACTCATCAAAGGCGTGCGAAACGTAATCCTGAAAATGCGGGCGCGCGGGATGGCGGGCAACTTGGGTTTTTTGCCACGGGGTAAGCGAGGCGTAGGTGCTCGCAAGCAGCTCGGCGCTCTTGCCTTCCAGTCGCTCTATTTCCGCCGCCACATCCACGGTGTGGTGTGCGTCCACGCCGCGCAATTCCGCGATGCGATCGTTGAGATTGGCGACCGGCTTCTCGAATTCGAGATAAGAAATCATGCCGTCCCGCTAGTCCGAACGCGCCGCGCTCGCAAGGGGATGACGCGAATTGACCAGCGCCACCAGGCGCGCCGCGTCGACATGCGTGTAGATTTGTGTGGTCGCAATATCGGCGTGGCCGAGCAGCGTTTGAAGCATTCTGAGGTCCGCCCCGCCCTCCAAAAGATGCGTCGCAAAGGCGTGGCGCAAGACGTGAGGACTTATGCCTTTGGGATCGAGATCGGCCCGCACGCTCAGTTCTTTGAGCATCTGGAACAGCCTCACGCGCGAAAGATGCCCCGCCCCTCCCGCCTTTTTGGGTTTGGACGGAAACAGAAACGGCGATTTGGGGTCTTTAGGCCGCAACTTGAGCCACCGGCCAAGCGCTTCGTGCGCGCGATCGCTGATGGGGACCATGCGGCTGACCCCGCCTTTGCCCGTGATCGTCATCACCGGCGCGTCGCGCGGCAGCGCCACCAAAGGCAGCGCGACAAGTTCCGTGGCGCGCAGCCCGGACCCGTAGAGCAGCTCCAACAAAGCCAACAGGCGGACCTTGGCCGGATGATCCGAGGCGGCTTCGAGTTCGGCGCGTTCGAACAGCGCGTTCACCGCTTCGTGGCTGAGCACTTTGGGCAAAGGGCGCCGGGCGCGTGGATTGGGCAACGCGCCGGAGGGATCGTCGCTCCGCCAGCCTTCATCCAGCGCAAAGCCAAAGAACTGCCTTAAAGCGGAAGCCTTTCGCGCGACGGTGGACGGCGCCAGGTCGGCCCATTGTATTCCCAGCTTCGCGACTTGCGCGCGCGCAGCTTTGGACAGATCGCCGAGGATTTCCTCCGCGCCTTCCAGATCTCTTCGATAGGCCGCCAAGGTGTTGGCCGCCGCGCCGCGTTCGGCGCTGAGCATGTCCAGAAACGCGTCCGTCGCCGCCGACATCAGCCGCGCGCAACCGCCTCCGCGGCGATCATTCGGGCTTCCGCCTCCAGCCCGACACGCTGCAAAGCCGACGTGATGTGAAACAGGTGAAGCGGTGTCATCTGCGACCAATCGTCACCTTGCATGCCAAGCCCGACCAGCAGGGAGACCATAGCGGGATTTTCGACCTCCGCCGCTCGCTGGATCATCCGCGTCCAGCGGCTCTCTCTTCCAAGGCCCAAAGAGAGGCTCGATTCAAACGCACGTTGGTCCGCCGCGCCAATCCTGTCGAGACCCACGAGCCCGGCAATAAGAAATTGCGTCTGGCGCGAATCCTCGCTTTCATCGTCGCGGGCGAAGGCGTCGAGATCGGCGCGATCGGCGTTTCGACTGTCGGGATCAGCCAGCACCAGCATCGCCCAAGCGCGGCTGCCGGGTTCGACCACGCCTTGCCAATCCATGGCGTCCCGATCCAGCCCGGCGCTGAGCATCGACGCAATCAGGTCATCCGCTTTGTCCGACAGACTGCCCGAGGGGCTCACCCGAGCGGCGGCGTAGGCCGTCAACACATAAGCCCAATGCGGATCGCCGTCCGCGGTTTCGCCCCAAAGCGCTTGCATCGCCTCAATGCGCGCTTGGGAATCGGGCGCCAAATAGGCGAGACGCAAGGTGCGCGCGCGATCACCAACCGCGCCGCCAATCGCAGCATCGCTGTAAACCTCACTGTAGAGATCGATCATCGCTTGCGCGGAAAAGATGCCCTCTTCCCCCGCACGGCTGGCGTATTGGGCGCGGCGATCAAGCGAGATCATGGGAGCGTCCGCTCCGGCGCGCGCGTAATAAGGCGCGGTGTTTTGCAGCAGCGCTTCAGGCACGGACTCGCCGACCGCGTTGGCCAGAGCAAAGCGCCACGGATTCAGCTCGTCCACGCCCTCCCAATCGATTTCAACGCCGCGCCGCCCCTTCCCCGCCGCGCCGGCGAAACGCCGCGCCAAGAGCACGTCAACCGAAGGCGCGATCTCTTCGTTCAGAGCGGCGCTCAGCTGCGAGGCGGCCAGCGCGCTTTCCCCGGCAAACGAGTTGCAGATCGCGCTGATCATCGTCCATTGCGCTTCGCGCTCGCCTTGCGCTTCGGGAGCGCCTTGAAAACGGACGTAAGGACACACGCCCAGCGGATCGGCTTCGGCGATCAAGGCCGTCAGCGCTTCGTTGGCTAGGTCCGGCGACCAATTGCCCGTATCGACGTCCTGAATAAGCGCGCGCGCGGCGGCGTACTCGCCCATGCGGTTAAGCGCGCCGGCGCGCAGCGTGGCAAACTCAACCGGGTTCATGCCCTGTGGCGTGGCCAGTCGGCTGGCGAGTACGCGGCGCATCAGGATGTGCCCCCAGCGCGAGACCAGCGGCGTTTGCGTCCCGTTCAGCGCAGCGCGCACCAAAGAAGCGGGCTGCTTGCTAAAACTCCCGCTCGCCAAGCCACCTTCGCGCGAGGTGATGATCCCGACCCGCGCCAAAGACCGACGGGCGGCGGGCGGAATGTCGTATTTCGGTTTGAGCCCGAAGAGATCGTCAAGCTCATCGGTGGTGAGCGCTTCAAGCTCTTCGAGCGACGGCAGGTTTCGCAGCTCTTCGTCCGAGAGCTCGGACACCGGGGGAAGCGTGATCGGACCGGTGATCTCCCCGCCCTCAGGCAAAGCGGGCGCTGGGGCGGGGGCCGCGGGCGGGACCGGCACGGGCGCCGCTGTCGGCAAGGCGGTGGGAGCCGTCGTCGGCGTCGGCGTTGGATCGTCAAATCCCGGGGGAAGCAGCGATTCCGGCGTGCGCTGCGCGCTGACAAGCCCGCTCGCCAGAGCGCCGCCGAGCGCCCCCGCCACTCCAACGGCAAGCCACGCCCCGCGCATCAGCCCGCCGCTCCCATGGAAGGCACACTGACCGGCGTCTCGATCCGATGGATCGGTTCTTCCCCGCCATCAATCCATGCAGCGATTGTAATGAGGAGAAAAACGACCAACCCCAGGAGCCCCACGCGCGCGGCGCTTCCAGGCTTGCGCGAGGGCTGAGCATTTGCGCCGCTGTGCGATTGAACCAGCTTATGACGGGCCTTGTGCATATTGCGCGGGCTCTAGCCCATCTATAGGCGTCACTTCAATGACCGACGAAAGCGCTCCACACTCTGCGCCCGATGCGCCCGAATCCGCAAAGGAACTCGCCGCCACTCCGGAGCGTATCGACAAACCGATCGTGCTGATTGGTCTGATGGGCGCGGGCAAGTCCTCGGTGGGGCGACGCCTCGCGGCGATGATGGATCGCGGCTTTGTCGACGCGGATGACGCGATTGAAGACGCCGCGCAGCGCACCATTCCCGAGATCTTTGAGGAATTCGGCGAGACGTATTTCCGCGACGGGGAACGCCGCGTGATCGCGCGCCTGATGGAAGAGGAAACCGGAGTCATCGCCACGGGCGGCGGCGCCTTTGTTGATCCCGAAACGCGCGCCCTTATCCTTGAACGCGGCATCGCAGTGTGGATCGATTGCGACATCGATACGCTGGTCGAACGCACTTCGCGCCGCGATCATCGCCCGCTGCTCAAAACCGGGGATCCTCACGAAATCCTGACCAAGCTTCACAAAGATCGCAGCCCCTATTACGCGCAAGCTCCCATAAGGGTGGAAAGTCAGGACGGCCCGCAAGCCGACACCGCGCACGCAATCCTTCGCGCACTCGAGGAATGGATGGGATGACAGACACACGCACCATTCGGGTAGAGCTTTCTGGCCGCAGCTACGACGTGCTGGTTGGCCAAGGCCTGCTCGCGAAGGCAGGCGCGCTGGCGGACGGTCTGCTGCGCAAAGCCATCGTTCCGGTCGTGGCGGACGCCAACGCCTGGGCGCGCCATGGAGAGACCCTACTCGATGGATTGGCGGCGGCGGGCAAGGAGATCGCGCTCTTCACCGTCGCGCCGGGCGAAAGCTCAAAAAGCTGGAGCGAGCTGGAAAAGCTCACCAACTGGTTGCTCGATCACGGGGTGGAGCGTGGCGATCACGTCATCGCTTTGGGGGGAGGCGTGGTCGGCGACCTAACCGGTTTTGCCTGCGCCATATTGAAACGCGGCTGCGGCTTTATCCAGATACCCACCACTCTGCTGGCGCAGGTGGACAGTTCGGTCGGCGGCAAGACCGCGATCAACACCCAGAGCGGAAAAAACCTGATCGGCGCGTTTCATCAGCCTTCGCTGGTGCTGGCCGATACGGGCGTTTTGAGCACCCTCCCCCTGCGCGAAATGCAGGCGGGCTTCGCCGAAGTCATCAAATACGGCGCGCTGGGCGACTCGGGCTTCTTCGATTGGTGCGAAGCCAACGCCAAGGCCGTTCTTGCGCATGATACCGCCGCGCTGAATGAAGCGGTGGCGCGCAGTGTCGAGGCCAAAGCGCGGATCGTTGCCGAAGACGAACGCGAACTTTCAGGCCGCCGCGCGCTGCTCAATCTGGGGCACACTTTCGGCCACGCTCTGGAAGCGGAAACGGGTTTTTCAGCCGATTTGCTGCACGGCGAAGCGGTCGCGATCGGCATGGGGCTGGCGGCGCGCTATTCGGCGCGGCGCGGCGAACTTTCACACGGTGACGCCGAACGCGTGGTCGCTGTTATCGCCGCTTCGGGCCTGCGCGCGGAAACCAGCGCTCTTGGCCTCTCATGCGATGGCGCGCGACTGGTCGAACATATGCGCCATGATAAGAAAATGGACGCGGGCACCCTGCCCTTCCTGCTGCTGCGAGCGATTGGCGAGGCGTACATGGCGCGCGACGTTGATCTGGCCGATGTCGCCGCGTTTCTGGACGAGCAATTGCAATCCAAGGTGCCGGCGTGACACGTTTTGTCGACCTGTCGATCCCGATCACCAACGATGTGATCTCCGACCCCGAAGTGATGCGCCCGCACGTCACCTACATGACGCACGAGGATACGTGGCAGCAGATCGCGATGTTCTTTCCGGGACTGGAAAAAGACGACTTGCCCGATGGCGAAGGCTGGGCGGTCGAGATGCTGCAGCTTTCCACCCATAACGGCACGCATATGGACGCGCCTTGGCATTATCACTCGACCACGGACACCGGCGAAAACCCGGCTCCCAGCATTGATGAGGCCCCACTCGACCGGTTTTTCCGCCCCGGCGTGAAACTCGATTTCTCGCATCTGCCCAATGGCCATGTGATTAGCGGAACGGAGCTAGAGGAAGCCTTCGGAAAGATCGGGTACGAACTGCAACCGCTTGATATCGTGCTGATCCAATCGGGCGCGGTCTACGGCACCGACAACTTCACCGATCAGGGCGTGGGCCTTGGGGCCGAGGCGACGTTGTGGCTGACCGAGCGGGGCGTCGAAGTGGTTGGCACCGACGCGTGGAGCTGGGACGCGCCCTTCAGTCACACCGCGAAGAAATGGGCCGAGACCAAAGACCCTTCGATCATTTGGGAGGGCCACAAGGCGGGCCGGATCCGCCCCTATTACCAGATTGAGAAGCTCGCCAACCTAGAGAGCCTGCCCAGCTACGGCTTCACGTTCAGCTGCTTTCCCGTGAAGATCGAACGCGCCAGCGCCGGATGGATCCGTGCGGTGGCGATGATCGAGGAATGAGTGGGCTGGAAAAGCCAGCCAAGGTTATTATCCTCGACGGCGTCAGCAGCGCTGGGAAAACGACACTCGCGCGCGAGATTCAGGCGCTGGCGCAAGAGACCTTCCTGCATATTGAGATGGATAAATTCATCTCGTTTCTGCCCAATGGCGATGAGTTCAAGCCCAAATGGTTCCGGCTGGACAAGGTCGATGGGCCTTCGGGCAAATTGCCCCGCATTTCGAACGGGCCGAGCGGTGAAGCGTTGCTGAGCGTGATGCGCCAATTTGTGTTCAACGCGGGCCAGAAAGGCCTGAATATGGTAGTCGATGAAGTTTGCCACGCGTCGGAAATCGCGGATTACCGCGCCGGATTAGCAGGGTGCGATTTATGCGTGGGCAAGGTCGACGCCCCGATCGACGTGATCGAAGCTCGCGAAAAAGCACGCGGTGACCGGCTTATCGGCCTCGCGTGCGAACAATCGTCTCACCTGCACGAGGGGATTGGCTACGATCTGGAAGTCGACACACACGCGACCGCGACAGGCGCGCTGGCGCGAGAGCTGCTAGCCGCTGTGAGCTCTTAGCCAGACAGCGCGCCGAACAAAAGCAGCCCCGCCAGCACGAGCATCACCAGCCACGTGCCGATCACGCCAATCTGTCGGGGAATGGGCGCTTTGCCCGGCTCGCTCGACTGGTGCAGCCCGATCGCGTGCGCAACGCGGGCCACCACGAAGACCGCAGCCAATCCCATAACAAGCGTCGCGCTGGCTTCGCTGTATTCCAAGAGGCCGAGCATGATGAGGACGATCGGGGCGTGCTCGGCCAGATTGGCGTGACTGCGCGTGGCGGCGATGAGGCCGGGGTCTTGCGCGTCTCCAAACGCCGCTTTCAGCTTCAGGCGTTTGGAAACCGTCTCAATGGCCAGCACCAGCAAAAGCAGCGCTAAGGCGGCGGCGGTGATGGCGGTAATGGGTAGCGGCATCAGATCATCCTCTCCAGGCGACGTCTCTTGTGTCAGAGACACGCCCTATCAGAGGTAAGTTGCATTTTGCAACTCTTGTGAGGCTCAGCCGAGTTTGCCCACCAAAAGCGAGCTTAGCCCTCGGACTTTAGGAGCCGGTGCGGCTCGGAAACTTAGAGATCATTTTGTTGATCGGGGTCACAGTGTCATCGGTGGCTTCCGCCATCATCACATCGTGTTCGGCAAACAGGCCTTCGATATCGGTGCGCCGCTCAATCAAAGTTTGTGCGATCCCGGGCGCCAGGCTTTCGCCATCGCCGATTTGACCTAGCATTGCCGCCAAGTCGCTTGCTGTTGCTTCGCGGGGCGTTCTGAAGAACTGGCCCTTGCGATCGAAATAACCACGTCCGCTTTTCGCCATAACTAATCCCCCAAAAGCCAGACCGTTTGAACCAAAGTCGAGCGTGCGAATCACTAATCCCGACCGCAGTATTGTCTGACTTTAAGAAAGAATTAGCGAGTCAAATTATGCAGAATTGCTGTTAGCTAAATGCTTATAACCCACAAAAACAATCACTTACGAGAACAGTTGATCCGAAATCGAACAAAGAGCCGCGCAATTCTTAACACGGAACACGGTTAACGCGGTCACTTTGTTACAGGCTGCGGAAAGATCGTATTATTCGAGTTCCAGAATGATCGCGTCGACCGCCAGGCTCTCCCCTTCGGCGGCGTTGATCTTGGCGATTGTGCCTTCCTTCTCGGCGCGAAGGATGTTCTCCATCTTCATAGCTTCGACCGTCGCGAGCGGCTGACCGGGCTGCACCTCTTCGCCCTCGCCCACATGCAGCTTCACCAGCATGCCGGGCATCGGGCAGATCAGCATCTTCGAAAGATCGGGCGGCTCTTTCTCGATCATCCGGCCTTCGTGCTCTTTCAAGCTGAGCGGCAAGGCCAGCGCGCGGGTCGACGCGCCTCTCGTGGTGATCACCCAATGCGCGCCGTCGCGCTCCACGATCAGCCCGAAAACGTTCCCCTCGGCGTCGGTGGCGGCGGCTTCGACCATGCCGGGCTGCCAGTCGCAATGGCCTTTGACCCGGACGCCATCGACCACCGCGTGACCATCACCCAGCGTCACCTCGTGGCGGGTGTCGCCAATCTTGACCATCCAATCGCTGGTGACGCGGTTTACGCCCGTCTCGCCGCCATCCCCGTCAAGCTGGCCCGAAATGCGCCGCGCGCGGTTTTGCCATGTGAATTCGTTTCCGGCGCAGATCGCGGCGAGCATGCGCTGCATCTCCTCGCTGATCGGCGCGCCGATGAAGCCTTCGGGGTATTCCTCGGCGATAAAGCCCGTGGTGAGCTCGCCCGAGCGGAAGCGATCGTGCTGCATGATGGCGCTGAGGAAATCGACATTGTGGCCCAGCCCTTTGAGGCGGAAGGCGTCGAGCGCTTCGATCTGGAGGTCCGCCGCTTCCAGCCTCGTCGGCGCCCACGTGATCAGCTTCGCGATCATCGGATCGTAGTAGATGGAGACCTCGCCGCCTTCGAACACGCCATCGTCGACGCGCACGCTGCCCGCGCCGTGCGCGACGCCGCGCCGCGCTTTGCCCGCAACCTCGGCGTCCTCGGTCCAGCCCGGGATGGTGGGTGAGTATTCGACCAGACGGCCGGTGGACGGCAGGAAGCCGCGATAGGGGTCTTCGGCGTAGACGCGGTTTTCGATCGACCAGCCGTCAATGCCGATATCGTCCTGCGTCATGGTCAATTCTTCGCCCGCCGCGACACGGATCATCTGCTCGACCAGATCAATGCCGGTAATGGCCTCGGTCACGGGGTGTTCCACTTGAAGGCGGGTGTTCATTTCAAGAAAGTAGAAGCTCTCGCCGGTCTTATCGGCGCCGGACACGATCAGTTCGACCGTGCCCGCCGAGTGGTAATCGACCGCCTTGGACAGCGCCACGCACTGTTCGCCCATCGCCTTGCGCATCTTCTCGGTCACAAAGGGCGATGGCGCTTCTTCAACGACTTTCTGGTGGCGGCGCTGGATCGAGCATTCGCGCTCGTTCAGATACAGCGTGTTGCCGTGCTTATCGCCCAGAATCTGAATTTCGATGTGCCGCGGGTTTTCGATGAACTTTTCGATGAAGACCCGGTCATCGCCAAAGGAATTGAGACCTTCGCGCTTGGTCGCTTCAAAGCCCTCGCGCACGTCGGCTTCCGAATAGGCCAGGCGCATGCCCTTGCCCCCGCCCCCGGCGCTGGCTTTCATCATCACCGGATAGCCGATGTCGTCCGAGATCTCGACCGCGTGATCGGTGTCGCGAATTTCGCCGACAAAGCCGGGGACGACGTTGACGCCCGCTTCCTTCGCCAGTTTCTTCGATTCAATCTTGTCGCCCATCGCGGCGATCGCGCCGGCTGGCGGGCCGATAAAGGCGATGCCTTCGGCCTCAAGCGCTTCGACAAAGCTCGCGCGTTCGGAAAGGAAACCGTAGCCCGGATGCACCGCTTCCGCGCCGGTTTCCTTGCACGCGGCGATGATCTTTTCCGGGATCAGATAGCTTTCCGCCGCCGGCGCGGGGCCGATATGCACCGCTTCGTCCGCCATACGCACAAACGGCGCGCGCGCGTCCGCATCGGAATAGACCGCCACCGTGGCAATGCCCATTTTGCGCGCGGTGGTGATAACCCGGCACGCGATCTCGCCGCGATTGGCAATCAGGATCTTGGAAAACATACTCAGCCTTCTTCTGTGTATTCTTGTAGCTGCGTGGTGCGCGCCTCAGTGAGCGCGGTCATGCAGGTCGCGTGGATCAGCGGGACAATCGATCCCCCGCGATACCGATCCGCTTCCGCCGCGCAATGCGCATTTCGATAGGTGATCCAGGCGCGCTGGGCCGCTAGCAGTTTGTCGAAAGAGCTTTCCTCGGTTCTCGGCTCGGCGGCCATCGCGTCGTTAGCTTTGGCCTTATCCGACGCGGCTTCCCAAACTTCGTTCAGGACACTGTCCGCCGCTTCGTATTCGCGCGCCGCGCACAGGTTCATGTCCAACTGCGTCGAAGGGTTTTCACAGTCCAACTCAGGCGGCGCGGCCAGAAGCGCCAGTGTCAGCAGCATCATACGAGCGTCTCTCTTTCCCGAGAGGTCGCATAGCGGATTAGCGGCTCAGCGTAAGCCCCTGCGCCGCGCCGATCCCCCTCGCCTGTCAGCAGGCTTTGCACGGAGCTCGCCAGCGACCCGACGTTATCCGCCGAAAGCGAGGCCAGGGGCGCGACATAGACGCCGATGGTGAAGAGGATAGCCTCCGTCTTTGGTAGACGCCGCAAGGTCTGCCGCTCAGACCGAACAAACAGGGTCTCGCCCGCGTTCTGCGGCGTCACATGCGCGAACTGGTCCTCTGGCTTGCCCTCGGCCAGCCAGCGTCGGTTTCCGGTGGGCGCGATAAACCAGTTGCAGCGGCCATAAATTGGGCCCGCTCTCAGGGTGTCCATGAAGCGATCAACCCCGCTCGCCAGCTGCTCCTCATAGCCCGCAATCGGGGCGTGTAACGCGCGCAGCGGCAGACCCAACTTATCTTTGGGGTGCCAGTCGGTCGGCCACGCGACCGCCGCGCCAATCAGCCGGTAATGATCTTCGCCCGCAAAGCGTTGCAGCAGGCACATATCCTCATGCGACGCGGCGGCCGCCTCGGGTAACGCGCCCTCAACGCCCAGCATGGCGGCGAGTTCGCGGCCCGGTTCGTCGGCGTAGCGGGTGAGTTGCACGCCTTCGGGCCACTCTTCGAAAGCCTCACAGCGCGCCGGAAGGTCCGGCTCGGGTTGAAGCCATTCGTCTTCGGACAACTTGGAGAGACCCATGCGAAGCTGGCCGCCTCCGCGCGCCTTGGGCAGCAAGTCGTTGACGCTAAAACCGAGAGTCATCGGTAAAATTCAACGTCCACACCGTCATTGCGAGCGTAGCGAAGCAATCCAGGGCGTCGCGCGGTCAGGCTCTGGATTGCCGCGCCGCTTTGCGGCTCGCAATGACGGAATTGAACTGTTCAAAGCGCCGCCAACCCTTGCGCCAAGTCCGCCTTGATATCCTCGATATGCTCGATGCCGACCGATAGGCGCACCACGTCTGGTCCCGCGCCCGCGGCGAGCAATTCCTCTTCGGAAAGCTGGCTGTGCGTGGTCGAAGCCGGGTGGATAATCAGCGAACGCGTGTCGCCAATATTCGCCAAGTGGCTGAAAAGCTTGACGCTGGAGACGAGCTTCACCCCCGCATCGTACCCGCCCTTTAGGCCAAAGGTGAACACCGAGCCGCCCTTGCCGCCGAGATATTTCTGCGCGTTGGCGTTGTAGGGGTCTTCCGGCAACCCGGCGTAGCTGACCCATTCCACCTGATCCTGCTCTTTGAGCCACTCGGCCAGCGCCAGCGCGTTGGCGCAGTGCCTTTCCATGCGCAGGTGCAGCGTTTCCATGCCCGTGAGCGCTAGGAACGCGTTCATCGGCGCGAGGCTCGGCCCCAAATCGCGCAGACCGTGGACGCGGCAACTGATGATAAAGCCAATGGGGCCAATCGGCTCCAGAGCGTCGGCTAGCACCGCGCCGTGATACGAGCCACTGGGCCCAGTGATCGACGGATACTTGTCGCCCTGCGCTTTCCAATCAAATTTTCCGCTGTCGACAATCACGCCGCCAATCGCGTTGCCGTGGCCGTTGAGGAACTTGGTGATCGAATGGACGATAATGTCCGCGCCATGGTCAAACGGGCGACACAAAGCCGGCGTCGCCATCGTGTTGTCCACCATCAGCGGGACGCCCGCTTCGTGCGCGATATCGGCAATCGCCTGAATATCGCTGACCACGCCGCCGGGATTGGCGAGGCTTTCGATAAACACCACGCGGGTCTTGTCGTCGATCGCCGCGCGCAGAGCGTCAAGGTCATCGACATCGACAAATTTGGCGTCCCAAGCGAATTTCTTGATCGCCTCGCCCAATTGGTTGAGCGATCCGCCATAGAGCTTTTTCGAGGCGACGATGTTGCAGCCGGGCTCCATCAGCGTGTGGAAGGCAAGGATTTGCGCCGCGTGGCCCGATCCGCAGGAAAGTGCACCGACGCCGCCTTCGAGCGCGGTGATCTTGGCTTCAAGCGCGTCGTTGGTGGGGTTGGAAATGCGCGAATAGATGTTCCCGAATTCCTGCAGCGAAAACAGCTTCGCCGCGTGTTCGGGGCTGTCGAAAACGTAGCTCGACGTTTGATAAATGGGCGTAATCCGCGCGTTGGTCGTCGGATCGGGCTCGCATCCGGCGTGGACGCTCAGCGTTTCGGGGTGAAGATCAGTCATGACACGCTCTCCTTTCGTGCGTGAGAATCATCACGGCTGACTATTCGTCCCGTTTTCTCTGGACGCAAGCGCCTAGTCGCCCGCTTCGCCCTTTTGGTCGCACCGAAAGGAAAAACCGAACTCGTCGAGCCAGTCCGCTTCGGTCGGCATCAGGTACTGGAGCGCTTCGGGCAGAAGGCCGTGAAGTGAATTGCTGTGTTTGAGATCCGCGCGCCGATCGGAGAAGCACCAATCCTGCGTAGGTGAAAGCGAGCCCGCGACACGCAGCACGCCCTCTTCAAACGCACCGCCCTCATCGGCGAGCGAGAAGTAGAGCGGTGGACGTTTGCCTGTTCCCGCAGCAATCTCTCTGGAGAGGCTCTGCCCATTCCAGTGCAGGCTGGGTGAGATCGCCGCGTATCCGCTGAAGGCATCCGGGCGCTTGAACCAGGTTTCGAGAACGAAATGCCCCGCCGCGCTTTCGCCGACGAGATAGACCTCACTCGTGGTGCGATAACGCGCGCGCAGCATGGGGAGGATATCGTCGACCAACCATGCGCGAAACTCGTCCCCTTCTCCAGCGGTGGGAAACCGTTCTTGCTGCGCCTTCTCGCGGTTCGGGGGCAGAAGTTCGCGCTGGCGATCTTTGGTTTCGATCCCGACCCAAATGGCCTCTTGGCTGCGGCCCCAAAGGCGGTTCCAGTTGTGAACGCCTACGCCCATCATCAAGTCTTGGCGCTGTCCGCCATCGACCATGATTACCATCGGCCATGCCTTATCAGCGTTCTCGACATAGTCCTTTGGCAAGACAACGTTTATCTCGCGTTGGGCCTCCAGAACCGTCACGCGCGTCGTTTCGCCGATCGTGAGCGGGGCGAAGTCCGTTGCGGTGTTCGCCGCAAGGAGGACCGCCGCCATAAGTGCGAAAACCGCGCGCGCGATCACTCGGCGGGCTCGGCTTCGGTCACCTTCCGGGCGCGCGCCGGTTCTTCTTGTTGCAGCGCTGTCAGCCCAAGCTTCGCGAACAGCGCGCCGTCGCTGTCGTCGCCCGCGTTCGGCGCGGTCAGCAGCTTGTCGCCAGTGAAGATCGAGTTCGCGCCCGCCAGGAAGCACAGCGCCTGTGTCGGCTCACTCATGCTCTCGCGACCGGCCGAGAGGCGCACCATGCTCATCGGCATGGTAATGCGCGCGACCGCGACGGTGCGGACGAATTCGATATCGTCGATCTTGGCGAGCGGGGTGTCGGCCAGCATATCGCCCAGCACCGTGCCTTTGACCGGAACCAAGGCGTTGACCGGCACGCTTTGGGGATGCGCTTCGAGGGTGGCGAGCGTGTGGATGAAGCCGACGCGATCCTCGCGGGTTTCGCCCATACCGACGATCCCGCCGCTGCACACATTGATCCCGGCGCTGCGCACGTGATCGAGCGTGTCCAAGCGGCACTGGAAATCGCGCGTTGAGATCACGCGCTCGTAATACTCGGGACTGCTGTCGATGTTGTGGTTGTAATAGTCGAGCCCGGCCTCGGCGAGCATTTCGGCTTGATGCGGCTCCAACATGCCCAGTGTCATGCAGGTTTCGAGGCCCATATCGCGAACGCCTTTCACGATCTCGACGATCGCGGGCATGTCGCGGTCTTTCGGGTTGCGCCACGCGGCGCCCATGCAGAAACGCTGCGATCCGGCATCCTTCGCCTGCGCCGCGCGTTGCAGCACGGCCTGTACGTCCATCAGCTTGGAGGCTTCGACGCCGCTATCGGCGTGGACGCTTTGCGAACAATAGCCGCAATCCTCCGGGCACCCGCCGGTTTTGATCGAAAGCAGCGTGCACAGCTGAATCTGTTCAGGCGGATGATTCTCGCGGTGGACGCTGGCGGCTTGAAACAGCAGTTCGGTGAACGGAAGGTCAAACAGCTCCGCGATTTCCTCGCGGGTCCAGTCGGTGCGGATTGGGGTCATGTATTACGTTCCTCCGCCTCATGGGCATGTCTGAGTGAGACTTTGAACACCAAGCCCAATCTGATGAGGTCTACAAGAAGAAGTCCGGCGAACAGCAGCGAGTACACTAGGGCAGCCGGGGCGAAGCATTCTGCTGCTAACCCGCTTTGCCCCTCTGTTTTGTCACAAAACCAGCGATGGGATTCTAGCACGCTAGATAGGATGAATGCGGCAAGAGACCAGAAAACAATTGAGACGGCTAGGTAAATCCAGAAACGCGTCATTGCATAATCACTTCGATTGAGAGGTACTCGCCGAGTTTCCTCACTCCGCCGCCTCATCCATCACACTGTCCAGCGGCGGCATGTTGTGACCCAGCAGCGTCAGAATGTCCGCCGCGCATTCGACCACGTTGGAACCGGGGCCGTAAATGCCTTGCACGCCCGCTTCGCGCAGAAAGTCGTAGTCTTGCGGCGGGATCACGCCGCCGGCGGTGACTTTGATGTCGGGACGGCCCGCTTCCTTGAGCAGCCGAATAAGCTCGGGGATGAGCGTTTTGTGACCCGCCGCCAGGCTGGAGGCGCCGACCACGTCGACGTCGTTCTCAAGCGCCATCGCGCAGGCTTCTTCGGGGGTTTGGAACAGCGGGCCGGAAACCACTTCGAACCCCATATCGGAAAACGCGGATGCGATGACATTGGCGCCGCGATCGTGGCCGTCCTGGCCCATTTTGGCGACCATGATGCGAGGGCTTCGGCCCAAGCGGCGTTCCACGGCGTCCACGCCATCCGTGACCTGCGCCCAGCGTTGGTCGAACTCGTAGGCGGTCTTGTACACGCCGCTGACGGGCTTGGGTGTGGCGTCGTGGCGGCCGAAGACCTCTTCCATGGCGGCGGAGATTTCACCCAGGGTCGCGTCTTCGCGCGCGGCGTTGACGGCGAGTTCGAGAACGTTGCCGCCCGCCTTGCACCCTTCGGTGAGCGCGGCGAGCGCGGCGCGGCACGCCGCTTCGTCGCGGTTCGCGCGCACCCGTTCGATCCGGGCGATCTGGTCCTTTCGCACCTTGGCGTTGTCGACCTCGAGCGTGTCGATGAGCTCTTCGTCCGATGGTTGGTACTTGTTCACGCCGACAATCACGGTTTTGCCCTGGTCGACCATGGTCTGCTTTTCCGCCGCCGCGCGCTCGATCTCGGCCTTGGGCGCACCCGTGTCGACGTAAGCCGTCATCCCGCCCGCTTCGTCGACCTTGGCCATCAGCTTTTCAGCCTCTTCGACAAGGGTTGCGGTCAACGCTTCAATGTAGTGCGAGCCGCCCAGCGGATCGACGACATTGGTGATCCCGCTTTCCTCTTGCAGCACCAGCTGCGTGTTGCGCGCGATGCGGGCGGAGAAGTCGGTGGGCAGCGCGATAGCTTCGTCGAGCGCGTTGGTGTGCAGCGATTGCGTGCCGCCCAACGTCGCTGCGAGCGCTTCGACGGTGGTGCGGATCACGTTGTTGTAGGGATCCTGCTCTTGCAAGCTCACGCCGCTCGTCTGACAGTGAGTGCGCAGCATCTTGGAGCGTTCGGACTTCGCACCCAGATCGTCCATCACGCGGTACCAAAGCGTGCGCGCGGCGCGCAGCTTGGCGATCTCCATGAAGAAGTTCATGCCGATGCCGAAGAAGAAGGACAGGCGCCCCGCAAACGCGTCAATATCCAGCCCCGTCGCCATCGCGCGCTTGGCGTATTCCTTGCCGTCGGCGATCGTGAAGGCGAGCTCTTGCACCGCGGTCGCGCCCGCTTCGTGCATGTGGTAGCCGCTGATCGAAATGCTGTTGAATTTCGGCATGTTGGCCGACGTGTATCCGATGATGTCGGAGATGATCCGCATGCTCGGTTCGGGCGGATAGATGTAGGTGTTGCGAACCATGAACTCTTTCAGAATATCGTTCTGAATGGTCCCCGACAGTTTCTCGACCGGCACACCCTGACGCTCGCCCGCGACGATGAAGAACGCCATCACCGGGATGACCGCGCCGTTCATCGTCATCGAAACGCTCATCGCGTCCAAGGGGATCTGATCGAACAGCACTTCCATGTCCGCGACCGTATCGATCGCCACGCCCGCCTTGCCGACATCGCCGACGAC
>JBCDAE010000032.1:0-25283 GCA_039186235.1 Pseudomonadota bacterium | reverse complement strand
TTGCGGGTGTACTGCACGTGGCCCGGCGTATCGGCGACAATGAACTTACGCTTCTCTGTCGCGAAAAAGCGGTAGGCGACGTCGATCGTGATTCCCTGTTCGCGTTCTGCTGCAAGGCCATCGACCAGCAACGCGAAATCGATCTCGTCGCCCTGCGTACCGACCTTCTTGCTGTCGCTTTCCAGCGCGGCCAGCTGATCCTCGAAGATCATCTTGGAATCGTAGAGCAGCCGACCAATCAAGGTCGATTTGCCGTCGTCTACGCTGCCGCAGGTGATGAAGCGCAAGAGGCTCTTGTGCTGATGCTGATCGAGATAGGCGTCGATGTCTTCGGCGATCAGCGCGTCGGTTTGGAAAGAGGGGTGCTCACTCATCAGAAATACCCCTCCTGCTTCTTGTCTTCCATCGACGCGGATTGTCCCTTGTCGATGGCCCGCCCCTGACGTTCGGAGCCGGTGGCGAGCAGCATTTCCTGAATGATGTCGTTCATATCGGTGGCGTCGCTCTCGGTCGCGCCGGTGAGCGGGTAGCATCCCAAAGTGCGGAACCGGACTGACTTGGTCTCGGGCTCTTCGCCTTCCTCCAGCCGAAAGCGATCATCGTCGACCACGAGGAGAAGCCCGTCGCGCGTCACGGTGGGGCGCGGCGCGGAAAGATAAAGCGGGACGATGTCGATCTTTTCCAGAGCGATATACTGCCAGATGTCGAGCTCGGTCCAGTTGGAGATCGGGAAGACGCGGATGCTCTCATCCTTGTTCTTCTTGGCGTTGTAGAGGTTCCAGAGCTCGGGCCGCTGGTTCTTTGGGTCCCAGCGATGCGCGGCGGTGCGGAAGCTGAAGACGCGCTCTTTTGCGCGAGCCTTTTCTTCGTCGCGCCGGCCACCGCCAAAAGCGGCGTCAAACCCATGTTTGGTCAAAGCTTGCTTGAGCGGATCGGTGAGTTGCGCCTGGCTGTAAAGCGCGCTGCCTGTGTCAAACGGGTTGATGCCCTGTTTCTCGGCGTCTTCGTTCTGCGCGACGATCAGTTCCAGTCCGTACTCCTTCACCGTCTTGTCGCGGTGGTCGAGCAGCGCCTGAAAATCCCAGCCGGACGCCACGTGCAGCATCGGAAAAGGCGGCGGCGCTGGGTAGAACGCCTTGCGCGCCAGATGCAGCATGACAGAGCTGTCTTTGCCGACCGAGTACAGCATGACCGGGTTCTCCGCCTCGGCCACGACTTCGCGGAAGATATGAATGCTCTCGGCTTCGAGGCGCTCAAGATGAGTCAGTTGCTTCATGGCACCGCAGCTAGTGCGCTAGGCAAGCGGAAAACACAAAGATTTGATTGGGGGGTGTGTAGTTATGGAGCGGGTAAGGGGAATCGAACCCCTCTACACAGCTTGGAAGGCTGGTGCATTACCACTATGCTATACCCGCCCGCTCGTTGGCCGCGCGCTATTGCCATCACAGGACGCCAAGCGTCAACACGCAAATGCGCGTGGCTCAACCAACCGGAATATTATCGATCAGCCGGGTGCCTCCAATACGCGCGGCGACCAGCAGTCGCGCCGAGCTTCCCGAGAGTTCATCAATCGGGGTCAAAGACTTCGCGTCGGCGAGTACCGCGTAATCGACGCTGGCAAATCCCGCGCTTACGAGCACGGTTTGGAGTTTTGCTAGCGCGTCCGATGCTATCTCACCCGCTTCGATCGCTGCTTTGGCCTCTGCCATTGCCGACGGGAGCGTGGCGGCAGCGGCACGATCTTTAGCTGAAAGGTAGCGATTTCGGCTCGACATCGCCAAGCCGTCGGGCTCGCGCACCGTTGGCACGCCGATAATCTGATGCGCGTGCGGATGAGTAAGATCGAGATCGCGCGCCATCGTGCGGATGACGGCCAATTGCTGGAAATCCTTCTCTCCGAAGAAGGCCATATCGGGGCCCACCTGATTGAAAAGCTTGCACACCACGGTGGCCACGCCATCGAAGTGTCCTGGGCGATCCGCGCCACACAGACCGTCGCTCACCCCGCGCACAGAGATAGAAGAGGAAAAGCCAGCCGGGTACATCGCCGCGGCATCGGGTGCCCACAAAAGCGCGCAGCCCTCGGACATCAAGAGCGCTGAATCGGTCTCCAACTGGCGTGGATAGGCGTCCAGATCTTCGTTCGGGCCAAATTGCGTCGGATTTACAAAGATCGACGCGACCACATGATCGCATTCTTCGCGGGCGCGTCGCACCAGGGTAAGGTGCCCTTCATGCAGCGCGCCCATGGTGGGCACCAGACCTATGGTTTCGCCGCCACCGCGTAGCTTTGCGACCGCCTTGCGTAAGTCTGCGAGCGTGTTTGTGGTTTGCATGGGCCCCGCCCCTTTACGATTATTGAAGACGAACCCTAGACAAGGTGGCGGGCCCCTCACAAGCTAGCGCGCGAACCACTAAGCGCCTTTGCCCGTGCAACAAGGATTTCGACATAATGACCGAAACAATCGCGCATCGAATCGTTTTTGCGAACGAGAAGGGCGGCACGGGCAAATCGACCACGGCGGTGCATGTGGGTGTGGCTTTGGCCTACCTTGGCGCGCGGGTGACGATGCTGGATCTCGATCCGCGCCAGCGCACGACGTTTCGGTATCTGGAAAACCGGGTGGCGACGATGAAAAAGCGCGGCGTCAATCTGCCCACGCCAGCGGCTGAAGTGTTCAAGGGTCGTTCTCCCGAGGCGCTGTTGCTGGCAATGAACCGGCTCGAGACCGATTCCGATTTCCTGATCATCGACAATCCGGGACGTGACGATCCTTTCGCGCGCACGGCGGTGGAGAACGCCGATACCCTCGTAACCCCGCTGAACGACAGCTTTGTCGATTTCGACCTTATCGGGCAGGTCGATGGCGAGACGTTCGAGGTAAAAAAGCTCTCGTTCTTCGCCGAACTGGTGTGGGAAGCTCGCATGAAGCGCAGCCGCCAAACGATTGAGAACAAGCGCCCCGAGATGCAGTGGATCGTGGTGCGCAACCGCACGGGCTATGTCGAAGCGCGCAACCAGGCGCGCTTGGAGAAGGCGCTTAAAGACATGTCACAGCGCGTCGGGTTTCGAGCGATCAAGGGGCTGTCGGAGCGCGTGATTTATCGCGAGCTTTTTCCATCCGGTCTGACGCTGCTGGATAAAGGGCATCTCGGTGAGCTGGGCACCAGTCACCTTGTGGCGCGGCAAGAGCTTCGGACCTTGATAAAAGCTCTCAACCTTCCGGCCTTTGCGAAAGCGCAGGGCGAGTTGGAAATCGTCTGAAATGCTCAAATTCGCCGTTATTCTCGCGCTGTTCTGCATCGTGTTCCGATGGGCGCTGGGCCAGTGGCCGTGGGAAATGCTGAAGCCTGCGCCCACGCGCGCGCAGGCGCTTTCGCAAGCCCGCAAGCTGTTGGCAGTTGAACGCGGGGCTTCGCGCGATCAGATCCTGGCTGCACACAAGCGCGTGGTCAGCATGGTTCACCCGGACCGTGGAGGCAGCAATTCCGCGGTGCACGAGGCCAACGACGCGCGCGATCTTTTGCTGGACGAACTCCCGCATCACGGCGCGAAGTCCAAGGCGCCTTCCGACTAAACCATTCAATAGCACTCCATCTCTACGTGAGCGATTGACACAAAACGGCTCCACTTCCATGCGAGATCTTGGCCTCCCAAGCCGTCCGATGCAGCCGGTGACGGGGAGCGGTAGAGAGGAAACCTGGGATCTCGACACTATGAACCATCAGTTCGATCCGACAATCCTGCGCGAATACGACATTCGCGGCGTTATCGGCAAAACGCTTGGCGCCGACGATGCGCGGGCGATCGGGCACAGCTTTGGCAGTCTGCTGCGCAAGTCAGGCGGAAACCTGGCCGATGCGGGCACCAAAACGGTGGCTGTGGGCTACGACGGGCGCGTCAGTTCTCCCATGCTCGAACACGCGCTGGTAGAAGGGCTCGAGGCGTCTGGATGCAATGTCGTGCGCATCGGCTTGAGCGCGACGCCTATGCTCTATTACGCGGAGGCCTCATCCGAAGAGGTAGACGGCGGCATTCAGATAACTGGCAGCCACAATCCCCCAGATTACAACGGCTTCAAAATGGTGTTTGAAGGGCGACCGTTCTTCGGAGCGGACATCCAAGAGCTCGGACGGGTCGCGGCCGCCGGGGAGTGGAGCGATGGCGTCGGCACGGTCGCGCACAGAGACGACATCCTTGGCGAGTATGTCGAGCGCCTGCTCGAAGGTCTCGCCGGAATTGATGGCGTCGATCTCGCTGATCTCAAGGTCGGATGGGACGCCGGAAACGGGGCCGCCGGGCCCGCGCTTGAAGCCCTCGCCGAGAGGCTCCCCGGGGAGCATCATTTGCTCTTTACCGATGTTGATGGACATTTCCCAAACCACCATCCTGACCCGACGGTCGAAGAGAATCTGGCTGATTTGCGGGCTCTCGTCGCGCAGAAAAAGCTCGATTTTGGAGTGGCGTTTGACGGGGACGGCGATCGGATTGGCGCTATCGATGGCGAAGGACGCGTGATTTGGGGCGATCAATTGCTGATGATCTACGCCGAAGATCTGCTCAAATCGCGCCCCGGCTCCACCATTATCGCTGATGTGAAGGCCAGTCGAGCTTTGTTCGATCACGTCGCGGCGCATGGCGGTGAACCGCTCATGTGGAAGACCGGCCACTCGCTGATTAAGTCCAAAATGAAGGAGACCGGTTCGCCTCTAGCCGGAGAGATGAGCGGCCATGTCTTCTTTGCCGACACGTATTATGGGTTTGACGACGCGCTTTACGCGGGCGTGCGGCTGCTGGCGGCCGCGGCGCGGCTCGGCAAATCAGTGACCGAACTCAAGTCCGCGATCCCCAACATGCTCAACACGCCCGAGATGCGGTTTCAGGTGGACGAAGCGCGGAAGTTCCCGGCGATCGCAGAGGTAACCGAGCGATTGACCACGAACCCCGGTCCCGACGTCGAGGACGTCAACGCGACCGACGGCGTCCGAGTGAATACTAGGGACGGCTGGTGGTTGCTGCGAGCCTCAAACACGCAGGATGTATTGGTCGCGCGCGCTGAGAGCGACACGGAAGAGGGGCTGGAGCGCCTGATCGCGCAAATCGACGCGCAGTTGGAACTGTCGGGGCTGGAACGCGGCGAGACCGTCGGGCATTGAGGCCACGCAGAATTGAGGGATGACGACAAACATGAGACGTATTTTGACCACTTCGGTTGCGGCGCTGGCGCTCGCGACGAGCGCACCTGCCTTCGCCGCGCAGGACGAAGCCGCCACCACAGAAGACACCGAGCTGCAAAAGGAGCTTGACGCGGTTGGGGATCTGTTTGGGGACATGTTCGGCACCGCGGAACCGCTCACGGTTGAGCAGGAAGCGCGCGTGCCGATGGCGCAGCAGGTCGTCCTCAAGCTGTTTCCCGAGGGCACCTATTCCAAAATGATGGAAGAGACGATGGCGCCGATGATGGAGGGACTGCTGGGCGGTATCGCTGGCTCGCCAGCGGTGACTCTGCTGGAACTCACGGGACTTGCGCCCAGCCAACTCAACACGGTTGAGGAAGCCAATCTGGCCGAGGCGGTGGCTTTGCTGGATCCGAACGCAAGCGCTCGTAACGCCGAGATTGGCGATACGATGATGACCCTTATCACCGACATCGTTGTCCAGATTGAGCCGAGCTATCGCGCCGGTCTCGCGCGGGCCTACGCGGTTCGCTTTACCGAGGCGGAGCTAACCGACCTCAACACGTATTTCGGAACGCCGGTTGGCCAGAAATACGCGGCGGAAAGCTTTCTGATCTTCGCCGATCCGCAGGTCATGTCATCGATGAACGAGATGATGCCAGCCGTCATGGAGGCGATGCCCGCCATGATGGGCGATATCGGCGGCATCGCGGAAAAGTATCCCAAGGGCCGGACGTTCTCGGCGCTTTCAGCCGACGAGCAGAACCAGCTGGCGGCGCTGCTTGGCACGACCCTCGAAGATTTGGCCGCGGCCGAGCCCGAGGCCACCGAGGTCTCGGAAGAAGAGGAATGGGTTGCGGAAGAAGGGGCGAGTTAAGTCCTCTCTTTCGTTCGATACGACCTTGCCGAGCCGCGTGCCTCGCGCCATTTGATGGGATGTGAGCGAGCGCCCAGAAAATCCTGAATCGAACGCGGCCGCCCCGAAGGTTCCACCGGAGATTCAGGCTTGGTTTGACGCGCGCGGCTGGCGCATTCGTCGCCATCAGCTCGATATGCTCAGCAAGGCGCGCGAAGGACGCCATGCGCTGCTGGTGGCCGACACGGGCGCGGGCAAAACGCTTGCCGGGTTCCTGCCAACCTTGTGCGACTTCGCCCCTTCGAACGGCAAGTTGCCGGCGGATGGGCTGCACACACTGTACGTCTCTCCGCTCAAGGCCTTGGCGCATGACGTAAAGCGCAACCTGCTTACCCCGGTTGAAGAGATCGGCCTGCCCATTCGAGTGGAGACACGCTCGGGGGACACGTCTTCGGACAAGAAGAAGCGCCAGCGCGCCAAACCGCCGCATGTGTTGCTGACAACGCCGGAGAGCCTCTCGCTTTTGCTCTCCTATCCCGAGAGTCTTGACCTCTTCCGAACTTGCCAACGTGTGGTGGTGGACGAGGTGCATGCCTTTGCGACCGGAAAGCGTGGTGATCTGTTGGCGCTGGCGTTGGCGCGGTTGCAGAAGCTCGCGCCTGATATGCAACGCGTGGCCCTTTCGGCGACCTTGGCCAACCCGCTGAGCTTTCAGGAATGGCTCGCGCCTCAGCCCGTTGACGGCACAGGAGAGATCGCTGCGGCGGATTTGGTTCTGGGTGAAAAGGGAGCGGAGGCGGAGCTGAACATTCTGCTTCCTATTGAAGAACGGGTGCCATGGGGCGGGCACGCGGGCTGGTGGGCGGTCGATCAACTTTACCAAGAGATCAAAGCAAACCGGACGACTTTGGTCTTCACCAACACCCGCTTTCTGGCCGAGTTCATCTTTCAATGCCTGTGGGACATCAACGAGGACAATCTGCCGATTGGCGTGCATCACGGCAGCCTGTCGAAAGAGGCGCGGCGCAAAGTCGAAGACGCGATGGCCGCCGGGCAGTTGCGCGCCTTGGTGTGCACGGCGAGCCTCGATTTGGGGGTGGACTGGGGCGATATTGACTTGGTCGTCCAGATGGGCGCGCCCAGGGGCTCGTCGCGCTTGCTCCAACGGATCGGGCGCGCCGGCCACCGTCTCGACACGGCGAGCCGGGCGGTCTTGGTGCCAGGCAACCGGTTCGAGTTTCTCGAAGCGATGGCCGCCAAAGACGCGGTCGATGAAGGTCAACGCGATGGCGAAGACTTTCGCGCGGGCGGGCTCGATGTGTTGGCGCAGCATGTTATGGCCTGCGCGTGCGCAGGGCCGCTTCATGAAGACGAGCTGCTCGATGAGGTGCGCTCCAGCGTCGCTTACTCCTGGCTAAATAAGAGGTCGTTTGACCGCGTGCTGGGCTTTGTCGAGGACGGGGGTTACGCGCTCAAAGCCTACGACAAGTTCAAGCGCATCATCCGTTCCAAGGATGGCGTTTGGCGGCTGGCCCATCCCAATCAGGCCCAGCGCCACCGGATGAACGCGGGCATTATCGTCGATTCCGAAATGCTGACCGTGCGATTCAAAAACGGACGCCAGCTCGGCAAGGTTGAAGAGCGGTTCGCTGCGCAACTCAGCGCGGGGGACACGTTTTTTTTCGCCGGGATGAGCCTCGAGGTCGAAGGCGTTAAAGACATGGACGTGATCGTGAGCGCGGCCAAGAAATCCGCGACGATCCCGAGTTATGGCGGCTTGCGCCTCCCGCTCACCACGCATCTGGCGAGCCGCGTGCAGGCTATGCTGGACGATCGCGCGGGGTGGGGCCGTTTCCCCGATGATGTGCGCGAATGGCTGGAAGTGCAGGACTATCGCAGCCGGTTGCCCGCCCCGGGCGAGTTACTGGTCGAGAGCTTCCCGCACGGCGGCAAGCACTACAGCGCCTATTACACGTTCGAGGGGTGGAATGCGAACCAGTCGCTTGGCATGCTTATCACTCGCCGGATGGAAGACCGCGGTCTGATGCCCGGCGGTTTTGTCGCCAACGATTACACGCTCGCCGTGTGGGGATTGAAACCTGTCACCGATCCGGCTCCGCTCCTGTCTCCCGATATTCTGACGCACGAATTCGTCGACTGGGTGACCGAAAGCCACCTGCTTCGCCGCGCGTTTCGCGAAGTGGCCGTGATCAGCGGGCTTGTCGAACGTCAGCATCCGGGCAAGCGCAAGACGGGTAAACAGGTCACCTTTTCAACCGACCTCATCTACGACGTGCTCAAGAAGTATGAGCCGGACCATGTCCTTTTGGAGGCCGCCTGGGCCGACGCACGGGCGCGCATGACTGATGTGGGGCGGTTGGCCGATTTGCTGGAGCGATCCGAACGCGAATTAGTTCATGTCGAACTTGACCGCGTCTCACCGCTCGCCGTGCCGGTTATGACCATGATCGGGCGCGAGGCTGTCCCACAAGGCGCTGTGGACGATGAGCTGCTGATCGAGGCCGAAAGCCTGGTGGGCGAAGCGATGCGCATCGATCCTCAAGATAGCCACCGCGCTTTGGATGGGGACTAACCTCCAACTGCCCTGGCCAATGAAAAAGGCGCCGCAGGTTTCCCCGCAGCGCCTTTCAAAAGCTTTATGGTTTGGCAGGGAGACTTAGGAGCCTTCTTCCTTGCCAAACACGCGATACTTCTCATTTCCGACAAAACCGAACTTGGTGATGCCCGAAGACTTGATGATCTGCAGCACCTTGGCTGACCGGTCGTAGCTCGCGAACTGGTCCGGTTCGAACTGAAGCTCGGGTTCAACCGCCATCTGGGTCGATTGCTGAAGATTGGTCACTAGCTGGCCCGGTGTGATCGGCTGCGCGTTCCAAAGCAGCTGATCATCTTGCGTGATGACCAGCTTGTTCTTGATCGGCTCGACCAATGGTGGCGGGCTATCGCTGTTATCCGCCGGGAGATCGATGTCGACCGAGTGGGTCGCGATCGGGATAGTGATGATGAACATGATCAGCAGAACGAGCAGAACGTCGATCAGCGGCGTCATGTTCATATCGAGCATCGGTTCGCCGTCGAGCTTGCCTCCGGACATACCCATGTCAGTTACTCCTTAAAGTCAATTCAAGCGCACAGGGATTGGACCCTTCGCGCGCGCCGATTAGCCGGCTGGATCAATCGGGTTCGAGATAAATCCGACGGTGGGGTACCCGGCCGCCTGAACGTTGTAGATTGTGCCGGCAACACACTTCCACGGAACGTCCTTATCCGCGCGGATGTGCACCTGCGGGATCGCGTCGGGATCTTCCACGATCGCTTCCGCGCCGCCTGGGTAAGCCGAGACAATCGCGTCCAGACGCTCAAACGCCTTGTTGTAGAGCTCTTCTGAAGACACCGGGGTGACGTTTTGGAAATAGATCCGGCATTCGCCGTTGCGCGTGGCGCCCTTGAAGCCCGAACGGATAAGACCGGCGGTGTTGCCGTCCTCATCCGTGGTCATGACGGTGATTTGAAGGTTTTCGACCTTATCTTTGGATTCTTCCATCTCGAAAACCGGGATTTCCAGCTGTTCGACGGTCTGGATCGCAACCGGAACCGCGATCAAGAAGATGATGAGAAGAACCAGCATCACGTCCACCAGCGGGGTCGTGTTGATGTCCGACATCGGGGTTTCACCCGAACCGCTCATCGAAATTGCCATTGGTACGTCCTATTCTGGCGAATGGTCAGACTTGTAATCGCGAAAGGGGCGAGAAGCTTCTTCCCGCCCCTTTCTCAAATCGCTTACTTGGTCGCGGGCTTTGCGGCCGGCTTCGGAGCCGCCTTGGCCGCCGGAGCCGCCTGAACAGCCGGCTTCACCGTGCCGTCCGACCCGATAAAGGCCAGGATGTCGTTGCAGAAATCGGTCATCATGGCGGCAATGCGGCGGTTACGCGACTGCAACCAGTTAAACGCAAGCACGGCCGGAACCGCGACGAGCAGACCGATCGCGGTCATGATGAGCGCTTCACCAACAGGGCCAGCAACTTTGTCGATCGAGGCTGAACCCTCGATGCCGATGTTGATCAGAGCGCGGTAAATGCCGATCACGGTGCCGAGGAGGCCGATGAACGGCGCGGTCGCACCCACCGACGCGAGGAAAGAAAGCCCGCCGGACAGAGCGGCGTTGATCGTTTCCTGGCTGTGAGTAAGGCTGTCTTCCACGTACGACGCTTCGGAACCGGCTCCGTGCATCTTGGCGTGATCATCACGCGCTTTCACGGCGTCGTCGGCGAGCTGGCGCCACGCGCTGTTCTTCTCGAACTTCAGTGCGCCGTCCTTCAGGCCCGAAGCGCGCCAGAAGTTCGCTTTGCCTTTGCGGTATTGGCCCATAACCTTGTTCTGCTCGAACAGCTTCGAGAAGAGAATGTAGAACGACCCGACGCTCATGATGATCATGACGGCGAGGATCGACCAGGCGACGGGGCCGCCTTCTTCCATGGCTTGAATAAAGCCGAACTTGTTTTCCGGAGCCACTTCGGCTGCGGCGATGAGAGTGGTGAACATGGCGATAAATCCTTTTAAAAAATGTCCCCAAAGCAGCCCCTGGGATCGCAGGGGCCACCTGAAATTCGTTTAGTCGAGTCGATAGGTGATGATCGTCGAGTAAGACCCGGTGGTCGGATTGCCTGCGGCGTCCAGAGCCGGATCGAAGCGCGCGTAACGGCTCATGCCCTTACAGGCGGCCTCATCGAGGATCGACGATCCGCTGGATTGCGACACCCGGCATCCGCTCACTCGGCCGTTAGGGCCGACAGACACCGTCACGCGAACGTTGCCTTCCGTTTCGGTGCGTAACGCGCGGCTCGGATAGTTTTCCGAGATGCGCCGCGCCCAGCGACTTTGTCCCTTGGGCGACGCGCCACGAGCCTGCGAAGGCGGTGCTGGCGGCGCGGGCGGGGCCGGCGGTGGAATGACCAACGCGGGCGGAGCCGGCGGCGGAATGGTCGGCGTCGTCTGGATCGGCGGCGGGGCCGGCGCGATATTGATCGGCGGCGGCGGAGCGACCGGCGGCGGCGGAGTTACCTCCTGCGGCTCTGGCGGCGGTTCCGGCTCTTCCTCAGGGGGCGGTGGCTCTTCTTCGATATTGACTGTGGTGACGCGTTCGATTTCTTTCTTCACCGCGTCAATGGTCAAGCCAATGACCATCGCAAGGCCAATACCTGCCACGATGCCGATCGCGATTATAAGGGAAGTCAGCTTACTCCCCGTCATTCCTTGATCAACGTACGACATTCGGCTGATTTTTCTCCATTCTTTGCCAACCTGGGTCGGCACTACTTCCACGTCTCGGCGAATTGGATACCGAGTTCGTAGATCCCTAAATCAAATTCCTCCCGACCGAATCTCGTCCGCCCGTGTTGGCGAGCGTCCGCACCCGGTAGGCCGCACACGAACAAAAGTTGCGCGAGCTGACCTGCGTTCGCTCTGGTCATGTCCCCAAGATCATAACGAACTTTTCGCGCTGTAACGGTCAACCCTTGGTCAATCAAACGCTTTATCGGTTCAGCCGTGATTCAAGGGGGTCGTTCTGAAGTGCAGAGCGCTGTATGCAAGCGACATCACAACACTGAAGGTGATCTTCAAATGAGCGGCGTTAATGAAAAATTTACCAAATATATCAGCGCCTTGATTCTTGGGCTCGTTCTGTTGGGTATTGGCGCGCTTCCGCAATCAATAGCGCATGCCCAAGATTGGGACGGGGGCATAACCAATCCGGCATCCGCAACCCCGGATAGCCTGGCGACCCGCGCCACTTACGTGGATTTGGTAACTCTGGCCGAGCGGAGCGAGCTCGTCGCGCGTGTACAGATTCGCCGCCAGACGGTGGTGGCTGCCGAGCGTTCCCCAGGACTCTCCCCGGGATTTGTAAGGCTTTACGTCGAGGCTGATACGATCGCACTCGTGGCTGGAGCGCGAGGAGTGAGCGAATCGGTCGTCTACCTCGTTGATGTGCCCCTTAACGAGAAAGGAAAGGCGCCCAAGCTCAAGAAACGTGAGATGCTTCTTCTCGCAAACGCGAGCGGCCGGGGGCCGAAAGGCGAGACGCAGCTTCAGCTCGCCAGCCCGTTCGCGCAATTGGCGTACTCCCCGGTTCTCGAATCGCGCCTTCGTCCGATCCTCACAGACCTTGTGTCGCGCGCCGCGCCGCCCGTGATCACCGGGGTTGGGGATGCTCTGGCCGTTCCGGGAACCCTGGCGGGCGAATCCGAAACGCAGATTTTTCTCGCCACACAAGACGGGTCACCGGTCTCGATCACCGTTCTTCGCCGCCCGGCTCAGCCACCAGCATGGGGCATTTCCTGGGGCGAGATTATCGATTCGGCGGCCCGCGCGCCCGAGAGTGAAACGCTCCCATGGTATCGTTTGACCTGCGCTTTGCCGGAGACCTTGCCCAGCTCCGCCAATCTTGCGCGCGATCCGGTCGCACGGCGATTGGCCGCGAGCGATTACGCCTATGTCATGAACGCTCTGGGCCCGTGCGCCAGAGCGATCACCAAAGCGCAAGAAAGCTGACACTCCATTCGGTGTCGATTTGGGTCGGCGCTTGACCGGCGGTGACGCTCGGCTAAGCGCTCCATTCCTCGGATTGGGTTCAGCCATTCGACAAGCGCATTTACAAGGACACACCATTTATGACCGCCGCGGCCACACCATCGCCTTTGAGCATCGCGATTGCCGGGCTCGGCACGGTTGGGGCGGGGGTGATCCGCCTGCTCGACACCAATCGCGATCTGATTGCGGCGCGCGCCGGTCGACCCATTGAGGTGACAGCGGTCAGCGCGCGCGATCGCAGCAAGGATCGCGGCGTTCAGCACGAGCGCTTTTCGTGGGAAGACGATATGACCGCGCTCGCGTCGCGTGACGATGTTGATGTGGTGCTTGAATTGGTGGGTGGATCGGACGGTCCTGCCTTGGCCCTTTCGCGCGCAACGCTGGCCGCAGGCAAGGGTCTGGTCACAGCGAACAAAGCGATGATCGCGCATCATGGCCTGGCATTGGCGCAGGAGGCCGAGGGGGTGGCTGCACCGCTCAAGTTCGAAGCCGCGGTGGCCGGGGGTATTCCCGTGGTGAAAGGTCTGCGCGAAGGCACAAGCGCCAACGCGCTGACCAAGGTCTATGGAATCCTCAACGGCACGTGCAATTACATCTTGTCCGAGATGGAGGCGACCGGCGCCGATTTTGCCGAGACCCTAGCCGAGGCCCAACGGCTGGGTTACGCCGAAGCCGACCCCACATTCGATATCGAAGGCGTGGACGCCGCGCATAAGCTCTCCATCCTGGCCGCTATTGGCTTTGGAGCGCAGGTCGATTTTGGAAATGTGAAAACGACCGGCATCGTCGCCGTGCGCGCCGCCGATATCGCGCAAGCGGGCGCTTTGGGCTTTGTGATTCGTCTCATTGCTGAGGCGGACGTGCAGGATGATCGGATGCTTCAGCGTGTACGCCCTTGTCTTGTTGCCAAGGATCACCCGCTCGCGTCGGTCGATGGGCCGACCAATGCGGTGGTCGCCGAGGGCAATTTCTCCGGCCGTTTGCTGTTCCAAGGTGCGGGCGCCGGTGATGGACCCACGGCCAGCGCTGTCGTGGCCGACCTGATCGACATCGCACGCGAAGAAGTGGGCGCGCCGTTCTCCATTCCGGTCTCGCAGCTGTCCGCGCTTGGGCCCGCGGAACCGGGCGACCGCCTTGAACGAGCGTATCTGCGGTTCACGGTCAAAGACCGGCCCGGCGTCTTGGCTGAGATCACCGCCGCCATGCGCGACGCCGACGTCTCCATCGAAAGCTTGATCCAGCAAGGCCGGGGAAGCGCGGACGGAGAGGTTCTGGTGGCTATGGTCACGCATGAGGGGCCTGAGCGCAGCGTCGCCAAGGCGTTGGATCTGCTCGATGGGTCGGATAGCCTGACGGCGGCTCCGCTGGTGCTGCCTATTCTTCCGAACTGACCCGGTGGTCAGTCTTCCTTATTCTCAAAGGAAGGCGGCGGCAGACCCAGCGCTTCACGCCGTTCGCGGACTTCTTCTTCGGATAGCTCTTCGTCTTGGCCCAACGGGGGCAGGCCGCGAGCAATGCGATCGGCGTCTGACCCTGGCGGGGCCGTTGGTAGGGCGCCCACATCAATGATCAGGGCTGGTGGCGGCACTCCGCCAAATCCAATTCCCTTACCATTGTCCGGAATTCCGAACAGATCGGGCGGCGCTGGCGAACCTTTAAAGGCGGTCTCTTCGGCGTAGCGTCGCTGGGCGGCTTCGCGGCCACCGCTGAAGGAATTTTCAAGGCTTTGACCAACCCGGCGGCACACGACAATTTCGCCGCTGATCTCACCGGCATCCGCGCGATCTTCGCACTCTTGAACCTGGGCTTGATTAACCTCTCCGTTCGGGACCGTGATCGCGAGATTTATAGGGAATCGCTCTTCCTGCGGGGGGTCTTCCGACTCTTGAACCGGTTGTTCGCTTGTCGGCGTTTCTGGGTTTTGATCGGCTTCCTCCGTGCCCTTTTCTTCGGACTCTTCCGCGACCTGTTGCGCCGCTACGATGCGGTCGAGCGCCGATTGCGTCACCGAAGCTTCATTTTTAGCGGCCAGTGGTCCGGTCAGCGCGGAGGCAACAACCAGCCAACTCGCCGCGTGGGTGAGCTTATGGCGCTTTGTTCTCAGAAACAGGTCGGGATTGCTCGACAAGCCAGGCTCCTTGCGACTAAGCGCGTCGCGCGCAAGCCATAGACCACACACAGGATGAATTCGCAATGACCACCATCACCTCAACCGACGTTCTGGCCTCGAAGGAACCGTCGGACGAAAACGCGATCGATAGGGTGTTGGTGCTGGAGATGGTTCGCGTGACCGAAGCGGCGGCTGTCGCGGCGGCGCAGCTTATCGGGCGCGGGGATGAGAAGGCGGCGGACGCGGCGGCGGTGGAAGCGATGCGCCGCGCCTTCGACAACCTGTATATGGATGGCACCGTGGTCATCGGCGAGGGCGAGCGCGACGAAGCGCCTATGCTTTACATCGGCGAGAAAGTGGGCGGCGCGCCGGGCAAGGGCCCCAAGATAGATATCGCGCTCGATCCTCTGGAAGGCACGACGATCACGGCCAAAGCCGGTCCCAATGCGCTCGCCGTGTTGGCTGCGGCGGAAAAAGGCCATCTGCTCAACGCGCCCGATGTCTATATGGACAAGCTGGCCGTTGGCCCCGGCCTTCCGACAAACATCATCGATCTCGCCAAGTCCCCGACCGAGAACGTCGAAGCGGTGGCCGCCGCCAAAGGGCGCGCCGCCTCGGATATCAATGTGTGCGTGCTTGATCGCCCGCGCCATGCGGATTTGATTGCCGAGCTGCGCGCCATCGGATGCGGCGTGCACCTTATCGGCGACGGCGATGTCGCCGGAGTGATCGCTGTGACCGACCAGGACACGGGGATCGACATGTATATGGGCCAAGGCGGCGCGCCCGAAGGCGTGCTGGCGGCGGCGGCTTTGCGCTGCGTTGGCGGGCAGTTTAACGGACGCCTAGTCTTCCGCAACGACGATGAAAAAGCGCGCGCCAAGAAGTGGGGCATCACTGATCTGGACAAGATCTACAAGCTGGATGAGCTTGCGATGGGCGACTGCATTTTTGCGGCAACGGGGGTGACGTCGGGCTCTCTGCTTGATGGTGTGAAGAAACGCCGGAAAGCGACCGGAGCCACGATCATGACGACGGAAAGCGTGGTGATGCGCGCCAGCTCGGGCACCGTGCGCTGGATCAAGGGCGAGCACCGGATTGAGCCGCACGCGGGGTAGAGCGATACGTGCCGCCAAAGCGGCGGTCCTGCGCACGAAAGACAAAAAGGCGCGCTGGATCAAGGGCGAGCACCGGATCGAGCCGCAAGCGGCGTAGATACTCGCACGATCAGCGGTTACTCTTTTGGATCGGCCCCGTCGCTACGGGCGTTTTTGACCAATTCGCGCAGGCTCAGCCTAGTGCCAGCTAGTGATCGGCGAGCGTGGTCCGCACCGACTTGCTCGGCCGTGGCGACGGCTTCGGCGAACAGGCGCCCGCCGACCGAGACCACCAGCGGGTGCTCAGACACTGACCACCTAGACTGTTCCACTGTCTCGCGCAGCTTTGACACCTTGTTCTGCCGGGGCAGCGCGTCAGAAAGCGCGATATCGACCGCGTCGGGTTGCTGATCGTTGAGCTGATTTTGCAAGGCTTCGTTGCTGTCCGGGAACACAAGCTCAACGGCCCAGCCCGCGTCGGTGAACTGATCGGCCAGAAGCGTGGGTCCAAACATATGCGGCTCGCCCGGCGCGGACGCGAGCAGGATCGTGTAGCGCGTGTCGCGAATGTCTTCGGGGTCTTTGCGATAGCGCACCGCGTGGCCCGCCATTTGCAGCATACCGAGGCCCAGCGTCAGATCGAACTCGCTGCACTCATCGGCCAGCCAGGCATCGCCCATGGCGCGCGCGGCGGGTTCGAGCAGGTCGCGCACCATGGTATCGCCGTCCCAGCCTTTTTCCGCGAGGCGCGCCATCAGCTCGTTGAGCTTTGCCTCGTCAGCCTCCAGCGCATGCTTCACAAGGGTGGGAATGTGCTGGCTGATCTGGTTCGTGCGCTTGATCTTCTGCAGGAGCGAGGGCGGCGCCTGATCCATCTTGCGATAGAGCATAAGGTCCCAGTCCGAAAACAGACGGCTGGTCACCAGATGCTGCGTCAGCACTTCGATATCGTTATGTCTTTCGTCCTTCTGGATGGACGACCAGATCGTATCGAGACCCTGCGGCGGCCCTTCCAGCGTTTGCACGTACCGCCCGTTCTCATACAGGAGCATGCCGGTAACGCCGTGCTTGTGATTGCGATGGCGAGCTTGCTCAACCAATGAGTTCAGCTCGGGCTCGCTTGGTTCAGCGGCAGCGCGGCTTTTATAAGTCAGGCACGCAATTGGTCCGCTCGTTTGCGTATTGTGTTCCTTGTATTCCAACACCATTCCCGTCCTCCCGAAACAGGATGAATGCGCACGGTATCGTGGAGGCCGAAACGGCCTATGATCCCATCAACACCCGGCAGAAAACCCCCGTCCGCGGTTTTATCTATCTCGGCAGGTTTCCTGGCTTGCGGGTCGATGCGGCTGGCCAAACAGTCACGGGCCGATCCATCCCCGTGGCTCATTTGGCGTCGCCGCTCTCCGCTTACAGTTGCGGGGGCAGCTTCGGAATAAGCGGCGTCCAAACCGCTGTCACCGAATTCCCTCTTAGCCTTCCGACTCGTCCGACTCCGAAAGACCGAGATCTATGTAATGTCGGCTAGACGCGCCTCCACGTCAAGTAAGCCTTTCGATTGAGGTGGTTGGCTGGCTGTCTCGAACCTTACTTCGCAATTCCAATCGCTTGCGCGCTCAGGGCTGGTTCAGGCATGCGTGTGTTGGTGGAAAAAAGCTTGCGATAAACCCCGTTTGATTTTCATGAGCGTTTTAATGCTGCGCGTGCTTTGGCCTTTGATGTGTTTGTCCGCTGGAACGGCCCTTTCGGCCGAGCCGAGGGATATGGCCATCGGCGGCGCAAGCGCCGTTGAACACCGCCTCGCCGGACTGAAAGAGACCGAAGGCGCGTTGGTGGCCGCGCGCGAGGATCTGGTCGAATGCACGCCCGGCTGTTTCACCCCGACCGAGGCGGTGGCGATGGCCTTTGCCGCGGGAGCGGGTGAACAGCGCGCCGGGCGGTTTCTTCTCGATGTGCGCAGCGGTGGGCGCAGCCTGTTTGGCAATCTCAACCGGCTTTTCTTCATCAACTCCAAGCAGGACTACGCCGAGTTGGGCACCCTCACGATCGCGTTTTCCGAAGATGTTTTGAACGATTTGCTTCGGCGCGCCAGGGTGTGTGGTGGCGGCGATATTGTCGACGGCGCGATCCAGGTGAACGGCTGCCGTCGTCAAGGATTGGCAGACCCGAATATGTTCACGATGATGCAAAGGCTTTCGGGCCGCCGAATCTTGGTTGAGGGCGACGTGCGGCTCCAGTGGATCGATTCCGGTTCGGGTCTGCGCCCGCGCGAAACCAACAAGCGCGGCGAATACGAGCTGGGCTATTACCAGCCATGGGTTTGGGTCAAAAGCGCGGACCAGATCAGCTTTGTCTATGAAGATTGAACGCTGCCCCTGGGTGCCCTGATCAAGTGTCCTCGTCGGTCTTGGTGAGCGCGTCCCACTTGTCCCATGCGATCGCGCGCCCGGGATAGGCCACGTTCGCGAACGGCCATTCGTTCGCGATCCAGCTTTGGGTCCAGGCGTACAATTCCTCATCGAAGCCCGCGTCGTACTCCGCCTTGGTGACCCACAATCGCACCACCGCGTCGTATTCGCCGACGCCGGGATAGACATAGACGCAGCCGCGCTCGCGCGAGCCATCGGGCGTAAGCACCGCGTAGGCAAAGCTCTCGCGGCGCTCGAAGCGACCTTGCTCCGTCTCCATATCTTTCATCGCGTCGTCCATGGTGAGATCGGCGCGTGGCCATCCCGTTGAGCGAGTGAAGGTCGCCTGCAGGTGCTCGATCGAAGACATGTAGGCGGCGTAATCGATCTCAGCCAAATCGGGGCCGAGCGGCACGAGCACGAACCCATCGGCTTCAATCCGTGTGGGCACGTCGGAGTCTTTCGCCACGAAGGAGGCCTCAACGCTCTGGCGCGCGGCCGCTGGCTCCGAGGCTTGATCCGCAGCGGAACACCCCGCCAAGGCGAGCGCGATCACAGGCGCCCATACGGATCGAAATGTCTTTCTCATCACTTTGTCTCCTAGCCTGAGAACCTAAAGCCAGATTTCGAGGTTGTCCCTAAATCCTATTGCGCGCGTCAGTTGCGCGTTCATGAGCTCTGACGCGCCGGCCTCTTCCAGCATTCTGTCGAGCTCAGCCTGGGTGGCTTCGTCCATGGCGTCGCGCTCGTCCTGTGCGCGTTTGAGAAGGTAAAAGCGATACGGTTGAGCGATGGCGCTGACCGGAGTGCCGCGCACCTCGAAATTGCAAAAGCCAAGCATGCGTTCGCAAGGCGCGCCCGGTGGCAGGTCGTCCTGAGTGGCGATCCACGCGTTGATCGCCTCGGCGGCGGCGAGCGTTTCGGGACCGAAGTCGATCGCCATCGCTTTGAGCAGCCCGATGAGTGTGGGTGGGATGGTATCGTCCGGCAGGTAGGTGTCTTCTGCACCCGGAAACTCGACCATGTCGCTCGCTTGGCGTCCCATCCGCTCGACCCAGCGATGCACGCGCGCCGCTTTCGCTTGCATGATCGCCAGCGGCTTCGGGTCGCGTCCAAGGTGACCAAACAGCGGCGCGATAAGTCCGAAATCGCCGATGCTGGGCCGGCCGCCCAAGAGATAAGGATGCTCCGCAAAATGCGCGTTGAGCGCTGCCAGCTGCTCGGCGTAAACCGCTTCGACCACGGGGATGGTGTCGTCGTTCACGCCAAAGGCGCGCATCGCTCCGCGCATTCGATCCGCTGCGCCCCTCGCCATCTCCGCGCCCTTCAGCCCCGGCGGCATCAGCATTTCGAAATGGAAAGTGAGAAAATCGAGGTTCTGTGCATCGAAGTTCCAGCGGTAATGCATCGCCGGGCGGAGCAGCCCTTCGGCTCCGATCGCGTCGAACAATCGGCTAAAGAAGCGTTGTTTCGGGTCCGTTGGGGAAAAGGTGCGTCCGCTCGCGCTTTCAAAGTGATCGATGATCTGCGCGCCGTCGCGGATCACGGTGCCATCCGCGCATTCGATGGTGGGCAGGCCCAGTCTGCCTCCGGCCTTGGCGATCACCTCGCCTTGGTAGTGGGGATCGTTGGGCGCGACCTCGCGGTAGGCAATCCCGGCCTTGATAAAATAGCTGCGCGCACGGGCGGTGTAGAGCGAATGCGGAACACCATAGAGTGTCAAAGGGGCTGCGGATGAGCTCGCATTCATAAGTGTTCTCTCGCTTATCAGCCCGCATGTCTCGGGTATAACCTATCCGTAGGCGCGCAGACTGTGATGTAAACGCTTCTGTTGGGAAGGATTGACGACAAGCGCGTCTGGCGTGTTGCGTTTTCATGACTAGAGCTTAGGCGGGGTGGCGGCGCACACATGGCAGGGGAATCGCATTCATGAAAATCATGTCGGGCAACTCGAACCTGCCGTTGGCCCGGGCGATTGCCAGCTATCTCGAAATGCCACTGACCGATGCGAGCGTTCGTCGCTTTGCAGACGAAGAAGTCTTCGTCGAGATCCACGAAAATGTGCGCGGCGAAGACGTCTTTCTGGTGCAGCCCACGGGCTATCCGGCGAACGACAATCTGATGGAGCTTTTGATCTGCATCGACGCGTTGAGGCGCGCGTCGGCCAAGCGGATCACGGCGGTGGTGCCGTATTTCGGATACGCGCGGCAGGATCGAAAGCCCGGACCGCGCACGCCGATCTCGGCCAAGCTGGTGGCCAACTTGATCACTCAGGCGGGCGCGGACCGTGTGCTCGCGGTCGATCTGCACGCAGGGCAAATTCAGGGTTTCTTCGATATCCCGACCGACAACCTCTACGCAGCGCCGACGATGGCGGCGGATATTCAGGCGCGCTACGGCGATCAGGACCTGATGGTGGTTTCGCCCGATGTCGGCGGCGTGGTGCGCGCCCGCGCGCTCGCCAAGCGCCTCGACAACGCCCCGCTCGCGATTGTCGACAAGCGCCGCGATCGCCCGGGCGAAAGCGAAGTAATGAATATCATTGGCGACGTGTCGGGCCGCCACTGCATCATGATCGACGACATTGTGGATTCGGGCGGCACGCTGTGCAACGCGGCGGACGCGCTTTTGGCGGGCGGGGCCAAGTCGGTTACCGCGTACATCACCCATGGCGTACTTTCCGGCGGCGCGGTGGCGCGCATAGACGGCTCGCAATTGACCGAGTTGGTCATTTCCGATTCGATCCGCCCGACAGACGCCGCGCTTGCCTCGGACCGCATCCGCATCCTCACCATCGCCCCCCTTGTGGGCGAAGCGATCCGGCGGATTGCGGATGAAAGCAGCGTGAGCAGTCTGTTCGATTGATGTTTGATCCCGAAGAGGTTCGGGAGATTCTAATCGGCGCGGCGCGGGCCCGTAACGCGCTGACCTATTCGCAGATGCTCAATCTTTTGGGATACGCCTTCACGCGGCCCAAGATGCGCGCTTTGTGCTCGGTGCTCGACAGGCTGGATGAGGATGGCCGCGTGGCGGGCGAGCCGGGGCTTGCGGTGCTGGTCGTTCGTCAGTCGGACGGATTGCCGGGGCAAGGCTGGTTTGTCAGTCGTTCGCACCTCGCCGAGGAGCTGCCAGGCCAGTGGCCGCTCGAGTGGGAGGGCGCGGAGGCCAAGGCTTATGTGGCGCTCCACCAGCAAAACGCTTTTGATTATTGGGGAAGCGGGTAGAGGGATCTCATGACCCCCAAAGACATCGAATTCGCTAATCGTCTGGCCGAGGCTGCCGGCTCCGTTATCCGTCCGAAGTTTCGCGGCGACTGGGAAGCGGAGACCAAATCCGACAATTCCGCGGTGACCGAGGCGGACCGCGGCGCGGAAGCCGTGATGCGCAAGATGATCGAGGAAGAGCGCCCCGATGACGGGATCATCGGCGAGGAATACGGTCGAACCAACGAAGGCGCGGGCCGCCAATGGGTGCTTGATCCGATCGACGGCACGCAGAGCTTTGTCGCCGGTCGCCCAATCTTCGGCACATTGATCGCTTTGATGCAAGACGGCTGGCCAGTGCTGGGCGTGATCGATCAGCCGATCTTGAACGAGCGCTGGGTCGGCCGCATTGGCGAAGGCACCACGCTGAATGGCAAGCCGGTCAAGACGCGGGCCTGCGCGGGCGTTGAGGGGATGAGCCTCGCCACCACCAGCCCGCATTGCTTTGACGCCGACCAATCAGACGCGTGGCTCAACCTCGTGGTCAACGCCTACCCCAAACGTCCCTTCCCGATCTACGGCGGCGATTGCTACAATTACGCGCTGCTGGCGAGCGGGCATATCGATTGCGTGATGGAAGCCGGACTGAAGCTGCACGATTACGCCGCGCTGGTCCCAGTGGTCGAAGGCGCGGGCGGCGTGATGTCAGACTGGCAGGGCAACCCCTTGGACGCGGAGAGCGACGGCACGGTGATCGCGTTGGGCGATCCAGCGCGGATTGAAGATGTGCTCGAGGCGATGGGCTCTTCGGAATTGCCTGCGCATGTGCGAGAGGCCTCGCGGCCGCAAACGACGATCCTGCCCAGCCGCGGCGGCTTCAAGTTTCCTCGACCGGGAGACGATTGAGGCGGACCCGGTCGGGCCTGAAGGCGTTGGGTGACAAAGCGGGCCTTTGCTCCGCGCCGCAATCACGGGACACCTTACCTTATGCCGACCACTTCCAACCCGATCATTCGCAACTGGACGCCCGAGGCGCTCGGCGACCTTTCGGGCAAGACCTTCCTCACCACCGGCGGCAATTCGGGCATTGGTCTGGAAGCGGCGAAAATCCTCGCCACTAAGAACGCCGATGTCGTGATCGCCTGCCGCAACGAGGCCAAAGGCAGGGCCGCGCTCGCCAAGCTGGTGAACTTGGGCGCAGGGCGCTGCGAGCTGCTGACGCTCGATCTGGCCGACAGTGCCACAATCCGCGCCGCCGCCTCGGAATCGGGCGAGAGGTTCGGCGCGATCTATGGCCTCATCAACAACGCGGGCGTGATGCAGACGCCCAAGCAAAAGACCCAAGACGGGTTCGAGATGCAGCTGGGCACCAATCATCTGGGTCACTTCTTGTGGACCGCGCTGATGATCGGTCAGGTCGATCCCGCCGAGGGCCGCGTCGTTACGGTGTCCAGCATCGCGCACAAATTTGGCCGGATCGACTTTGACGATCTGATGATGGAGCGCGGCTACGATCCCAGCCGATCCTACACCCGCTCCAAACTCGCCAATCTGCTGTTCGCGCAGGAGCTGCACCGGCGGCTGGAGGCGGCTGGCTCAAACATCAAATCCATCGCGTGCCACCCCGGCTATTCAGACACGTCGCTGCAATTCAAAGGCCCCACCGGCCTGTTCAAGGCGATGTACAGCGTGACGAACAAGGTGCTGGCGCAGTCGGCCAAGCTTGGCGCGTACCCCACCGCCCTCGCCGCCGCCGATGAACGCGCGGTGTCGGGCGGCTATTACGGCCCCACCGGCCCCTTCGACGCGCGCGGCCCCGTGGGTGATGCGATCAAAGAGAAACGCGCGCGTAATGAAGCAACCGCGCGGCGGCTGTGGCAGGTGAGCGAGGAGTTGGTGGGGGAGCGGTTGGTGGTTTGAACGGGTCCGTCATTGCGAGCGAAGCGGAGTCGTTAGACGGCCAAAGGCCAACCAATTCAGAGCGTAACGCTCTTTGCCCTGGATCGCCGCGGCCCTTGCGGGCCTCGCGATGACGAGTGGAGAGCGGATACCAAACCGCAAGGAAATAGTGCAACGTATCGCCTCTCGCATTCGGAAAGGCTGAAAATGCGTGCTATTTCAACGGTTCTAGCGCTGCTTGTCGCGTTGTTTCTGGCTGGTTGCACGTCGAACGAGACGTTTCGCTATCGCATGATCGTAGAAGTGGAGACCCCCGAAGGTCTACGCACTGGCTCTAGCGTGCGGGAAGTCGAGATTTGGGAGCGCATGGATGACGCCATCATTGGTAACAAGGTGGGCGGTAAGGTCCGCGGCGAAGCGGTCGCGGTAGACCTGCCGAACGGGCAGACGCTCTACATGCTTCTCGGCGACGCCCGCTGGCACGCGCATCGGGCCATCAAGACACCACCGCCCGGCCCGGGGCATCACCTTCTGGGCGTTAAGCGCGCGCGCTGGATGATTAAGAACAAAGCTAAAGGCGAACTACCGCGCGGACGCTATCCGAGAATGGTGATATTCCAAGATGATGATGACCCGACCAGCGTGATGGAGGCAGACCCCGACGATCTCGAAGCGACGTTGGGAGAAGGGTATGCGCTCAAGCGAGTGGGCATTGAAATTACGGATGAGCGCGTGACGCGCCAGATGAGAGCTAGAATTCCGTGGCTCCAACCTGTGGCACAGGCGGGTGGCGGTCTAATTCCAATGGTCAAAAACAACACTGATGGCAGGTTCGAACCAGCGGTTGGTTATGACGCTGCACTTGTTGGTGTTGCGGCGAGCGATTTCTCTACTGAGGTTTATGAGACCAATGAATAGCAGTGTCTTTTTCGCGCTACTCGCTTTGGACGCGTATAATCTTGGCTATGATCAGGAACTTGGTAGCTTAAGTCGGGAAACGCAGCGATAGTGGGGTAAGGCATGCACCTCTTCTTCTACGGAGTCCTGCGCGAAGGCGTGGGGGATTGGCCCTTCCTCGAAGGCCTTGGCCTTGGTTCGCCCGCGACCACTACGGGCGCGCTGTACGCCATTTCCGCTGGCCCGCATTGGTATCCCGCGTTGATTCCCACGCAGGCGCGCTATTCCTCGATCGTTCACGGCACGATCCACGAGGCGGGCTCGGTCGATCTCGCCGCCATCGACGCCTTCGAAGGCGCGGACTACACGCGCATGGCCATAGACGTGGACGGCTGGGACGGCTTTGGTGACACGCGGGCCGAGGCCTATATCTGGACCGCCGACTTGCCCGCAGGCGCGGTGCCCATCGCGCATGGCGATTTCGTCCAATGGCTCGATGCGACGGACCACTCACCCATCCAGCACCAATAGAAGCCTCGCGCCGCTTTAGCGCCCGCAATTTTCTTGCAATGCGTGGCAAAAATTGTATGTGCGCGTCCTTCACGACACGGATTTGCGAGTCCGGCCTGGCGACAAGGGCTGCCAGGGCTGGTCCCCCCGTGTCTCCTCAGACACGAATCCAATCAAGGACGTGTCTCTGCAAAGGAGATGAAAATGCCCAAACTGAAGACCAAGAGCGGTGTGAAGAAGCGCTTCAAAATCACCGCCACCGGCAAGGTCAAGCACGGCGTCGCTGGCAAGCGTCACCGCCTGATCAGCCACAACGCGAAGTATATCCGTCAGAACCGCGGCACCGATGTCATTTCGGAAGCCGACACCAAGACGATCAAAAAGTGGGCGCCCTACGGCCTCGACTGATTGTTTGATTTAACCGGCTAGCGCCGGGCCACGCCGCCCGCGCCCTCCACCCTTCCACCCGGATCCGACTCCGGCGTGATAATCCGGGTGGAAGGGTGGAGG
>JBCDAE010000031.1:0-26812 GCA_039186235.1 Pseudomonadota bacterium | reverse complement strand
TTTACAACACCGTTTTTTTGCGTTAATATTTTTTGGGTTGCTCGCTCCCCCCACACCGGGGGGCCTGCCCCCGGGGGGGGGCGCGGGTCACCCCCCCCCCCGCTTCTATTTTAGCCGCTTGATGCCGTCAGTCCCTTGCGTGTCCACACGAGTGTTAAGGATACGCTTTGGGATCTGATCGTGAAGGCTCCCAAACCAAAGTTCTTTTTCTCTTTCGGACTGACGCCCTTGCTCCTTCCGAATTTTCTGAAGTGTGGCGTAAGCTACGAGGTCCGCTATCTGCACAAAAATTGATTGCTTTGAGTCCTTAAAGTTAGCGTCCTCAAGCATATTGATTAGCGGCATGCTTCGTGAAGTTGAGCCATCACCCCAGTTGCCTTGCTTGGAGCCTGTAGGGAGATATTTCTTCGCCTTGCGAAAAAGCTGACGATACTCGCCATGGCCTTCATCGAAGAAGATTAAAGCGGCCAGCTTGTCGGACTCACACTTGCGCTGCATGCGCTGAAACGTCGCGTAAAGCGCAGCTTCGAGCTTCGTGTAGCCATATAAGCTTGATGATCGCTCGCAGGTGACCGAGAAAACGGACTCGCTTGGAAGAAAGTCCAACCCCCTTAAGGCGTGAGCGTAAGCCTCCAGGGCTTTCGGACCATGCAGTCTTTTGCCGCGAGGTTGATAGGAGTTTCTGCCAGTCGCGAGCTTTGAGCCTTTGAGTTCCTTGCGAACAGGAATGCCAAACTTGTCGCGCAGATCGGCCTTCCATTCCTGCGATTTCGTAAGGTAACTATCCCACTCGATTGGACAGTCCGCTTTCGTCGCGCCTAGAGTGGGGATGGCAATCGTTGATATGACATACGTTTTCTTGTCGTCAGACTCATCTGCGTAGAATGTTGTCAGGCCACAATCAGGGAGTTTTTCTAATGGCATCGCCGCAAAGAGACGAAACCGCCAAAAAGAGTCAACTCGACAAGTTTAAGAAAGCCGCACGTGAGCTTGATTGCGACGACGATGAAGCTCGCTTCAAAGATCGTTTAAGTGAACTTGTTAGCAAGCCTAAACAGAAAGCTGACTAATTCTCGCAGTCGTAATTATGTCGAAAAGAGTTTCAGCAGCATTGAAGTCTGGGGCTTTTGCTAGAATCTCTGTCGTCTGTTGATTCGCTCCGCGACGGGAGAGCAAAACGAAGTAGCCAGCGTTACCGCCAACGGTGTCTTCTTCAATGTACTCTGAAAAGGTCTCGGGCGCGATTGGTGAAACGCGAAGTGTTGTTTCACTGTCGATTTCCGCACTCAAAACGAGGTCGTCCATGAGTACCACTCCCAATTACCGGTTCAACAAGAACCCACGGTTCTCCGTGAATCACCTCACTTCATACCTGTCAACGGTTAATGCGGGTCAAAGGGACCGCATAATCCAGCAAGCAAAGTTCCCTAAGAAGATTCCTGTGTCCGCATACGGTCAGGCGAGGACTGCCATCCAAAAGTTTTGGGGAAGCAGGGACACTGCCGAGAAACACTTTGAAACCTACCTAGCTAAGCTGGACAAGACCGCTAAGGGCGATCCAGAGCGACGCGATGAGGCTCTGCGATGCATCCGAGCAATTGACGCTTTCATGGTGCTTCATGGCTCCAAAAAGTGGAAGGGCCTTACGATTCACGGCGGGCCAATTGATCTAGCGTTCAAACGCCAAGCAGTGACGATCAACACCCGACTTGATTGTCAGGTGTTCAAGGAAAAGTCGGATGGGGAGACCGTCACGGGCGGCATAACCCTACTCTATGCGAACACTCCTGATACAAGGAAAAACATTGAGGTGAGACGACGGCAGGCGGCGTCGTTAATCAGGTGGTCCCTGGAGGAGAACGGGCAAATAGACCCCGCGCCGTCGCTGTGTATGTCATTTGATATTTTCGGCGGCGAGGTCATTCGCTCGCCAGATGCAAAGGATCAGTTTCGAAATTCAGTAGATCAGTCTTGCCGAGAGGTGGCCTTGAAGTGGAACTCCATTGCCCCGCCTAAGGATTATGACGGCCCCGCCTGGAAATAACCATAATGGTTAGAAAGTGGTTTCCTACAGCGTAACGCTCGGCCTATACCAATAGGCATGATGGGTGACTCGAAACGATGACGAAACGCTCTCAAACTCCGCTCGATTGACCTCCATGGCGTTGACTTCCCGTGCTTATCTGCTCGGGTTTGTAAAAGACATATACGCCGCGTAAAAGCCTGGGAGTGGTTTGAGCGAGGCGTCGAACTGGAGCTCGAACGCCTCGCGCCGGGTGAATCTTCGGGAAGTGGTGCCGATGCCGGAGTCTCGGTGCCACCCAAAGACACACAGATTGGCGAGACACTCCTGGATTGCTTCGAACTCCCGCCCCAAGACACCAACAATCCATCCAACGAACTGCTGTATGCGAGCGCATCTTCCTCGAGCGAAGTCTGGAGTGGAGCTTCTCTGTTTCGAGAACAAGGAGATGCGCTGATCCCGATAGGTTCAACCGGGGGTGACCGGACGATAATGGGTGAGTTGATCAGCGATCTGCCGGCATCCGCCTCGCTCCTATTTGAACCAAATGCGACGGCAGAACTCCAACTCTCCGCACAGGATCAAACCCTTGCAAGCACGGATGTGACTGGTCTTGCGGCGGGCGCAAACCGTCTGCTGATCGCGAGCGAGATTGTGCAGTTCCTGCAAGCTGAGGCTCTTGGCGGCGGTGTCTGGCGGCTGCGCGGTCTTTTGCGAGGGCGGGCGAGCACCGAGGAGTATGCGCAAGTCGCGCATCCGTCTCAAACACCGATAGTATTGATCGATGCCAGTCTGACCGATTTGTCGCGATTGGGTGTACAGAGCAACCCTGGCCTCAGGATCGCCGCGATCGGTCGCGGGGACGCAGAGGCGGCCTATGCAGGCCTGCGAAATTTCGGCCTGTCGCGACGCGCTCTCACGCCCGTACACCCAATCACCAAACACCATACAAATGGCTCTTTGGAGTTACGCTGGACACGCCGCGCCCGCGGTCTTTGGCACTGGGAGTATGAGGGCGATGCCCCTTTGATCGAGGAAAGCGAAAGGTACCTTGTCGGATACGGACCGGTAGACACTCCCTTAACCGCATATTCGCTCGACAACCCGACACACACTTTAAGCGCTGCCGACCAGAGTGACCTCTTGAGTACTTTCGGACCGAACCCACTCTGGGTGCGCCAAATCGGCACCTATCACAGTTCGAACGCGCTCTTCCTTACCCAACTAATCTGATCGAGCCTGGAGACCCACCATGTCCGAACCACTCACGTTTCCATCAACCACTCCAATCACCGGCCTCCCGCTGCTTTTCTCAGGGCAATCGCAAAAAGAATTCTTTGTAAATCAAGCGTTCACGACCATCGACGCGATACTGTTCCATTCAATTGAAGCCTCGCTCATAGAACCGCCCGCTGAAAGCGCCGAGGGTGAGAGCTTTCGGGTTCTGCCAGCGGCCACTTCGGACTGGGAAGGCCATGATGATGGCATTGCCGTGAAGATCGCGGGCACTTGGCATTTCGTAACGCCGGTCGAGGGCACCGAGGTCTACGATAAGTCAGCGAAGCAACGGCTTGTTTTCAAGGCCAACTGGCAAAGCGCAGTCACCCCTGTCGAGCCTGCGGGCGGCAGCGTGGTCGACGTCGAAGCGAGAACGGCAATCAGTGAACTCATAGGCGCCCTCAAGACTCTCGGCCTTTTGGCAGACCAAAGCTGACATCGGGCAAGATTGCGCGTCACCTCGGTTCCATCTAAACCGTTGCAGCGAGAGGCATTCTTGCAACAGTCCGCGATGATTGATTGCTTGCCACTCATTCATCAAGAAGATAAAGCAGCATCAGCCTCAAGGTTTAATAAAAAAAGGGGAAGAACATAATGCGCAATCTTGTCATCGGACTAGCGATGGCTTCGACTGCTCTCACTGCGCCTGCCATGGCCCGCGAAGGCCAATGGTACATCCAGGGTGAAGGCGGTGCGATGATCGTCGAGGATGTCGACTTTGATATCGGTGAAGCTGCTGATGAAGCTAGCGCCGATTACGCTGTTGGCTTTGATTTCGGCGGTCTCGTCGGCTACGATTTTGGAGCCTTCCGACTCGAAGCCGAAACCGCTTACAAAGAAGCTACGCTGGACAATTTGGCGGTTGGCGGTGCAGGACTGCAGGCCGGACCTCCAGTTGGAACGACGTTCACCGGAAGCGCACCGGCCAATGGCGACTTCTCCGCTCTTTCGTTCATGCTCAACGGTCTGTTCGATTTTGGTCCGGATGATGGTCTTCAAGCGTATGCTGGCGGCGGTATTGGTATCGCGAGAATTGCCTACGACAGTACGGTTGATTTTACCGGCCCGGGAGCGTTCGACGATTCCGACACCGGTCTTGCTTGGCAGCTGATTGCAGGCTTGCGCCATCCTGTGAGCGACAATCTCGATCTCGGCCTCAAGTACCGCTATTTTAACGGCACGAACGTTGACATTGTCGACACGCTTGGGCGCTCGCTCTCATCGGATCCGACCACGCATTCGCTTCTTGGAACGATCACCTACAACTTTGGTGGTGAGGCTCCGCCGCCTCCACCTCCGCCGCCGCCGCCGCCTCCGCCGCCGCCTCCACCTCCTCCGCCACCTCCGCCGCCGCCTCCGCCGCCGCCGAAGGTTGAGTGCAACACGGGCCCTTACACCGTGTACTTTGACTGGGATGAGTCGGCGATCACGGATGGTGCAGCAACCATCCTCAACCAAGCTGTGACTTCGTACGCCAATTGCGGCACCGCGAGCGTCATGCTGGCTGGTCACACGGATACATCCGGTTCGGCGACCTACAACATCGGGCTCGCAGAGCGCCGCAACGAAGCCGTTCAGTCTTACCTGATCGGTCGCGGTATCCCTGAAGCTCGCATCATGGCTGAAGCCTTTGGTGAAACAAACCTGCAGGTTCCCACCGCCGACGGTGTGCGCGAGCAGAAAAACCGTCGTGTGGTTGTGACTTACGGGCCTAACTCAGGCATGTAATCGCAACACTCCGGTGTTGAATTGAAGAAGGGGCTGGAGAAATCCGGCCCCTTTTTTGATGCAGGTCCCATGGCGGAGTTGTTGCGCTCGTCCCACTCAGCGCACCAATCATAACCCCGATAGACCCGCTGTGATCATAGCGAGTGTGATAACTGAGCGACTCGTCCTGTGCTGAAGATATGACGTGCGAATATGGGAGGTCGCGCGCGGATCCGGATCCCATCTGCTTGCATTTGGCGGTGGAAGCTGGGGGTACGCCGCTTGCTTGATGCTCTTTCCAATCACGCTAGCCAGTTCTGAGCCGGCGCATTTATCGCTTAGGCTTCAAGCACTTCCCCAGCGGCCTTAGCGCGACTGATAACGTTCGCCGTTGCTCTTGGCACCAAGCGGATCGCAGCAAGCAACAGCGCAATTCCAATCGGCACGAACACTAGGGTAGACACCACTCCCGCGCCGAGATCGCCGTCGTTCACAGCCGAAACATAGCCCGCCATAAAGGGCCCAATGCCAAGGCCAATTAGCGTGGTAGACAGGAAGAAAGTCGCCGTAGCCACACCGCGCATTCTTGGTAGCACGAGCGACTGGCTAGAGGCCGCGGCCGCACCAAGCGCCGATGCGCTAAGCATGTTGGCCAAGAAGCTTGCAATATAGAAGGTCGCGATGCTCTGCGTCGTGAACGCAAGATAAATCATCGGCGCAGGCGTAACGAGGCCGAACAACACCACAAGCACGCGGCCGTCAGCCCGCCTTAGGAGCAAAAAGTCGCCCATCCGCCCTCCAAGGATGACACCAAGGAATCCGGCCACAGCGCCTGGGGCACCAAGAAACACTGCAATCTCAGACTTCGAAATACCGAGCGCTCGCTCGGCGTAGGCAGGCCCGAGCCCGGAATTAGTGTAAGCGATTAGGGCCACCATTCCATAGCCCAGTATGACAACCAAGAACGCGGGAGACCCCCAAGTGAGACGAAACGTTGGCAAGTCACGTACTCTCAAACCCATCGCCCAGCTAAAGACGGCGTAGTACCCAAGACCCAGAAACAGCCACTGATCTGAAACGGCGAGAAAGCCGCCCTCGAATCCCCTTACAACGTTCGCTTGAGCAGGAACCAATACGGTCAAAACGATGGCCGCGAGCGCGAAGCCAGCCAAGCCCATCACGTTATATGCAAGAGCGGCTGGACCACGTTGCAACGCCCCAAAGAGCGTAAACGGAGGGATCACCTGCAACAACTCTCTGAAGAAACCGCTGAAGGGCGCGGGATCCTCAGGCGTCTCAATGCCGTCGATCGCTCCGCGCTTCGGTTCCTTTAGAGTTGAGACCCATAGGGCCAAAAGCACACCGGGAATCCCAACAGAAAGGAACGCCGCTTGCCACCCTACAATGCCGCCTGGACCGCCTTGGGGGTACATCCCGTTCCACGCATCAACGATATAGGCCCCAATCAGAAGCGATACGCCGCCCCCAATATAGAGGCCCGATGAGTAGATCGCGAGCGCCGTCGCGCGAAGCCGAGCGGGAAACCAATCGGAAATGAGCGAATAGGCAGAAGGGCTTGCCGTTGCCTCGCCAACTCCAACGCCCATACGAGCCACGGCCAGTGTTCCCGCATTCTTCGCAAAGCCGGAAAGCGCCGTCATTGTCGACCACAGCGTCAGGCCAATGGCTAACAGCCGGACCCGCTTCCAGCTGTCCGCTAGCTTGCCGAGCGGAATACCGAAGAGCGAATAGAAGACAGCAAAGGCGGTCCCGTACAGGAACCCAATATAGGAATCGTCAACGCCCAAGTCGGCCTTGATATCGTTTGCTAGGATGGAAAGAATCTGGCGATCGATGAAGTTCAGTACATAAACCAGGACCAAAACACCGAGCGCGTACCAGCTGTAAGCGGGAACAGGCTGTTCTGCCGCGGGCTCCATAGCCGCAGTCGTATCGTTCAAAAGATGCTCCCTCCCAAATCGGATTCTGGCTGCGCCGAGCCCTCGCCCCTACGCTGCATAGACAGTGCTATCGATTATTCCGGCTTCGGCAAATCCCTTTTTGCGCAAGCGACACGAATCGCAGAGCCCGCACGCTCTTCCCTCTTCGGTGGGATCGTAGCAAGACCAGCTCCATGATGGATCGAGATCCAGCCGAGCGCATTCCCTGGCGATATCCGCCTTGGTCATATGCTGCAGCGGCGCATGAATGGAAAAAGGGGCCCCTTCGACGCCCGCTTTCGTACCGAGGCGCGCGGTTTCCGCAAAACTCGAGATGAACTCGGGGCGGCAGTCCGGATACCCCGAATAATCGAGCGCATTCACACCAATAAAGAGATCTCGAGCGCCAGTGGCTTCGGCAAACGCCGTCGTCAAAGCGAGAAAAACCAGATTTCGAGCGGGCACATAGGTGACGGGAATGTCTGCCGAAACGCCTTCTTTGGGAACTGCAATTTGATCCGTAAGCGCCGAGCCGCCGAAAGACCTTAAGTCGAGCGCGATGGTAACGTGGTGCTTCAGCTGAAGCTTGTTCGCAAGTCGCGCGGCGGAAGCCAGTTCGATTCGATGGCGTTGTCCGTAGTCGACAGAAAGCGCATGAACCTCATACCCCTGCTCTTTGGCGATGGCCGCTGTAACCATAGAATCGAGGCCACCCGACAAGAGTACAACGGCGATGGGGGAAACTACGGCATCTGGCTCAGGCATAACGCCATTCCGCTAGGCGGATGCGCTTTCAATAGCAACGATATGTCCATGGGAGGCTAACACGTCCCCGTCAGTCTGGCCTCGGCCGAGAACTGGAACGGCACCCCAGAAGATATGCCCTGGCTTTGCAGCTGCACCAATGAGCTGGTTTCACGGCGAATGTCCGTCCTTCCATAGCCCTCACCAGGACATGTGTATTGGACAGTGACCTTCGCTGACGCCTCCTCCACGACAAATCGATCGCAAGACGAACGCATATGCTGGAGTTGTATCAACTCTTCTCCGGTCGCAACGCAGACTTTCCGGTCCGCTGACCCGTCGCGATACTTGATGGTCCACTCACCCTTTGAGAGCCCTTGAAGCATTTCAAGGCCCATCGACTGCGCGGCCAAAGGAACGGCGAGAAAGCCCACGGCAAACGCTAGGTAGACTCTGTTCTTCGCAAAGCTTGGCAAAGGGCCCCGATTCATGCCTGTGTTTCTGCCTCGCAAAGCGCCATAATGCTGTGCTTCTTGTGCGCAGCACGATGAAACAATCCTGAACGGGCGCGAAACACTATAAACTCAAAGCAAATTTCTTCGAACAAAACGCGCAGTCGACCTCGATGACGCCTTCATCGTTTCGCATTGCGGCCTGGTCCGATGCTGGGAAACGGGCAATCACGCCCTCATAGTATTCAGCGCTGCAACGGCATCCGCGCGAAAGCACGCCTCCCGGTTGGACCCGGACCTCCTCTTCTTCGTGAAAGAGACGCCAGACAATTGCGTCTAGCGAGAGTTCCGGATCAAGCAATTCGTCGTGGCTGATTGTGCCAGCTAGGGTCGCGACGTGCTCCCAATCCGGATGATCCATTCGCGCGTGGAGCCGTTCTCGCCCTTCTTCTCCATCGGCCAAATGCTGCACGAGCAATCCGGCGGCGACCCTGCCTTCGCTTCCCGCCTGACTTGCCACGCGAATAAGTGTTGGAACCTGCTCGGACTGCGAGAAATAAGTCTCGCAAGCTTCGCCAAGGGTGTCTCCTTCGAGCGGCACAATTCCTTGGTATCGTTCAACCATCCCAGTCCCAGGATCGGTCTCGAACGTGATCGCCAGATAGCCATCTCCAAACAGGGCTGAAAGTGACGGGTTCGCTCCAAGACCGCTCAAAGCCTGAGCATCAAAGTCAGCGTAGCCCCGCATGACGCTTTCCCGAAAGTCACAGACAAGAAGTCGGACAACACCTTCGCGGGTTTGCGCCTGAATGGTCAACTGCGCGCCTTCACCTTTGAGCAGCCCTCCCATCAGTGCGCATAGGACCAAAGCCTCGCTCAAGAGATGTGTTATGGGCGCCGGATAATCGTGCGCGGAAAGCACGTCGTTCACCACCGTGTCTAGGCGCACGACCCTTCCGCGAGCGCTGCGCTCCGGCAGAGTAAAGCCCAACAGCGAATCCGCAAATGTCTCAGTTTGAACTTCCATCGGCGCTATATGGGGTGGCTATTGACCGGCTTGAACCCCTGCCTCGCCTTCACCGATTAGGTGAGCAAGCCAAGGCTCCACAAAAGCACGGACTTTTGGGCATGGATGCGGTTTTCGGCTTCGTCGAATACGACCGATTGGCTTCCTTCGAAAACCTCTTCGCTCACTTCGTCGCCGACATGAGCAGGGAGACAGTGCAGGAAAATCGCGTCGGGCATAGCCTCTTTCATAAGACGCGCATCAACTTGGAATGGCTTCATGGCGGCCCGCTTCTGTAGCGCGTCCGCTTGCCCCATCGAAATCCAAGTGTCGGTCACAAGAACGTCCGCATTCTGCGCCGCCGCGATGGGGTCTTGGCCGATAGTGATCTGAGCGCCGCCCGCGCGGGCCTTCTCAACGAATGCCGCTTCCGGTTCAAAGTCGGCGGGCGTCGCTACTCGCACATTAAACTTCAGCAAGCCCGCCGCCTCCAATATCGAATTCAAGACGTTGTTACCGTCACCAAACCAAGCGAACTCAAGCCCCGGCAAAGGCTTGCCGTGTTCAATCACGGTGAGCAAATCCGCAACAATCTGGCATGGGTGAGAGCGGTCGGTGAGACCGTTGATCACGGGAACAGTCGCGTGCTGGGCCGTTTCCTCGATCTTTTCGTGATCGTCGGTCCGAAGCATGATCGCATCCACCATGCGGCTTAGAACTCGAGCGGTGTCCGCGATCGATTCCCCACGTCCAAGCTGGCTCGAGCTTGCGTCCAAAACGATGGCGGAGCCACCAAGCTGCCGCATCGCCATGTCAAAGCTCACGCGTGTGCGCGTTGAGTTCTTTTCAAAGACCATACCCAGAACGTGGCCAGCCAGGGGCGCATCTGCATCCGGCTGGCCTTTAGGTAAGCCCATTCGCGCGTCTTTACGGTCAAGCGCGTCCGCGATCATCGCAGCGATTGCATCGGCGCCCGCATCTTGCAGGTCGAGGAAGTGCCGAATGGCTTGCACTTTCTCGGTCACGCAGGCTCTGGGACCGCGAAACTGGCCGCCCCGGCTGAGAGTTTATCGAAAAACTCGTCAATCTCCGCATCGCCAATAACCAGCGGCGGAATGACGCGCAGCGTCTGATCACCAGCGGCGACGGTCAGCAATTGATGGTTATCGCGCAGATGGACGAAGAAGGGCCGGCTTTCGACCTTCATTTTGATACCCAGCATCAGGCCCTTGCCGCGAACGAGCTCGAAGAGCTCAGGGTAGTTTCCGATGAACTGCTCCAGCCGCGCGCGGACCCGCTCACCCTTTTCGGTCACTTCCGCCAGAAACTCCTCATTGGCCACGGCTTCCATTACGGCGGAACCCGCGGCCATAGCGAGTGGATTGCCGCCATATGTCGAGCCGTGTGTGCCAAAGGTCATGCCGCGCGCAGCCTTTTCTGTTGCAAGACACGCGCCTAACGGAAACCCGCCTCCAAGACCTTTGGCTGAGGCGACGATGTCGGGTTCAATCCCATAGTGCTCATACGCGTACAGCTTGCCAGTACGGGCCATGCCGCACTGCACCTCGTCAAGCACCAGCATGAGGCCGTGCTCATCCGCAAGCGCGCGAAGTCCCCGCATGAATTCAACAGACGCCGGGCGGATGCCGCCCTCTCCTTGAATCGGCTCGACCAGAAAGCCAGCGGTGTTCGCGCCTACCAGCGATTTCGCCGCTTCAAGATCGTCAAACTCCGCATATTTGAAGCCTTCCAAGAGCGGCGAGAAGCCGTGGTGCATTTTGGTTTGGTTCGAAGCGCTGATCGTTGCCATCGTCCGCCCGTGGAAAGCGTTGGCGAATGTGATCATCTCGAATCGGTTCGAATCTCCGTCTTCGGCGTTCTGGTGGTAGGCACGCGCGCACTTGATCGCCGTTTCGACCGCCTCTGCCCCAGAGTTCGTGAAAAACACCGTGTCCGCGAAAGTGTTGTCCACGAGCCGCTTGGCGAGGCGTTCGCCCTGAGGGCTGCCATACAGGTTGGAGACATGCATCAGCGTTTCGGCTTGCGTCTGGATCGCTTCGATCAACCCCTTATGCGAATGCCCCAGCAGATTGACGGCAATGCCACTCGCGAAATCGAGATAGCGCGTGCCATCTTCATCGATAAGGTGACAATGATCCCCTTTGACAGGCCGGACACCGCAGCGCGGGTAGGTTGGCATAAGCGGAGTGATCGACATCAAAACAATCCCGGAAAGACAAGCAATGGCGCTTGGAAATAAAACAAATGGCGGTCCCCGTCATAGGAGCCGCCATTCATTCAAATAAGGCCGCTCCCCAAACGGGTCAAACGGCGCATTGATCTGTAAGGTCTACCCTTGAACAGGGACCAGATTAACCGCCGAGAATTTCCCTCGTCGGTCCACCTCAAGGTCGAACTCAAAGCGGTCACCTTCATTGATGGTTGAAAGCCCCGATCGCTCAACCGCGCTGATGTGCACGAACGCGTCCGGCTGCCCATCATCGCGCACCAAGAAGCCGAAACCCTTGGTCGAGTTGAAGAATTTGACCGTTCCGGTGGCTTTCTCACCCGTCAGCTCACGCTTTGGCGGACTGCTCTGCTGTACGGCGATCACCTCGCCCACCACCTGGAGATCCTGAGCGGACACCTTTCCGCCGCGATCGACAAGATTAAACTCGAGCTCTTGGCCTTCAGCCAAGCCCTCAAGGCCGGCGCGCTCAACCGCGCTGATGTGAACAAAAACGTCTTCACCGCCGGTCTCTTGCTGAATGAAGCCGAAGCCTTTTTGGCCGTTGAAGAATTTGACGGTGCCTTTGCCTGTACCGACAACCTGCGCAGGCATGCGATTGCCGCCACCGCCGCCGCCGCGTCCGCCGCCGCTAAAGCCCCCGCGATCACCGCCACCGCTGAAACCGCCGCGATCACGATCGCCGCCGCCGCCAAAGCGGTCACCGCCGCCGAAGCCGCCGCGATCATTGCCATAGCTGGGGGGTGGGAATCCTTCGTTGCCGCCGAAGGGATCGAAGCCGTCTTCGCCGAATCCGTCGCGCTTGTCCCGTCCGCGCCGACGTCCTCTATCGTAACCCATAATTCAGTACGTACCTTGTCAAACTGCCCAACCTCCGATGCGTCGACGTCGGGGACAGCGTGCCGCGCCGATCGCAAGTGGCCACACGAAGAACGAAAAGCCACTTTGATAAACTCGGTCATAGCGCACAAACACTTCGCTGGCGAATGATTTAACCGACCACGCCCTTCTTGCGTAAATTTGTTACTTTTTCAAAACGGCCGATGAATTGGCGCGCATATAGTCGAACCGCACACAACGAGCCGGCAAAGGTTGCGCAGTTGTATTCGAATGTCCAAGACACGGTATGGATATTCTTGCACTCCTAACCGATCCGTCAGCCTGGGCAGCCCTTGTCACGTTGGTCGTTCTTGAAGTGGTTTTGGGTGTCGACAACCTGATCTTTATTGCAATCCTGTCGAACAAACTGCCACAGCACCAGCAGCATAACGCGCGCCGGATTGGCCTCTTTCTCGCCCTGGGGATGCGGATCGGGCTTCTTATGCTGATCGGCTGGCTTGTCACCTTGCAGACTCCGATTTTCGATCTCGGAATCGAAGGCCCACCGGTTGAAGGGTACAACAAGCCAAGCTTTGAAACCGCATTCTCGGGGCGTGACCTCATCCTTTTAGCTGGAGGGTTCTTCCTTCTTTGGAAGGCAACCAAGGAAATCCACCACGCGATGGAACCAGACGCCTCGGAAGAGATGCTCAACAAGAATAAATCCAGCGCCGCCCAAATCACATTTGGCGCTGTGATCGCGCAAATCATTGTTCTCGACATGGTGTTTTCGGTCGATTCGATTTTGACCGCAGTGGGAATGACCGATCAAGTTCCCATAATGGTCGCAGCGGTCATCATCACAGTCGGAATCATGCTCCTCGCGGCGGATCCGCTAGCCAACTTTATCGAGAAGAACCCAACTCTGGTTATGCTGGCTCTCGCGTTTCTGGTTATGATTGGCCTCGTTCTTATCGCCGATGGCTTTGGTTACCATGTGCCCAAAGGCTACATTTATGCAGCTATGGGCTTTTCGATTGGCGTTGAAATCCTCAACATGATGAAACGCAACGCCAAGCGGAAAAAGGAAGGGTTGGCAACATGAGCGATTTTCGAAAGCTCTCGGAGACAGTCTTTGCCAGCCCGCAGATTGAGCTGGCTGATATTGAAGCGGCGAAGGCCTTGGGCGTTTCGTTAATCGTGAACAATCGGCCCGATGGCGAAGATCCTGCCGCGCCTCAAGGTGCCGACATCGCAGCTGGTGCGACGGCGGCGGGTATGGATTACACCGAAATCCCGATTGGTCATTCCGGGTTCAGCGAACCTCAGATTGATCAGATGATTAGCGCGATCGACGCAGCGGACGGCAGCGTCTTGGCCTATTGCCGTTCGGGCACGCGTTCGACTCTGCTGTGGGCCTTGGCGCAAGCCAAATCCGGCCAAGACCCAGAAGCGATTGCGCAAGCGGCGCTCGCCGCCGGTTACGACGTAAGCCCCATTCGCGCGATGCTCGATATGCTTGCGGCCAAAGGCTGACGGGCCGCGTTCCCTTCCAAGGCTCCCATCGATGGACTTCCACCCTTTGCTGATCCAGTTTGGAGGCTCTTTCGTCGCCATTCTGGTCCTCGCCGGCCTCGTCGCCGTGATGAAATTGGGCGGCAGGCCATCGTTCAAAAACGAAGCGGCGGTCGCTTTGGCCGCGGGGGAGGTCGAATATGGCTTCGACGTCGCTCGCAGCTCAATTACACGAAAGGGCAACGCTGCCCTCGCCCGCGACGCCGATGGCCGCATCATGCTCATAAAGCGGCACGGCAACAAGTTCGCCGGTCGTATCCTAACGTCATCTGCACAAGCGCAAGAGGACGTTGACGGCCTTGCCGTTCACACGGGTGAACGTCGCTTTGGCAGCGTGCGTTTATCGCTGAGCGACGCTTCATATTGGGCTGATGCGATCAATCGGCTATAGGGTTCACGACCATGCCCGATTTCTCCCCCACACAATGGGCTGTGCCCTTCTTCGTCCTGGCAATTCTGGTCGAATTGATCTGGGCCCGCTTGCGCGCGCCGGAATCCTACGAGCCCAAAGACACTCTGGTAAGCCTGAGCTTTGGGCTGGGCTCGACCATCTCGGGCGCCTTGTTTGGCGGTTTCTCGATTGCCGTCGTTGTTGCCCTTTACGAACACCGGATCTTCGACTTCGGAGATCAATGGTGGCTTGTCTGGTGGGCATGGCCGATCGCTTTTGTATTGGACGATCTCAAATACTATTGGGTCCACCGCGCTGGCCACCGCATCCGTTGGATGTGGGCCGCGCACGTCAATCACCACTCAAGCCAGCACTACAATCTTTCGACCGCACTCCGACAAACATGGACCGGCAGCTTTACCTTTGGGCTGCTGTTCGCGTTTCCGCTTGTATTGCTTGGCTTCCATCCAATCATGCTTGGCATCGTGGGTGGGATAAATCTGATCTATCAGTTCTGGATCCACACCGAAGCGATCGACAAGATGCCGCGCTGGTTCGAAGCGATTATGAACACGCCAAGCCATCACCGAGTGCATCACGCGACCAACCCGCGCTATTTGGACCGCAATTACGCGGGTGTTTTCATAATCTGGGACAAGATGTTCGGCACTTTTGAACCAGAGCGCGACGATGAAACCATCCGCTATGGAATTGTGAAACAGCTCGGCAGCTTCAATCTGCTGTGGTGCGTGTTTCACGAATGGATCGGCATGCTCGCCGACATCTGGCGCGCGCCTTGGAAGCACAAGCTTTCCTACCTGCTCCGCGAACCGGGCTGGACGCATGATCGCAGCCGCGAAACATCCGATATGATCCGCCAACGGTGGCGGGATCGCACGGAGAATGGCGCAGAAGCCATCTCCACGCCAGTTGCCAATCGAAACCCGATTGCACCGCCGCAAGAAGCGGCATAGTCTCTCCTTCAAAGGAGAGAGACATGGAGAGTTTCGACTACATCGTCATTGGCGGTGGCAGTGGCGGGAGCGCGGTCGCCGGGCGCTTGGCTGTGGACGGCACCCGGCGCGTGTGCGTTCTCGAGGCGGGCGGACGCAACGATAACATCTTTATCAAAACCCCCGGCTTTATGCCCTTCATCCGCAATTCGTCGAACTACAAATACGACACCGTCCCGCAAAAGGGCCTGAATGGACGGATTGGCTACCAACCTCGCGGAAAGGGGCTGGGCGGGTCCTCCGCGATCAACGCGATGGTCTATATTCGCGGCCACAAATGGGATTACGATAATTGGGCGGCCATGGGCTGCACAGGCTGGTCTTATGACGATGTGCTCCCGTATTTTCGCAAAGCGGAAAGCAACGAGCGCGGCGCGGACGCTTACCATGGCGAGAATGGGCCGTTGTTCGTTTCGAACCAGCGTTCGCCGAACCCGGTCAGCGAAGCCTTCATTGACGCCGCCGCCGAGCTTCAGCTGCGCCGAAATCCGGATTTCAATGGCGAATTTCAGGAAGGCTTTGGCCTCTACCAGGTGACCCAACGCAATGGCGAACGTTGGTCCGCCGCCCGCGCGTATGTCGAGCCGATCCGCGACCAGGGCAACGTCTCCATCCGCACCAACACGCTGGTTGAAAAGCTGGTGATCGAGCAGGGCCGGGTCACCGGTGTTCGCGTGCGGCGCGGCAAGAAACCCGGCAGCGGTTCAGACATGCTGTATGCGCGGCGTGGTGTGATCCTTTGCGCTGGCGCCTTCAACTCCCCTCAAATCATGATGCTATCCGGTATTGGACCGGGAAGTCATCTCAAAGAGCACGGTATTGATGTTGCGGTCGATAAATCGGCCGTTGGATCCCATCTCCAAGACCATATCGACTATGTGTCGGGTTGGGAGACCACCAGTGATGTACCCATCGGCGGCACTCTTAAAGGCACCCTCAAAATGGCCGGTGCGATCCTTGAACACCGTCGTAAGCGCACCGGAGCCATGACCACTTGCTACGCCGAAGCGGGCGGGTTCTGGTCCGTAATGCCCGACGCGCCTTGCCCCGATGTGCAGTGGCACTTTGTGCCCGCCGTCCTCGAAGATCATGGCCGTGAGAACGTCAAAGGCTACGGCTTCTCGCTGCACGCGTGCGTCCTGCGACCGGAAAGCCGAGGTACGGTTCGTCTGGGTTCATCCGACGCAGCCGCAGCCCCGGTGATCGATCCCAATTTCTTCGACGATGAGCGCGATATCGCGACCATGCGCGCGGGCGTGCGTCTCTCCCACCGCATTGCGGACGCGCCCGCTCTGCAAGCCTTCGGGCCGTCCGACCGGCACCCGGTCGATCTAGAAGATGACGCGGCGCTCGATAACTTAATCCGCAATCGCGCCGACACTGTGTACCACCCCGTGGGCACATGCCGAATGGGTGCGGACGCCGACAGCGTGGTCGATCCGCAACTTAGGGTTCGCGGGGTAGATGGCCTCTGGATCGCCGACGCGAGTGTGATGCCCAAGATCGTGAGCGGCAACACCAACGCTCCGAGCATCATGATCGGGGAGCGTTGCGCCGACTTTGTGAAAGCGGCGGAAAGCCAGGCGCAAGCCGCCTGAAAGGGTTAGGGGAGGTCCAATAGAGACCTCCCCCACTTCCTAGTTATAAGCGCGCTCGCCGTGTTCGGCGATGTCGAGGCCGTTGACCTCGTCTTCTTCGCTGGTCCGTAGACCCACAACCGCTTTGACAAGTCCGCCTGCGATCAGTGTGCCCAAGCCAGCCCACGCAATCGTGACGATGACGCTGAAGACCTGGACCCCGAGCTGAGCTCCTAATCCGACAGAACCGTCACCCGGCCCGCCAAGGAAGGGCTGGTAGACAACAGCGGTGCCAATCGCACCAACAATCCCACCCACTCCGTGAATGCCGAAAGCGTCAAGCGCGTCATCGTAGCCGAGCTTCGTCTTGACCGTGGCGACGAAGAAATAGCACACGGCGGACGAAATGATCCCAAGCAGGATTGCGCCAAAAGGCCCGCTATTGCCGGCTGCCGGGGTGACCGCGACGAGGCCAGCGATAACGCCCGAGCAGAAGCCCAGGGCGGACCCTTTGTGGCCCAAAACCTTCTCGATCACCATCCAAGCCAGGCCGCCCGCCGCGGTTGCGACGAAGGTGTTGATCATGGCGAGCCCAGCGGAACCATCGGCTTCGAGCGCAGAGCCTGCGTTAAAGCCAAACCAGCCGACCCACAAAAGCCCCGTTCCGATCATCGTCATCACAAGGCTATGCGGCGGCATCGGCTCTTGCGGCCACCCGCGGCGCTTGCCGACAAGATAGGCCAGCACCAGACCGGAAACCCCCGCGTTGATGTGAACGACGGTTCCCCCTGCAAAGTCGAGCGCGCCGTCTTCGAACAGAAGGCCGCCGCCGGCCCAGACCATGTGGGCAATGGGGAAGTAGACGATCGTCAACCAGATCGGGACGAACATCATCACGGCGCTGAACTTCATGCGTTCGGCGGTTGCCCCCAAGATCAGCGCGGCGGTGATCGCGGCGAAGGTCATCTGGAAGCTGATAAAGACGTATTTGCTGATTACCTCATCGGTGAACGTAGCCGCCGTGCTGGAAGCGTCTGTTCCGCTCAGGAAATAGCTACCTCCACTGATAAAGAGGCCGAGCGTGCCCTCGTAGGTCGTGTCGCCAAAGGCGAGGCTGAAACCCCACATCACCCAGATGATCATTGCAAGGCTGGCGGTCGCTCCGATTTGAGTCAGCATCGAGAGCATATTCTTGGAGCGCGTCAGGCCCCCATAAAACAAGGCTAGGCCGGGCAAAATCATAAGCATGACAAGCACCGTGGAAGTCATCATCCACGCGTTGTTGCCCGGGTTAGGGACCGGGGCTGCCGCAAGAGCTGGCTGTGCAAAAAGCAAGCTGCCGAGGGTTAGGCTGAGTTTCTTCATTTCCGGTGCTCCCCTTAAAGCGCTGTTTCGCCAGCTTCGCCGGTGCGAATGCGAGTGGCGGAGGCAAGGTCGAGCACGAAGATCTTTCCATCGCCGATTGCTTCCGTGTTGGCCGTCTGCTGAATGGTCTCGACCACCTGCGATGCAATGTCGTCGCTCGCCGCGATTTCGAGCTTCACTTTCGGCAGCATGTTGGTTGAGTATTCGGCTCCGCGGTAGATTTCGGTCTGTCCCTTCTGGCGACCGAATCCCTTGACTTCAGACACCGTCATTCCGGCGATGCCTATCTCGCTCAAGGCTTCGCGGACTTCGTCAAGCTTGAACGGCTTGATGATGGCTATGATGAATTTCACGATGAAACGCCCCTGCATGGTTGTTGGCATGCACACTGCGTGCGCGCAACGCGGAGCAAGAGCTGTGCCACACGCGTATCAATCCACGTGCCGCAGCGTCAAGTTGCCCCTTCCAGGGTTCTGTTGGGCCTTTGGTTGCCTGAGATTTAACCCACTGCTCAAATGTTGGGCAGGGAGATTACTCGCCGGCGAAGTAGCGATCGGTCGGTCGCGTCGGCAGACCATCGATGCTGATCGTGCGGTTTTGTGTCTTCTCAACCCACTGATCAGGGTCAGACTGGCGATGCGCTTTCTTGAGAGTTTCGCGCTCCGACTGAAGCTCCATGAAAGGGACGCCCCACCCGCACGACGTTTGCACACTTTCGACATCGATATCGAAGATCTGGCGAGTGCCGGGAAGAAGGGTGAAATGCTCGGCCAACTCGTCCCAGCCTTTGTCTTGTGGCAGCACCGGGCGGCCCCGACCGTAAATCCTCAAAATCAACGCAGGGCGGTCAAAATTGCAGAACATGATCGTGATGCGCCCGTCCGCCGCTAAGTGCGCGTGCGTTTCGTTGCCCGATCCGCCAAGGTCGAGGTAGGCGACGCGGTTTGGCGCCAGCACGCGAAACGCGTCATACCCTTTTGGCGAGAGATTGATTCGCGCACCCGGGGCCGACGTTGCCACGAAGAACACCGGCTGCTTCTCGATCATCGCAACATGTTTATCGGTTAGCGTGTCGGTAAAGTCAGCCATGCTCGTTGTCCTTGCTCTTAGAGAAAATCGTCCAGCACGCTCATGAAGCGATCAAACTGGTCGTGGTGCAGCCAGTGTCCGGCTTTCTCAAACTCAATCACTTTTGCGTTTTGGAAGTGTTGCACTCGCCCGTCCTTTTCGGGGTTGGAAGCCCAGCTGTCGGCTCCGTAGAGCAAGAGCGTGGGGCACGATATGGCTGCCCAAGTGGCTTCCATGAACTCATCTGCCACGTCCTCGACCTGCCACACATTGAGATGCGGATCGAATTTCCAACTGTAAGTCCCGTCCTCGTTGCGGTTCACCCCGTGGATCGTAAGGTGCCGCGCTTGCTCTTCCGTTAGGTATGAGTTTTCCTCGATCATACGGGCGAAGGCGGCTTCAATACTCTCGTACTTACGAGGGCTTCGCCCAGCCGCCTTCCGCTTCTTCTCAACCCATTCGCGCATCCGCGCAGGATAAGGCGTTCCGCGCTGCTTATCCTTCCATTCAGGGGACGGCCCAAGCCCTTCAATGGCCACGAGCTTCGTCACCATGTCAGGGAACATGCCCGCGTAGCGAAGCGAAACATTCCCGCCCATCGAATGCGAAACAATGGTCACGGGACCACGCCCCAATTGGTGCACCAGCTGCGCCAGGTCGTAGACCATATCGTTCGAGTTATAGTTGCCGTCCGACACCCAATCGCTGTCACCATGACCCCGGTGGTCCATCGCGACGACATGCCAATCCTCGGCCAGTTTCTCCGCTGTCCAGTCCCAGCTTCGCGCGTGATCGCGCCCTCCATGGACGAGAATCAGGGGCGGCTTATCGTGATTGCCCCAGTCGAAGTAATTCAGGCGCAAGCGCTGCGAAATGAAGGTTTGCGAATTCGGGCCCTGGATGGTCGTGCGCGTCGTCATGGGCCACGCCATGCCGCGAACACAGACGGCCCGCAACCTTACCTTTCCTTGGTCGCGGAAAAGGTGAGCTCCGGGTTCTTTTCAACCTGATAATTCACGTCCCAAGGGCTCTTCGCCATGAAGACCAGATCGCCGTCGCGGTCCTTGGCCAAATTCGCGCGATTGAAGCTTTCAAATTCGGTCATTGCCTTGGCCTCGCCCTTGAGCCAGCGCGCCGTGGCGAAGGGCGCGGCCTCCAGAGCCGCCTCCACCTTGTATTCGGCCGACAGGCGCGAGACGAGCACATCCAATTGCAGCTGGCCAACCACGCCGACAATATGCTGCGCGCCGATCTCGGGGTAGAACACCTGGATCACACCCTCTTCGCTAAGGTCGTCGAGCGCCTTGCGCAGCTGTTTGGTCTTGGTCGGATCCTTAAGCTGCACGCGGCGGAGGATCTCCGGCGCAAAATTGGGCAGCCCCGTAAAGCGCACCGTGTCCTTTTCCGACAGGGTGTCGCCGACCCTCAGGGTCCCGTGGTTGGGGATGCCAATGATGTCGCCCGCTTCGGCCGTGTCGGCGATCTCGCGGTCTTGCGCGAAGAACAGGATCGGCGAATGGATAGCGATCGGTTTGCCCAGCCCGCTCGGCGTCAGCTTCATCCCGCGCTTAAAGGTGCCCGAAACCTGCCGCATGAATGCAATCCGGTCGCGGTGATTGGGGTCCATGTTGGCCTGGACCTTGAAGATGAATCCGGTGACTTCGCCGTGGTCGGGCTCGATCTGATCCTCGCCGGCGGGCTGCGGCCGAGGCGGCGGCGCGTGTTTCGCGATCGCCTCGATCAGCTCGGTGACGCCGAAGTTTTTGAGCGCTGAGCCGAAGTAAACCGGGGTAAGATCGCCGCTGCGATAGGCCTCCAAGTCAAATTCGGGATAGCCGACTTGAGCCAGCTCGGCCTCTTCGGCGAACTCTTCGGGGATGGTCGGCTTCGCCTCGCGCGTCCCAAGAAATTCCTTTGAGGGGCCCTCGGGGCGGCTGACCTCGCCGGTCGCGAAATCAAGGATGCCTTCGAATTGACCGCCCATGCCGATGGGCCAGCTTTGCGGGCTGACGTCCAGCGCGAGCATGTCGGCGACTTCGTCAAGCGTCTCGAACGGATCGCGGCCTTCGCGGTCGACCTTGTTCACAAAAGTGATGATCGGCACACTGCGCAGGCGGCACACTTCGAAGAGCTTACGCGTTTGCGGCTCGATACCCTTGGCCGCGTCAATCACCATGACGGCGGAGTCGACGGCGGTGAGCGTGCGGTAGGTGTCTTCGGAAAAATCTTCGTGGCCCGGCGTGTCGAGCAGGTTGAACGTGTCCCCGTCGCGCTCAAACGTCATGACCGATGAGGTGACCGAGATTCCGCGCTGCTGCTCGATCTTCATCCAATCTGAACGAGCGCGCCGCTGCTGACCCCTCGCCTTAACTTCGCCCGCCAAGTGGATCGCGCCGCCCTGAAGCAACAGCTTTTCAGTCAGCGTGGTTTTACCCGCGTCTGGGTGCGAGATAATCGCGAAGGTTCTTCTATTGGACATTGCGATTGCGAATGCGCTTAGCCGCGCAGCTCTGCCCCTAGCCTGGCCGCAGCCGCAACCACCTTGTCCGAGATCGCCTTCAGATCAGCGTCCTTAAAGGTCTTCTCCTGTGGTTGCAGCGTCACTTCGAGCGCGAGAGACTTTTGGCCTTCGGGCAACGACCCACCGGTGAAAACGTCAAAGATGCGCCCATCGGTGATCGCGTTCTTGTCCGCCCCGCGCACGGCGCGCAGCAGGTCGCTCGCAGCCAGATCGGCGGGTACAAGAAAGGCGAAGTCGCGCGTCACCGCTTGCAGGGCTGGCGGCGTGAAAGAGGCGCGGGCAAATCCGGCGCTGCCTTTCTTGGGCGGGATCGCGTCGAGGAAGATCTCTACCGCGGCAACCGGACCATCAAGGTCGAACGCCTTGAGCGTGGCCGGATGCAGCATGCCGAAACGTGCGAGCACTTTCTTGGGCCCAAGCCGCAGGGTGCCGGCCTGTCCCGGATGAAACTGGGTGCCCGTGCCTTCCGCGACGGGCTCCATCACCATCAGTTTTTCCGCTGGCGCTCCCGCCGCCGCGAGCAGCTCAAGGGCTATACCCTTTGCGTCATACGCGTCGAAGTTTGCAGCCTTGCCGGTAGACCACCCGCGCTGGAATTTCTCTCCAGCGAGCACGACACCGAGGGTGGGATTCTCATCGCTAAGCCCATCGCTCCCACGGAAGTAGCGCCGCCCCAGTTCAAACGCGCGGATCGAGGACGCGCCGCGATCCGCGTTGCGCTTGGCCGCCATCAGCAAGCCTGGCAGCATCGAGGGGCGCATAACCTTCATGTCTTCGCTGATCGGGTTGTCGAGCGACCAAAGCGTCGCGCCTTCAGGGGCGAAGTGTTCGGCTTCCGCGTCCGGCATAAAGGACCAGGTGATCGCCTCATGCAAACCGCTAGCGGCCGCCGCGCGACGAAGTCTGCGCTCCATGATCTGTGCCGCTGTGGCGGTTGGACGGGCGACGCCTTCCGCGCGCGGTAGAGCGACGCTTTGCACGTTATCCAGGCCGTGGATACGCACAACCTCTTCGACAAGGTCAGCGGGACCTTCGATATCGTGGCGGCGCAGCGGGCAGGTCACTTGCCAGTCATCCGAAACCGAAAAGTCGAGGCTTTCGAGGATGCGCTTCTGCTCATCCGCGGGAACTTCAACGCCGCCCAGACGCGCGGTCAGACCGGTGTCGAAGGGAACGATCATGGGCTCGTTTGGCGGCGCGCCGGCGTGCACATCCTCGCTAGGTGTGCCGCCCGCGAGTTCGGCGATCACGCCTGTCAGCAGGTCGAGACCATCTTGCAGAAAGGCCGGATCCACCCCGCGCTCAAACCGGGTGCGCGCGTCCGAAGCCAAACCAAGCTTGCGGCCGGTTACGCCGATGCGCGGCGGGTCGAAATAGGCGATCTCAAGCAAAACGTCAGTCGTATCGTCAGACACGCCTGAATCCTCGCCGCCCATGATCCCGGCGATGTCGTGGACCTGTTTGTCGTCCGCGATCACCACCATCGTGTCGTCAAGCGTGTAAGTCTTCTCGTTCAGCGCCAGAACTTGCTCACCGTCCTTCGCACGCCGCGCGACTACGGCGCCAGAAAGCTTGGCGAGGTCATAGATGTGCGCGGGCCGACCAAAGGCCAGCATGAGATAGTTGGTCAGATCGACCAGCAGCGAGATCGGGCGTTGGCCAGCTGACTTCAGGCGCTGTTGCAACCAATCGGGCGAAGGGCCGTTTTTGACCCCTTTGATGACGCGCCCATAGAACGCCGGGCAGCCTTCGGGATCGTCGGTTCGGATCTCTACGGGGCAGGCGCCCGCCGCTTCAAACTTCGGGAATGCGATCGGCTTGAGCGAGCCCAGACCCGCCGCCGCCAGATCTCGCGCAATGCCATACACGCCCATGCAATCGGGCCGATTTGGCGTGATGGCGACGTCGATCACAGGCGACGACCCTTGATACTCGGCGAACGTCTTGCCCACGCTCGCATCTTCGGGAAGCTCGATGATGCCATCGTGATCGTCGCCCAGATCAAGCTCACGCGCCGAACACATCATGCCAGTGCTCTCGACCCCGCGGATCGCCGCCTTGCGGAGCTCCATCCCGTTCGAAGGCACAACCGCGCCCGGCAGGCCCAGCACACCCTTCATCCCAGCGCGCGCGTTGGGCGCACCGCACACGACTTGCAGCGGCTCCCCGTCGCCCGTGTCGACTTTCAGGACCTGCAACTTGTCTGCATCCGGGTGCTTCGCGGCCGAAAGCACGTGCGCGACCTGAAAACCCTTGAGCAGTTCGGCGGGGTCTTCGACACCCTCAACCTCGAGCCCAATGGCGTTCAGCGCATCGGTAATCTCGCCGAGCGTCGCGTCGGTTTCGAGATGATCTTTGAGCCAGGTAAGCGAGAACTTCATGCGCGCGCCCCCACACCGGCGGACAGGGTCGGCTGGTCAAACGGCGAAAAGCCATAATGCGACAGCCAGCGCGGATCGCCGTCAAAGAAGGCGCGCAGATCGTTCATCCCGTATTTCAGCATGGCGATGCGATCGATCCCAAGGCCGAACGCAAATCCCTGGTACTCCTCTGGGTCCACCCCGGCGAATTCGAGCACGCGGCGGTTCACCATACCGCTGCCGCCCAATTCCATCCAATCGTGGCCCTCGTCATCGCCGTGGCCGCCGACAACCCGTCTATTGCCTTCGTTTGAATAGCCAACGTCCACTTCGACGCTAGGCTCGGTGAACGGGAAGTAGGACGGGCGCAGCCGCAGCGCGATATCCTCGCGCTCAAAGAACGCCTTAAAGAATGTCTCAAGCGTCCATTTGAGATGGCCCAGATGGATGTCGCGATCGATCACAAGTCCTTCGACCTGGTGGAACATGGGCGTGTGGGTTGCGTCGCTATCCGAACGGTACACGCGGCCCGGCGCAATGATGCGTATCGGCGCGCCTTGGTCTTTGAGGCTGCGAATCTGCACCGGCGAGGTGTGCGTGCGCAGAAGCATTTGCAGCGATTGCGCGTGATCTCGATCCGTCATCGCCGATCCAGCGCCCTCTGAAGCCGTCTGGGCCGATGCCCCGGCCATGTTCGATGATACCGAATCAGGAAAATAGAACGTGTCGTGCATAGCGCGCGCGGGATGGCTTTCATCCATGTTGAGCGCGGTGAAGTTGTGCCAATCGTCTTCGATTTCGGGGCCGGTCGCGACCGCAAAACCGAGGTCAGCGAAGATCTCCGCCAATTCGTCCATCACCTGGCTCACCGGGTGGATTGAGCCTTTGGGACTCTCTGGCGCCGGCAGGGTCAGGTCGAGCTTTTCAGAAGCCAGCTGCGCTTCGAGAGCGGCCGCCTCAAGCGTAGCCTTCTTGGCGTCAATCGCCGCAGCAATCTCCGCCCGCACGGCCTGAATAGCGGGCGCAGCTTCTTGGCGTTCTTCCGGGCTCATTTGACCCAGTGTTTTCAGCGCGAGGCTCACCCAGCCTTTCTTGCCCAAGGCGGTGACGCGTTGCTCCTCGAGCGCGTCTAGCGTCTGAACGGATGCGACAGCTTCAAGGGCGACGCCCTTCTGGGATTCGATATCAGTCATGACGAAGTGGCCGCTAGCGCCATTCGCGCGCACTTGCAAAGAGTGCGCGGCGTCTAACTCGATAATGCCTCAGAATGATCATTTGGCGCGTCCAGCGTTTGTGCAGCGCTTCCCCAGACTCTGGCGCGCGCTTCCATGAACGACGCCAGTATCGGATGCTCCAGCGCGGCGTAATCGCTCGGAAGCATGGTCATGAATTCGCGAAACTCGCGCGTAAATTGGGCCTGATCATGGTAGTCGGCGTCCATCGCCTCGGTCCAACGCGATTCTTGATGCAGCATAAAGCTCGTCAGACTGCGCATGAAACGTTGCCGCCGCATGAGCAATTTGGGCGTGAAGCCAAAATAACGTCGGCAAAGGCGCTCGAGGGTGCGAACGCTGATGGCACACCGGTCCGCCAGCTCGCACACCGTCACACACTGTCCGTCGACCAGGGCCTGGTGAACCCGGCGGATCTTCTCTTCATCGCGACTTGGCCTCATCAGGCGGGTGAGCGTTGCGACAATGTGGTTGAACTGCTCTTCGATACTCGCTTCGGGGTCGGTCAAGACCGGAGAGAGCGCATCAAACTTCGCAAAGGCGGGATGCTTTGCGCCATCGGTCACCAGGTTAGCGAGGTCATAGGCGTGGGTGTCGATAAACCGCGCCCAACCCATCGGCAGGAAGCCAATGCCCCACATTTGCGAGCTGCCCAATTCAAATCGGCAGGGCAGTGAGCTCGGCCCGGTTGCCCCGAACGACACACCGCTGACGCGCGTTTTCCCGATCGACGCGTCCGGCGCGCTGCCCGAAAAGAAGCGAATGTTGCCCCATTCCGGCTGGAGATAATCAGTGATGGTCCCGGCCCCCGGGATATCGAGCGAGAGGTGATAAAAGGTGGTAAAGCAGCCATCGAACTGTTTCGGTGGGGTATGGAAGCGGCTGCGCACCTTATATCTAAGCGCGGTTTGCTCCTGCCGACTAGTCTGAAAGCCCCCCATAGCGGCAAAAGACTGCCAATTTTATCGCGGGCTTACAAGCCAATTGTCGGATTTATACAATCCACTGGCTTGCACCCGCGAAGGATCCCGAAACGAAAAAGGCGGCCCCTGCCGAGGCCGCCCCTTTTTGATCGTCACTTCGCAGGCGAGAGGTTACGCGGGCAGCGCGTCCTTCGCCTGAGCGATGATCGTCTTGAACGCCGCTTCTTCGTTCATAGCGAGATCCGCCATCACTTTGCGGTCAAGCTCGATACCCGCCAGTTTCACGCCGTGCATGAACTGCGAGTAAGTCAAGCCTTCAGCGCGGACAGCCGCGTTGATGCGCTGGATCCAAAGCGCGCGGAAGCTGCGCTTCTTCACCTTGCGGTCGCGATAGGCGTACTGGCCGGCCTTCTCGACCGCCTGACGCGCAATGCGAATGGTGTTCTTGCGGCGGCCGCGATAGCCCTTGGCTTGATCGAGGATCCGCTTGTGCTTGGCGCGCGTGGTCACGCCGCGTTTGATGCGAGGCATATTGTAAGTTCCTTTCAGTCACGGGGGCCAGGCCTCCCG
>JBCDAE010000030.1:0-32005 GCA_039186235.1 Pseudomonadota bacterium | reverse complement strand
GCGACCACCTCAACCGCAGCAAAGATGCCTGAAGCTAAGAATGCGCGGGCGAAGACGCCGGCGACCACCGCCGCGAAGAAGCCGGCGGCCAAGAAGGCGCCCGCCAAGAAGCCTGCGGCTAAGAAAGCTCCGGCGACTAAAGCCTAATCGCACTCGCGAGTCCCCGCGCAGGCGGGGGCCTCGTGCTTGTCAGAGAAAGGCTCCCGCCTGCGCGGGAGCTCACGTTTAGTCCTCTGGCTTCCACCGTTCAAACGAAGGCGTGGGCAGCGTGGCTGTCCGCGCCTTTTCGTAGGCGGAGCCCAGCTTCAGGACTTCATGATCGGCCCATTTGGCGCCGAAAAAGCTGATCCCCACCGGGAGACCTTCAATCGCCCCCATCGGCACGGTCAGGTGCGGATAGCCGGCAATCGCAGCGGGGGAACCGAAGCCTACCGAGCCGTTGAAGTTGTCCCCGTTCACCAGATCGCTCGTCCAGGTGGGGCCGCGCGTGGGCGCCACGAGAAATTGCACGTCGTTTTCGGCCAAGATCGCATCAAGGGTTTCTTCGCCCGCAATCCGAACCGCGTTTTCGCGGGCGGTCTCGTAAGCCTCACGATCGGTCGTCGCTTCGGCTTCTTCGAAAATGTCCTGACCAAACCATCGCATCTCGGTGTCGGCGTTGGCCGCGTTGAACGCGATCAAATCGGCAAGACTTCGCGGCGTCTCGCCGTCGCTGAATTCGGGGATGGAGGCGAGGTATTTGCCCATCTCTTCGCGCAGTTCGAACTTCAGCACGGTGAAACTGTCGCGGAACATCTCTCGATTGGTCTCAAACTCGATCGGGACCAGTTCCGCCCCGGCGCGCTCCAGATCTTCCAGGGCCACGTCGAACACATCGCGCAAATCCTGTCGATTGCCCAACTGGTTGACCATCACCCCGATCCGTACGCCTTTGAGCGAATACTCGGTCAGGCCTTCGGTGTAATCGGCCACGCGCGGCGCATCCACGGTCGCTGTATCCGCCGGGTCTTCGCCGGCGATGGCGCTTAGTAAAAGCGCCGCGTCATAGACTGTCTGTGTCATCGGGCCGGCGGTGTCCTGTGTCGAGCTAATCGGCACAACATGCGTGCGGCTGACGATCCCGACGCTGGGTTTGAAGCCGACAATGCCGTTGATCGAAGCCGGGCAGGTGATCGAACCGTTGGTTTCGGTGCCGATCGCACCCCACGCCATGCCCGCCGCCACCGCCGCTCCGCTGCCCGAGGAAGACCCGCAGGAATTTCGATCGATCGCGTGCGGATTACGGGTCAGACCGCCCACCGCGCTCCACCCGCTCGTCGAGTTGTCCGAGCGGATATTGGCCCATTCCGAAAGGTTGGTTTTGCCCAGAACCACACCGCCCGCCGCGCGCAGATTGGCGATCATCGGGGCGTCGCGACGGGTGAAGTTATACCGCAAGGCGAGGCTTCCCGCCGTGGTCGCCCATTCTTCGGTGTCGATGTTGTCTTTGACGAGCACGCTGCGTCCGTTGAGCGGGCCTGTGCCCGCCGCTTCGCGCGCCTTGAAGCCAGCCGTGAGTGAATGGACAATCACGGCGTTGATGCCATCGGGGCCGTCGTCATATTTTTCGATCTGCGCGATGCGCTGGGCCATGTCCGCTTCGGCGTCGAACGCTGAGGTTTCTTCACTTTGACCGAACGCCGTAGCGGCGGTGACGAAGGCGATGGTGGTGAGACTTGGAGCGATAAAGCGCGGCGCGCGGTGCAGTGTGATCATGGCGGGTGTTCTTGCCGCTCGTGGGGCTATGCGCAAGGGGCCATAAACGGGGTGCGCTCGGCGGCTATGCCCAACCTAATCGCCCGCCTTTTGGTTAAGGCCCTTGAACAATTCGCGCGGGTTCCCGAAATAGCCAGTCCACTCGGTAAAAGGACCACTCCCCCATGATCGATCTGTTCGGCGATAAAGGCGACACTTTTGGCTCTCAGGGCCAGTTTACGCGCGACCCTGTGACCGGCGCTTTGGTGCCCGTCGTGGTCGAGCAGACCAGCCGGGGAGAGCGCAGCTTTGACATTTTCTCGCGCCTGCTGCGCGAACGCATCGTCTTTGTGACCGGCCAGATCGAAGACGGCATGGCCTCGCTTATCACCGCGCAGTTGCTGTTCCTTGAGAGCGAAAATCCGTCCAAGCCGATCAGCATGTATATCAACTCGCCCGGCGGCGTTGTGACCGCTGGTCTGCAGATTTACGACACCATGCGGTATATCCGCCCGCGCGTTTCGACCGTGGTGATGGGGCAGGCTGCGTCGATGGGAAGCTTCCTGCTGGCCGCGGGTGAGCCCGGTATGCGAGTCGCTCTGCCAAACGCGCGCGTGATGGTGCACCAGCCTTCGGGCGACGCGCGCGGTATGGCTTCGGATATTGAAATTCAGGCGCGCGAAATCCTGCGCATTCGCACACGGATGAACGATCTTTACGTGCAATTCACCGGTCGCACCCTTGAGGAAATCGAGAAGGCGATGGACCGCGACACCTTCCTGGAAGCCGAGGAAGCCAAGGAATTCGGGCTGGTGGACGAAGTGTTCGAAACACGGCCCGAATCCGATAGCGACGGCGAGCCAGAGGGCTCGGGCGGCGCGCCAGAGTAAGAAGAACAGCTCCAGACGGGTGGGTCTTACCCACCTGAATGGACCCAAAAATACCGCGCCAAACATTGATTCATACGTCGCGGCTTATATTGTTTGCGAATCCACGAGCGGCGCACGAAGCGAGTCTCTCTCGGATTCGAGGAAAGCAGGAATGACGAAATTGAGCGGATCGGACAGCAAAAGCACCCTTTACTGCAGCTTCTGTGGGAAGTCGCAGCATGAAGTGCGCAAGCTGATCGCAGGGCCTACGGTCTTTATCTGCGATGAGTGCGTTGAACTGTGTAACGATATCATCCGGGAAGAAACGAAAGCCGGTCTGAGCGGCAAGAAAGAGGGCGAGGTTCCCACCCCGCGCGAGATTTTTGAAACGCTCAACGATTATGTAATCGGGCAGAACTCGGCGAAGCGGAATCTCTCGGTTGCGGTTCACAACCACTACAAGCGTCTCAACCACTCAGGCAAAGCGGGCGACGTTGAGCTTGCTAAATCCAACATTCTGCTGGTCGGTCCAACCGGCACCGGCAAGACGCTGCTGGCGCAAACGCTGGCGCGTACCTTTGATGTGCCGTTCACTATGGCCGACGCCACCACGCTGACCGAAGCGGGCTACGTGGGCGAGGACGTTGAGAACATCATCCTGAAGCTGCTTCAGGCGTCCGACTACAACGTCGAAAAAGCCCAACACGGCATCGTCTATATCGACGAGATCGACAAGATCACGCGCAAGGCCGAGAACCCCTCAATCACCCGTGATGTTTCGGGCGAGGGCGTGCAGCAAGCGCTGCTCAAGCTGATGGAAGGCACCACGGCTTCGGTGCCGCCGCAGGGTGGGCGCAAGCATCCGCAGCAAGAATTCCTGCAGGTGGACACGACCAACATCCTGTTCATCTGCGGCGGCGCGTTCGCGGGCCTCGACAAGATTATCGCGGATCGCCTGCAGAAGCGTTCGATCGGGTTCGGCGCGCATGTCGCGGATCCAGACAAACGCAAGGTCGGCGAATTGCTCGAAAAGAGCGAGCCCGAAGATCTGCTCAAGTTCGGCCTGATCCCCGAATTTGTGGGCCGTTTGCCCGTGATCGCCACATTGCACGATCTGGATGTCGACGCGCTCGTCACCATCCTGACCGAGCCGAAGAACGCCATCGTCAAGCAATACAGCAAGCTGTTCGAGCTTGAGGATGTGGACCTCACCTTCACCGATGAAGCGCTCAAAGCCATCGCCGAACGCGCGATCAAGCGCAAAACCGGCGCGCGTGGCCTGCGCTCTATCGTCGAAGGTATTCTGCTCGATACGATGTTCGACCTTCCCGACATGGAGAATGTCAGCGAAGTCGTGATCGATGGCGATGTGGTCGAAGGCAAGAAAGAACCGATCCAGGTCGTCTCCAACGACGATGAGAAGGGCGAGAAGGAAGCAGCGGCCTGATGGACGCTGGCACCGCCGCGCTGTTTGCCGGCGGAGCGTGCCTAATCCTGATCGGTTCGGCGATCTGGGCGCATTACCGTTTCGCCGACTTCGATAGGTTGCCCCGCCATTTTGGCCCAAATCTTGAATCAACGGCCTATGGGCCGCGCTGGCTCATGATCTGGCTCAGTCCAGCCATCTTTCTGGCGATCCTCGGCCTCATCTTCGCTCTGCCCAGCGTTGTGCCTCCCGAGCATATCAACGGCGATCCAAGTGTGGGCGTGATCGTGGCCAGCGTCGTCGTCGTCGGCGCCCAAGCGTTTGTCCTTAGGCTTTTGACCCGTTGGGCGCGCCAACAGTCCTAGTTCCGCTATTCGCTTCGCCTCGCATCGAGGCTAGAGCACCACTCCATGAAAACCATAGGTATCCTTGGCGGCATGAGCTGGGAAAGCTCGGCGCAGTATTACGCGCTGATCAACAGGGGCGTGCGCGATCGCTTTGGCGGGATCGCTTCGGCCAAGATCCTTCTACACAGCTTCGAATTTGCCGAGATCGCGCGGCTTCAGGCCGCGGGCGAATGGGATGAGCTTGGTGCGCAATTGGGCCGCGCGGCGGCGGGGCTGGAGCGCGCGGGCGCGGATGTGATCCTGATCGCGACCAACACGATGCACCTCGTGGCCCCGGCGGTGGAAGCCGCGATATCCGCGCCGCTTTTGCATATCGCTGACCCCTTGGGCGCGGCGCTCAAGCGGGAGGGTCATGCGCGGGTGGGCCTTCTCGCCACAAGCTTTACAATGGAGCAGCCCTTTTACGCAGAGCGTTTGGCGCAGCACGGGATCGAGACTCTCATTCCCGAAAAGAGCCAACGCGAAGAACTTCACCGCATCATCTTTGAAGAACTGTGCGCCGGGCAAGTGCGCGATGCATCTCAAGACTACGCGCGCAACCTTATCGCTCAACTGCATGCCAAAGGCGCCACAGCCATCGCGCTCGCCTGCACCGAACTTATGCTGCTTGTGAAGCCCGAAGACAGCCTATTGCCGCTGTTCGACACCACCGCTCTGCATTGCGCGGCGGCGGTGGAGTTTGCGCTCTCGGACTAGCCGCGCTTTACCGACTGCAGCGTTTCTCGCATGCGCTGTGCGCGGTCGGCGTACAGCGTGTTTGCCTGCGCCAGTGTCTCGGAGGTCGCGACGCTGGGGTGGCCGCTCTCAAAGGGCGGCTGCGGGTTGTACTGCATGGCCAGCTGGATCAACCTCGCAGTCTCTTCGCCGAAGACTTCCGAGATCACGGTGAGGCTGAAGTCCACGCCCGAGGTGACACCGCCTGCGGTTATGAGGTTGCCATCCACCACCACGCGGCCCTCGGTGTAAATCCCACCGCAATCGGAGATGACATCGGTGTAGCCCCAGTGGGTTGTCACCTTGCGGCCTTTCACAAGACCCAGAGCGCCCAAGGCAAACATGCCCGTGCACACAGAAGTGATGTATTTGGCTTGTTGGCACTGACGCTCGACAAAGCTCAGAAAGTAGGGATCCTTGATCGCGTTCATGACGCCGCCGCCCCCCGGCACGCAAATCAGATCCGCAGCCGGACAGTCCGCGAAAGTGTACGGAGCGACCACATCAAATCCGCTGTCCGTCTCCACGGGCTTTGCGTCTTTTGAAGCGATGCACAGATCGAGATCGGGCACTTTGGCGAACATCTGCGCGGGGCCGCTGAAGTCCAATTGCGTGACCCCATCAAAAACCGGAATGACTACTCGAAACGCCATATCGACTCCCAACATGTTCTTGCGTGCGGCGCACTCTCAGCAGCCTATCAGGCTCCGTCAGCAAGCTATAGCCGTCCCTAAAGAAAAACCCCGCCCGGCGATGGAGGTTCGCCGAGCGGGGTCTTGGATCACGCCACCCCGAGTGGGAGGATGGGAACGGTGGGGTAGCGCTAAGTTGTAGGTGAGTTACGGATCAGGCGGGAAGAAAGACGCCGTCGGTCACATGAATAACGCCATTCGACGTCATGACGTCGGCGGCGATTACGGTAGCGGTGCCGCCCTTGGCGTCGGTGATGACAACGCTCCCGTCGACGACGCGCGCGGTAAGTGTCTGGCCAGCCAGCGTGTCGACGCTCGCGGAACCGTTACCGGCTTCGATGAGGCCGATCAGCGTTTCAGCGGTCACTTTGCCGGCCACAGCGTGGTAGGTGAGGATTTTAGTGAGGGTCGCCTTGTTTTCAGGCTTCACCAGTGTGGCCACGGTGCCTTCGGGCAGCTTGGCAAAACCGTCATCGGTCGGAGCGAAGATCGTGAAAGGGCCAGGGCCTTGGAGCGTCTCAACCAGTCCGGCGGCCTTGATGGCGGCGACGAGCGTTTCGTGCGAGCCGGTGCTCATGGCGGTCGCGACGATGTCGGGCGCGTTGGCTTCCTGCGCGCTTTCAGCGAGCACGGGAGCGGCGACCGTCAGGCTGGCGGTCGCCGCCAGGCCCGCGAGAAGGGCAGTCTTAAATCGGGTAGGGATCGAGGTCATTGAGTGTCTCCTTAGTGTATCGCAAGCCCCCCGATCTTGCGCCAGAGGTACGGGATGACCCGGCGCCCAGATGCAGACTTTGCGAGAGTGTTTTGCTTGGGGTGAGCGAATAGGGCTGAGGCCGTTGAATGGCTCGCGCCGGTCCCGGTTAGGATGGGATCGAAAGACCGGCGCGAGCTATCGACCGGGTAAATCAGGCCGGGAGGAACACGCCATCCGTGAAGTGGATGACGCCGTTAGAGGTCGTCACGTTAGCCTTTGTGACCGCAGTGACACGTCCTTTGGCGTCGGTGATAACGATGTTCTTGCCTGAGAGACGCGCAGTGAGCGTGCCGCCGGCAACCGTCTCAATCCTGGCTTCGCCGCCGCTCGTATTGATCAAGTTCACCAGATCGCTGCTGCGCACGCGGCCAGCGACAACATGATACGTCAGGATTCCACTGAGCGTGCTTTTGTTCTCAGGCTTCACCAGGGTCGCAACGGTGCCTTCGGGAAGCTTGGCGAACGCGGTGTCGGTCGGCGCGAAGACGGTGAAGGGACCAGGGCTCTTGAGCGTGTCGACGAGGTCAGCGGCCTGAACGGCGGCGACAAGCGTCTTGTGAACTTTGCTTTTGGCAGCGGTGTCCACGAGATCGGCCTGGGCCTTGGAACGCTTGTGGTGAGCCAGAGCTGGTTCAGGTGCAAAACCAATGACACTGGTGGAAGCGACTGCGATCGCCAGTACGGCGGCCTTGCCCAAGGTGGAAAAATGTGTCGGGATCGAGATCATTGCATTCTCCTTTGTTACTGCAAGTCCTCCCGATCTTGCGCCCGAGTTACGCAATGCTTCTCAAGTCAGATGCATGAGTGTGAATAATTATTGCAAAATTGCAAATTTCCGCGTTTGCGCGTTCCGGCTCAGCGGCGAGTGGAGGCCGGATCAGACGGCGTCCAAAGCCCCTTGCGCGACCACCGGGCCAGCCTCGACGCCCTCGGGTTTTCCGCCAATCGGCTCCCGGGTGAGAACCAGCGCCACGCCCGCATCCATGTTTTGCGCAACGCTCTCAGGCAAAACCACGCGCCGTTCTTGGCCGGGAACCACAACGCCCAGCGATTGCAGCGCGCTGCCATCCGCCGGGACCAGCCAGAGTTCGTGATCGTGCACGCCATCGGCGGAGAGACCGGAGGCGGAGACCAGCATTTCATCCGAAGCCGGCAAGAAGGTCACGCCTAAGCGCAGCGGCGTTTCACCAATAGGAATAGAAGCCATCAAGGGCGATTGAGCGGCGGCCAAAGTTGGCGCGGCGTCGGGGAGTGGATCCACACTCGGCGTGGTCGCGAACAGGGCCAAGGTCACGGCGGCGGCGGCGCTTGCGACACCCGCGGTCCATTGCCAGCGGCGCACGCGGCGCTCCATATCGAGCAGTACCACATTAGAGGCGTCGGCGGGGTCGCTGGAAGCCCGCGGCTGCACCTGCGCCGAGATCGCGTCCCACACATGCGCGCTTGGTTCGGCTCCCGCGACGTCGTCGGTCAGCGGGACAAACCAATCGTCCCACCATTGGCGACGCCAGGCGAATTCGGGATCATTGGCCATGCGGCCGCGCGCGGAAAGCAGTTCCTCACCTTCGAGCAGACCGAGCGAATACTCGGCCGCCAGAATACGCTCGCGATCCACTTCGTTTTCGGGTGCGTTTTCGGGGGTGTCGGTCACGCCGCGTCCCCTTCGCTCTCGCTCGCCTCGAGGCAAGTGCGCAGTTTCATCAAGCCGCGTCGGATCCAGCTCTTCATTGTGCCGAGCGGCACATCGGCGGTTTCGGCCAGCTGCGCGTAGGTGCGTCCTTCGAAAAAGGCCGCGCGAATATAGGTCTGGGCGTTGTCGTCCAACCCTTTCAGGCATTTGTGAATCTGCGCGTCCCGCTCCGCGTCAACCAGCAGAGCGTCGGCGAGCGGTGCCTCGTCGGGAAGTGGCGAAGCCTCTTCGACGGGAACCGCGCCCGAACGGACTTTGCCCGTGCGCAAGCGATCAATCGCGCGGTTGCGCGCGAACGTGGCGAGCCAGCTGATCGGGCTTGCGCGCTCCGGATCGTAACGATCCGCGCGTTGCCAAAGATTTACATAGACGTCTTGCAAGGCGTCTTCCGCTTCCTTTCTATCGCCCAAGATACGAAAGCAAATTCCGAACAGTTTCACACGCGTCGCCGAGTATATCTCTTCCAGAGCGGCGCTGTCACCTTCGGCGAGGCGCACCATAGCGGCGCGCAAGGCCTCACGGGCCTGGGACGCGGTGTCGGTTGGATCGGGCGAAGGGGCGGGACCGCTCATGCGATCAGGCCTAACGCGCCGCTGGGCTGCGCGGGTGGAAGGTAGCTCCCCATAATCAAGCGCAATTGCCGATAGGGGCCGCCTTCGTCAATGGCCATAGAGCGTGCAAGGCCACGCAACCCCTTATTGATACACACAATCATCAAGGCCTTGCTGCTGGACATCGACCAGATCGCGCTCAATGCGGCGGCCATGCGTTGCGAGCCAGCCGGTCGGATTGCGAACGCTGCGTTTCTTGGGTTGGGGAAGGGCGGCGGCCATCCGTGCGGCCTCTGAAGGGGTGAGGCGCGCCGCCGATTTGCCGAAGTAGCGCTCGGCCCCGGCCGTCGCGCCATAGGTGCCGATGCCCGTTTCCGCGACGTTCAGATACACCTCCATGATCCGCCGCTTGCCCCACACTTTCTCAATCCAAAACGCAAACCAAGCTTCAAGCGCTTTTCGCCCGTAGCCGCCATTCTGCCAGAGGAAGACGTTCTTGGCCGTTTGCTGTGTGATGGTTGATCCGCCGCGAACGCGGCCACCTTTCGCGTTCTCTTGCGCCGCTTTGAGGATCGCCTCGGTGTCGAAGCCGCCATGTTCGCAAAATCGGGCGTCCTCCGCAGCGATCACCGCCGCGACCAGATTGGGATCAACGCTTTCGAGCGGTTCCCAATCGCGGGTTGCGCCGTTTTCATCCATCAGCATGGTCGCGGTGGTCGGAACCGGCGCAAAGGTGAATAGGATCACCAGAGCGAGGCTTAGCCCGATGAACCAAAGGAGGATTTGGGCGATCAGGCGCAGAAAGAACATGCCAAGGCGTTGCATGCATGCCGATCTAGGGGCCGTGTCGACCAAGGGCAATCAAGGCGGGCTTGCGCGCAAGGCGGCGGCGTGCTTCGTTACGTCAAAGAAAGACCATTGAGGACCAAATCATGCGCATCCTTCGCACCGCTGCCGCATCCATCGCGCTCGCCACCGCATCGATGGCGGCGCCCGCTTTCGCCAATATGGAGGAAATCGCGGCGTCGGTGGATGCCGACTACGACAGCTATCTCGAACCGCTGTTCGTGCATTTTCATAGGAACCCGGAGCTTTCGTTCCTCGAAAACAAGACCGCGGCGCGAATGGCGCAGGAACTGCGTGACGCGGGACTGGAGGTCACCGAGAATGTAGGCGGGACGGGCGTCGTGGGCATGGTCAAGAACGGCGAGGGACCGCTGATCCTGCTGCGAGCGGACATGGACGGCCTGCCCGTCGAAGAGAAGTCAGGTCTCGATTACGCCTCGGTCGTCACCCAGGTGGGTCAGGACGGCAAGGAATACCCGGTTATGCACGCCTGCGGCCACGATGTGCACATCACCTCGATGGTGGGCACCGCGCGCCAGTTGATGGCGATGAAAGACAAATGGTCGGGAACGCTGATGTTCATTGTCCAGCCCGCCGAAGAACGCGTGGGCGGCGCGAAGGCGATGCTCGCCGATGGCCTGTATGAGCGGTTCGGCAAGCCCGACTACGCGCTCGCCTTCCATGTTTCGAGCGTGCTGGAAACCGGTAAGGTTTCGGCGGCTGAGGGCATCCAGTATTCGAGCGCGGATTCGGTCGACATCATCGTGCCGGGCATCGGCGCGCACGGCGCGAGCCCGCATATGGGCCGCGACCCGGTCTATATTGCGAGCCAGATCGTCACCGGCCTGCAAAGCGTGGTGAGCCGCGAAATCGGCCCCTTGTCGCCCGCCGTCATCACTGTGGGTTCGTTCCAGGCGGGCTCTAAGCACAACATCATTTCGGACGAAGCGCGCCTGCAGCTGACCGTGCGCGCCAACGACGAAAAGGTCCGCGCGCAGCTGCTCGCCTCGATCAAGCGAATTGCCGAGAACACCGGCGTCGCCCATGGCCTGCCCGAGGATCTGCCGGTGAAGGTTATCGTGTCTGAGGGCACACCCGTCACCTATAACGACATCCCCCTGGCTAAGCGCCTGAACGGCGTGATGAAGCGCGATCTGGGCCAGGAGACCTTCAAAGACTTCGAGCAATTGGGGATGGGCGCCGAGGATTTCGCCTATTTCGTCGCCGATGAGTTGGGCGTTCCGGGCTACTACTTTGCTGTCGGCGGAACGCCTAAAGCCGCGTTCGACGCCGCCGAAGCGGGCGGCCCGCGCGTGCCCTCGCACCATTCTCCCCTGTTCAAGATCGCCCCCCGCGAAAGTGTGACGTTGGGAACCCGCGCGATGATCGCGGCGGTGCTGGATCTGGCACCGGCGAGCTGAATGCGCTTTCTCTTTCCAGCGCTAGCCGTGTTCGCTGGGTGGCCAACTCCAGTTTTGGCGCAGGATGCTGAGTTTGGCGCTGTCAGAGTTCACTCTGATTTGCCCATTTACAACTTCGACTTTGAGGAGCTGTGGCCGCGCGCATTTGTTCCGGAAGATGCGATTGCGGGGTGTACCTCGCGTGTCTCGTTTGGCGATTGGAAGTTTACACCCAATCCAGCCGGCGAATCCTCCGACGAATGGTGGCTGAGAATCCGCAATTACGGCGTCTTTCACTGCGCAGCGAATCTGTACAACTCCGATACCAAAGCGGATCTGGAAGAGGGCGAATTCTCTCGCGGCCTTTTCGTTCGTATAGGCGATGAAGATGTTGATGATCCTGCACGCGAGCTTTGGGTTTTGCAGGAAGGCTTCGTGCCTGGAAGCGACTATGTGCTTTTGGCGCGTGAGTTGAATGAAGACCTTGTCGAAACCTTCACCGTTCTGCAGCGGCAATGCCCAATTGGGGCCTATAGGGAAGTCATGGGGATGGATATCTGGGCGACCGGATATTGCGCCATAAACTCCGACACCGATATGTACCGGTTCGCCAGCGAGATGCTCAAACTGCCCCCGCTAGGCGAACTCACTTTGCAAAAAGACCCGGAGGCCAAGGGGGCGTCCGGGTCTGATTGATCAACGTTAGGACTTGGCGCTTACGCCACGCCCGGCAACAGTCGTTCGCCCGCGATGCGCTGCATCGCTTTCTGCAGCTTTTCAAACGCGCGCACTTCGATCTGTCGGATACGTTCGCGGCTGACGTCGTAAACCTGGGAAAGCTCTTCCAGAGTCTGCGGCTTCTCCGTCAGGCGACGCTCCGTGAGAATGTGTTGCTCACGCTCGTTCAAAGAGCCCATCGCTTCTTGCAGCATTTCGTGCCGCACCTGCGCCTCTTCGGCGTCGGCCACAGTTTCGTCTTGCAGCGGACCGTCGTCCTTGAGCCAGTCCTGCCATTCGCCCGCGCCGTCTTCGCCATTGCGCATCGGCGTGTTGAGCGAGCCGTCGCCGCCCATCATCATCCGACGGTTCATGTTGACGACTTCCTGCTCCGGCACGCCCAGATCGGTCGCGATCTTGGTCACGTCATCCGGCGACAGGTCGGTGTCTTCGTAGGCTTCGAGCTGCTTCTTCATCCGGCGAAGGTTGAAAAATAGCTTCTTCTGAGCCGCGGTGGTGCCCATTTTGACAAGGCTCCATGAGCGCAGAATATATTCCTGGATGCTCGCCTTGATCCACCACATCGCGTAGGTCGCGAGGCGGAAACCGCGATCGGGCTCGAATTTCTTCACGCCTTGCATCAGGCCGACATTGCCTTCCGAAATGAGGTCGGAGACCGGCAAGCCATAGCCGCGATAACCCATGGCGATTTTCGCCACGAGGCGCAGGTGGCTGGAGACCAGCTGAGAAGCCGCTTCGGGATCTTCGTGCTCTTCATAACGCTTGGCGAGCATGTATTCCTGCTCAGCCGTCAGCACGGGGTATTTCTTGATTTCCGACAGATAGCGGTTGAGGCTTTGCTCTCCGCTCAGCGCCGGGACTATTTGAGTTGATTTACTCACTTCTTCCCTAACCTTTCTTGCGTCGACCTCGCTTTGTCGGACCCCTAATGGGCATCCGATGTTTCGGGCCACACGGTTACTTATAGACCAAGTTGTCGGAAATTCCCGCAACTTTCATCGATTAGAACGACCAAGTTCGTCGATCAGTTCCTGCATGTCCTTCGGTGTGGACGCCGAAAATGATACGACTTGCTCCGTAATCGGATGCAAAAACCCCAATTCCGCCGCGTGCAGAGCTTGCCGGGCGAATCCCAGTTGATTCAGCAGCGGTTTCAGGGGTTTGGGCGTTCTGCCGTAGAGTTGGTCTCCTAATAGCGCATGACCGATTGACGCGCAGTGAACGCGCACCTGGTGGGTTCGCCCCGTTTCCAGCCGACACTCGATCAGCGCGGCGTCGCCGAAGCTTTCCAGCACCTTATAATGGGTGACTGCGTTTTTCCCGCGTGAGGAATTCTTTGTCAGCACAGCCATTTTCTTGCGATTCGCGTCGCTGCGACCGATTCGCGCGTCGATTGTGCCTTCCGAGGGGCGCGGAACGCCCCCCGTCAACGCCAAATACCGCCTGTGAACGCTGTGCTCAGCGAATTGCGCGGCGAGCCCTTCGTGCGCGGAGTCCGATTTGGCCACTACCAAAAGGCCAGAAGTGTCTTTGTCGATCCGATGCACGATGCCGGGACGCGCCACTCCCCCGATTCCGGAGAGTTGGCCCCCACCGTCTTTGGCACAGTGATACAGTAGCGCGTTGACCAGCGTTCCATCGGGATTGCCCGCCGCCGGGTGGACCACCATTCCCGCAGGCTTGTTGACGACGATCAGGTGCTCATCTTCGAACGCGATATCGAGCGGAATGTCCTGGGGCTGGGCTTCGGCTTTCACCGCTGCCGGGACCGCTATCGAAAAGGCTGTGTTCTCAGCGACTTTCATGGACGCGCTGCTCGCTGGCTCGCCACCGACGATAACCGCCCCCGCGGCGATCAGCGCCTGCACCCGCGCGCGGCTGAAATCGGTTGCGTCGCTCAGCGCCTTATCAAGTCGCGCGGTCTCACGCGTTGTGCCCCTGATGATTTGGTCCGAAGACATGCTAGGGCCATGAGGGATGAAGATCGAAGTGACAAGCCAAGCGCTCGAACGGATCGCGCGAGCGGCCCAGGCGGCGCACCCTGGCGAGGCGTGCGGGTTGCTTTTGGGGGCGCTTGAAAGTGGCGTGGCCAAGATCGACGAGGCCGTCGAAACCCGCAACGTCCATTCGACCCCGCACACCCATTTCGAGATTGATCCCCGCGCGCTTATCGACGCCCATCGCGCCGAGCGCGAAGGCGGGCCACACGTGCTGGGTTACTTTCATTCGCATCCCGAGGGGCCGCCTGCTCCATCATCCGTCGATCAAGCGCAGGCCGCGGGCGACGGCAAGATATGGGCGATTGCTGGTGCGGGTGAAGTGCGCTTCTTCCTTGACACTAGGGAAGGTTTTGAATCGCTCCGTCATAACCAATCCGAGGGCTAGGACCTGCCCCCTAGGCCGATCAAACCTGCGCTCAACGGTCCTCAAACCTGCGCTCAACGGTCCTGCGCTTGGGGGCAAATGAAGGCGACCGGGTGGAAGGGCGCGAATTTTCCGCTTACACGGCCTAGGAATATGCAATTGCTTCGTGGGAGAGCGATCCAAAGATGACTTCGCCGACCGATCTAGCCGCCTTGCTGTGCTCGCGGTTGTGTCATGACATGCTTTCGCCCGTGGGCGCTTTGTCCAATGGTTTGGAACTTCTGGCGGACGAAACCGACGCAGACATGCGCGCGAAGGTGATCGAGCTGCTCGAACAGTCCGCCAAAATCAGCACCGATAAGCTTAAGTTCTTTCGTCTGGCCTTTGGCGCGGCTGGGGGTTTCGGGGAAGCGGTTCCGGTGGAAGAGGCGCAGGAGGTCATCACCGCGCTGGCTTCGGACGCCAAACGCGTGAAGCTGAATTGGGCGATTGCCGAACCGAGCCTGCCCAAGCCAGCGGTAAAAGTGCTGCTGAACCTCTCGCAGATCGCGCTCGAAGCTTTGGTGCGGGGCGGGACGCTCGATATCGGAGCCGAACGGCGCGATGGCAACGTGGAAATCGTCGCACGCGCGACGGGAGACAAAATCGCTTTTGACGAAACCATCGGTCGCGCGCTTCACGATGAGATCGATCCCAGCGAAATCACCAGTCGAACCGCCGCCGCGCACATGATCGCGCTGCTGGCGGCGGAAATGGGCGGAGGGCTGCAATACGCGCTTTCGGAGGACGCGTTGGTTTTGGGCGCGGTGGTGCCCGAGCCAGAGGGCATGATCGGATAAGCCGCATGTCGAAGGGGGAAATGCAGATCAGCGAGCTGGTTCACGCCCTTGCCCCGTCCCCCAATTGCAACGATCGCCAATTGCCGATCACGATGGCGGTGATCCACTACACCGAGATGAAGCCGATTGAGACCGCGCTCGATCGCTTGACCGATCCCGAAGCGGGCGTTTCGGCGCATTATCTCATCAGCGAAGAGGGTGTTGTGACCCAGCTTGTGCCGGAGGCGAAGCGCGCCTGGCACGCAGGCAAATCCTATTGGCGCGGGACGAAGGATGTGAACTCGGCGAGCGTCGGGATCGAGCTCGATCATCCTGGTCACCTAGGGGAGAACGGCGGATACCGCCCATTCGATAAACGCCAGATTGACGCGCTGATCCCGTTGCTCGCGCGCATTGTCGAGGACTACGACATCCCGCGCGCGAATGTCGTTGGCCATTCCGATGTCGCGCCGATGCGAAAAGTGGATCCGGGTGAGCTGTTTCCGTGGGATCGACTGGCGCACGTCGGCCTATGCCTTCCCAAGCCCGAGAAGCTGGATCTGGGCGATCCGTTCCACAACGAAGGTTCGTTCTACATGGCTTTGGAACGCTATGGATACGACATAACCGAGGGGCGCAAAGCGGTTGAAGCGTTTGAGCGGCGCTGGCGGCCCCAACAGATCACGGGTTTACCCGACGCGCAATTGGGCGCGATCCTGTTCCAGCTTTTGCTCGATCGCGATCAGGGACGCGCGCGCTAGACGACTGGCAAGGCTAGCGTCCTGTGCGCTCACGCTATTTCTGGGATTGAGTTTTCCGAGAGCAATGCAATAACCCATTCAATCATCAGGGGGAGGGATCATATGGTGAAGAAGCTTGCAGCTGAATTTTTCGGAACATTCTGGTTAGTCTTTGGCGGGTGCGGCTCTGCGGTTTTGGCAGCCGGATTTCCGGAATTGGGCATCGGGTTTGTCGGCGTTTCGATGGCCTTTGGCCTGACGGTTCTCACCATGGCTTACGCGGTCGGACATATATCGGGCGGTCATTTCAATCCGGCGGTCTCGCTCGGCTTGGCGGTCTCAGGCCGGTTCGGCTGGGGGGAAATGATCCCGTATTGGATCGCCCAAGTCTTGGGCTCGTTCGTAGCGGCCGGGGCGCTTTATGTGATCGCTAGCGGCGCTCCCGACTTCAGCGCGGGCGGTTTTGCCTCGAACGGGTACGGAGAGCTTTCTCCGGGTGGCTTTTCAATGGTCGCGGCGCTGGTTGCTGAGGTGGTTCTAACCGCGATGTTCCTGATCATTATTCTGGGGTCGACCTCGGCCAAGGCGCCGGCGGGCTTTGCGCCGATTGCGATTGGCTTGGGTCTCACGCTGATCCACCTCATTTCCATTCCGGTGACCAACACCTCGGTGAATCCGGCGCGTTCGACCAGTGTGGCGTTTTACGCGGAAACCGCGGCGGTTCCGCAATTGTGGCTGTTCTGGGTGGCCCCGCTGATCGGCGCAGCGATTGGGGGATTGATCTGGAATCTCCTGATCGACGATGGCGCCGAATAGGCGCTTCGCTTTGCATGCCGGGTTAAGGGCGCTATAGGCCCACCTCGCGTCAGGGAGCCAAGGCAGCCGCGCGCCGTTTTCGGCGCGAGGAAAGTCCGGGCTCCACGAAACGAGGGTGGCGGGTAACGCCCGCCCGGCGCAAGCCGAGGGAAAGTGCCACAGAGAGTAAACCGCCGATGGGCCGCGCTGTTTTCAGATGGCGGCCACAGGTAAGGGTGAAAGGGTGCGGCAAGAGCGCACCGGGGGCTTGGTAACAAGACCCGCATGGCAAACCCCACCCGGAGCAAGGCCAAATAGGGGTCTCGCGCCGCCCTTCTATTGGAGTGTGCGGCAGGTGCGTTTCGCGCCGAGAGACCCGGGTTGGCTGCTAGAGCCGCTTGGCAACAGGCGGCCCAGATGAATGGCTGCCCCCGCGGTCTTGGTCTGGTGGGTTTATCCCATCGGATACCGGACGCGGAGACAGAACCCGGCTTATGAGGCTCCCTGACGCATCCGCACCAGACAACTGGGTTAGGCCGTTTCCAGTTGCGGCTCCTTCACGGGAGGGAAAAGCTCGTCAAACGGGCGCGAGAGGCCGTCGGCGCACACCAAACGCACGTGATGACGGTTCATCCGACGCGGACCCGGCACCCCCACGCTGTGCGCGATAATGCCGACTTCCTTTTTCATCTGCGCGACGAAATTGGCCACGCGCACCGCTTTGTTCGCCGGATCGAGACCGCGCTGAAGCTTGGGGTCGTGCGTGGTAATACCCGTGGGGCAGGTGTTTTTGTCGCACTTCATCGCTTGAATACAGCCCAGCGCAAACATGAAACCGCGCGCTGAAATCGTGAAATCCGCGCCCGCGCACAGCGCCCAGGCGACTTCGCTTGGAGTCACAAGCTTCCCGCTCGCCACAATGCGTGTGCGGTCTTTGAGGCCGGCCTTATTGCGTTGATCGACCATCATCGGCAGCGCTTCGCGCAAGGTCAGTCCGACATTATCAATCAGCGCGAGAGGAGCCGCGCCGGTGCCGCCATCGCCGCTGTCGACAGTGATAAAATCGGGCGCGCTTTGCGGCCCGCGCCGGTTGATCTCGGCGAACAATTCTTCGAGCCAGCCATACGCCCCGACCACAGTTTTGAAGCCAACCGGCTTTCCGGTGACTTCACGGATATGGGCGATCATATCCAGCAGGTCGTCGTTGTTGGCGATGTCCGTGTGGCGATTGGGTGAGATCGAGGCCTCGCCTTCGCGGATGCCGCGGATTTTGGCGATCTCCGCGCTGACTTTCTCGGCGGGAAGGATGCCGCCTTTGCCCGGTTTTGCGCCTTGCGACAGCTTGATCTCGAACATGCGCACGTTCTCGTGCGCGGCGATTTCGCGCAGCTTATCGTCGCTCAGATTGCCGTGCTCATCGCGCACGCCGTACTTCGCCGTTCCGATCTGGAAAACGATGTCGCAGCCGCCTTCGAGATGGAAGGGTGAGAGCGCGCCTTCACCCGTGTTCATCCAGCACCCAGCTCTGGCCGCTCCATGCGAAAGCGCTGTGATCGCGGGACGAGATAGGGCGCCATAGCTCATGCCGGAGATGTTGAAGAAAGACGGCGCGTCATAGGGGATACGCGCGGAGCCTTCGCCGATCCGCATCGGGCGTGAGGGCGCGGCGTCCCGGTCCAAAACGGGCCACGGGCAATTCACGAAGATCGGCGTGCCCACCGGCTCCAGATTGCGCGTCGAACCAAAAGCCACATTGGTGGAACTGCCCGTCGCAGCCTCCGTTACCCATTCCCGCTGCGCCCGGTTGAATGGCATCTCTTCGCGATCCATCGCGAAAAAGTATTGCCGGAAGAACTCGCCAAGCTCGGACAGTATGTATCGCATGCGCCCGATGACCGGATAATTGCGCCGGACGGTGTCGGTCGTCTGAAAGCGATCAATGAAGAACAAGATCACGACGGAAAGCGCGACGAAACCCACCGCCAACACAAACAGGCTTGTGATCAGATCAAGTGCAAAATGCACGGCTCTATCCCCCAATGGTTACCATGCCCCGTTCCGCAACGGACAGAGATAAGCTACTACGACAGAGGGAAAACGCCTAATCTAAACGCGGCCGATGCTCGCATATTTGAAGCCGCGTCCTCGCACATCCTCCGGATTATAGATGTTGCGGAGGTCGACAAGCACCGGCTCGTTCGCCAGATCGCGCACGCGTCCAAGATCCAGAGCCCGGAAGGCGTCCCATTCGGTTACGATCACGACGGCGTCAGCGCCTTCGATCGCCGCGTAAGGATCCGCGCACATCTGGACGTCCGGCATTAGCGGCTTGGCGATTTCCATGCCTTCGGGATCGAACGCGGCGACGGTCACTCCGGCGTCGCTCAGGGTCTGCGCGATCGCGATGGCTGGGCTGTCGCGCATATCATCGGTGTTGGGTTTGAAGGTGAGTCCCAAGAGAGCCACCCGCTTGCCCCGCGCGGCGCTCGATCCGCCCAACGCGTCGACCACCTTTCGACCCATGGCGCGCTTTCGGCTTTCGTTTGTTTTGACGACCGCTTCAACGATCCGGGTCGGGCTGTCGAAATCTTCAGCCGTTTTGAGCAAGGCCAGAGTGTCTTTTGGGAAGCAAGACCCGCCATAACCTGGACCGGCGTTCAAGAACTTGGGACCGATACGGTTGTCCATGCCGATCCCGCGCGCCACGTCTTGGACGTTCGCGCCCACATTCTCACACAGATCGGCCATTTCGTTGATGAAGGTGATCTTGGTCGCGAGGAAAGCGTTGGCGGCGTACTTGATCAATTCACTCGTACGCCGTCCGGTGAACAGGATCGGAGATTCGTTGAGAAACAACGGGCGATACACCTCGCGCATGATCTCGCGCCCAAAATCATCCTCCGCGCCGATCACAATGCGATCGGGCCGCTTGAAATCGCCGATGGCCGCGCCTTCGCGCAGGAATTCGGGGTTGGAAACCACAGCGAATTGATGGGGAGTGCCGGTGTCGCGAATAATGCGCTCCACCTCGTCACCCGTGCCGACCGGCACGGTCGATTTGGTCACCACCACCGCAGCGTCAGAGAGGTTTTCGCCCACTTCGCGCGCGACTTCGCGAACAAAGGTTAGGTCCGCGTGGCCATCTCCGCGCCGGCTGGGTGTGCCGACCGCAATAAAGATCGCCTGAGCGCCTTTGACCCCTTCTCCCAGATCCGTCGTGAACGTCAGCCGTCCAGCCTCAACGTTACTGGCAACCAGACTGTCTAGGCCCGGTTCGTAGATGGGCATGACACCCTGGTGCAGAGCGCTGATCTTTGCCGCGTCCTTGTCGATGCACACAACATCATGGCCGAAATCAGCAAAGCAGGCCCCCGAGACGAGCCCAACATAGCCTGAACCCACCATGGCAATTTTCATTGATCTACGTGTCCTTAGTTGTTGCGCGGCAAGGGCAGCGCCCGCTTTGCGGATCCCCGACTAGCCAGCGCTTGCGTAACCTGAAATCTCAATATCGCCGCCCCCCGGCTGCGCCGTTTGGATAAAGCGCCTTTGATCGCCTTCGAGAACCAGCGCGGTAAGCACACCCGAACGAAAAGCGCCAGTGTCTATACCAACGCGGTTCCCGCGATCCACGACCGTTTCCGAAATCGTGTGGCCGTGTACCACCACTTTTTCGAAGGCGCCGCTGTAATTGAGAAACCGATCCCGGATCCACAAAAGGTCCCCGCGCTTCTGCTCCTCAATCGAAACAGCGGGATCGATCCCGGCGTGCACGAACATGTAATCGCCGGCCACGATGTAGTCCTCGAAGCCCTCGATATACTCAAGGTCGCCTTGCGGGACGAGAACGAGGATCGCCTCAAAAAGCTCTTCCAGCGACATCTCGGCGTATTGCTTCTTCGAGAGGCCATAGGACATGATCGTTTCGCGCCCGCCGTGCTTCAGGAAATGGCGAAGAATATCCGGGCGAGCGAACGAATTAAGAAACATCTCTTCGTGGTTGCCAGCGAGCACCCGCACGTTTCGCTCGCATTGCCATCGGCGCGCGCGATCGATCACGCCCGCGCTGTCGGGACCGCGATCCACCAAATCGCCAAGCAGGATCATGCGCGTGTCGGCTTTGGGCAGTTGTTCGTCATCGGCTTCGATGGCGTCGATCAGCGCTTCAAACAGGTCAAGCCGCCCATGAATATCGCCGATGACATAATAGCGCGTTCCGTCAGGCACACGCGGCGCGGGCGCGTCTGGGTCCGGGCGACTTCCAAAGATGTTTCGAAGGCTATCAAACATGGAGCAATTGGGGCGTGACTTGGAGCGCGTGCATTGCGCTGGCAGTAGAGCGCCGCGAGCCAATCAGCAACACAATCGCGGAAGCGGCCTTGGGAGAAAAGCGACGAAGCGATGCCCCTTTTAGTCGAGCGAGAAGTTCACCGTGGTCACCACGCGCACTTTCTTGAACGGGCTGTCGGCTTTTCCCCATCCGCCGCTCGACCCATCGCGCGCTTCGATGGAAAAATACCCTTGGGTGGCGCTCTTGATGGCGCCAACGTCGGCTCCTGAATCTTCGGCGAACTGCTGCGCGGAGGCTCGCGCGTCCCGTGTCGCCTCGGCCACCATCTCAGGCTTGATCTCGTTGAGCTTGGTGAAGGAATAACTCATCCCCGATCCTTCTTCGAGCAAGACCCCGCGCCCGACGAGGTCAAACTGCTGCGCCACCGCCTTTTGCGCGCGCTCGATATCCTTCGTGCGCAACGACAGCCGTTGGCGCACGGTGAAGGTGGTCACGCCGCGATTGGTGTAGCTGGAAACGTTGGCACCTGTGGGTTGCAGCGCGTCTTCGGGAAATCCGAGCTCTTTGAAGAAGGCACGAATGGCGTCGGTGTCTTGCCTCACTTTGCTTTGCGCGCTGGCAAGGTTGGGTGAGTTCGCCGAATAGGAAATGGTCCAGGTGGCCAGATCCGCCGTCACATCGCGTTCGGCAAGCCCGCGAACGGTAACCGATCGTTCCGCTTCTTTCGCGCGGAGCAAGCCATCGCCGAGCAGATAGCCACCTACAATCAATCCGATCGAGGCGATGGCGGCGGTGCCAAACCAACGCAGCGTTGGGCTTTGGTTCAGGTCGATTGCGGTAGCTGGGGTAGGGTTCGGCGTTTCGGCTTGGCTCATCGGGTCCTCCTGCTTTTGGCTGCGCCGAGGAGTGCATTTTGAGCGATGAACCGTTTTTGAACAAGAGGCCGATACTCCATTTGCCCTTTGTTCAAGCCGTCTCCCACATGTACTTGGTGAGGCAAATTCTCCTTTCGAGCCTCAGGACGCCGTTGCCATGACCAAGTTTCTCCACTCCATGATCCGCATCACGGACCCGCAGGCGACTGTCGACTTTTTCAAGCTGATCGGATTGGAAGAAGTTCGCCGCTTCGACGTGGAGGCGGGACGTTTTACGCTGATCTTTCTCGCAGCGCCCGGCGAGGAGGGGGTGGCCGAGGTTGAGCTTACTTACAACTGGCCACCGGAAGACGGGTCTCAGCCCGAGCAATACGACGGCGGGCGCAATTTCGGCCATCTCGCCTATCGGGTTGCCAACATTTACGAAACCTGCGCCGCGTTGGCTAAAGCGGGGCACACGATCCACCGGCCTCCCCGCGACGGGTACATGGCTTTCGTGAAATCACCGGACGGGATTTCCGTCGAGCTTTTGCAAGAAGGGAAGCTCGAGCCGCAGGAACCTTGGGCCAGTATGGAGAACACTGGGACCTGGTAAGGTCTAGCTCGGCACGTTGCCTGTATCGTCGCAGTCTTCTGGAGGGTGCGACGTCGTCAGGCGAAGCACAATGTAACCGAAAATCGCCGAAATGGCGGAGCCCATGATAATGCCGATCTTGGCTTCTTCCTTAAGGATGGGAAATGCCGGAAAAGCGAGTTCGCCGATAAACAAGCTCATCGTGAACCCTATGCCGCACAGGATGCACACGCCCCATATCTCGGCCCAACTGGCGTTGGAGGGGCGCGGAGCGAATCCGGTCTTGTCAGCTATTAACACAGTCGTAAAAATGCCTGCCTGCTTGCCAATCACCAAGCCCCCGGCCACGGCAATCGGAAGCGGGTCAACGAGGTTTTGAAGGGTCATACCTTCGAACACTACCCCTGCGTTTGCGAAGCCGAAAATGGGCACAATCAGATATGAGCTCCAGGGCGCCAAACCATGTTCGAGTTTGCTCAGCATTGGCTCGCCATTCGCCTTTGTGAGAGGAATAGTGAACGCCGCCAGCACTCCTGCGATTGTCGCGTGTACCCCCGTGTTCAGAACGCAATACCACAGCACCACGCCCAAAAGCAGATAAGGCCAGTAGGAGCTCACTCGTAAACGGTTGAGGCCGAACATGATCGCCAGCACCACAGCCGCAGCCCCGATCCATGTAAGAAAATAGCTGAGAGAGCCGATCTCGGTGTAAAAGAGCGCGATCACAAGAATTGCGCCTATGTCGTCGACAATCGCGACGGTGAGCAGAAAGAGCCTCAAAGAGGCGGGAACGCGGCTTCCCAATATGCCCAGCACTCCCATCGCAAAAGCGATGTCGGTGGCCGCCGGAATCGCCCATCCTCGAGTGTATTCGCCTCCGCCAGACACCAGCATATACACGATCGCTGGCGTGATCATACCTGCGAAGGCGGCCACCATTGGAAGGCGCCGCGCCGCGGGATTCGCTAGGCTGCCGCTGACCATCTCGCGCTTTACCTCAAGCCCGACGACGAAGAAGAACACCGCCATCAAGGCGTCGTTGATCCACAAATGCAGATCATCGAGCTTGGCGATTGGGGTCCAAGGCAAGTGACCGTAGAACAATTGCTTGTATTCTGTGGCGTATGCCGAGTTTGCTGCCAGCATGGCCGCCGCGGCCACGAGAATTAGGAGCACACCTGACGAAGAATCGCTGACAAAGAGCGCGCGCACGGGAGCAAAAAAGGCCTTTGCTGGCGACCGGGTGCGTACGGGCTTCTCTGTCATGCTGGGCGCTTCCATTTAGAATTCTGGAGTCAGTTGCAAGTCGATTCGCCGCGCGTTACGTCTGTTTCTCAACAACCAAGGGGCTGTCTTGGGTTTCGGGCAATACGATTCTTGGCATTTGCTGGCCCTTTTCCAGCATGAGTTGCTGCTTTTCGCCGGGGTATTCTTCCTGATCGGTGCTTTGGATGATGTGCTGGTTGACGCCGTCTGGTTGTGGCTCAAGTCGACCGGCAAGGCGAAAATTGCAGAGGTTGATCGAGAGACCCTGAGAGATCGCCCGCTAAACGGTCCTGTGGCGGTGTTTGTTCCGGCATGGCAGGAATTGGCCGTAATCGGAGCAACGGTTAGCCACATGCTGAGTGTTTGGCCTCAACGCGATCTGCGGATCTACGTCGGGTGCTACCGAAACGACCCCGATACCATCGCGGCGGCTATGCGCGCCGCTTCGGTGGCTGGTCGCAACACTGGGCATCGCCTGCGTATCGTTATCCATGATCGCGATGGTCCGAGCACAAAAGCCGATTGTTTGAACCGTCTTCACCAGGCGTTACGCGACGATGAGAGGCGCGCTGGACGTTTGTTTTCCTGTGTCGTCTTTCACGATGCCGAGGACATGGTTGATCCGGCTGGTTTGACGTTGCTCGACGAAGCGATTGCGCGGGATGCGGACTTTGCGCAACTGCCTGTCGAGCCCATTGCGCAGCCAAAGAGTCGTTGGCTTGGAAGCCATTATTGCGAGGAGTTCGCCGAAGCTCATGCAAAGGGCATGGTGGTGCGCAGCTCGCTAAGGGCCGCCTTGCCAGCCGCTGGTGTCGGCTGCGCCATTTCGCGGCGCGCGCTGCACCATCTTTCGCGTCAACGGTTGGATGGCACACCCTTTCAAGAGGACTCGCTGACCGAAGACTATGAGCTTGGCCTCTCCGTGGCTGCGATGGGCGGCACTTCCAGTTTCATCCGCGCGCGCGGTGAGGACGGGGCTTTCGTTGCAACTCGAGCCTATTTCCCCTCTACACTTTCCAGTGTCGTTCGACAAAAGACGCGTTGGGTGCATGGCATCGCATTGCAGGGATGGGATCGCGTGGGTTGGACGGGTGGCTTGATCGAGACGTGGATGCGAGCGCGTGATCGCCGAGGTCCGTTGACGGCTCTTGTTCTGTTCACGGGTTACCTGCTGTTAGTGCTGACAGCTGTTCTCTGGGCGGCTTCTTCAGTCGGTTTGGCACCAAAGCTCGTCTTATCGCCTCTGCTTTTCTGGCTGTTGATGGCTAACTCGGCCGCTTTTTTTTGGCGGGCTTTCTGGCGCGTTGGCTTCACGGCGCAGATCTATGGTTGGCGCGAAGGTTTGCTTGCCGTTGCCCGCATTCCTGTGACCAACGCCATTGCGATTTTGGCCGGTCGCCGCGCCATTGCCGCGTATGTCGGCACGCGCTTGGGGCGGGCGGTTGAATGGGACAAGACGCCGCACAGTTTGCACCCTGCCATGTCTGATCTGGGCCATTTCAAGCGCATGAAGTTCAAGCTCGTGGATACCAAAGAGATTTCGGCATGATCGGATCCGAACGGGAAGCTCTAACCGATCTGAGTCCAAAAGACTCTTCTTCCTCACGGATAAGCGGCCCTCTCGCCACGCTCGGTGTTGTCCTTGCCGCATGGATCATCGGGAGAGCCGCTTTGTGGGAAGACCCATTTTCCGTCCCGCAGGTCTTGGGCCAGGCGTCACAGATTTTTGCTGCGGATACGCCTGATGAGAAAGGGATCTTCGTCTCGGCCACAAAAGCCGGACTGAATGATGGGAGCATCGCAATTGGAGGGCTAAGGGACCATCGCCGAATGGTGGTGCTTTCGATGGATACAGGTCCTGGACCTTCCTTTGGTGCGCAGGAAATGGGGATGGCGCGAGCGCACGAGGTACTCTATCGCGCCGCGTTGCAGACCGACCTTCGGGGCTCTTCGTGGCGGGCGCGGCGATCCAATGTGAGCGGAACCAATATTCGGCAGGCCAACGTGCCGGTGCTTCCCGGCTCTCCGCCCTTTATCCCCAATCGGGCATCGCCTAATGACCAGCCAGCGTTGGGGCGCTGGTCCCTCGGCGTCTGGGCTTTTGGAAGGGAAGGTTCGCAGTCCGCCCCCATTTCGGAAGGTCGAGTGCCTGTGTATGGAGCGAGCCAACTGGGCGCTAACCTCCAATACCGCATTGCTCCTGCAAACCCCCGCGATCCGCGCGCCTATCTTCGCGCCTATCGCGCGCTGATAGAACGACCGGAAAACGAGCTTGCCTTTGGCGTATCCGCGCGCCCGGCTGGCGCGATCCCAGTGCGTGTTGCCGCCGAAGTTCGAGCGACGGAGAATCAGTTTGGCAGCGATATAAGGCCAGCCGTTCTGGCTATCACAGAAGTGCCACCAGTCTCGCTTCCATGGGGCTTCACCGGTGAAGTGTACGCGGGGGCGGGATATGTCGGCGGCGAAAGCAACACCGCCTTTGTCGACGGACAGGGGACGATCGCACGGCGTGTGGCAAGCTTCGATTTGCGAAACCCGGATGCGCTGCGTGTCAGCGTCGGCGCCGGAGCGTGGGGCGGGGCGCAGCGTGATGCGCACCGTATCGACGTGGGCCCAACCCTTCGGCTGGACATGTCGATAGGGGAATTGCCTGCGCGATTCTCCATTGATTATCGCGAACGCGTGGGGGGAGACGCCGCTCCGGAATCGGGAGTGGCTGCGACCCTTTCGACGCAGTTTTAGGGCCCTGAACGGCTTTGGCTCAGCCATCTTGCAACACAGTGGTGCAAGAAGCCCACTTTGGATGCACAGATAGCCTTCCAAGCGTCGGTCCGCTGAGGTAATCGCTGGGGCGTCATGGATGTCTATCTGCCCATCGCCAATCTTTCGGTGAACGGCCTGGTGCTCGTCGCGCTTGGCGCGTTGACGGGAATCTTGTCCGGGCTGTTTGGCGTGGGTGGGGGCTTCCTCACGACCCCGCTGCTAATCTTTTACGGTATTCCCCCGACGGTCGCTGCCGCTTCGGCAGCCACGCAGGTGACAGGCGCGAGCGTTTCTGGCGTTCTGGCCCATTCGCGCAACAAAGGCGTTGATTACCGTATGGGCGCCATCATGGTGGCTGGGGGTGTGGTCGGCGCGTTGATCGGGGCGGTGCTGTTTCGCTTGCTTCAATCGGTGGGGCAGATCGATGTCGTCATCAACATGCTGTACGTGTTGATGCTTGGCACGATTGGCGCGTTGATGATGCAAGAGGCGCTGGCGGGCCTTCTGCCCAAGGTAAACGCGGCGTATGGCGGTCAGCAGGCGCGCAAGCGTCGGCACCATCCCCTCGTCGCCGGCCTTCCATACCGCTGGCGCTTTTACGCCTCGGGCCTCTATCTCTCCCCGCTGGCGCCCCTCATCCTTGGTGTTCTGGTCGGGATATTGACCATGCTGATGGGAGTGGGCGGTGGGTTCATGCTCGTCCCCGCCATGCTCTACATTTTGGGAATGAGCGGAAACGTCGTGGTGGGCACTTCGCTGTTTCAGATTCTGTTTGTGACCATGGTGACGACCATGACGCACGCGTTGACGACAAAGGCGGTCGATATTGTGCTCGCCGGCTTGCTCCTGGTGGGATCGGTGCTTGGCGCGCAGTTCGGGACGCAACTGGCGATGAAAGCCCGGCCCGAAGTGCTTCGTTTGATCCTCGCGGCGATCGTCATCGCTGTGGCCTTACGAATGCTCTATGGCCTTGGCGTACAACCTGACGAGATTTACACGGTCGACGCATTGTGACAGCGCTGCGTGAGCCAGCATTGGGCGCGCGAGCGTTGTTTCTGATTGGCGCAGCTCTGTGCCTATCCGCGCAGAGCGAACCGATCCTGGTGCCCGAAGTCAGCCAATCGCGCATCGAAGTGCGCCAAGGTTTCACGGGCACAAACCTGCTGCTGTATGGCGCCGTGATCGAGCCGGGCTCGGACAGCCCCGAATACGATATCGTCGTCGTGCTCAAAGGTCCTGCCGAATCCATCCGGATGCGAGAGAAGGAGCGGCTTGCCGGGATCTGGATGAACGCGGGATCAAGCGACTTTCGCTCCGCCCCTTCGTTTTTCGCTGTGGCGTCATCCCGTCCCGTCGATGAGTTGGTGGATGAACGCACGGCGGCCATTTTTGAATTGGGCACACGCTTCATCCAGCTCAGCCCCGTGGGCGAAATCGAACCTATTGAGCAAGCTCGATTTGCGCGCGGGTTGGTGGATATGCGGCAGCGCGAAGGGTTGTACAGCGAGGACCCGCAAGGCGTGCGCATCAGCGAAGGCGTGCTGTACCAAGCGCGCATTGACCTGCCGTCGAATGTGACCACGGGCCCCTATACGGCTGAAACCTTCGCGATCTCCAATGGCCGCGTCGTTGCAAGCGCCACGGCGAAGATTGACGTCGTGAAAGTGGGCCTCGAAGGACGCGTGGTGCTCGAAGCCAATCGCAATTCCTTTCTTTACGGCGCGTTTGCGATCTTCCTTTCCCTAAGCATGGGGCTCTTGGCCGGTCGCTTTTTCGCGCGCCGATAGGCCAGATTCTCGGCCTTCTCGGCGCGCCTAATGCGCTTTGCCCCAGCGGGTATCGTTGACGCGATTTTAACCCCAACCGACCTAAGGCTTTGGCCAAGGAAAAGACTGGAAAGCCTGCTGGGGCGGGCGGAATGGAATACGTGGCATGGGCGATATGAGCCAGGAGAACTTTGAGCGGTTTACAGGACCGGGCGCGGTTCCCACGCCTGAGCATGGCAGTCAGGCGGCCCCAAGCGCCGTCGATAACGCGGCCATGCCCATCGGTGTTGTGCTCGAAATCTCGGGATCGGGCTCTCAGGTGGCTTTCGATCTTCAGCGGATCACCGAATGCTGCGAAGACGCGGATCCCTCGATTGCGTTGGCCGGACAGGTCGGAAGCCAGATCAAGATCCGCGTGGGCGACGCGTGGCTGCTCGCCAGCGTGCGCGACCAGCGCAAGGACCGCCGCACCGAAGGGGGTGTGATCGCCGGGATCGACTTTCTGGGTGAAGGCGCGGAAGAAAAGCTGACCGGCCGCATTCACGGGTTCAAACGCGGTGTCACCCGCTACCCTGTCCCAGGAGCGATGGTTTACCCCGCAACCACAGCGGACTTGCGGCAAATCTACGCCAGCGATGGACGCCCCAACGTGCCGATCGGAAAAGTCTTCCCGACCAAGGATATCCGCGCCGGCCTCTACATCGATGCGATGCTGGGCAAGCACTTCGCGCTGCTTGGGTCCACCGGTACCGGTAAATCGACAAGCGCCGCGCTCATCCTCCACCGGATTTGCGAAACCGCGCCCAACGGTCACATCGTGATGATCGACCCCCATGGCGAATACGCATCCGCGTTCCGCAACACCGGGCACATTCTCGACGTCTCGAATCTTCAGATGCCGTACTGGCTGATGAATTTCGAAGAGCACTGCGAAGTGATGCTGACGAGCAGCGGCAACGAACGCCAGATCGATATGGACATTCTGGCCAAATGCCTGCTCGCCGCGCGATCGAAGAACCGCTTGGCCGAGACGATGGGCAAGATAACGGTCGACGCGCCTATCCCCTATCTGCTTTCGGACCTCTCGACGATCCTGCAGGACGAGATGGGCAAGCTTGACAAAGCGACGTCCTCGGTGCCGTTCATGCGCATCAAGCAGAAGCTGGAAGAGCTCAAGACCGATCCGCGCTACCAATTCATGTTCTCCGGCATGCTGGTGGGCGACACGATGACCGAGTTCATCTCAAAGGTGTTCCGTATGCCGGCCGACGGTAAACCGATTTCGATCATCGACGTGTCGGGGGTTCCCTCCGACATCACTTCGACCGTTGTCGCGGTTCTCAGCCGGCTCGTGTTCGACTTCGCGATCTGGGGCCGCGAGGAGAAGACACGCCCGATCCTGCTGGTGTGTGAAGAAGCGCACCGATACGTGCCCAACGAGAGGAATTCGGACGGCTCTTCGGTCGGCCGCATCCTCAGCCGGATCGCCAAGGAAGGCCGTAAATACGGCATCAGCCTTGGTCTCATCACTCAGCGTCCGTCGGATTTGGCCGAAGGCGTTCTCTCGCAGTGCGGCACGATCATCTCCATGCGTCTCAACAACGACCGGGACCAAGCCTTTGTGCGATCCGCCATGCCCGAAGGTTCGCGCGGCTTTCTCGACTCCATCCCCGCGCTGCGCAACCGCGAATGCATTATCTGCGGCGAGGGTGTCGCTATTCCCGTTCGCGTCAACTTTGACACGCTGGAAGAGCACAAACGCCCGGCTTCCGAAGACCCCAGCTTCGTTGACCTGTGGAACAGCGACGGCGATCTCGACGAAATGGTCGAACGCGTGGTCGTGCGCTGGAGAAGCCAGGGGTAAAGAAGAGAGCGCTCACGTTCCGCGTGTGTCGCCATACAAGTGGATGTGCATCCGATCGCTCATGCGAAAGCCGTGTTTGAGGCACAGCTCGCTGAGCCATTCCTGACGCGATCGCAGCGCTTCGCTGGTCGTGCCTTCCGCCATCAGGAAAATCTTGTCCGACGCGATGAAGTGCTTCTTCTGAAGCGCCAGAACTTCATCCACGTCCTCGCGTTCGGCGATCACGAATTTGAAGAACGCCCTCGGGTCGCTGGCGTAGAAGTCCATGCGCTCCGGGATGATCGCCAAATCCGCCGCGTTGCCGCTGTGCGCAAGCTTGGGGCTGACATTGTATTGATCGACCCGGATATCGACATGCGCGCTCGCCCGCGTGGTGCCGTTGGTTTCGATCTCCACTTCGATATCGGGCAGGATCGCCAGCATATCGGCGAGCGGCCCGCATTGCATCAAAGGCTCGCCTCCGGTGATGACGAGCCTTTTCTGGCCAAGCCCCGCGATGCGGGCGGCGGCTTTCTCGGGCGAGAACGCCACCTGATTGCTCGCTTTGTCGAACGTGACGCCATCGCGGTGCGGGCGATTGTCCCCGTCAAAACGCCACGTGTAAGCGGTGTCGCACCACGTGCAGGCGAGGTTGCAGCGCGACAGGCGAATGAACGCGACCGGCACCCCAGCGCTCGGCCCTTCGCCCTGAAGGCTCGCGAAGATCTCCGGCCCGCCGGTATCGTCGGTGGCTAGAACCAGATCGGCCATAGTGCCCCCGCGTGCAAAAGTGACAAAAGTGACAGCGTGTCACTTTTACAGATTTTCCTATTATCCTTAAATACCAAAGCTTTAATCGTCCTTCGCCGCGCCGGACGGACACAGTGTGCGGGCGCAAAAAGCGATGGTAGCCTTATCTTCATGACGCTCTCATGCCACGAAGAGGCCGGTTAGGAAACGCTACGCGATGCGGGCGCCATCACTCGTAAACGGTGACTTCCACACGCATCCCATCGGGGTCGCGGAAGAAAGTCGCGGTTTCGTCGGAAAAGACCTGCTTCTCCGGGACCTCAAATCCCGCATCCGCCATGCCAGCGCGCACCGCGTCCAGCGTCGCCAAATCGGGGGCGGTAAATCCCAGATGGTTTAGGCCCGGCGCGTAGCGGGCGTAGTCGCCCGTACCCTCTTTGGCCTGCTTGAGATCAATCGCGAGGCCATCGTCGCTCAGCCACACATGATCGCGCGTCTTGGAAAAGCCGATAAGCTTCAGCATCGTCTCATACCAAGGTAGGCTTGCCTCAAGCGAGCGGACCAGCACCACCATATGATCTAGTTTCATAGCTCATCCCAATCGAACAAGCGCCGCTTTCAGCCTTTCGATCTCGCCGGAATGGTGCGCGAAGTCCTCGCGCGCCTTCTCGACCGCTTCAGGCTTGGCGCGTTCGACGAAGTTGGGGTTCGACAGACGGCCTTCAAGCGATTTCGCTTCCTTTTCCGAGGCAGCCAGCGCCTTTTCGAGGCGCGCTTTTTCCGCGTCGATATCGATGATCCCTTCGAGCGGGATAACGAACACGTCGCTCCCCCCATCGCATTGGGCGGTCACCTGCATGGCAGGGCCAGCGGGCGCGTCGGCCACGGTGACAGGGGTGAGGCGTGCAAGGCGCTCGATGGCGGCGCTGGACCGCTCGATCGTGCTCGTAGCGAGCGCGCTGGCGTCGGGCAGGAACGCGGCGAGTTTGGCGCCGGGCGCGATGCCCAGCTCGTTCTTGGCGGAGCGGACGTTGGTCGTGAGATCAATCACCCAGTCGATCGCGTCGGTCGCCTCCTTGGAGACTTCGGCGCGCGGATTGGGCCAGCTGGCGACGATCAGATCGTAGGTCCGTTCACCTTGGGCGTGCCACAGCTCCTCTGTGATGAACGGCATGAAGGGGTGCAGCATCACAAAGATCTGGTCGAGCGCCCATCCGGCGACTTCGCGGGTCTCCTTGGCGGGCAGGGCGTCTGGGTCGGCCCCTTCGGCAAAGACCGGCTTGATCAGTTCCAGATACCAGTCGCAGAATTTGGACCAGGTGAATTGGTAGATCGCGTT
>JBCDAE010000029.1:0-35167 GCA_039186235.1 Pseudomonadota bacterium | reverse complement strand
CGCGCCCGCAGGTGCCCCGCAGGCCAAGATTGGCCGGAGGGAATAGCACCGAGGAGTTCGCCCGGATGGGCGAACACAAGACAGGAACGTTCACTTCCAATTTATCATCGGAACGCTATATCGGTACCGTCGGGCAACCGACTATGGTGATAAATTGCGGCGTGCAATAGGCACAACGGACCCGGGGGCAGTACCCGGCGGCTCCACCATAACTCTCTGCTTTGGCAGGGGTTTTGACGGGGCCGAACTAGGATCGACGTGGGCTGAAAAGCGTTGTTTTTACCCGGGCTGAGTAACCCGTAATAGGCTCAAACTCATAAGTGCCAATGATAATGAAGCACTCGCTCTCGCTGCGTAATTTTACGGCCTAACGGCCTGAATTTACAAAGCTAAAGCGCGGTTGGACCCACCGGGCAACAGAAGCGGATTCCGGGGGCCCGGGGGGGCCTAGCAACAGAACCCCCCATCGTTTTCGAACGGGGGCGTTAGGGAGAGAACCTTGGGCCGTACTTTGATCGCTTTTGCCGCCGGAGGCGCCGCCTTGATGCTGGCTCCGTCGCCAGCCTTTGCCGAAACCCGCGAAGCCTATCTCGAGCGCCTGAGAGTGGTGTGCGAGGTCGAGTGCCTCAAACCGCGCGATTTCCGCCGCGCAGCCCGGAAACAACGCGATGGCGAGGCGAACGAGCTCGCGGTGATGATGGACGTACTCTACGTCCGACGCACGGGTGAGAAATATCAGCTGATGAGCGCCGATCTTGAACGCTCCAATCTGGAAACGCTGGCCATTCTGGGTTCGGCGGGGATCGACGTCTCCGGGCGCACCGGCGCGGGCGGTCTGCCGCGCAGCCGCGATGGCAATCTCACCCCCGATACGATTGTGATCGAGTTGGACGAACAGGCCTTGGCCGATCTTTTGAACACACCTTCCGCCCAAACCGACAAGCCGCTGGTGGCGTCCGATGACGATGGTATCGTGGTGGAAGGGGAGGCGCCGCCCGACAAGGTTAAACCGACGCTGGCTTCGCTCAAGAGCCGATTGCTCAATCGCCGCGTGGTGGTCCGAGGCAACTTCCGATTGACCCCAGTGTGGAACGGCGGGCGCCTTGATTACCGCCGCAAACAGGTCACGCTGGAACTCGATAACTCGGACGATATGGTCGTGCTGCCACGCTTCGACGACGATGGCGAACCGATCGCAGAAGACATCCCTTGGCTGGCCGACGAGGCTTCGGACGCCCGACGTTGAGGCTTAGGAAGAGGGCTCGTCGCTGACTTCTTTGAGCTCTTCCAACTCGCGCTTGGCTCGCAACCCGTCGAGAATGGCTGCGCCCGCCAGAAACACCGCGCCCGTCGCTGTCAGGAACAGCAACTGGCCCGCCCATCCTGGATACTGCTGCATATAGGCCGCGCCGCGCGACGTGGCGCCCAACGCCAACGCGTAGATTATCACAAATGCCTCAAGCCGGTTCTTAAGTACGAACAGTCGGGCGACTTTGCGCAGCATGGTGTCTCCTAGACCCAGCGTGTCGTGCCGATTTATCAGAAACGTGGCGTGCGACCCGCGTAGGTGGTTAACGAGAAGTTACCTTAGGCGCAGGTGGCAATTTGTGGCAATCGCGTTAACCAAGCTGGGTCAGATCGAGCGCGTCGAGCAGTGCATAACGCGCGGCGACGACCGTTTTTGCGAGACTTTCCGAGCCTATGTCCGTCGGATCGATTTGTTCTGGCCAGTTCGCGGTGATGACGCTTTCCAGCGTTTCGGCCTTGGCCGCATCCAGCAAGAAGCGGGGGTCGACCGTTGCGGGGTCGCAGACGACGCGGAGGCGCAAACACGCCGGGCCGCCGCCATTGGCCATGCTTTGGCGCACATCGACGGGAACTACCTTGCGAATGGGCCCGTTGGAAGCCATCAGCTCCTCGCAATAGGCCCACACGCTGGCGGATTCGCGGCATTCCTCGGGCACGATCAGCGCCATGGTTCCATCGGACCGGGTGATAAGCTGGGCGTTGAACAGGTAGGTGCGGATTGCTTCGGCGAGGCTGACTGCGTCGCTGGATACTTCGACCACCTCGAGCGCGGGGAAGACAGCGCGGATCGCCTCGTAAGCGTTTTCTTGATCGGCGAAGGCCTCGGCATGGGTAAACAGCACACGCTCGTTAGCCACTGAGACCACGTCGTTGTGAAACGCGCCCGCCTCAATCGCGGCGGGGTTTTGTTCAATGAAAACGCATTTTTCCGGTTCGAGCCCGTGAAGACGCGCGACCATTCGGCTGGCTTGTTCGTGCTGGCGCGCGGGGAAGCGGCCACCTGGCTTGCCGTAGACGAACACCTCGACGCCGCTAGATCCGTGCCCTTCGCAGAGCCGCATATGGTTGGCCGCGCCTTCATCGCCGAACGTTGGCGGAACGGCGCTGTGGATCGCAAAGTGATCGGTGTCGCCAAACGCAACCGAAAGCTGCGCCATGGTGTCCGGCCATTCCTGCGCGCGGTGGAGCATAGTGACGAGGTTGGCCGGGGTGAGATGACACTTGCCATCGCGTGTGTCGGGCGCGGGGCTGATCGTGGCGGCGTTGGCGGTCCACATGCTCGAGGCCGACCAGGTCGCGGCCAGCAATTGCGGTGGAGCCGTGTCGTCGAGCGTCAATTGCTCGGCGAGCGCGGTGTTGGGCCTGGGAAGGGGCAGGAGGAACCCCTGCACACCGAGCCTGCCAAGGTTTCCACGCATCTTCGCAACGCCCTGCAGCGCGGCCGCGCGGGGATAGGACGGATCGCCTTTGTGGCTGGCGCTGGCGATATTGCCCAGACTCAGCCCTGCGTAATTGTGACTGGGGCCAACAATTCCGTCAAAGTTGATTTCTTTGAAGTTCAACCGGCTCATCGCGCGACGCTCCAAATCGTGTCGCCTTCGCTGACATCGAGCGTATCCGCCGCAACGGCGTCAATTTCGATGCCGCCCCCGTCCGTAAAGCGCCGTGCGCCATAGCAGGCCCGGAACGTACCCAGCCGCCCCGTTGCGAGGATGGCGCGCTCTCCTTCAGCGAGGTCCATACCGGACAAGGTTTTCGATACGCTTTCCTGCACGCTGGAGACCTGATCGGTGAGAGCCACCATAGTCGGGCCTCCGTCGAAAATGTCGACATAGCCGTCGTAGTGAAAACCTTCGTTCTCGAGCATGCGCATCGCCGCGCGGCCGGAAAGGTGAGGCACTCCGATCACCTTACGCGCGTTTTCATCCAGCATGGCGACATAGACCGGATGCTTGGGCATCAGATCGGCGATGAACTGGTTGCCGTTGATCGCGTTGAAATAGTCCGCCTCGTTAAAGCTCATCCCAAAGAAACGTCCCGCAACGTTGTCCCAGAACGGCGAATCCCCGCGCTCATCGATAATGCCGCGCAATTCCGCGATAATCTTATCGGCAAACCGCGCGCGGTGCATCGCCACAAAGAGATAGCGCGATCGCGCGAGCAGAAGGCCAAGGCCGCCCGCGCGCTCATTGGGGTGAAGGAACAACCCGCCCACTTCGCTCGCGCCTTCCAGGTCGGTTACAAGGTTCAGCATTTCCGTGCGGACCGTGCGATCCAGTTCCTGGCTGTACTGGGTCAGCGTGTTGAGCCGATAGGAATAGAACGGCCATTGTTGGCCCACCTTGCTCATCAGCTGAGAGGTGCCGCGCACCGCGCCGGTCTGGACGTTTTCAAGCACCAAGACGAATTGTTCGTCGGCCAATTCGTCTTCGGAGTTGGCAAAGGCTTCTACCGCGCGTTCGAGCTTGGTGGACAGCGCTTTGCGATCGGCGGGGAGATTGGTGAAGCCGCCCCCTGTAAGTTTCGCCATCTCGTACAGATGCTCAAGATCCGAAAGGCGCGCCGCGCGCAGGCGCATACTCATAGGTGCTGGCTTATAAGAAACGTCATGCGCCACTGCCTAGCGGGCCTTGTTCACGGTTCCAACCCACCGCCTTTCGGGCTGTGCAAACTCGCGTTGCAATCCCGTGCCTAGGGCGTCATAGAGCGCGCGTCCTCTCTTCCCCAGGAACCGACTCAATCGTGTTTACGAGGACCTGCAATGACAACGATGACAACTCGCGCCGGACTGTCGGTGGACGAGCGCCTGGCTCATTTTCTGGAGACCGAGGTGCTGGTCCCGCTGGGTCGCGATGCGGACGCGTTTTGGACGGGCTTTGCGAAGCTGTTGGCGGATTTGGCGACCCGCAACCGCGCGCTTTTGGCCAAACGCGAAGACCTCCAGGCGAAGATTGACGCGTGGCATAAGGAGCGCCGGGGTAAACCGCACGACGCGGCTGAGTATCGCGCGTTTCTGACCCAGATTGGATATCTCGTGCCGGAGCCGGGTGACTTTACAATCGGGACAAAGAACGTTGATCCCGAGATCGCGACGATGGCCGGCCCGCAACTGGTGGTGCCGATTCTTAACGCCCGCTTTCTCCTGAACGCAGCCAATGCGCGCTGGGGTTCGCTGTATGACGCCTTTTACGGCACGGACGCGTTGGACGCTCCCGCGGCTCGACCGGGGGGTTACGACGAGGAGCGCGGCGCGGCGGTGATCAAACGAGGTCGCGAATTCCTCGATTCTGCGTTGCCGCTAGTGGATCAAAGCTGGGCCAATCTGGCGGACGAAAACGACGGCAAACTCGCCGATGAAAGCCAATATGTCGGCAAGACCGACAAAGGCCTGCTATTCGTCAATAACGGGCTGCATATCGAGGTTGTCTTTGATCGGGACACGCCCGTGGGAGCAACCGACAAAGCGGGCATCGCGGACATTAACGTGGAGGCCGCGCTTTCCACTATCGCCGATTGCGAAGACTCGGTCGCCGCTGTCGATGCGGAAGACAAACTGCTCGCTTACACCAACTGGCTCGGCATCATTCGCGGCGATCTGGAAGAGAGCTTCGACAAGGGCGGGCGCACCATGACCCGCAAGCTTAACGGCGATAAAGCCTACACCGATCGGCACGGTCAAGCGCACACGCTACCCGGTCGATCGATGATGTTTGTTCGCAATGTCGGACACTTAATGACAAATCCTGCCATCCTGCTCGAAGATGGGAGCGAAATTCCCGAAGGCATTATGGACGCGGTCTTCACCTCCGCGATCAGCGCCATCGATGTTGAAGGAAAGGCCAAATACGGCAATTCCAAGCACGGCAGCATCTACATCGTGAAGCCCAAAATGCACGGGCCGGAAGAGTGCGCTTTCACCAACGATCTGTTCGACGCGGTCGAAGATCTGCTGGGCTTGCCGCGCCACACCGTGAAGGTCGGCGTGATGGACGAAGAGCGCCGAACGAGCGCCAATCTCGCCGCCTGTATCCACGCCGTGAAGGACCGAATTGTCTTCATCAACACCGGCTTCCTCGACCGGACCGGGGATGAGATTCACACATCGATGCAAGCGGGCCCGATGATGCGCAAAGGCGCGATGAAGGGTTCGGATTGGCTCGGCGCGTACGAAGCGCGCAACGTGGCGATTGGCCTCAAGCACGGCCTATCCGGCGTCGCGCAGATCGGCAAAGGCATGTGGGCTGCACCGGACCTGATGGGGCAAATGATGGTTGAGAAGATCGGTCATTTACGCTCCGGAGCCAACACCGCGTGGGTGCCATCGCCCACCGCCGCTACCCTGCACGCGCTGCATTACCATCAGGAAAGCGTGTTCGAGATCCAGAAGAGCCTGCCCGAGCCCGCGACGCTTGATGCGCTGCTTTCAATCCCGCTTGCCGAAAACACGAACTGGCCAGACGAAGAACTCAAGCAAGAGCTCGACAACAATTGCCAGGGATTGCTCGGCTATGTTGTGCGCTGGGTCGACGCCGGCGTGGGCTGCTCAAAGGTGCCCGACATTAACGACGTGGGTCTGATGGAAGACCGCGCGACCTTGCGGATCTCTTCTCAGCATATCGCGAACTGGCTGCATCATGGGGTGGTCAGCGAAGAGATGGTGATGGAGAGTTTGACGCGCATGGCGGCCAAGGTCGACGCGCAGAACGCGGGCGACCCCAGCTATCTGCCGCTGATCGGCAATGAAGAAGGCCCCGCGTTCTCAGCGGCCAGGGACCTGATCTTTAAGGGCATCGAGCAGCCCAGCGGCTACACCGAACCCCTGCTTCACCATTGGCGGCAGGTCAAGAAAGCGGGTTGATCGAGCTTCGACCAATTGGCCAATTGTTAATGGCTGAGCGGTAAACCTAATCGACAGCTTTGATCGTAAGGGTATCGGCCATGGTTGACACGTTTTTCCGTTTCACGGCTCCCGAGTTTTACGACGATCGCGCGACAGCGCGTGGCGCTGGGACATTTATGGAAGACGCTCGGGGTACGGGCGAGGAACTAGCCAAGACCAAGAGATTTGCGCGATGGTTCGCCGCCGAAATGCGCGATCATGGCCTACCCGTCAGCGATCCTGTCATTGATGAAGGTGGCTGGATGAACGATCTCGCCGCTAAGGACGGGTTTGTTCTCATCATTCTGGGTTTGCCAGGGTCACGTGACGGTGACTTTTCGGTTTTGCTTTCAGATATAGGCTCTTCGAAGGATGAGCTTGGCTTATGCTCGGCGAAAGTTGCCCAAATCATCGCGCAGGAACCGCGCCTCGAGCTAATCTCAGCCGCGTAAGGCGCGTCACCCTTTCAGTTTTATTGCTCGGGCTCGATCTCGTCCCAATCGATGTCGAGTTCGCCAAGATCGAATTCGACGTTGAATTCGTCCTCTTCCAGCGCTTTGACCGCTTCGAGGCCTTCCTCGGCGTGCACGGCCAGTTTTTCAAGATCGCCGGTTACGGCCATGCTCATCATGGCCGCTTCGTTCGCGACCTCTTCGTCTGAAAGATCAGGATCGAACTCCGCACTGACGCAGATTTTCACGAGGCACTTGCCTTCGCCGACGGGCTCGATGGTGTGTTCCTCGACCGCTTTCACCAAGGCGAACATCTGGGGCACCATTTCGCATTCAGCTTTGTGGCGAAGGCCCTCAACACGTTCCAGAACGTTGAAGCGGAACACCGCATCGTCGAATTCCTCAACAGTCATCTCGAAATGGTTGGACTTGTCGTCGACGGCTTTCACTTCAGCTCCGCGCTGCGCCGGGCTAAAGCGCGGATCGCTGACGTCGATTAGCGGAAAGACTTCGGACGCTGGGCGGTTGATTTCGACCTCAGCCGTGAATTCAATCGGGCCTTCGATGGCGCGCTTATTCTTGTTGAAACCGAACATCGGAACGCTCCTGTCTACGAAACACGCGTTTGATATAGTCGCAAATCCCTAACAGCGTGTGTCGAGCGCGCGGGCAAGAGCGACAAACTCGTCCACCCTAACGGTTTCGGCGCGCCGGGTTTCCTCAACTCCAATCGCGGCCAAAGCTTCAATCGAGCCGGGCACTGCCTTTAGGCTCTGGCGCAGCATCTTGCGGCGCTGGCCAAAGGCGGCGGCGGTGAGTCTGGCCAGAAGCTGAGAATCGACGCCATCGGGTGCCCTTCCTGGGACCACATGCACCACGGCGCTCATGACTTTGGGCGGCGGTGTGAACGCGCTGCGATGGACTTTCAACGCGAGCTTGGCCGCTGAGCGCCACTGGGCGAGGACGGCAAGGCGGCCATAAGCGCTTGTGCCGGGCGGGGCGACGATCCGATCGGCCACTTCGCGCTGGAACATAAGCGTCAGCGATTGCCATTGTGGCGGCCAACGGCTTTCGTCCAGCCACCGGGTGAACAGCGCGGTCCCCACATTGTAGGGCAGGTTGGAGGCGACGTGGAAAGGCTCTGCGTTCATGAGCGCGCCGTGATCCAGTTTCATCGCATCGCCTTCGATCACGGTGAGCTGGCCAGGAAAGGCCTCTCCCAATTCGGCCAGCGCGGGCAGACATCGTGTGTCCATCTCAATCGCGGTCACTCGCGCGCCTGCGCGCAGTAGGGCTCGGGTTAGGCCGCCGGGGCCGGGGCCTATCTCAAGGACATTCTGCCCCGTCAGATCGCCCGGAATGGCCGCGATGCGATCGAGCAATTGCTCATCCAGGAGGAAGTTCTGCCCCAGCGCTTTGGACGCCGAGAGGCCGTGCCTGGCGATTACCTCGCGAATGGGCGGTAGGTCGTCTTTATCCATGCGCGGTGATGGCCGCGCGCTGGGTGGCGCAGGCGCTCGCCATCCGGATCGCGGCGATCATCGCGCCGGGGTCGGCCTTGCGTTTGCCCGCGATGTCAAACGCGGTGCCGTGGTCGGGCGAGGTGCGGATAATGGGCAGACCCAAGGTGACGTTGACGCCCTCATCCACTTCGAGCGCCTTAAGCGGAATCAGCGCCTGATCGTGATACATGCACAAGGCGGCGTCGTACCCTTCGCGCGCGCGCGGCATGAACAAAGCGTCGCCCGGCACCGGGCCGGTCACGTCCAAGCCTTCGGAACGTAGCGCGCTGATCGATGGCGCGATTATCCGCTCCTCCTCATCACCGAACTGGCCATTCTCGCCCGCATGGGGGTTGAGCGCGGCGACTGCGAGGCGCGGTTTGACAATCCCGAAGTCCCGCTTGAGCGCGACGTGTGTGACCACCGTCTTTTTGATGATAAGTTCGGGCGTGAGGCGTTCGGGCACTTCAGACAGCGCGCAGTGGACCGTTACCGGCACCGTGCGCAAAGACGGGCCCGCCAGCATCATAACCGCGGCGTCCGGCTGTCGCCCAAAAGCGGCCGCCAAAAACTCGGTTTGCCCGGGATACTCAAAGCCAATCGCGGTCAATTCCGTTTTGGCAACAGGAGCCGTCACAATCCCCGCAACATCTCCGCGTAGTGCCATTTCGGTTGCCCATTTGAGCGAAGAAAGGGCTACGCGCGCGCCGTCGGGCGAAGGGGTGCCCGGAGTGTATTCGACATCGAGCCCCGCCATCACAGGCAGACCCACTTGCCACGCAAGGGGGGCTTCGGCCGCTTCGGCGATCGGGACGAACAGGCAGTCAATCCCCCGCAATTCGGCGGCCTTGCGGAGCACTTCGATGCCGCCGACCGCGAAGAAGGGATGGGTCAGCGCCTTGTCGGCTTGCAGCGCCTTCCACGCCGCTACGATCAACTCAGGCCCAATTCCTGAAGGATCACCAAGCGCGACCGCCAAAGGCGCGTCAGGCGCGAGAGGCGGCGGCGCAAATGAGGCAGGACGGGCGGACGTCAATTGTACTCAATATAGGCGTCATTGCGCAGATCGCGCAGGTAGCGCTGCGCGCGCTTGTCGATACGCTCTTCTTCAATCTGGCGTTCGACCGACGCGAATGTCGGCGCGTTAGCATCTTTGGAATCATCACGGCCGCACAGCATCAGAACACGAACCCCTTCTTCCGGCGAACCAAAGGCTGGCGTTGTTTGTCCAATTTGGAGGTTGAGCACAAAGTTCTGGAGCGCTTCGGGCAGTTGGCGCGCTTGGATTTGTTCGTTGGAGACCACCGTGGCTCCGATCGCTTGCCGCGCGTTTTCGGCGTCGGCGCAGCCGCGCAGGTTTTCGATGTAGGAGGTGAACTCCTTAATGCGCGCTTCGGCGGCCGCTTGCTCAATGCCCGGGGAGAGAGCGATTGAAATCTGCTTCAAGCTCAGCACGGCGTCGCGTGGATCGGCGGTGAGAACCTGTCGGCGATCGATCAGGTACAAAATAGAGAATCCGCCTGGGATCTCGATAGGACCGACCAGTTGGCCCGGTTGCATGGAGCGCGCCGCGTCCGCCAGAGCCGGGGGAAGCTGGCCCAGGCGCAGCCACCCCAGATCGCCGCCCACTGCGGCCGTGGAAGCTTCGGAGAATTGGCGTGCATAGGCCACAAAGCTGCCACCGGCTTCCAATTGATCAACGATCCGTTGCACGTTGGCTAAGACGGTCTGACGATTTTCCAAAGTCGCCGAAAGGTAAATTTCGCCCAGACGATGCTCCTCGGTCCCGCGCGATTCCTCCAGTCGTTGGAGAACCTCGTTCACTTCTTCAGCCGCCACGTTGACAAACGGGTTGATGTTCCGGCGCAAGAGGTTGTCCCAAGCAAGCTCGCCTTCAATCTGCCGCATCAGCGCTTGAGGCGACGACCCGATTGACAGCAGATATTCGTTCATCCGGCTCGGATCATTTGGGAAGTTCTGAGAGGCAAGCTGCGCAAACGTGTCTTGCACCTGCGCGGGCTCGACTTTCATCTCAAGCTGCTCGGCGGCCTGGATCTTCAGCGTTTCATCAATGAGGTTGCGCAAAACCTGCACCCGCAGACGTTGCAGTTCTTCAGGCGACACATCGGCTTGCGAAGCCGAGGTAACAAGGGCGACGCGTTGCTCGACATCAGTTCCGGTTATGACAAAGCCGTTGACCACCGCCGTGGCGGTTCGCTCGTTGGGATTACTCTCGCCGATGATGTTGATCTCGTCGGGCAGACCCAATGGGTTGTCTGGGGTCGGTTGAGCCACCGTTTGCGCCAAAGAGGCCATCGGGGATGCCACCAGCGCGGCGCACAGGCCGAACGTGGTTATTGCGCCAAAAGCCATGGCTCGCGAAATACCCAGCCGTTGCACGATATAATTCAAAGTCACTTTCCTGTTCCGCCTCGTCCAATCTGCACTCGCACGACCCCCATCGCGCGTCGCCGCGTGTTTTAGGTGCTGATAGCTAACGTCACTCGTTCAAAACGCGAGTTATGCGACCTCGATCTGAACGGGCGCTGAGCCAAGCACCGCCGCGACAGCAGCGCCATTAGCCTCTTTTTTTTCGTGTGCCAACGCTATGAGGCCCCAGAGAAAGTGATTTGCCGGCCAACGAGGCACTTTCCGGATCGAAAAAGAGATCAGTTGAAGCCGAGATTGCGCAGCGCAAAGAACACTTGAAACGAGTTTCCGCGCGCGGCGTCGCCAGCCGTGATGAAATCTCGCCGCCAAGTGAATCCAAATTCCAGACAATCGTCCTCGTAAGCCACGCCAAGCCGCGTACGAATAGGTTCGAAACCATCAGGCTGGAAAACCGGATCTTCATCCGCGTCGGTCAGGTTGAAGACGCCCGAGCCAAAAGCGGACCAATTGCGATTGAACGCCACGCGCGCCGCGGCGCGAACTTCCTCGCGGTCCTGCAAATCCTCAACCTCGGTGATGTTGCGATTGAGGCGGAGATAGCCCATCTCAAGATAGGTGCGCTTGCTGCCGACGGCGGCGTCAATTTCATTGCGACGCACCGCGAGGTTGTCTTTGTCGAGACGGAAGCGGTGCGTGACACTGATAAAGTCGCGCACGCGTACCTCGGTACGGCCCACAAAATCGGAAACGCGCTCTGACAAACCCGTTCCGTCCGGAAACTCCGTCTTTTGCGCCTCAAAACGGTAGGACTGCCCGACATTGGTCTTGACCCGCAATCCCGGTTTGGTGAGTTCCCAATCGATCCCCCATGTCACACGCGCGCCGTCTTCGACCCGGTCGTAACCTGCAAATCGATTAAGCGCGAACAGGTTGGAGTCTTCCAAATCAATCGCGCGCGAATCCTCGTTCGGCACCGCCAAATTTTCGATTGGTGGAGAGGCGACAAATTGCAGGCGCGGCGTGAAGACCTGTGTCACGCCCGAGGACTGGCTGACGAAAGGCCATTCGACATCAATCGCCCCGATCGCAAAGGCGCGTCCGGTCCAGCCTTCGTTGCCGCGATAGACCTCGGTCTGGGTCGATAACGTGTCTTGCGTGTAGTAGAGATCGGCGCGGCTCAGAGCGCTGAAGGTTACAACCTGACCAAGCCCGGTCAGACGCCGCAGATCCCAGCGAGCGCCCGCAAAGGCCCGCTGTGTATCCTGGCCATCGCGGCGGATCAGGCTGAGCGTGTTGGCCTGCAGTTGAAACGTCCCACCAAGCAGCGGATCATCAAGATTGTGGCGGTAATCGAAGGCCGGGATTGCAACCGGGATCTGCCCCTGTTCGGCGTTAATCCGCAGAGTTTGGGTCGCCCACCCAGCCAAGCTGAGATAGGAGTCCTTGTCGATCCGTTCTAGATTGACCGTCGAGCGCAAGCGGTCATCGCGGCTGATATCGTAACGCCGTAGGAAGGTGCGGTCGCTCGCGAGCCGCACCGACCCAGTGAGGCTCCACGAGGGATCGAACTGGAAACGGCCATTGGCGAATAGGTAGCCGCGTGGGTCGCTTTGTTCGGTTGTCGCTTCGCCTGTGAAATCCGATACACGTGTGGAGGCCGTGGCGTATCCCGTGATTTGATACGCGCCTTTGCCCGTCAGATGTCGCCATTGCGCGTAGCCCATGGGCGCCACTTCGCTGAACACGTAGGTTCCAAGCGATAGGTCCTGATTTTCGGAAATGCGCCAAAAGTACTCACCGGACACTTCGACGCCGTTGACGTTTGTTATCCGAAAGTTCGGATTGGTGAAACCGGTTTCGGCGCCTCCGTCGGTGCGGATCGTCAGGCCGGGAAGGGGGAGTATCCGCTGACCGAACAACTCCAGCATCGCTCCCGAAAAGCTCACCTTGTTGGTTTGAGCGTCGTACACCACGCTGTCGGCTGTGATACGCCAGCTGGGGTCTTTGTCGCAGCCATCGGCATCGGAGACTGCGCAGGCGGTGTAGGCCGCGTCGGTAAGAATAACCGTTCCGTCATCAGCCCTCGATGCCGAATTCGCAGCCAATCGCCCGCCTGCGCGCAAGGCGACAAGCAAACGGTCCATTGCACCCGCCTGAAATGTGTCGGTGAGCTCGATAGCGTCGGTGAATATCTGGTTGCCCGTCTCATCGACCAAACGCACGTCGCCCGTGGCGTAGATACGGCCCTCTGCACGCACCCAGACGACTTCATCCGCGCGCACGGACCTGTCGTCGCTGCGCAGCACGACATTGCCTCGCGCTACAACGGTGTCGCTTTCCCGATCATAGGCGAGTTGCTCCGCCTCAAAGTCGATCGAGGCCAGAACTTCTTCTGCGCTTTCATCGGGCCGAGCGGCTAAGGGCTCGCCCTCGACTTCAACGGTGGGAGTTTCGGAGGCACTTTGGCTTGGCACCGCAGGATCGCCCTGCGAAAGGGCTAAGGCAGGGCTCGCCATCGTGAACGATACAAGCCCAATCCCGACGCCCAAGGCCACGCGTGACGCGCGCATTTCCAGCACCTTCATAGGCTTTGGCGCGGCCAACTTGGAACCTCCCGACATGCCTTGCCTATTGCACCGCTCGCGCCTAATCGCAATCGCCAACACACGACCTTAACCGGCCCCTTTTTTACGTCTCACGCGTTGGATCGACAGCGAGGTGCGTTGCGTCTCTGGCCGGGCTTTAAAACGGGAGAATTCATGCAATTTCACTTCGCCAACGCCGCTCCAACCCAAGTTCGCCTGGTCGCCCGTCTGGTCAACCAGAACGACACGCCCGACGATCTTGGCGCCGCCATGGTTGATGGGGCGAAAGCGTCGCGCTTCGTAGGTCGCGTTGGTCAGGTGTTTGAGCATTTCAAGGCGAATGATGGTGTTTTGACGCGTTTGGCCTTGGCCGGCACTGGCGAAGTCGACGCCGACACGCGCTTGCGTAACGTGGAGCGCGCGGGTGCCGCGCTGATGGCGAAATACATCGCCTCGGGCGAAACCGAAATGGTGCTTGATCTGGGCCATGCGGACCTTTCGGGCGAGGAGGCCGCGGCGGCGATGTTCGGCGCGCGGCTGCGCTCTTGGCGCTTTGACGAATACCGCACCAAGTTAGCGGCGGAAAAGCGCGTGTCGCTGACCACAATTCATGTCGTGAACGCCCCTGCGGGAACGCAAGACGCGTGGGAGCGCGCTTCGGCGGTGGCCGAGGGGGTTGAGTTCACCAAGCACCTCGTCACGCTGCCCGCGAATATCCTTTATCCGGAAAGCTTCGTGGCCAAGTGCGAAGAGGCCTTTGCCGGCACCGGCGCGAAAATCACCGTTCTCGACGAACCAGCGATGGAAAAGCTGGGCATGGGCGCGCTCTTGGGCGTGGGGCAGGGCTCCGTGCGCGCCTCGCGTTTGCTCGCGATCGAATGGCAGGGCGGGACGGAAGGCGACGCGCCCACCGCCTTTGTCGGCAAGGGCGTGACCTTCGACACGGGCGGTATTTCGCTGAAGCCGCCTCCCGGTATGGAAGATATGAAGTGGGATATGGGCGGCGCCGGCGCGGTGGCGGGCGGGATGCTCGCCTTGGTCAAGCGCAAGGCGAAAGCCAATATCGTCGCGGTCATGGGCCTTGTCGAGAACATGCCCGATGGCAACGCGCAGCGTCCGGGTGATGTCGTCACCACGATGAGTGGCCAGACGGTCGAAGTGCTCAACACCGATGCTGAGGGTCGCCTTGTTCTGTGCGACGCCTTGCACTGGACGCAGGAAACCTACTCGCCCGCTCGCATTGTCGATTTCGCGACCCTAACCGGGGCCATGATTATCGCGCTGGGCCACGATCACGCGGGCGTCTTCTCCAACGACGACGAGCTGGCCGACCAATTGCTGAGCGCGGGCACGTCAACGGGCGACAAGCTGTGGAGGCTTCCTATCGGTCCGGCCTACGACAAGCTGATCGATTCCCCTATTGCCGACATCAAGAATGTCGGGCCGCGCCCGGCGGGATCGATCACCGCCGCGCAGTTCCTGGGTCGCTTCATCAAGAAGGGCACGCCGTGGGCACACTGCGATATTGCGGGCACGGTGTGGTCGGACAAGCCCGGACCCACGCACGAAAAAGGCGCCACCGGCTGGGGCGCGCGGCTGATTGATCGCATGATCGCCGACAATTTCGAGGGCTAAAGCGGCGCTTCGGCTCCTAAATCGCCCGCAGGAGGCTGATCGCCATGCCCAAAATGCGCAAGAAATCCGATCTTCCGTCGAAGATCTGCGAAGCGTGCGGATTGCCGTTCACGTGGCGCAAGAAGTGGGAGCGCGACTGGGCCAATGTGCGCTATTGCTCGGAACGCTGCCGTCGATCTAAGTGATCGGTGCGATGAAGATTGATTTCTGGCAGCTCTCTCGGGATCCGGTGGACAAGGTGACGGCGCTCATCGCGCAGCGTGTGCTGGATCAGGGTGAGCGCGTGCTGGTGGTCAGCGCGGATGCGCAGCAGCGGGAAGCCATCTCGAAAGGACTTTGGAAGTCGGCGCCCGATAGCTTCCTTGCCAATGGAGAGGCGAACGCTCCGGGGGCAGAGCGTCAACCCATTCTGCTCTCCGAAGACGTTCAGGCCGCGAACGGCGCAAGCCATGCGATTTTTGCCGATGGTACGTTTCGCGATGCGCCGACATTTGCGCGCACTTTCCTGTTGTTCGACGAAAGCACGCTCCAACACGCGCGCGAAACCTGGAAGGCGCTATCCGATCGCGAAGGCCTGGAGCGCGCCTTTTTCCGCCAAGAGGGTGGCAAATGGGTCAAAGTCGCCTGATCGCTTGAACTTGCCGCGCGCTTGAGGAATTCTGTGCGCAGCTTTGGGAGATTTATCATGCGCGTTCATCTCGTTTCGCTCCTCTCGGTGTCGCTCACGCTCGCCGCGTGCAGTTCCGAAACATCGGGAACCTTCGAAGGGGAAGATGGAGAGACCGGCGAATACACGATCGACCGCGCCACGGGTGAAGCCACCGCCACTATCGAAACCGAAGAGGGCACAGCCACGCTGAGGTCGGGAAGCGATGTGCCGGTGGAACTGCCCGCTGGTTTCACGGTTTATCCGGGCGCTGAAGTGATTACGAACACCGTTGTCAGCCAGGGCTCGGGATCGGGCATGCTTGTTACCATGCAAAGCGGTGACAGCCCCGAAGCCGTGGCCGGTTTCTATAAGGATCAAGCCGTCAAAGCAGGGATCGACATCCAGATGGAGATGTCGACCAATGGGGGCCGGATGATCGGCGGCGAATCGGGTGAAGGGCTGACCTTTTCCATTATTGCGAGCCCCGAAGAAGAGGGAACAACCGCGCAATTGGCGGTGGGCGAAAGCCTCGACTGACAGGGATTGAAGCGCACGCCGTGCGTTTGGTTTCACACGAAACTTGAATTGCACAAGTCGCGGGGTTAGGGGCCGCGCAATTCTTCTCTCCCGCGCCATTTCGCGCGCCTTCAATCAAGGAAATCAACATGGCGGTTACCCGCACCTTTTCGATCATCAAGCCCGACGCCACGAAGCGCAACCTGACCGGCGCGGTCACCGCGATGCTGGAAGAAGCCGGCCTTCGCGTTGTCGCTTCCAAGCGCATCCACATGAGCAAAGAGCAGGCCGAAGGTTTTTACGCCGTGCACGCGGAACGCCCGTTTTTTGGTGAGCTGGTTGAGTTCATGATGAGCGAGCCGGTCGTCGTGCAGGTTCTCGAAGGCGAAGACGCTGTGACGCGCAACCGCGAGATCATGGGCGCGACCAACCCCGCCGAAGCCGCCGAGGGCACGATCCGCAAGACGCACGCGCTGTCGATCGGCGAGAACACGGTTCACGGATCGGATAGCGACGAAAACGCCGCCATCGAAATCGCGTTCTTCTTCAACGATGATGAGATCGTCGGCTAAGCGCAGGCTTCCGATTGAGATTACAAGAGGGCCGTCCGATGGGGCGGCCCTTTTTCTATTCGCGGCGGAATTGCGCGAGTTGTTCCGAATGGGCGCGATGGCGTCCCTGATCGGATTTGGCCATCAGGCTTTGCATCGCCGAAAGCGCTTTGGGTGTGAGATTGAGATCTAAGTCTCGATAAGCGCGGGCTATCGCGCGCTCCCAATCGGCGTTGAGCTCTTCGAACGTCAGGTGCGCGATCAGCCCCCGCCAGTCTTTGAGCGCCTGCGTCCGGCGTTCCTCTCTCAAGCCGATTTTGCGGCGCCACTCCGCTTCAATGGCTGACAGATCGCAGGTGTCCGATTGGACCGCCATTTGGTTCGCCACGAGCGACACAGCGCTGCGGTGCACGTCCTCCAGCGCGCGCTCGGTGACGATCAGGCGCGCGTCGGGGAACGCGCGGAGCAGCTCAGGGAGGTTTTCCGAAAACGCCGGGACTTTGAGCACACGCGGTCTATCCGCATTCCCGCGATGCGCGGCGTCGGTGCGCAGAACCCGGGCAAATTCGCGATACACCGCGTCGGCATCGCGAGCCTCATTCCAAGCGGAATATCTCGGGATGCGCCACTGGCTTTCGTAGATTGACGCCTGAAACGCGCCCGCGAGCCAGCCCAATTCTTCCTCCACTTCGCCACTGGCGATCGGATGAATGCTCTGCAGCCAAGGGTTTAGCGCTGAGAGAAAGCTAATCTCGAAGGTCGCCTTCCACTCGCGCAAATCCACCTTTCGGCCCGGCACGGGATGAAAGGCGTCGCAATAGCGCGTGTGCGAATGGGCGGGGTCGGCGGCCAAGAGCTTATGCACCCGTGTCGTCCCGCTGCGCATATGGCCGATAATGATGATCGGAGGGGCAATGGAGGTGCTCGGCATGTCAGGCCGTTCCAACCAAACTTGGCCTATACGCAGCCGATGCGCGATCACGCGTTCAATCTGGCCATGCGCCATAACGCGGCCCAAGGGGTTGAGATCCGCCTCTTCGCGCGCGGCGGTGGTCAACCGCTCCAACCGCTCGCGAAAGTCAGCCACATCGTCGGAAGATCGACCGGCGCTTTCGGCTTTGGCAGCTTCGTCGCCCATCGCCTTCGCGGCGCGGTCCCACAAGGCCAGCGCCTCAAGCTTCGGCGGAGGCAGCCACCCTTTGTCCCACGCCTTGGCGAAGAAGCGATTGGCCTGGTCAACGCGCGGCGACCTTGCGAGAGGGTGGGGACGAGGGGGAGGGCGTTTCAAGCGGCGCTCAGAATTGGTCGGCGGCGTCCAGCAGCTTGGTGAGCTTTGCCGGGGCCGCGCTGCGCCAACTGCGGGTCAGCCATTCGCCAACCTGATCCCAGTCGACGTCGGGACGGTTTAGGATGACTCCCACCCATCCGCTCGCCCCGTAATAAGCGGGTTTGAAGTAGGTGTCTGGCTGGGTTTCGGCGAGGCCTTCAACCTCGTCCAAGCCCCCCGTTTTCACAAGCACGCCGATATGCGGGCTTCCGTGATGTTTAACTGAAAAGTGGGCAAAGAACTTGCCCGATTTCTCGGTCCCCACGCGAAAGCCGGGCGATCCGTGGCTATCCTTGGCGTGGGTTTCAGGAAGGGCGAGCGCGAGTTCGGCGACCTTGGCGTAGAGCGCGTCCGGATCATTTCCACGCCCAACATACTCGGCGACGGCGCGCGGGTAGAGTTGGTGTTCGGCGATCTTGACCCGCGCGGCGAGAGTTTCAGGCGTGTCGTCCGGCGCGATGGCGACTGGCGCTTGCGCGAGTACTTCGCCCGCATCCAATTCGGGCGTCACGATGTGGACGCTCGCCCCGGCGTGACTGTCTCCGACGTCTATCGCGCGCGCGTAGGTATCAAGGCCTTTGTACTTGGGCAGGAGCGACGGGTGGATGTTGAGGATCCGGCCCGCCCATCGCTCAACGAAAGCGTCGGAAAGGATCCGCATGTAGCCAGCTAGGACGATGTACTGTGCCCTAGCTTCGCGCACCGCCGCCTCCATGGCCGCATCGTGGTCTTCGCGGCTGTGCCCTTTGTGCGAGTGGGCGAAGGTGGGAATGCCTTCGAGCTCGGCAAGGTCGAGGCCCTCGGCGTCCGGCTGGTTGCTGGCGATCAGCACGATCTCGTAGGCCGCGCCCTGAAGTCGGCTGGCGTAGAGCAGGGCGGCCATATTGGTGCCGGTCCCGGAGATGAAGATCGCAATCCTCGCCTTAGGACCGTCTTTGTCAGCCAAGATGCGTCGCTCCCCAATCGCCGCGCGCGCCCCAGGTGCCTTGCTTGCCAGAGACCGTGCAGCCGCGCTCGCCTTCACGGATTTCTCCGACCTTGAAAACGGTCTCTCCGGCCTCCTCGAGGCGCTCTGTGACCGTGTCAACGTCATCGGCGTCGACGCTCAAAACCATGCCCACGCCGCAATTGAAGGTGCGCGCCATTTCTTCGGGCTCAATCGCGCCTTGCGCCTGCAAGAACGCCATCAATCGAGGCTGCGGCCAAAGATCCGCGTCGACATCAGCGTGCGCGCCCTCCGGCAGGATGCGCGGGATGTTCTCCAGCAGGCCACCGCCCGTTATGTGCGCCAACCCGTGCACCAGACCGTCGCGGATCAGCGGGAGCAGGCTGGCAACGTAAATGCGTGTCGGTTCGATCAGCGCGTCGATCAGCAGGCGCTCCTGATCGAACAAAGCGGGTCGGTCGAGCTTCCAGCCCAAATCATCCGCCAATCGGCGCACCAGCGAATAGCCGTTGGAGTGCACCCCCGAACTCTCAAGGCCCAGCAAAACATCGCCTGCGGTCACCTTTTTGCCCGTCAATTGCTCGCCGCGCTCCACCGCACCGACACAAAAGCCCGCGAGGTCGTAATCACCCGCCGCGTACATGCCCGGCATCTCGGCGGTCTCGCCGCCGATCAGCGCGCAGCCCGCTTGTTTGCAGCCCTCGGCGATGCCTGCGACCACGCGCTCCGCCACGCCGTTTTCGAGCTTTCCCGTGGCAAAGTAGTCGAGGAAGAAGAGCGGTTCCGCGCCTTGGACGATCAGGTCGTTGACGCACATCGCGACGAGATCGACGCCGACGGTGTCGTGGCGATCAAAATCGATCGCCAGTTTCAGCTTGGTTCCAACGCCATCGTTTGCGGCGACCAGCAGAGGGTCCTCGTATCCCGCGGCTTTTGGGTCGAAGAAACCGCCAAAGCCACCCAGTTCGCTCGTGGCACCAGCGCGCGCGGTGGCCTTAGCCAGTGGCGCAATCGCGCGTACCAAGGCGTTGCCAGCTGCGATGTCGACGCCCGCATCGGCGTAGGTGTAGGAGGAGTTCTTACCGCTCATACCCCGGCTTTAGCCTTTCAGACTTGGAATTCCACTCACCATTGGGCAAAGACCGTCGCGATTTCCCCGATGGCGACGCGAGCGCACCTTTCCAGCCCGTTTTTTGAGGCTTTTTCCCGCCCACGATGGCTCCGTCGCTTTGGCGCGGCTGTTGTAGCGCTCGGACTGCTGGGCGGCGCCTACGCGCTGGTTTTGGCGCAAGTCAGTGGGGACAGGGGTATCGCCGCCACCGCGTCGAGTTCGGATATCGAGATTCGCGGCATCGAAATCGACGTGACGGGCACATCAGCGGAAGACGCGCGGCAGAAAGGCTGGCGCCAGGCGCAGCGCGCGGCGTGGGCCAAGGCGGGCGGGCCGCAACTGCCCGATAGCCAGATCGCCGGGCTCGTCTCCTCGATTGTCATCCAGCGCGAGCAATTGGGGCCGCGCCGCTACATCGCCACGCTCGGAGTCATCTTCGATCGACAGCGCGCCGGAGGCTATCTGGGGGCGCGCGCGGTGGGGCGCAGTTCCGCTCCGATGCTGGTTATCCCGGTGACCGGCAGCGCCGGCGCCTACACAGCGTTTGAAGTCCGCAACCCTTGGCAGCGCGCCTGGGCCCAGTTCAATCCCGGCACCAGCCGGATCGATTACGTTCGGCCCAGCGGGGCGGGCGGGGATTCATTGCTGCTGAATTTTGGCCAGACCGGGCGACGCAGCCGCAGTTGGTGGCGCAGCACGCTGGATCAATACAACGCGGCCGACGCTTTGATCCCGATAGCGCGGCTGGAACACCAGTTCCCTGGCGGGCCCATCACAGGCACGTTCACCGCGCGCTATGGACCCGACAACAGAGCGCTTGAAAGCTTCACTCTTACGGCTGCGGACGATCGCAAGCTCTCGGATATGCTGGGAGACGCCGTGCAGCGCATGGATCGAATTTACGAGCGCGCGCTGATCGAAGGCAAATTGCAGCCCGATCCGACGCTGGACGCGAGCGGTTCGGACGATGTGGATCCGGCTCTGCAACGCTTGATTGATATCGGAGAGGCCATCCGTGCGCGCGAAGAGGCGGCGGCTTTGGGCCTCGAAGGCGGTAGCCCCATCAACCCGTCTCTTACCCCGGAAGCTCAACAGCCCGGGCCAGACTCCTTACCGGTGCCCGCGGTCATCAACAGCGTCACCGTTCAGTTTGCTAGCCCTAACGCCGCCGCGTTTGACGCGGCGCTGTCCGGCGTGCGCGGAACCCCGGGCGTTCGCGCGTTGGCGGTGACGAGCACGGCTATGGGCGGCTCTTCGGTCATGACGGTGAGTTTTGCCGGCACTCCTGCCGAACTCGCCGCGACGCTGCGATCGCGCGGCTTTGCGGTGAACCAGAGCGGTCGTACGCTCGCCATCAGCCGTTAAGAGCGGACAAGGGCGTCCGCGTGCCGCAGGCCAAGTACCCAACCCCGCAAACTGCACTTCCGCTGGAACCAGGCGAAGGCGCGCGCGCCACGCGTTTGGTGGTGGGCAACGCGAATATGGCCGCCGTAGAAGCCTTGCGCGATGCCCAGAACTGGCCGTTCCACGCCGCGGTGCTGACCGGTCCACCGCGGTCGGGTAAATCGCTCCTGGGTCGATGGGCGCGCGCGCAGGGCATGGAGGTTATCGACAACGCGGAAGGGTGGGATGAGGACGCCCTTTTCCACCGCTGGAACGCCAGCCAGGAAGGCGGATCGCAACCGGGAACGCCGCTCTTGCTGATCGCTAACGCGCGCCCCTGGGACATTGCACTGCCCGATTTGCGGTCGCGTCTGGGTGGGTCTTTGCAACTCGAATTGGGCGAGCCCGATGACGTCATGGCGGCGCAATTGGTCGAAGCGCTGGCCGAGGAGCGCGGGCTTAGTCTGGCCGATGGCGCGGTTGAGTACCTCGTCCCACGCGCTACACGCAGCTTTGCCGAGCTTGAACGGCTGGTGCGCACGATTGATCGGATCAGCCTTGAACGCGCCGCGCCCGCCACCATGTCGGTGTGGCGCGCTGCGCTCGAAGCGACCCAAGGCCCTGAGCAAGCTAGACTTCTTTAGGCCAAAGCGGGGCTTGGTTGCTTTTGCGTAAGGTTCGTGGAAGGCTTGGGGCTGGTTTTAGGAGAGTGTGGATGTTTGATCGGCTGAAGGCCTATCTGGACTCTATCCGCGCGCGCGACCCCGCGCCGCGCTCTCGCTGGGAAATCCTGCTGTATCCCGGAGTGCTGGCGCTTGGCCTGCACCGCGTGGCGCATTGGCTGTTCCAAGCCAAGCTCTACTTCCTGGCGCGGGTTGTGAACCACCTTTCGCGCTTTCTTACCGCGATTGACATTCACCCCGGCGCGCAAATCGGGAAAAACTTCTTCATCGATCATGGCTTTACCGTGATCGGAGAGACCGCCGAGATCGGCGATAACGTGACCATCTATCAATGCGTGACGCTGGGCGGGACGAACCCGACCAACGGCCAGGGTGGGAAGCGGCACCCAACTTTGGAAGACAACGTCATCATAGGCTCGGGCGCGCAGATCATTGGCCCGATCACCGTGGGCGAGCGCGCGCGTGTTGGCGCTAACGCGGTCGTGATGGAAGACGTGGCCTCGGGCGCGACAATGGTGGGTTTCAAGGCGCGTTCCACACTCGTCCCCGCTGAAGAATGGATCAAGGAATTCATTCCCTACGGTTCGACCACGCCTCAGTGCGAAGACGCCGAAGGCAACCGTGTGGATTGCATTGAGAAGCTGGAAGGCGAACTGGCCGCGCTGCGCGCCGAAATGGCCGAATTGAAGGCCACTCAAGGCGCCAAAGTGGCAAAGCCGAAGAAGGCTTCGGAACCTCTTCAGGCGAGTTTGGATTTGAACGCCAAGAGCGGGACTGACGATTGATGAATTCGCACAGCGGCCCAGTGACGGGCCAGGTTTTAGCGTTTCCCGGGGCTCAGACCAATCAGGTCGGCTTCGAACGCGACGAGCTGCAGCGCATTCTGGATTTGTATGGGCGAATGGTCGCGGCGGGCGAATGGCGCGATTACGCCATGGATTTTGACAAGGCCTTTGCCAGCTTTTCCGCCTTTCGGCGCGCGGCTGAACGACCGCAGACCCGGATCGAAAAACGCCCCGCTCTTCGCAGCAAACAAGGAATGTGGACGCTGTTTGGTGAGCACGGGCAGGTGCTCAAACGAGGGCACGACCTCGTCAATGTGCTCGCGCCTGTGGAGCGCCGCCTGCTTAAAGCTGTCGAAGACGATTAAGCCGCGCTCGGCTCCGGCGCGAGCGGGACGACCATCTCAGGCTCCGGAAGCTTCGCCCGCACATTTGCGGGAAGGGCGCTCATCACACGCGAGCGAATGGTTTGCCAGAAGGCGGAAAGACTGAGCAGGGCGGAACCGATGATAAGCGCGGTGAGGGCAAAGCCCAGTTCAACCGCCCCGAACTCCCGGAAGAGGAAAGCCAGCGCGAAGAGAACGTAGGCGAGGGCCGACACCAACAACGCGCGGCGGTCAATCGCCAAAGCGATCAGCCCAAAGGCGATGTACACGCCCAGAACCCCGATCGCAGAGCCCGGACTGATGGCGCCCTCTGTCACCCCGATCAGCGCGAAAATCGGGTGGGCGATCAAAGGCGCGGCCACTAAGTGCAGCCAAAAGGCGACGTCGCTGCGCCGTGTCGTGCGCTCGCGATCCGAGATGTCCCAACGCATGGCGAAGCCGAAGACGACCATCCCCGCGATCAGGACCGGAACGAGAAAGCCCGGCTCGCTGGGTTCGATTTGAAGCACTCCGGCGATTGCCAGCAGCAGGGAAAGCACAGCCACACCGGCGGCTGCGGCCACGGTGATTGGAACCTGAAACCGCCGCCAATGCAGCAGCGCGGCCCCGGCGGCCACGATGCCCGAAAGGGTTATGATCAGCGCCCCCAGGACATCGTTGTCCATAGTTCCAACGGCCGCGCCAAGACCAAACACGGCGGCGAAGCTTCCGCCGACAAAGGCCAAGAGCAACAGAATAGAGGGCAGCGCCATCCGGCGTTTGCGCGTGAAGAATTCCGAAAGCGGCCACGCCGCCACGGCTATGAAAAGGCCCGCCAGCGCGCCGGAAACCGCGTTGTGTACGTCGGTTCTCGCCTCCCACGCTTCCAACTGCGTTTCCGAAGGATCGGGTACGCGATCGGCGAATTCGAGGAATGTCTCAACAGGCGCAAAAACACCTGCCATGGCTTGTCCGATGGCTCCGACGGCGACGAGCAAGATGACGATCCCAATCGCCACGAAAATATCGTTGAAGCTGTTGATCAGCTTGAAGTTTTCTTCCGACTGACGGGGCAGGGCGCGGGCGCGGCTGATGTGCTGGCGAAAACTCGCCGCGGACTCAGCGCTCAGAGCACCAGCGGCGACAGCGGAATTGATATCGTCTTCGGAATACATGGACAGGCTCCTGCGAAGGACACCTGAAAGTTAGGCAAGGTGTATTAATGTGTCAATACACCTGAGAAGAGGTTGTCGGTTTAGCGCGGATAAGAGGAGAGCGGGAAACACCTTGGTGCTCCCGCTCTCTTTTGTTCGGTTAGTAAACCCGGAGCGTCAGCCCCCGGCGCCCTTAGCCGCGGGCGCTGGACGGGCCGGTGCCGGTCACTTTCTGCATCGCGGCCAGGATGTTCGCCGACTGCTCAGAGCCCGATTGCGGCGCTTTGAGGTTGGTGAACTCGTTGATCTTGTCCCAGTTGGCGGCGAAGCCTTCGACGGTACGCTCGCCATCGGGCAGCCACACCGCGTCGTTCATGACGACCCACGAGGAGTGGAAACCGCCGGCGCCCGCGCCGACGATCTGATTGGTTGGGGCGTCTTCGCTGACGAGGAACAGCGCGGCTGGAACCACATTTTCCGGGGCGAAGAGCTTGAAAGCTTCTTCGGGGAAGAGGTCTTCGGTCATGCGTGTGCCGGCGACCGGGGAGAGCGAGTTGACGCGGATGTTGTACTTCGCGCCTTCGAGCTGCAGCGTCTTGGTGAAGCCGGCGAGGCCCAGCTTAGCCGCGCCGTAATTGGCTTGGCCAAAGTTGCCGAACAGGCCGGTCGACGACGCGGTCATAAGGATGCGGCCATAGCCTTGCTCGCGGAAGGTTTCCCAGCAGGCCTTGGTGACGAAGGCGGATCCGGTGAGGTGGACCTTGAGGACGAACTCGAAGTCTTCCGGGCTCATCTTGGCGAAGGTCTTGTCGCGCAGGACGCCGGCGTTGTTGATGAGGACGTGGACGCCGCCCCACTTTTGCTTGGCGTCGGCGACCATCTTTTCCATCTGGTCGTATTCGGTCACCGAACCGCCGTTGGAGATGGCTTCTCCGCCCGCCTTTTCGATTTCTTCGACAACCTGCAGCGCCATGTCGGAATGGCCGGTGCCATCGCGCGAACCGCCCAGATCGTTGACGACCACTTTCGCGCCGCGCTTGGCCAGTTCGAGCGCGTAAGCGCGGCCAAGACCGCCGCCGGCGCCGGTGACGATGGCGACTTTATCTTTGAAATCGATGCTCATGATGAATGCTCCCTAATCTGTTCTTGTGTCAGACCCGCTTGACGGGGACGTAAACCAATTCTGTGGCGGCTGCGTGGCACTTTTGATCCTGCGTTGCAACCAGAGGATTCGACGAAATCGGCTGGATCGCGATGCCGTAGGGGCAGGGAGGCGCTTAGAGCGCTTCGAGCGCGGGAATGAGGCCATCCAGCGAATCGATAATGGCGTCTGCCGCAAGGTCCGCCGGGGCCGCGTCGCAATATCCGTAGGCGGCGGCGATTACCGGAACGCCAGCCGCGCGCGCGGCTTTTACGTCGTAAGAGCTGTCGCCAACAAACGCGAACGCGCCCGGGTTTTCCGCGTCATCTGCGCAGCGGCGACGCGCTTCGATTACGGGGTCGGCGTAGGGCTTGGACCGAAACTTCCCGTCCGGCCCTTTTCCCATCGTGTCGCCGCCGATCACCGTTTCAAACGGATCAAGAAAGTCGAGCTGCGTCAGGATCGAGCGCGCGAAGCTCTCAAACGTGTTGGTGACCACCGCGAGCTTTACGCCGCGTGCGGCAAGCCCGGCGACGACCTCTCGCGCGTGGGGGTAGGGCTTCGTGTAGACCGCGTTGTTGTCCGAATAAAAGCGCAGCATCGCCTTGTACAAAGAGCGGAAGTCGTCGCCTTCGAGGCCGCCGGGAAGCCCACCTTGCGCGTTGACCGCCTGCGCGAGCATGATCTTCGCGCCGCCGCCGATCAGGTCCTGGCTGGTTTCCATCGGCACGGGCGCGAACCCGCCCAGAGCGAGCGCGTGGTTTACCGCTGCGCCAAGATCGCGGAATGTATCCAGCAGCGTGCCATCGAGATCGAATCCGACCGTTTCAAAGGGGATATTGGTCATGGAGCGCTGCGGTGGTCGAAACGTCTTCAAACCGCAAGCATTTGCTGCCAATTCGCGGCGGACTTGGGATTGCGCGAGCGCCGCTGATCCCCGATACTGGACGCGGAATGACGGATCTTGCTGTAATTATTCTCGCCGCGGGCAAGGGCACGCGGATGAAGAGCTCGCTTCACAAAGTGCTCCATCCCATCGCCGGAAAGCCAATGCTGATGCATCTGCTCGACGGCTTGGCGGAGCTTTCTCCATCGCGCACGGTGGTGGTGGCTGGCGATCGACGCGAGCAAATCGACGCGGCGCTCGAGGGCCGCGACGTCTCAACCGCCTTGCAAGACCCGCAATTGGGCACCGCGCACGCCGCGCTTCAGGCCAAGAGCGCGCTGGAAGGGTTTTCGGGCAACGTGCTTGTGTGCTTTGGCGACGTGCCCATGGTGCGGGCGGAAACGGTCCAGCGTCTGGCCGATGCGTTGGAAGGTGATGCGAAGGTGGCGGTTCTCGCCTTTCGGGCCGCGGACCCCGCCGCCTATGGCCGTGTGATCGCGGACGAAGACGGCACGCTCGTCAAAATGGTCGAATTCAAGGACGCAAGCGAAGACGAGCGCGGCGTTGATCTGTGCAATTCGGGCCTGCTGATCGCGCATTCGGACGACATGTGGCCCCTCCTCGAAGCCGTGGGCAACGATAACGCGGCGGGCGAATATTACCTTCCGGATGTAACGACCCATGCCATGGCGCGCGGCGATCGCGTGGTCGTGGTCGAGACCGAGGAAGAGGAAGTTGCCGGGATCAACAGCCGCGCCGAACTCGCCGCTGTCGAAGCGCGTTGGCAAGCCGCGCGGCGCGAGCGGGCGATGGCCGATGGCGCGAGTCTGCGCGCGCCGGAGACCGTCTTTTTCAGCCACGACACGGTGCTTGGCCGCGACGTCACGATCGACCCCCATGTCGTCTTTGGCCCCGGCGTTACTATCGCGGATAACGTCTACATTAAAGCCTACAGCCACCTCGAAGGCGCAACCTTGGCAAGCGGCGCGGCGGCTGGCCCGTTTGCGCGGCTGCGGCCTGGGGCGGTGATGGAAGAGGACAGCTTTGTCGGCAACTTTGTCGAGATGAAGAAATCCGTCCTCGGCAAAGGCGCGAAAGCGAGCCATCTCACCTATCTGGGCGACGCCGATATCGGCGCGCACGCGAATATCGGCGCGGGCACCATCACCTGCAATTACGACGGGTATTTCAAATACAAGACCACGATTGGCGAGCGCGCCTTTATCGGATCGAACAGCGCCCTGATCGCGCCGGTGAACATCGGGGATGACGCGATCGTGGCGGCCGGATCGGCGGTGAGCCGCGATGTGGCGGCGGGCGATTTGCGCATGGTGCGCGCCGAACAGCTCGTCAAAGACGGCTGGGCCGACCGCTTCCACGACGCGATGAAGCGCAAGAAGGAAGCCGCGGAAAAGGCCAAGAACGGCGAGGGTAAATGAGCGCGCAACCCACGCGTATACGCTCCAATCGCCCCGATGACGCAGTCCGCATTGTCGAGATCTGGTGCACTAGTGTGGATGCCACGCACGACTTCCTGAGCGCCGAAGACCGCGTTTCGATTGAGGCGCTTGTGGCTGAGCATATCCCCAAGGCGGAACTCGATCTGCTTGTCGATGAGGAGGACACGCCGCTCGCGTTCCTCAAGATGGACGGACCGATGATCGACGCGCTGTTCGTCGCGGGTGATCGTCTAGGCGAGGGGCTGGGAAGCGTGCTTTTGCGTTACGCGCTGGAGGATCATGGCGCGACCACGCTCGAAGTGAATGAACAGAACCCGCAGGCGGTCGCGTTCTACAAACGCTGGGGGTTTGAAGTGACCGGCCGTACGGAAACCGACGATCACGGTCGACCTTATCCCACTTTGACGATGACACTTAAAGGGTGAGCGAGGAGCTCACCTGCTGGCTCTGTGGGCGACCCTTCGACACGCTGATCCAGTGGCACCACCCGGTACCCAAATCCAAGAAAGGCCGTAGCACTGTTCCGGTCCACCCGATCTGCCACAAGACCATCCACGCCAATTTCACTAACGCGGAACTGGCGCGCATTGGGGATGATCCCGCGCGCATCCGCGAGAATGAGGCGGTGGCCAAGTTTGTGACGTGGGTCGCGAACAAGCCGCCCGATTTCCACGCGCCAACGCGTTCTTGAAAGAGCGATCACCCGCCCCGCCTCCCCACACGTCCACCATATCCTGATAGGGCATCATGGGTGGACGGGTGGGGAGGCGAGGCGGGTGATCGGTGAGCGCTAGCGAACTTCGGACAAAGGCGCGCATTCATCCGGGAACTATTCTTTCGCGTAACTGCTGGTTGGAGAGATGGCGAAAGGATCACCGAAATGGGCTTGGCAAAACGCGCTGGAATTGGACTGGCGCTCTTAGCTGGCGTCGGAGCGCTGGCAACCGTGAGCTACGCGCAATATCGCGAGAGCACTGAAGAGCCCGGTTTCACGGTTGTGAAAGCCGAAGAGGCCTTCGAGCTTCGCGACTACGAACCCATGATCGTCGCCGAAGTGACTCACAGCGGCGACCGGCGCACTTCGAGCGGCAAAAGCTTCCGCCGCCTTGCCGCCTACATCTTTGCGCAAGACCGCCCGGACGGTGGAGAGACAATCGCGATGACGGCGCCCGTCATCCAAGAGCGTGTCGATCAAAACGAACAAATCGCAATGACTGCGCCGGTTCTGCAAGAGCAAACGAAGGACAACACTTGGCGCATGCGCTTTGTGATGCCAGCCAAGTACACCATGGAAACACTGCCCACCGCGCCCGATGATATCACCTTGACGCAGGTGGATGCTCGCCGTGTCGCTGTCGTGAAGTTTAACGGCAACGGGTCAGCGAGCGACCTTGAGCAAATGGAGCGCTTTTTGAGCGATTGGATCGGGAAACAAGGGCTCACCCCGATGGGCGATTTTGAGTACGCTTTCTACGATGCACCCATGGTCCCGGGCCCGTTACGCCGCAACGAAGTGATGATTGAAGTCGTTGCAGAGTGAGAGCGCGAGTTCGCGTTCAGGCGTCTTCCTCAATCCGATGCGCCGCTCTTGCGGGGGGAAAGCTTTGTTCCCATTGCTCAAATTCGTTGCGGCTCAGCAGATAACGCTCGCGCGCTTCGTGAAAGCTGATGACCCGATCGTGAACCGCTTGGACCACATCCGCTTTGCGGGTGTCGGACCAGTGCACACGATGGCTCTTGGGCAGGCCGTATTGCTTGATCGCATCGGCGATGGACATGTCGCGCGGGTACGCCATTTCCTTAGTACTCCTTTGTAAGCCCTGATTGGCGGTAGGTCGGACCCCCTGTTTGTTGTGAGGAGAAGATTGCCGGGCAGCCTTAACGCGAGGCTACGAGACGTCTTTAACCGCACGGTAACCACCCCTTGTGTGCCGTGCGTGCGGCGAGTTGAGGCGAAAGTGTCGGCTCTGTTTACAGCGCACAAAAAAAGCCCCGAGGTATCACTGCCTCGGGGCCAATTTTGTCTTGGTCTTTGAGCGGGTTTAGCCGCCCATTTGCGTGTCTGAAGGATCGTCCATCAATCGCTGCATCAGGTAAATGAATTGCAGCGCCTGGAGTTTGGCGCGCTGTTCGTTGTCGACGCCGCCGGAGTGTCCGCCGGTTGTGTCCTCGAAATAGAGATAAGGCTGGCCGAGGCCCTTGAGCTTGGCCGCGCCTTTGCGCGCGTGCGCGGGGTGGGTGCGATCGTCGGCCGTCGAGGCCCACAGGAACGGCATGGGGTAATCCACGCCTTCGGCGATCTTCTGATAAGGCGAGTAGCCATCGATCCAGGCGCGCTGTTCGGGAATGCGCGGATCGCCGTATTCGCCAATCCACGAAGCGCCGCGCCCGATCAGGTGATAGCGAACCATGTCGAACAGCGGGATCTGGACGATCGCCGCGCCGAACAGATCGGGGCGCTGCGTAAAGGCGGTGCCGACCAACAGGCCGCCTTGCGAGCCGCCCTGAATGCCCAGATGTTCTGGCGAGGTGAAGCCGCGCTTCACAAGGTCTTCGCCTACCGCGATGAAATCGTCCCAGGTGCGCTGCTTGTTCTCGCGGATCGCGGTTTGGTGCCACATCGGGCCAAACTCGCCGCCACCTCTAAGGTTGGCGAGCACATAAGCCCCGCCGTTCTCGAGCCACATCTTGCCCGTGGTGCCGAGATAGCTGGGCAAGCGCGGAATCTGGAAGCCGCCATACCCAGTCATCAAGGTGGCGGTCTCGCCGTTCAACTCCATGCCTTTGGGTTTGACAATGAAGTAGGGAATCTTGGTTCCGTCTTTGCTGGTCGCCTCGTGCTGTTCGACCTCCATTCCTGCCGCGTCAAAGCGGTTGGGCGAGGTTTTGAGCGCGCTCGGGGCTTCCCCGGCTTCCGAGTAATAGAGCGTCGTCGGATTGAGGAAGTCGGTGACCGTGAACATGATCTGTTCGCTCTCGTTCGAGCTCGACGCGATGCCAACGGTTGCGTTGCTGGGCAGGTCGACTTCTTCGCTGACCCAAGCGCCATCTTCAAAGTTGAACTTCAAGACTTTGCCCACGACGTTGTCGAGCAGGCCAACATACAGCGCGCCCGCCGTGATGGCTCCGCCGCGCTTTGTTTGCCGGTCTCTTGGCGCCCAAACGAGCTGCTTCTCAGCCGCGTTGGGGTCTTTCTTGAACTCTTCCAGATCCATTGCGATCAAGCTGTCGGCGGGGAAGGTGGTGTCGCCCACGGTCCAATCGACATCGGTGGAAAGCAGCATGTGCCCATCGACGATGCCGTAGGGAGAGGCTTTCTTCGGAATGTCGAGCTTCACCCATTCGTAGCTGGGGTTGAGCCAGAAATACTCGCTTTCGTGAAAGCTCACGCCGCGAAAGGCGGTGGTCGCGTGGATTTCGCCCGTGTTGTCGCGAACAAGGCTCGCGCCGGCCCAGACATCGCTGGCTTCGCCGCGAAACAGCTCGTTGGCGTCCGCAATATCGGTTCCGCGTTTCCAGACGCGGGTGGTGAAGGGGTATTCGCTGTCGGTCAGCGTGCCTTCGCCAAAATCGCGGCCCACGAACAGCGTGTCTTCGTCCAGCCATTGCACGCCGCCCTGGCTCTTTTCGGAAAGCTCGAAGCCGCCCTCGACGAAGGTCTTCGTCGTCATGTCGAACTCGCGCATGATCGTCGCGTCTTCGCCTCCGTCGCTCAGCGCGATCATGCATTTTTCGAGCTTGGGTGGAAGGCAGGTAGAGCCCTTGTAGACCCATTCCTTGCCCTCGGCTTTCGCCAGAGCGTCGATATCGAGCACCGTTTCCCATTCGGGGTTGTCGGTCTTGTAGCTTTCCACCGTGGTCCGGCGCAGCAGGCCTTTCGGGTTCTCCTTGTCCTGCCAGAAATTGTAGAGCCCATCGGGGCGGAAGCTCACGAAGGGAATGCGGTCTTCGCTGTCAAAGATGGCGAGCGCTTGCGATTTGAGTTCCTCGAAACGCGGATCGGTCTCCAACATACCCAGCGTGCGGGTGTTCTCCGCCTCGACCCAGGCCAGCGCTTCGTCCGAGCGCGCCTCTTCAAGCCAGATGTACGGATCTTCCTCCGGGCCCGGGATGGGCGCGGTGGCCTCGTCTTGAGCGTTGGCGGGCATAGCGGCGGTCATCGCGAGAGCCGCCGTGATTGCGAACGTGGAAACAAGCTTCAACTATCCTCTCCTGTGGGATGTTCAGGAGATCTTTTTGGCGGGTGAACCCGCCGATGGGAAGGAAAATCATGGCTTGCCATTCGAGAACACGAGGTGATGGCGCCGCGCGTTCGGTTAAGCTTCTGGAAGCGTCGGCGATGCAGGTTTGCCCAGCGCGAATTCGCGCGTTTCGAGCCAGCGCACATACTTGCCGGAAAGCCACCAAGCCACCAGCACGAGAGGCGCCGATAGAAGGCCATCTGTCGCGTAGTGCCATCCCAAATGAATGGAACCGACATAGATCACCGTTGCGTACGCCCACCCAGCAAGAGTCAGCGCTCTAATCTTGAAACCTTGCAGCCACAGCGCGGTGGTGACCGCTATGGCCACATGGATCGAAGGCATGGCGGATATCCCGCTGATCAGCAGTGGATCGTCCATCGTGTCGATAAGGGTGTCCTTGACCGCGATCACCGTGGGAACCTGCGCTTGGAGCGTGGCGAGCATCGGGTCAAAACTTCGATCCCCATAGAAGTCGCCAACCATAATGGGACCGACAGAGGACAGCAGCATCGCCAAACCACCGCCCAGAAAGATCCAAACAAATTGCAGCACCATGGCAAAGCGGATTTTCTGCGCTTCATTAAACGCGAAGGCGATCCAAATCGCCATTCCGATGTGGAGCAAGTGCCACGTGTTATAGATCCACGCGATCGGTTGTGTTGCCCAACCAAACACCGCGTGGCTGAGACGCCAAGGGTCCGTTCCGAAGAAAATGGCGCGGTCCAGATCGATCAGAAACGGATCAAGGTAGAACGGCACGACAAACGGTATCGATTTTTTTATGCCGCTAAAGACCTCAAGCGACAGCGCCATAGAGAGGTAGACGACGGTGGCTCCCATCAGCTTTGGCCAATGCGCAGTGAGATCGGCGACGGCTTTCCTGGTGGGGTGAGGATGCCGCGTGACCAGCAATCTTGCGAGATAGGCCGCCACGAAGATGGGGATCAGCAGAGCGGCGATCATCACAAAGGAATCGCCGCGATTGTTGCCGGGGATGGGCAGGGCGGCGGCGGCGCACGCGATCACAAGCACCGTCACATAGCCCAGCGATAGTCCGCGGATAATCATGGCGCTCCCACTCGGCGGCAAGACTTAAGACAACGTCCCTGCGACGTCTTTCGCGTGTTTTGGTTAACAAGGAGTTTAGGAATGACGGAATGAGCGCTCGGCCGTTTCCTCGAAGGAAAGCCGCCAGAAACAAAAAGGCGACCCGTGGGGCCGCCTCTTGGAGATCTCAAAACACCGTTGGGTTTAGCTCTCGACGTGCTCCGCCAGTACGGTTAGCCCACTGTCGCCCACTTCGGCGAAGCCGCCGCGCACTTCGATCGTCTCAGGGCTGCCGCCAGCCGTCTTGTAGACCTGCACCGCTCCGTCGCGGATCGTGCTCATGAAGGGCGCGTGGCCTTCCAGCACCCCGAATTCGCCATCGGTGCCGGGCACAACGACCATGTGGACGTCTTCCGAACGGACCAGCTTGGCCGGCGTTACAAGTTCAAAATGAAGGGGCATCAGAGTTCTTTCGAGACAAGAATGACATACACATCGCCGACAGGGTCTGCCGAGTAAACGGACTTTTTCGTAGTCGGATCCTTACAAAGACGCAGCGTCCCACCAGTTGGTGAGGGCAGAGCTGAAGGTTCGTAGCCGGCCGCTTCGCAAGCGTTATCAAGGCGCTTTCCTACCTCTTCAGATCCATCATTGGCGAGATAAACCGGACAATAGTCTGCTGTTGACGCATCTACATCGATGCTAAAACTCTGATCCTCATTATGAATGAGCCGGATCTTTCGACGAGGATTAAGGGTCTTACGAACGACAAATTCGGGATAGCTCGTGAAATCTCGTTCGCCCCGACGAACGGCATCGCATACGTCAAACATCGCGATCTGCAGTGCGTCACCTCGCCCATTTGAGCTCTCCATTGTTGTGTGCTCATCGAGCGCGAACGCCGACGAAGACATCAACCCAAACGTGCACATCGAGAAAGCAAAGCTACTGAGCGATTTCACTACTCGTTTCCGTCTATCGCCGCGTCAAAATGCTTGGTCGCGGCTTCAAATTTGTCCCGGCATCCCGGATTGCAAAAGCCCAAGACCTGTCCGCGATACAGCGTCAGGCTGTCAGCGGACACCGGCTTGCCCGACCAAGGACACGTCGCGTTGACGCATTCCTTTATGTCGAGCGTTGCGGTGTCCATTGCGATTAGGCGTCCTCAGCCATTTTCTGGGCTTTCTCGACCACCATGTCGATGCCGCCGACCATGTAAAAGGCGCTTTCTGGCAGGTGATCATACTCACCGTCCACAACCGCTTTGAACGACTTCACGGTGTCTTCGAGCTGCACGAACAGCCCCGGAATGTTGGTGAAGACTTCGGCGACGTGGAACGGCTGCGACAAGAACTTCTGGATCTTGCGCGCGCGGGCCACGGTGAGCTTATCTTCTTCCGAAAGCTCGTCCATGCCCAGAATGGCGATGATGTCCTGAAGCGACTTGTACTTCTGCAGCGTTTCCTGAACCCGGCGCGCGGTGTCGTAGTGCTCTTGGCCCACAACGCTCGGTTCGAGAACGCGGCTGGTCGAATCCAGCGGGTCCACCGCTGGGTAGATGCCCAGTTCCGAGATCGCGCGGCTCAGCGTGGTCGTCGCGTCCAAGTGAGCGAACGAGGTGGCCGGTGCCGGGTCGGTCAAGTCATCCGCGGGCACGTAGATCGCCTGCACCGAGGTGATCGAACCCTTGGTGGTGGAGGTGATGCGCTCTTGCAGGTTGCCCATGTCGGTCGACAGGGTCGGCTGATAGCCCACCGCCGAAGGAATACGGCCCAGCAGCGCCGACACTTCCGAACCAGCTTGCGTGAAGCGGAAGATGTTGTCGACGAAGAACAGAACGTCCTGACCTTCCTGGTCGCGGAAATATTCCGCCATGGTGAGGCCCGAGAGAGCCACGCGAGCGCGCGCGCCCGGAGGTTCGTTCATCTGGCCGAAGACCAGCGCCACTTTGGAGCCTTCGCTCACCGCGTTACCGTCTTCGTCCTTGGCGATGACGTTCGCGTCGAGGAATTCGTGGTAGAGGTCGTTCCCCTCACGGGTACGCTCACCCACACCGGCGAACACGGACACGCCGCCGTGGCCCTTCGCGATGTTGTTGATGAGCTCCTGAATAAGCACGGTCTTGCCGACGCCCGCGCCGCCGAACAGGCCGATCTTACCGCCTTTGGCG
>JBCDAE010000028.1:0-37357 GCA_039186235.1 Pseudomonadota bacterium | reverse complement strand
AGTTCACCGATGGCCTGCCCAAGACACGCTCGGGCAAAATCATGCGCCGCATCCTGCGCAAAGTCGCCGAAAACGACTTCAACTCTCTCGGCGATACATCAACCCTAGCCGACCCAACACTGGTTGACCGACTGATTGAGGCCAGAAGGAACGTGTGATCCGTGACGTGCGGACTGGATCTATTCCAGCCCAAGCTCGCTCAAATTCATCGTGGCCGCGGAATAGCTCGCCGCGGCGAGTCGCCCGTTTAGCTCAGCTCTGATCGCGCTGACCTGCGCGTTCGCGGCGTCTTCCTCGCGCTCGTTGACCAGGAAGAAGTTGCCAGCCCCGAGGCGAAACCGTTTGCGCTCAGCATCGACCATTGTGTTTCGCTGAACCACTTCATCGTTGGCCAGACCAGCGGACTGCAGCGCGGCGTTGAGATTGACCAGAATGTTGTCGAGCTCCACCCGTATTTGATCAGCGGTGCGCTGTTCGCGCAATTCGATCTCGCGCAATTCGGCTTCCGCCCGGCGAACCGCGCCGCGCGCCATCCGGCGCTGGAGCGGCACGGAGAACGTCAAGCCAACAATAGCGTCGGTGGAATCGAAGGTCGGCCCCCCGTCTCCGATGGGGCCGAAATCCCGGCTTAGCTCGACCGAGAAATCGAGATTGGGTTTCAAATCGTTGCGCCTCAGTTCCACACGGTTGCGCGCGCGCTCCAGCTGGATGCGGAAGTTGCGCAACTCCGGTCGCTGGTCGAGGATATCGTTGCGCGCCATCGCCATCAAAGACTGCAAGTTGGGCAACCTTTCGAGCGATTCGGCCTCAGGCAATTGCTGGCGAGAAGGCACGATCAGAACGCCCCTTTCATCGCGCAGATAGAACGAGAGACGGTTGGCTGCGTTTGTAAAGTTGCGCTGCGCCTCGACCAGAAAACGGCGGCGCTGGATCAGGTTCTGTTCGTTCTCGGTGAGCGTGATTTCGGGCACGGCGCCGGCCTCTACCTGCCGGACAAGGCCAACCGTGCGCGCCTCGGCGATCTCGAGGAGGCTTTCGTAGACGCGCACTTCGTTGCCGGCGGCGACCCATGTCCAATAGGCTCGAATAGCTTCAAACTGCACGTTAAGTTGGACGAGCAAGACATCGAGGCGCGCTTGGCTGGCGGCCAAGCGCGTGTCTTCCACGTTGAAACGGCGCTGGTCGACCCGCCGATTGCGCAGCAGAGAAAACAGCGCGCCAACCTTGAATTCGCCGAGCTCGTTGGTGTTGTAGATGTTCTCGTAAATCGGGAAGGTGCCGTCCGAGAGGCGGTAGCTGGCGAAAATCTCTCCGCCAAAAGGCGCAATCGGCTGCGTTGCTCTGCCTTCTGCGAAGCCACCCGAAAACGTACCCGTGTATCGATCGTAATACTCGGCATCGAGGATAAGATCGAAAGCGCCATCGGCGGACAATTGATCGGACCGAGCGGCGGCCTCGCGCTCAAACGCCTCAAGGATCGAAGGGAATGTGATCGCAGATGACCGCAGCACTTCTTGCGGGAGAAGCGGACCCGTCCGAAGGGCTTCGGCTATCGGCTCTTCGTTCGGCTCAATGTTCTGAGCTCGCAGGTCTGCCGACCCTGCGCCGAGCAAGGCGAGAGCAATGAGACCCGTAAGAGCGGGTTGAATACCTCTGATCGAGGGGAAGATCACGTCAGACGCTCTGTCCACTCGTTTCCGCTGGGGCGGCGGCGGCCGTGGCCGCTCCGGTTCCATCCCCGGTCGCAGCGGGCAATTCGGGTGGGAAATTGTTGAGCTGGCGCCAGATCTCATACCCTACCGGAACGGTTTCCAGCAGCACCCAAGCCTGCGCCACCGCGCCAAAGCGCACGTAGCGTTCGGACGGCCACGGTTCCTCGCCTTCAACGATCTTTTCGCGGAGCAAGACACGAAAACGGCCGTCGGCTTGAGCGGATTGGTCGACGGCGATGACTTCTCCGATGAAGGTACCAACCGCAACCGAGGGCCAGCCACTGAATTGAACGGCGGGCCAGCCTTCAAACTGGATCCGCGCCGGCGCTCCCAATTGAACAAGGCCCACATCGCGCCCGTCCAGAAAGACTTCGATCACACGTTCGGAGTTTTCCGGCACAAACGTCGCCAGAATATCGCCCGCATTGATGAAAGTGGCTGCATCGCCCCCGTTGATCGACTGGATGAAACCATCGCGCGGCGCGGTCACCAACTGGTTCGATTGGCGCGAAAGATTGACATTCGCGCGCGCCAGGCTCGCTTCGGCTTCGGCTACGCTGCCGCGCATCTGATCAACACGGATAAGCGCTTGCTCGTAATCGCGCCGGGCGACCAGCCCTGACTGGAACAGCTCCTGCATGCGCCTCAAGTCGATTTCCGCGGTCGCCTGCGCGCTTTTCGCGGCCTGCAATTGCACTTCGACTTGCGCTCGCTCGGCTTCGAGGCGCTGGATCAGCTGTGGATCGATATCCGCAATACGGGCGATCGGATCGCCTTTCTTGACCGGGCTACCATCGCGGACGAACCACTCTTCGATGCGGCCTGAAACAAGCGCGTTGATGTCCTGCTGGCGCTCGTTGGGGTTGAGGGTGGTGATCACCCCGCGCCCGCCGACATTCTGGACCCATGGCACGTAAATGAGAAAGGCGACGGTCGCCAGAAACGTGATCAGAAGCAGGACGAACGTCGTGCGGAAAATGCGCGGAAGTTTGACATCCTGCAGCGCGGTGAAGTGCGCCATATCTTGTTCGAGCGTCGCCATGACTATTCCGCCGCTCCGATCAGACTGGAAGAAAGCGGGCGCGGCCCGCCTGGCATGCGCGGGGGTTTGCTGTTCACGGCCAAGCAGAAATCATCGAAGTTGTCATAATACCCTTGGCGCGTAGCCTCGAGATGCAGAAAGCGATCAAAACCAAGATCGATGCGTCGGTTCGAGAAGTAGATGACGGTCGAGTAGGCCTGTTCTCGCAACTCGTTCACCGCAGCGGCCAAGTTGTCTTCGTCCAGCAGGTCAAACAACTTGCTCAAGACCAGAATACGCGGCTGTTCCAGCAGCGCGTTGGCGAGTTTCAACTGTTGGAGCTCAACCGAGGAAAGCGGCCAGCCGGTTGCGGCGATAGGCGTGTCCAAGGCGTCGTCCAGGTTCGAAATCGTCTCGATCAGGCCCACCGTTTCCAGCGCGCTGACCATGCGTCGTGGCGCGGTGTCTTTGCACGAAAGGCCCAGATATTCCCGCACTGTCATGCCGACAAAACTCGCGCGGTCGAGCACATGAACATCCTTGCGCAGATTGTGCGCTTCGATGTCGCGGAAGTCGACGCCGCCCAGCGTGGCGAAACCGCCCTCGGGCAGTTGGTGCATTTTGAGGATGTTGGTGAACAGCCTTTGCACGCCGTGATGGCTGGCGCCCGCCATGACGATCGCGCCGCTTGGGATCTCGAGATTGAATTCGGCGTCTTCGTGCCGCGCGCGTCCGCGCACACCACTCAGGACAAGGGTGTGTTCGCTGACATTGATTGGGTCATCGCCCGCGGGCTCTTCCTGTTCGACATCGTAGAACAGCGAGATCTCTTCGATCGCCGCGCACAGATCGTAGAAGTAGGTCAGGTAGGTGCCCAATTGCGCGACGCCGAAGAACGCCGTGGAAAGCACAAGTTCAGCCGCGACAAGCTGGCCGAGGGTGAGTTCGTTGTTGATGACCAGCCAGCCACCCAAACCGAGCAGCGCGGCGCTGGCCGCCGCGTAGAGCGTTAGAAAGGCGATCGTTTGACCAAAATGATTGCGGAAGTGGCGCTTGCGCTCGCGGATGTAAGCGTCGGTGTGCGTGTTGCTTTGCTGGAAGGCGTAATCGATCCGGCGTTGGGATTTGAAAAAGCCGTTGGATTCCCCAACCGTTTCGAGCCAGGCCGCCGTTCCATGTTTGGCGTGGCTCAAATCAATCCCGGTGCGCACCGCGCGCCCGCCCCAGATCATCCAGATGAGCCAGACGAGCGCCGACATGATGAGCGTGAACAGCAGGAAATACGGGTGATAGAGCGACACCAGAATGAAGCCGGTGAAAACTTGCAGAACCACGGTGAACCCGCCGACGAAGATCAGCGGGATCGCTTTTTCCACATTGATGACGTCAAAATAGCGGTTGAACAAAGAGCTCTTGCGGGCGTCACCAAAGAAGGGGTTTTTGGCGTACACCGAGAGCAGCGAGATTTCCGCGACCATGCGAGCGTAAAACCGCCGTGAAAACAATTCCATGAGATGAATGCGCAAGGCGTAGAGCAGCGCAAACATCATCAGCAGCCCAAAAAGCGTCGATGTCAAAACGACCAAAGGCGTCGCCATCGCCGTGTTGGCGACCGTGTTGATCAGCATTTGCACGGAGATCGGGGTGGCAAGGCTCAGTAGGCTGATACCAACGCCATAAACCAGCGCGAGCCAGTAAAAGTTGCCTTCAGGACGCAGGATATTGAAGAACGTCCGGAAAAAATCCGGAAGCGATATTCGGTCTCCATAGGTTGTCTTTTTGACGGCCATGGGCGTTCAGGATCCATTTCGCGTAAAGGGTCGCGATCTACCCAGTGCACCTGCGCTTTGTGCACCGCAGCAGTCTATAGCATGCGCGCGGCTTCTGTACTGTAAATTCAACGCTATCATCTGTGCAAAGTTCCGGACTTTAGTGCAAATTTCGCAACTTAGTTGGGTCTGATTGTGGGTGAAGAGCGGTTCTATGCACCAAGCGAGCCCGCGCAGCTAGCGGAGGAAACCTGACCTGCAGTTGAACGCAGCGGGAGCGGCCCGTATCGTACCGCTTGGTAAGTAATCGGTTGGGGCGTTCGCGCGCTCCTTATCACACACACGGAGAAAAACGGCCCCGGATGACCGCTGATAAGTGCGATATCCTTCTGATTGGGGGCGGTCACAGCCATGTCGCTGTGCTGGCCGATTGGGCGCGTCACGGGCTTCCGGCGGAGAGAGCTTGTCTCCTCACGCCGTCGCGGCACCTGCAATACTCGGGGATGGTTCCGGGCTGGATTTCCGGTGAACACGCGCGCGAGGACAGTTTGGTGGATCTGGCCGGACTCGCCAAGCGCGCGGGCGCCGAACTGGTGTTGGATCGATGCGTCGCTCTCGATCCGCAAGCCCGATCGGTGCTCACGCAAAAGTCGGGCGTGATGGCTTTTGCGACCGCGTCGATCGACATCGGGGGCGTCGGACAAGCGGCGCGCGTTCTTGGCGAGGATCCGCGATTGGTCGATGTCCGGCCAATGGATCGATTTATCGAGCGCCTTGGCGCTGAGGTTGCGAAGCCACGGACCGAGCCCATGCGCGTTACCGTTATTGGTGGCGGCGCCGGGGGCTTTGAGCTCGCCTTTGCCCTACGAAACCTTTCTGGGGTGGCTTCCACGCCGGAGGTTTCTCTCATCTTGGGCGAGGATGCGCCGTTGGACGGGCTTTCGCGCAAGGCTTTAGCGCTCGCCCTGCAAGAGCTGCGGCGGCAGGGCATGGAGGTCCACGAGGGCAACGCCGCCATCCAGAACGAGCAAGTGGCCGTGGCGGGAAAGCCGCTTGGCCCATTCGATCTGATCGTTGCCGCGATTGGATCAGGACCAGCGGATTGGCCGCGCCTTGGCGGACTTGAGACGGATATGCCGGGCTTCATCGCGGTGGATGAGTTCCAACGCTCCGTTTCGCATCCCTTTGTGTTCGCTACCGGGGATTGCGCGCGCCGTGTTGATCGGCCTGTGCCGCATTCGGGCGTGCACGCTGTCCACGCCGGCCCTTTTTTGGCGCGCAACCTGCGCGCGGTGTTGGCTGGACAAGAGCCGGACCATTCCTATCGCCCGCGACCCACCAGCCTCTATCTGCTTTCAACCGGCAATGGGCAGGCCATCGCGAGCTATGGGGCGTTCGCGGCGCAAGCGCGCTGGGCTTCGCGGCTCAAGGCATGGATCGACAAACGCTGGCTGGCGACCTACGCCGCTTTGAGCGAGGGCGCGTAACCCTCGCGGGGTCGCATGCGAATAGCACCGCAAAGAAGGGGTACCATGAAGAAGATCATCATCCTTGCGGCTATCGCAGCGCTAATCGCAGCGTATTTCGTTTTTGACCTTGGCGCCTATCTGACGCTCGACGGAATCAAGCAGGTTTCCGCCGATGTGTCAGGCTTTTACGCCGAGAACCCCGCGCTGGTGCTGGGAGCATTCTTCGCGGTCTACGTGGCGGTCACCGCCGCGTCGCTGCCGGGCGCGGCGATCATGACGCTGGCGGCGGGCGCGCTGTTCGGGCTTGTGACCGGCACAATCCTTGTTTCCTTCGCTTCGACTTTGGGCGCAACATTCGCTTTTCTCGCCTCTCGCTATGTTCTGCGCGACACGATGGAGAGCCGTTTTGGCGAACGTTTGAAGGGCATCAACGAAGGGTTGGAGCGCGACGGCGCGTTCTATCTGTTCACGTTGCGAATGATCCCAGCGGTGCCGTTTTTCGTGATCAATCTCGTCTTCGGCCTGACCCGCATCAAAACGTGGACTTTTGCGTGGGTCAGCCAGATCGGGATGCTTTTGGGCACGATTGTCTATGTCAACGCGGGCACCCAGCTGGCGCAAATTGATAGCCTATCCGGCATCGCCTCGCCTGCGGTGATCGGCTCTTTCGTCTTGCTCGGCATCGCGCCCTGGATCGCTAAAGGGATCATCGGTTGGATCAAGGCCCGCAAGGTCTACGCAGGTCATACCAAGCCCAAGAGGTTTGACCGCAATATGATTGTGATCGGCGCGGGCTCGGCTGGCCTCGTCTCCTCGCTGATCGGCGCGACGGTCAAGGCCAAAGTCACGTTGGTGGAAGCGGGCGATATGGGCGGCGATTGCCTCAACACCGGCTGCGTGCCTTCGAAGGCTTTGATCAAAAGCGCCAAGGTCGCCGCCACGATGCGCCACGCGGACAAATACGGCCTGACCCCGCACGAGCCCGAAGTGCCGTTCAAGCAAACAATGGCGCGGGTGATGGACGTCATTAAAACGATCGAGCCGCACGACAGCGTCGAGCGCTACACCGGGCTCGGCGTCGATGTGGTCAAAGGCTACGCCAAGATCATCGATCCGTGGACGGTCGAGATTGCGCTGAATGAAGGCGGCACGCAGCGCCTCACCGCGCAGAGTATTATCATCGCCACCGGCGCGGAGCCGGTTGTTCCGCCCATTCCGGGTATTGAAGATTCCGGCTACCTGACAAGCGAGACGCTTTGGCAAGGCCTGTCTCAGTTCGACAAACCGCCCGAACGTGTCGCGGTTCTGGGTGGTGGCCCGATTGGGTGCGAGCTTTCTCAGGCGCTTGCACGGCTTGGCTCGAAGGTTTCTCAGATTGAGATGGCGCCGCGCGTGTTGGGCCGCGAAGACGAAGAGGTTTCGGCGGCCGCGCAAACCGCGCTCGAAGAAGCGGGTGTGTCGGTGCTGACCGGCCATCGCGCGGTGCGGATCGAAGACGGTGCGGTGATCGCTGAAGCGGACGGGCAGGAAGCGCGCGTGCCATTCGACGCGTTGATCGTGGCGGTGGGCCGCAAAGCGCGCCTGACGGGCTTTGGCTTGGAAGAACTGGGCGTCGACACCGACCGCGTCGTGGTGACCGACGAATTTCTCGCAACTAAGTTTCCCAACATCTACTCCTGCGGCGATGTGATGGGCACCTACCAGTTCACCCACACCGCCAGCCACGAGGCCTGGTTCGCCAGCGTCAACGCGCTGTTCGGCACTTTTAAGCGGTTCAAAGCCGATTACCGCGTGATCCCCGCCGTCACCTTCCTTGATCCCGAAGTCGCGCGCGTAGGTATCAACGAGACCGAGGCAAAAGAGCAGGGTATCGGCTACGAGGTCACACGCTACGATCTCGACGACCTCGACCGCGCCATCGCCGAGAGCGAAACGGCGGGCTTCGTCAAAGTCCTCACACCGCCGGGCAAGGACACCATCTTGGGCGCTACTATCGTCAGCGCGCACGCAGGAGAGCTGCTCGCTGAATATGTGCTGGCGATGACGTACAAGATCGGGCTCAACAAGATCCTCGGCACGATTCACTCCTATCCAACCATGGCGGAAGCCAACAAGTTCGCGGCGGGCAACTGGAAGAAAGCCAACAAACCGGAATGGGCCCTCCAATGGGTCGAGCGCTACTTTAACTGGCGGCGCGGCTGACCTAGAGCCAAGGGGGCATGGATTGGTTTGATCAACTGCGTCCCATTGCGGGCATTTGTGTTTTGGTCGCGCTCGCTTGGGCGCTGAGTGAGAATCGGAATCGGCGACCTTCGGCCAAGTGGATTTTGGGTGCACTGGCGCTGCAAGCCGCTCTGGCGCTTTTGATTATCCGCGTGCCGTTCGTCTGGACGGCCATGGAGTATCTCAATCAGGGCGTGGCCGCGATCGAGAGCGCGACACGCGAGGGTTCATCTTACATGTTCGGCTATCTCGGCGGCGCTCCCTTGCCGTTTGAGCTTAAGGAAGGCGTCGAGACCCCAACCATTATTGCGTTCCAGATCCTGCCACTGGTGATCGTCTTTTCTGCGCTCTCCGCGCTGTTGTGGCATTGGGGCGTTCTGCGCGCCGCGGTGAAGGGGCTCTCCTTACTGCTGCGCCGAACCTTGGGAGTAAGCGGCGTGGTTGGCTTGGCGGGAGGGGCCAACATGTTCCTGGGAGTTGTCGAAAGCCCGCTCACCATCCGCGCCTATTTCGAACGTGTCAGCCGGGCCGAACTGTTCCAAATCATGGTCCTGGCCATGTCGACCATCTCTGGTGCGGTGCTCGTGCTTTATGCGAGCACATTGAAGGCGACGCTCGGCAACCCCGTAGGCCATATGATCGCGGCCTCGCTCGTCTCGCTTCCTGCCGCGCTGCTGATCGCCAAGCTGATGGTGCCGGGCACGCCCGACGACGAAGCTACGGCGGCCGAGGACGGCGAGACGGGGCTTACCTATGAGTCCAGTATCGACGCGATCGTGAAGGGCACGATGGACGGGATGCAATTGTTCCTCGCCGTTTTGGCGATTATCATCGTCGTGTTTGCGCTGGTGGCGTTGGCTGACGGGGCCTTGGCGCTCTTGCCGTTGATTGGTGATGAGCCACTCACACTCAAACGTATCTTCGGCTGGATCTTGGCGCCGCTTATGTGGCTTATCGGCGTACCGTGGGTGGACGCGCCGACCGCAGGTGGATTGATGGGAACCAAGGCGATCTTGAATGAATACGTCGCCTATCTCGAACTCGCCGCCTTGGACGAGGGCGCATTGGGCGAACGCAGCCAGCTGATCGTCACTTACGCTTTGTGCGGGTTTGCGAATTTGGCGAGCATCGGCCTTCTTGTCTCGACCATCGGTACCCTATGCCCCGAGCGCCGGGCTGAAGCCGCAAGCCTTGGCATCAAAAGCTGGATCGCGGGCAATTTCGCGACCGCGATGACGGGCGCGTGGATCGGGTTGTTGACGCTCGCTCCGGCGAGCTAGAGGCATCGACGATGCTCGACGCGAAGTTTCGTCCTTTAATCGACCCACCCCTGAACGCTGTGGGTCGCACGCTCGCCAGTTCTGGCGTGGGCGCAAACACGCTGACCTTGATAGGGCTTGGTGTCGGACTTGCTGGCGCGGTGGCCATTGCGTTTGGCTCTGTTTGGCTTGGGCTCGCTCTTATTCTTGGGAATCGCGTGCTCGACGGGTTGGATGGCGCGGTCGCGCGTGCGCGCGGGCCGACACCTTTAGGCGGTTATCTCGATATCGTGGCCGACTTCGCGTTCTACGTTTCGGTGCCGCTGGCGTTCGGTGTCCTGTCTGGGACCAACACCCTGCCTGCGCTAGTGCTGGTGGCCAGCTTTGTGCTCACCGGCGTGAGCTTTCTCGCCTTTGCCGCCATCGCCGCCGAGCGCGGCCTCCAAACCGAGGCGCACGGACGCAAGAGCTTTTTCTATTCGACCGGACTGGCCGAGGGAGCGGAGACGATCGCAGTGTTCGTGGCCATGTGCATTTGGCCCGCCGCGTTTCCTTACATCGCCTATGGCTATGCGGGCTTATGCGCACTCACTGTTGTTCAGCGCAGCGTGTTCGCCGCGATCACGTTTCGCGATTGGGGAGATTAGAGGCCGAGATTCTCAGCGGTGCGCGCGCGCAGTTCCATGATGCGTTTGGCGTTAGCGCCCAGATCGCTTTGGCCCACACGACTGACCGAGCGGAAGTCGATCCGGCCTTCGCCAACTCGCGCGACGACGTCGTCCTTGAAACCGAACCAGAACGTTTCCGCCAATCCTTCAACGGTGCCGGTCTCGGCGTCCGCCTCGATCCCAGTGAAGCCCATATCCGCCATAGCGCTTTCGAGCGCGTTAATCGCCGCACTTGCATCCGTATCGCCCAACATCAGCGGTTCGAGCTCTGGGTAGTTGGCTTTGACAATGCCGCCAGTCGTCTTGTCTGCCAGCTCCGCATTTCCACCAAATTGCTCGGTCTGGCCCAAGGGTGTGTCGTAGGCGTTGAGCGGGTTAGACTCCGAAGCCGCTCGCGCGGCTAGCACGTCGGCGGAAAAGCTCGGAGGGTTGTCCGTATCGGTCGACATGTCGTGGATCGGGTGATCGCCCGCGCCCATGATGACGGGCGCAAACAGCGCGGCGAAGCCCAAAGGTACGATCAAGCCGAACAGGGCTGACCCCATTCCGGTTTTCACGTCCTTGCGCAGGATCAGGATGATCGAGACGATCGCAATAAGGGCGGTCAGACCGATCAAGACGAGCCCACCTAGGCCGAACGCGCTTAACCCTAACGGCCAACCCCAAACGCCAAATTTGGTGCCGAGCGCCGCGGTAGCGAGAAACAGTGGAAGGAAAATCGCGAGAGCGCGCGCGAGACGGGCGTGCCAAGGGGCTTTGTTTTGCATGGCCGCCGTCTTAGCGTGCGCTTTTGGGATCGCAACCATGCAGCGTCCAAAAGCGGGAAAGCGGTCTTTTTGAGCTTCTGTGGAAACCCCTTCGCCTTCGCGCGTTGATCGCTCAGTAAGGCGGGGTCGCGTGGCGCTTTGTGGGACTACAGGGCGCTTTCCAAGCCTTGGAAACTGGTCTATGCCCGCATGGTCGCGGGAGGATGTAAGTTATTCAAAGGGAATAGAGTTATGAAGCGTAATGTTATCTTGGGCGCGGCGGCTTTTGCCAGCCTTGCCACTTTGACTGCATGTGGCGGCGGCGCGGCTCCGGCTGAAGAAGCGCCCGCTGAAGAAGCAGCAGCTCCGGCGGAAGCCCCGGCCGAAGCGGCTGTTGAAGAGGCTCCGGCTGAAGAAGTCGTGGAAGCGGCTCCTGCTGTCGAAGCGAACGGCACAGTGATCGAGATCAACATGTACACCAAGGATCCCGACGATTCGAGCGCGCTTCAGGTTTTCAAACCGCGCCTTGTGACCGCTTCGGTCGGTGACACGATCAAGTTTGTCGCGACCGATCCGACGCACCAATCCTCCTCGATTGACGGCATGCTCCCCGAAGGTGTCGAAGGCTGGGAAGGCAAGATCAACCAGGAAGTCAGCTATGTCGTCCCGAAAGCGGGCGTGTATGGCTATAAGTGCGTGCCGCACTACGCCGCTGGCATGATCGGCCTCATCGTCGTTGACGGCGGTGGTGACAACATCGAAGCCGCGAAGGCTGTTAGCCACCCGGGCCTCGCAGGCCGCGAATTTGGCGAGCTCTTCACGGAAGCCGGCCTCTAAGCACGGCTACCAAAATCCATTACGAAAAAGGGCGGTGTGGGAAACCACGCCGCCCTTTTTCTTTGCGGTTAAGCGATTTGAAAGCCGCAAGACTAAGACTCTAGCGACTAGGTCTCACTCTGGCAGTTAAGCTGCCGTGGCCATCCGCGCGAGTTCGCACTGCGACCAGATTTCGCTGAGCGCGGTGATCAGACGATCAATATCCCCATCCGTGTGCACGGGGGAGGGCGTGATGCGCAGCCGCTCTGTGCCCACGGGCACGGTCGGGTAATTGATCGGCTGCACGTAGATGCCGTGATTATCCATCAACCAGTCGCTGATCATTTTGCACTTCTTCGCATCGCCCACCATCACCGGGATGATGTGGCTGGGGTTGTGAAGGTGCGGAATGCCCATGATGTCCAGCTGGGCGCGCACTTGCGCCACGCGTTCCTTCTGCAATTCGCGCTCGCGATCGCTGACCTTAAGGTGACGAATGCTGGCCGCCGCGCCCGCCGCCACAGCGGGGGGTAGGGCGGTGGAGAAGATAAACCCGCTCGCAAAGCTGCGCACGTAGTCGACCAGATTACGCGAGGCGGCGATGTAGCCGCCCATGACGCCATAAGCTTTGCCCAGCGTGCCTTCGATCACGTCGATCCGGTCCATCAAACCTTCGCGCTCGGCGATGCCGCCGCCGCGAGGGCCGTACAGACCCACCGCGTGCACTTCGTCGATATAGCTGAGCGCTCCATGCTTCTCACACACATCCAGAATCTCGGCGATGGGCGCAATGTCGCCGTCCATCGAATAGACGCTTTCAAACGCGACAAGCTTGGGGCGATCCGCGTCAAATTCGGACAGATGCCGGTCCAGATCTTCAGGATCGTTGTGCTTCCAGATCCGGCGCTCGGCCTTGGAGTAGCGGATGCCTTCGATCATCGAAGCGTGGTTGAGTTCGTCGGAAAACACCGCGCAATTCGGAATGCGCGCCGCCAAGGTGCCAATGCCCGCCCAGTTGGAGACATAGCCGCTGGTGAACAGCAGCGCGCTTTCCTTGTTGTGGAGATCGGCTAGCTCGGCTTCCAACTCCACGTGATAATGGTTGGTGCCCGAAATGTTGCGCGTGCCCCCAGCGCCCGCGCCGCATTCGTCTAGCGTCGCGTGCATCGCTTCGATTACGACGGGATGTTGGCCCATACCCAGGTAATCGTTTGAGCACCAAACGGTGACCGCCTGCGTTTCGTCCTGCTCCAGGAAGCGAGTGGCGTGCGGGAAGCGTCCGCGATGGCGCTTGATATCGGTGAAGACGCGGTAGCGCCCCTCTTCGCGAACACTTTCAAGCTCGCTCGCGAAAAACCCCTCATAGTCCATCGGAATTCCCCCTCCGGGATTGTTGCTCTTCATTTCAGTCTCTCAAGTCAATCGAATTCGTTGGAGCGCGCCTTGCGTCCGATCCCCGAAACGCCCAGCCCCAAAGCATGCCATCACGGAACGGCAGAGCGAGAAACACGTGTTCCAACGCCCCCAAAAGGCACAATGTTGTCAGCAGGCTCGCGCCCACCATTTCGGCGCTGCCAAGCGGCGCCGCTAAAGCGAGTGAACCGAACCACGCCGCGATTGCGGCGATCGCCACAATCGATAGCGCCAACAGCGCCGTCATCCGGTTCTGGCCAAAGTAGCTTTTCAGATAATCGAGATGCGGCGGAAGCATTTCGACGCTGGAATTGGGCACGCCGACAAACATGTTGATCTTGGCGCACAGCCGCAGCCCGAACAAAAGCACGAACACCGTCGCACCGATTTGATTTGGCAGGTTCCACGAAAGCGAAATCAACAGCAAAGCCGTCAACGCGAGGACAACCTCGTGATGGATCACTGTGGCGCTGGCCTGGGTAAACCGCTCCATGCCTCGAACGCCCGGTGAAGCGGGCTCGCGACGAGGCCCGGCGGCTGCGCCGGTAAGAAAACCAATCTCGTGCCAACCCCACACCATCAGCGCGCCGATAAAGGCGGCGTAGACGGCCCAGACTGAGACGTTTTGCGAGGCCATGAGGATGACGAACAATCCGGCGATCCCGCCAATCCCGCCGATCAAAATGCTCTTCGGAAAGGTCTTCGCGTCGCGATTGTCCGCCCATGCGACCAGCCCGGTCGCCACAAACCAGATCATCACCGTCACGATGAACGGTACAATATGGCCATCCCAACTTACCATGTAGTCTGAAGCCGAATGGTTGCCGGAAGCGTGTTGGGTTTGGTGCGGTGGAAATACATGCGGGCGAACGCCCAGCCCGCGCCCGCCATGCCGCTTACGCGTTTGGCCAAGCCGCCGAGGCCACCCTCGGCCTTGCCGTCATCGATGCGATTGGCTGCGAGACGCAGGTTTTCCATCTGTTGACGGAAGGCCGGATCGTCGATGTCGAGTTCGACAGGATAAACCTGACGAGCGATCTGGTTGCAAACCTTGAACACCTCATAGTCGTATTCGGTCGGGTCCACTCCGAGCGCCTCGTGGAAGACAGGACGGTTGTGATCGCGCACATACATCGTGGCGTAGACCGACAGCAGGAAGAAGCGGATCCAAAGTTTGTTGCGCCCTTGCAGCAGCTTTGGGTCCGAACGGATGAGCATCGCAAACGCTTCGCCGTGGCGGAATTCGTCGTTGCACCATTCTTCGAACCACTCGAAAATCGGGTGAAACCGGTTCTGCGGATTGCGCGCCAGATGACGGAAAATCGTGATGTAGCGGGCGTAGCCAATCTTCTCCGACAGATAGACTGCGTAAAAGATGAACTTCGGCTGGAAGTACGTGTATTTCTTGGTTTTAGTCAGATAGCCAAGGTCCACGCCAATTCCGGCGTCTTTGAGGCATTCGTTGATGAAACCAGCGTGGCGGCTTTCGTCGCGCGCGAGCAGCTTGAACAGCTGTTTCACGTCCGGGTTCTTGGTGCGTTTGGCGATCTCGGCGTAGAGGACGCAGCCGGAAAACTCCGACGTCATCGAGCTCACCATAAAGTCTGTGAATTCCTTGCGCAGCGCCGGATCGAGCTTGTCTATCACGCCATCGAAGCGCTCATCCTTCTTGAAGTGCTTCTTGTTGGGATCGCCTACCATCTCTTCGATCAGCGCGTCCCATTCCTCGCGCACCGGGCTGACATCGATCGCGTCGAGCGCGTCAAAGTCCGTCGTGTAGAAACGCGGGGTCAGCATCGTGTCCTGCGTGGCGAGTTCCATCGCCTCTTCGCTGGTCATCGGCTTGTAAGCGTTCATTTGATCCTCCCGGCGTTGAAGCTGACTTCATAGAGTTCGGCCAAGTCGAAATAGGCGGCGGCTTTGATCAGCGCGCGTTTCAAGCGGCCAGCGCGCGTGATGGTGGCGGTGCGTTCGAAAATCTCGCGGCTGCCGAATGGAATGGAGATGGGCGATCCGTGAATGCGCACCTTGTCGCCCGCTTCCATCAATACGCCATCAGGCAAATCGACATGCGCGTGGAAGTGTTCGGGGCTTTGCTCGACCGTGATCGTGCAGGGCACGTCAAACACGCGCTCTGTTTCCGCGCGCTTTCTCGATGCGCCGTTGGCTCTGATAGCCGATCCCGTTGCTATCGTCGTTTCCATCACTCGCGTCCTTTCACCATCATGTCCTGATAGATCTCGTGCGTTTTTCCTCCAAAGGCGTGCAATTCGACCGATCGGCCCGTCTGCGTGTCGCGCAACGTCATGCCGCCATTGTCCCATGTGATGAGCTCAAATGGGACCGCTGAGCCGAGGCCGTTCTCTTGCCGACCCGTCACCATCGCGCGCGCGGTGGCGCGGACAAAGCCGCCTTCGCCTTGGGCAAACCGTCCAAGCTCAAGCCCAGTGTCTGCGTCCGAGACCCAGACCGCGCCGTCGGCCGCGTCGTGGAACTTGATGCTGCGCGTAGCGACGGACATGACCCCGTTTTGAGCCCTGATTTCTTCGGGCACGCCTTGCCGGTCGAAAAACCCGAGGCTGGTCGAGGTTGCCAGCGCGAGGCTGAACGCGATGACGCTCGCGCCAGCGATCACCGGCACCTTATGGATCCCGATGTCTTTGGGTTTTTCGATGACTTGTGTGTTCATGCCGGGGCTCCTCCAAGATCTTTTGTAGCGCTCTGGGAGGCGTCCTCTTTGACGTCGGTCAAATGGCGCTCAATCGGGGCAAACTCAGCGCAGGCGTCCGCCAGTTTAGAGGCCACGCCTTCGGCATCGGGCACCGCCCGCAAAAGGGGCTGCGGCTTGAGAAAGCGGAACGGTCGGGCGTGCGGCCAGAGCAGCAGATAGCCTAGGCGATGCTTCACCTTCAGTTCCAGCGCGATATCGCCGTGGCCCTTGCTCCGCAGTTTCAGGTTGGCCGCGCCGATATGCTTGAGCGGAATGCTGATACGCTTCTCGACGGCCAACCCGGCCAGGATCAGCAGCCGATGGCTGGTGAGGACATAGGCGGATTTGCGCGCGGAATAGAAACCCATCGCCAGAAGGATAAGCGCGCCGGCAAGGCCCATAATCGCGACCGTCACGGCGCTTGGAAGACCATCGTTAAAGAACGCGATCACGCTCAGTATGGCGAAGTAAACCAGAACACTGTTCGTGTGGAAGGCCGACGCGGCGTGCCGGAACGGTTCCGGTTTGCCGCGCCACAACACTTCCTCCCCGGCGGCGCGGCGGAACATGACCTCCGCCGCCGCCTCGGGCACTTCGCCCGCCCCATGGTTGGCCAGCGACCGCGCGTGCGCGACGCCACTGCCAGCCATGGGGCCAGCTATAGTGGACGCGTTTAGATCCATGGTTCACTCCGCTCGGGCGTCGCGTACATGTACCCGCCGCCGTAATAGGCCTGGATCTTGTCCTCTTCGAGGCGCGTGATCTGGCCCGGTGTCTTGACCCGCGGCACATCCGCGAAATGGTCTTTTGTGATCGCGTCGATCTGCACCAGCTCTGGGTTTTCCCATCCCAGGCCGTGCAGAAGGCCTTTGGATTGGACCGCCGCCACCATCATCGGCGCCAGCACCTTGTCGCCCGCCGTGGTCTCGATCTCGAGATAGCGGATCAGGTGCTCGGCCTGGTCGACCCAGATGTCGCTGACTTTGCCCACCAGCTCTTTGTTGCAGTCATAGACTGGCCAGCCGACAATGTTGGGATCGTTGGGGGCGATCATGATGTCGTGGCTGTCGGCCAAAGGCACGATGCGAGGACGTCCGTCAAAGGTGAGATCGGGATAGTCCTGTCGGTTGGCCCAGGCCGCCGGGCCAACGCCGTCTTTCATCGGGTCGCCAGTCGGAACATAGGGCGAGCCGCTGCCGCCGAAGGTTTGCGTCGCCGCAATATCCATGCTGTCGCGCGGTTGGTCTTCCGGCACATAGGTGCCCCGGCCATGCGGCAGTTTGAACACTTTCTTCGGAGCGGCCAGCAAAGGCAGGCTTTCCACCGCGCCGGTTACGTCGTGCTCAAGCGGATAGCCTTCGCGGCGGCTCTCACGGTTGAGATAAATCACCAAACCGATGAAGAAGAACAGGAACAGCCAAAAGGCCAGTTCGGCCACGTCAAACGTGCCGACGATGTAGGTGGCATTCATCGCCAGAATGCCGAAAGTGTCAGGAAGTGTCATTTCAAGGTCCTCCGGTGGATCTGTGCGGCTGTCCTTCGGCTTATCCCGTGGCGTGGGGCGGTCGCGGTCATGTTGGGAATTCACGCAGGCCAAAGCTTTGGTCCGCGTCTCCCTTCAATTCGGTGGTGGTTCTGCGATGGCGTCCGACAAGCGGCCCTATCGCGGCGAGACCTGCAAGAAGCAGCAGGATTTCGATGATGTAGACAGAGGTGTAGCCAGTGGCGCGCGTGGCACCGACAATGACGTCACCGCCGTTCATCGCGAGCGCGGCAAACCCGTCGCGAAACGCGCCGCCCAGCGCGATGCCGGCGCCGGCGCTGGTGGCTTGCACCGCGCCCCACGCGCCGAGCGCAAGACCGGCGGACGCGTTTTCGGTAAGCTTCATCGCTTCGATCAGCGTGCCGACCGAGAAGAGGCCGAGGCCCAGCCCGATCGCAAAGGCGCCCAGGAACAGCATAAGCGGCGAGACGAATGGCGCAGCAAAGATCACGAGCAGGAACGCGGCTAAACCGGTCACAAGACCAGCGCCGGCGATGCGCAGAGGGTCGTTGCCTCGTCCCAAAGATCGCGCAGAGAGCATAAATCCGGCCAAAGCGCCCATCGCCCACGCGCCGGTAAGACCTGTGGTGGCCCCGACGCTCAACCCCAAGACTTCGCCGCCATAGGGTTCAAGCAGCGCGTCCTGCATTGCAAACCCGGCGGATCCAATACCGATACCGGTGAGGAGCCGCGCGTTGGATCCATCGCGCACAAACGAGTTCCACAGATCGCCAAAGGTGGGGCCACCCTCATTGCCCTGAGTCAGCGCGGTGTTGCGCGCTTCCTGTTTCCAAAGCGCCACCAGATTGAGCGCCATGGTGATTACCGCCGCACCCTGAATGACCTGGATAAGCCGGGTGTTGGAGAATTCGATCAAGAGACCGCCCATGACAAAGGCGGCGAACATCATGCCGACGAGCAACATCACATAGAGCAAGGCAACGGCGCGCGGGCGTTTGTCTTCGGGAGCCAGATCACTGGTCAGCGCAAGCCCGGCGGTCTGCGTCACATGGATGCCGATGCCCGTGAGCAGGAAAGACGCCGCGGCCGCCACCGTCGCGAGCGTGAAGGTTGTCTCGTTCTCAAAGAGGATCAGCGCGAAGGGCATAATCGCAAGCCCAGCAAACTGCATAAGCGTGCCGAACCAGATATAGGGCACGCGCCGCCAGCCCAGTACGGATTTGTGCGTGTCAGACTTGTGCCCGATCAGCGCGCGGAACGGCGCGGCCACCAACGGAATGGCGATCAATAGAGCGACGAGGAATGTGGGCACGCCCAGCTCGACGATCATCACGCGGTTGAGTGTGCCATTCAAAAGCACGGTGGCCATCCCGACGCTCACTTGGAACAGCGACAGGCGCAGCAATCGCGCGAGCGGCAGATCCGCGCTAGCGGCGTCGGCAAACGGCAGCCAACTCGCAAGGACTTGTCCCAGAGTGGGGGCATCAGGGCCTGGAGGAGGGAGCGGCTGCGACGTCATGCCCGCTTCACGATCTCCATCGCTTGGCTGGTGTAAAATCCGCTTGAGACGCGTTGTGTGCGGCCAACCTTCCAGCCCGGAAGACGCTCCTTCAGATGCGCGCGCAGATCGGTCTCGGCAATCGGAACGATAGCGGGGGAACTGTCGCTCTTGGGAAAGACTTTCCCGAACTTGTGCATCGCGCCCAACATCCGCGTGTAAGGCGCGAAGGTGATCACGATGGAGGCTTCGGTGCGCTCGGAGAGCTTTGTCAGCGCCTCGACCAGATCCTCAAGCTCATAGTGAATGAGTGAATCCATCGCGACCACGTGGTCAAAACCGCCAAGCTCCGGGTCCAGCATATCGCCCGACTTCCAGAAGATGCGCCCATGGCCGGTGAAGGAGGGGCACCGTTCGCGCGCCACTTCAACAAGACCGCCGGCCACATCGATGCCCGTGACCTCCGCGCCGCGATAGGCCGCGGCCAAGGTCAACGCTCCGGTGCCGCAGCCCGCGTCCAGCACGCGAACACGGCGCAAATCTAACGGGAGCCAATCGAGCAGAAGGGTGCGCATCGTGTTACGGCCCGCGCGCACGGTGGCGCGAATACCGCTGACTTTCGCGTCGGAGGTCAGATCAATCCAGGCTTGGCGCGCGGTGCTGTCGAAATAGGCGGCCAGCTCTTCGCGGCGATCGGCGTAACCGTTGGCCGCATGGATCGCCTTCACCGCAGCGCGGCGGTCCATGACATCGGGTGCGATTTCACCGGAGTATTGTGTGGCCATCACTCAAACCCCAGAAAATCGAAGATATCGCGGTCTTTCATTGGCGCAGCGGTGGTCGGCTCGACGCCGGCCCACAGCATCGCAGCTAGACGCAGATATTCGTCTTGCGCTTGCTGCACTTCTGGGCTGTCGGGCATTTCGAACAGCGTGCACTTCTTCAGGCGTGATTTGCGGATCTCATCCACGTCGCGGAAATGCGCGAGGCGTTGCATGCCGATCTCGTCGCAGAAGCGGTCGATCTCGTCGGTTTCGCGGCTGCGATTGGCGACCACTCCGGCGAGGCGCACGTCGTAGTTCTTGGACTTGGCGCCGATGGCTGCGACAATCCGGTTCATCGCGAAGATGCTGTCAAAATCGTTCGCGGCGACCACCAGTGCCCGCTCCGCGTGTTGGAGGGGCGCGGCAAATCCGCCGCACACGACATCGCCCAGCACGTCAAAAATCACCACATCGGTGTCTTCGAGAAGGTGGTGCTGTTTGAGCAGTTTGACGGTTTGACCGACCACATAGCCACCGCATCCTGTGCCCGCGGGCGGTCCGCCGGCCTCGACGCACATCACGCCGTTATACCCTTCGAACATGTAATCGTCGGGGCGCAGCTCTTCGGAGTGGAATTCGACCGTTTCGAGCACGTCGATCACGGTCGGCATCAGTTTCTTGGTGAGCGTGAAGGTGCTGTCGTGCTTGGGATCGCAGCCAATTTGCAGCACGCGGTGGCCCAGCTTGGAGAACGCGGCTGAAAGGTTGGACGAGGTCGTGGATTTGCCGATCCCGCCTTTGCCGTACACCGCGAAGACCTTTGCTCCTTTGATCTGGTCGCGCGGATCGAGACGGACCTGAACCGATCCTTCGCCGTCGGTGCGATCAAACTTCGATTTCGTGTCGAGCAAATTCATAGCGTGTCCGATCCCTCTCTCACTCTTCCACGAAGACGCCCTCGAGGCGGTCTTCGAGTTCGTCGCTCGCGTCGCGCAGGGCGGCGAGCGTTTCTTCATCCGGTTCCCAAAGCTGGCGGTCGCACGCTTCGAGCAGGCGGTTAGCGACGCGCGCTGAACTTTTCGGATTGAGCTTCGCGAGACGGCGACGCATTTCGGCGTCGAGCACGAATGTCTCGGAAATCTTTTGATAGACCCACGGGTTAACCTGGCCGGTTGTGGCCGACCACCCCAGAGTGCTGGTTACGTGGCCTTCGATCGTGCGCACGCCTTCGTATCCGTGATCGAGAAGGCCTTCGAACCATTTCGGATTGAGAGTGCGCGTGCGCGCTTCGAGGTCGATCTGCTCGCTGAGTGTGCGGACCTTGGTCTGGCCGCGCGTCGCATCGACGATATAAACGGGCGCGTCTTCGCCCTTGGCTTTGGCGACCGATCGCGAAACGCCGCCAAGCCCGTCGACATATTGATCGACATCGTTGATGCCGAGCTCGATGCTCTCAAGGTTCTGATAGGTGAAATCGACCGTGCTGAGCGCGCTTTGCAGCAGCTCGCGTTGCTGGACGGGTGTGCCACTTACTCCGTAGGCAAAGCCCTTGTTCACCTCGAAGGCGTTTGCAAGTTCATCCGGGTCGGCCCAGGTGCCGCCTTCGATCATCTGATTGACGTTCGCGCCATACGCGCCTTCGGCGTTGGAGAAGACCCGCAGGGCGGCCGTTTCCAGATCGCATTCATGCATCTCAGCGTAGGCAAGGCTGTGTTTGCGAATGAAGTTCTGATCGGATGGCTCATCCGCGCTCGCGGCGAGATAGGCCGCTTCGGCCAGCATCCGGGTCTGCATTGGCAAGAGATCGCGGAAGATGCCGGACAGGGTAATCACCACGTCCACACGCGGGCGTCCGAGCTCTTCGAGCGCAATCAGCTCCGCTCCAGCGAGACGTCCGTAGGAATCGCGCCGCGGACGCGCGCCGATAAGCCGCATGGCCTGCGCGATCTGGACGCCCTCGGTCTTCATATTGTCGGTGCCCCACAGCACCATGGCGATGCTTTCTGGGAAGGCCTCGCCCGTTTCGGAGTGCTTGGCGAGCAGCCGTTCGGCCTGCTCTTCGCCCTGTTTGCACGCGTAACGAGAGGGAAGAAGGAAGGGATCAAACCCATGAATGTTGCGGCCCGTGGGCAGCACATCCGGGTTGACGACAACGTCGCCGCCCGGCGCAGGAGCAACGTAGGTGCCATCGAGCGCATGGATCAGCGATCCCAATTCGTCGCTTGCGTCGAGTTTTTCGCCCAAGGCTTTGCGATCGGGCTCTTCGTCGTGTTCACCAACCTCTTCGGCGGCGGCGGCCATCGCTTCGATCATGTCCTCGCGGGCTTGGCCTTCCGGGTTTTTCCCAAAGACATGCAGCCCGTGGGGGATAAGCGTTTCTTCCAGCTCGTAGAGTCGGCGTGAAAGCTCTTCGATCGGACCGAATTCGAGATCGACGGCTTCGCATTGATCCTTGATCAGCTCAGCCAGATCATCGCGCTCAGCCGCATCGTCGCTCGCTCGCCAGCGCTCCACGCTCGCTTTGAGATCGGCCAAGTCCTTGTAAAGTCCGGCGTGCGCGAGGGCCGGGGTGAGATAGCTCACCAAGGTTGCGCTCGAGCGCCGCTTCGCCAGCATGCCTTCCGAAGGATTGTTGGCGGCGTAGAGGTAGTAATTGGGCAGATCGCCGATAAGCCGTTCAGGCCAGCATTCGCTCGTCATGCCGGTCTGCTTGCCCGGCATAAACTCGAGCGCGCCGTGCGTCCCAAAGTGCAGCACCGAGTGTGCGCCAAAATCTTCGCGGATGTAGCGATAGAAGGCGCTGAAGGCGTGGGTGGGCGCAAAGCCGCCTTCGAACAGCAGGCGCATCGGATCGCCTTCGTAGCCAAAGCCAGGTTGCACGCCGACAAAGACGTTGCCGAAATGCGCGCCCAGCACCTGGATATGGCTGCCATCGCTCAATTGGCGGCCGGGCGCGGGGCCCCACGCGGCCTCTATGTCCGAAAGATAGCGCTCGCGCGCGACGTGTTCGTCGGCGGGAATGCGGTGGGCAACGTTGGCTTCGGCGCCGTATTGGGCTGCGTTGCCTTCGAGCAGTGCGGCGCGCAACGCGTCCACGCTTTCGGGAACCTCGACGTCGTAGCCTTCGTCGCTGAGGCGTTGCAGCGTTGCGTAAAGGGACTCGTGCACCGCCATAAACGCGGCGGTTCCAGTGGCGCCGGCGTTGGGCGGGAAGTTGAACAGGACAATCGCCAGCTTGCGTTCGGCGCGCTGCGAACGGCGCAGCGCAATGAGTTTCGAAACGCGCGCGGCCAAGGCTTCGGCGCGTTCAGGGCAACCCTGCATGGCGCGTAGGCCCTGCGTGTCGGGGCGCTGGCAGCGGCGATCGCAGCCTTCGCACTGCCCGCCACTTGACGCCGAGCGGCCTCCGAAGACTGACGGCACGCTCGATCCATCCAGTTCCGGCAGGGCGACCATCATCGTTGCTTCAAGCGGCAGCAGACCCTGTTCGCGGTCACGCCACTCTTCGAGCGATTGGAACTCCAGCGCGTGCGCTGCAATGTAGGGCACGTCGAGGTCGCTCAACACGTCGCGAGCGGCTTCGGAATCGTTGTAGGCCGGCCCTCCCACGAGCGAAAATCCGGTGAGATTGATGACCGCGTCGACCGTTGGTCGGCCCTTCTCATCGACGAAGAATTTTTCGATGGCCGGGCGCGCATCAAGCCCACTGGCGAACACCGGCACGACCTTCAGGCCTTCGGCTTCGAGCGCGGCGATGGCGCCATCGTAATGGTCGGCGTCGTTGCCCAGCAGGTAAGAGCGCAGAAGAACAAGCCCAACGGTGCCGTTGCGCCCGGGTGCGTTGCGCCCCCGATCTTGCGGAAGGACGCGAATACTGCGCGAGATCTTCTGGCGGCTGCGCGGGTGATAAACCCCGGTTTCGGGGTATTCGCGCGGAGGATCGGCTTTGACGAGGCCTTTGCGGCCCGCGCGTTCGCCCGCTGCGTAACGCTCAATCAGAGCGCGCACCATCGCGATCACGTTCTCATCCGAACCGGCGAGCCAGTATTGCAGGGTCAGGAAATACGCGCGCACATCTTGCGCGGTGCCGGGGATAAACTTGAGGATTTTGGGCAGACGCCGCAGCATCTTCATCTGACCCGCGCCCGAGCTGGATGAACCAGGCTTCTTCGATCCGCGCAGCTTTTTCAGGAGCGCGAGCGGACCTTTGGCCGGCGCGTCCATGCGGTAATTGCCCATCCGCGTCAGCTTCACGATCTCGCCGGCGGACATAAGGCACACCATCGCGTCGCAGTCTTCGCGGCGCTTTTCCAAGGCGGGCATGATCAGGCGGACGTGATCGTCCACGAACAGCATGGTGGCGATGATGATGTCGGCTTCGGCAATCGCGGCCTTGGCTTCGGACAGCGCGGCTTCGTCGCTGCCCCATTCGGACGCGGCGTGGAGCGAAAGCGAGATGCTCTCTTGCGAGAGAAGCGCATCCGCTCGCTCAACCGCGCCCTTCAAATGATTGTCGAGCGTGACGATCGCTACGCTGACGGGCGCATCGTGGCCGAAGACGCTGGGTGCCTTCTCCGGGATGCCCGCCTTACCGTGCATAATGCGCCTTCGCGTCATACAGGGTTTCGAGGTCAATCTCCGCGCGCCCTTGCTCGGCGGCGTAGGCTTCGGTGTTGCGCCGCGCCTTGCCGCGCACGAAGAACGGTATCTTCTTCAGCTCGCGCGAGGCTTCTTCGGTCCAGATCGTATCGCCCTGCGATTCGTCGTTGGCGGGCTCCACAATTGGAGTGGACTCTGCCGTTTCGGCCGATGGCTTGGCCGGCATAGCCTTGGGCGAATGGGCCGCGTGGTGCGACGCGCCCGCTTCGTCGGAGAACTCGAAATCCTCTCGGAACATGGTAAGGAGGTGCTCTTCCAGACCCATAACCAATGGGTGGACCCATGTGTCGAAGATCACGTTCGCGCCTTCAAAGCCCATTTGGGGGCTGTGGCGCGCGGGGAAATCCTGCACGTGGACGGGCGCGGAAATCACCGCGCAGGGCATGCCCAAACGCTTGGCAATGTGCCGCTCCATCTGGGTGCCCAGCACCAGTTCCGGCGCGGCTTCGATGATCGCCTCTTCGACGGCGAGATGATCGTCGGTGATCAACGGTTCGACGCCGTATTCCTTGGCCGCCGCGCGGATTTCGCGGGCGAATTCGCGGTTGTAGCAGCCAAGGCCGCAGACCTCGAAGCCAAGCTCATCGCGCGCGATGCGCGCCGCGGCGACCGCGTGCGTCGCGTCGCCAAAGATGAAGACGCGTTTGCCCGTGAGGTAGGTCGAATCGACGCTACGGCTCCACCATGGCATGCGGGAATGGGTGTCGCCGAGGGCAAGCGTGGGATCTGCACTTGCCAGCTCGGCGACGTCGGCAATGAAAGCGCGTGTGGCGCCCACGCCGATAGGTACGCTGCGGATAGCGGGCTGTTTGAACGTGCGTTCAAGCCAGCGGGCCGCTTCCTCAGCGATCTCGGGATACAAAATGATGTTGAAGTCCGCCTCGCCAATGCGAGCGATGTCGGACGGACGCGCGTCAAGCGGCGCGACCAGGTTCACCTCGACACCAAGCTGATCGAGGATTTTGCGAATTTCGACAAGGTCGTCGCGGTGGCGGAAGCCAAGCGCGCAAGGCCCAAGGATGTTGGCCTTCGCCGCGCGGCCTTGCATAGGCGAGCGCTCAACGCTGGTGTCGGCTAGGTTGCGGACGATCTGGTAGAAGGTCTCCGCCGCGCCCCAGTTTTCCTTGCGCTGATAGCTTGGCAGCTCCAGCGGGATAGCGGGGCAGGGCAGATCCATCGCTTCCGACAGGCCGCCCGGATCGTCCTGGATTAGTTCCGCAGTGCACGAAGCGCCGACGATGATCGCTTCCGGATCGAAGCGTTCGACCGCGTCCATCGCCGCGTCCTGGAACAGCTGGGCTGTGTCCTTGCCCAGATCGCGCGCTTCGAACGTGGTGTAGGTCACCGGCGGGCGATGGTTGCGGCGCTCGATCATGGTGAACAGCAGATCGGCGTAGGTGTCGCCCTGCGGGGCGTGGAGCACGTAGTGCAGGCCTTTCATTGCGGTTGCGACGCGCATCGCGCCGACATGAGGGGGGGCTTCATAGGTCCAGACAGAAAGCTGCATCGCCTACACCTCCAACCTGTCGCGCCGCCGCAGGGGGCGCGCAAAGAGTTCGGCGAGGTCGCCGGCCTGATCAAAGCCGTGGATCGGCGAGAAAACGAGCTCGATCGCCCATTTGGTCGTCAGCCCTTCGGCTTCGAGCGGGTTGGCAAGGCCAAGCCCGCAGACGGTCAGGTCAGGTCGATCCTCACGAACCCGGTCCAACTGGCGATCAACATGCTGCCCTTCGCTGATCCGCGCATTGTCCGAAATCAAATCGAGGTCATGCGCGAGGTGCCCGCGGTGCAGATAGGGCGTGCCGACTTCGACCGGCACCATGCCCATTTCTTGAGAAAGGAACCGGGCGAGCGGCACTTCCAATTGGGAATCGGGGAGGAAGCTGATCCGCTTGCCTTCCAATTCGCCCCGTGCGTGCTCCATCGCGCGTTTGGCGCGTTCACGGCCCGGCGCGATCACGCGGTTGAATTGCAATTCGTCCACACCAAATTCGCGCGCCGCCGCTTTCAGCCAATCGGTTGTGCCCTCCGCGCCAAACGGGAACATCGCGTCCAAGCGCACCGCGCCGCGATCCTCGAGCGCCATCGCGGTTTCAGCCAGGAAGGGCTGCGCCAACAGATAGCGAGTGTTGGGCCCGACGCCCGGAAGGTCACGCGCGTTGCGCGCCGGGAACGAAGCGACGTTTTCGATGCCGAGCTGGTCAAACAGCCGCAGGAATTGGTCTTCGACGATGTCGGGCAAGGAACCGACGATCAGCAGGTTCCTCGCATCGTTCGCGCCAAGCGAAGGCATGACTGGGACAAGAGAAGTCAGGCAGGTGTCTTCGCCTTGGGTGAAGGTGGTCTCGATGCCGCTGCCGGAATAGTTCAGGATGCGAACATCCGGCATGTATTCGGCGCCCAAGCGCTCAGCCGCTTTGGCTAGGTCTAGCTTAATGACTTCGGATGGGCATGAGCCCACCAGGAACAGCGTCTTGATGTCTGGGCGGCGTTCCAAAAGACGCTTCACGACGCGATCCAACTCGTCCTGCGCGTCGACCATGCCGGCCAGGTCGCGTTCTTCCATAATAGCGGTGGCAAAACGCGGTTCGGCGAAGATCATCACGCCGGCGGCCGACTGCAAAAGGTGGGCGCAGGTGCGCGAGCCGACGACGAGGAAAAACGCGTCCTGCATCTTGCGATGCAGCCAGACGATACCTGTGAGGCCGCAGAACACTTCGCGCTGTCCACGCTCGCGCAGGATCGGACGATCGCCATCGCGGGTTTGCGGGCTTTCGCAGCCGGGAAGGGCGCTGACCTCGTTCATGCCGGGACCGCCTGAGCGTCAGCTTCAATAGACGCCGCCTCGAGTCGCGCGGCGCGCAGCTTGAGGAGAAACTGGCCCGCGTTGATCACGTAGGCGGCGTAACCCGCCAGAGCCACGCCCATGCGGGCTTCGAACGAACCGATCCCGCCGAACAGCATGACAAGATAGGTGGTGTGCAGCGCGAGCACGAGCATTGAGAAAACGTCTTCCCAGAAGAACGCATGGGCGAAAAGCCACTTGCCGAAAACGACTTTTTCCCAAATCGATCCGGTGATCATGATGGTGTAAAGTATCAGTGTTTTCAGTACAATAGAGGTGTCGGCGGCGAACGCGCCCTCACCGGTCATGAGTGTCCGAACAACTAGGCCAAGGCTTACAAGAAAAACGACAAATTGAAGCGGCGCCAGGACCCCTTGAATGAGCGTCCAGACTGACTCGTCCCGGCGGCGGCGCTCCTCTGGTGTGTAGAGCGCGCCTTTGATCCCCTGACCCATATTTACCTGCGGCTTGGTACCAACAGGCTCGACCGGGGAAACGTGGTCCTGGCGAGTCATGTTTAAGCGATTGCCTTTGCTGTCAGATGTAAATCCTACGCCTAAGACTAAGGCAGTGTCAATCTGATTTGACGTAAAAAGAATTGGACAGTTCACTGTGCAATTCCACCCACTGCGATTGCACCGTGGGGCAAAAAAGCCTATAAAGGAGTCGCCGACGTTGAATGGGATGACATTCGGCATCCGTTGATCTGCTCAGATGCGCATCTCGCATCTTTGGGTGGAATGATCAGCGTTGAGGAGAGCTCGGCATGTCCGTTCAGGACAAGATTAGCGCGCAAAGCGGGAACTCGGTTCTGGGTTTCGGCACAGCTGCGCTGCGCAGAGCCATTGCGAACCCTCTCAAACGGCGTAAGTCTCCGGAACCGAAGACCGAAACAATCTTTAACACATGTGCATCGTACGATCCGGTTTGCTCCGTCTTGGAGCGCGACATTATACCTCGGCTGTTGATGGCGCACATTGTGGATGGGGCGGTTCAGCCCTCAGAGGAGCGCGACACCATCGAGAGCGGTAACACCCCACGTTTTTCAGATCTGCCGATGCGGTTGGAGGCGCCCAACCTCATTGAAGAAGTGGATCGCTTGCTTGAACAAGGACTGAGCATCGAGGACGTTTATCTCGATATGCTCGCTCCGGCGGCCCGATATATGGGCGAATTGTGGGAAGCGGACGATTGCGATTTCGTCGATGTGACGATGGGCCTTTGGCGCCTGCAGGAAGTCATGCGCGAATTGTCGACGCGCGCGCCCGCGATACCGTCCATTGACAATCCGCGTAGCGCCTTATTCTGCCCGGTCCCGGGTGATGTTCACTATTTTGGCGCGCAAATGATCGAAGAAGTCTTTGCACGCGCCGGATGGCAAAGCGAAGTCCTCTTAAAGCCGGAACGCCGGGAACTGCTGGACTATCTCGCGCACAAGCCGGTGGATCTGATCGGCTTGACGGTCTCTCGAAACAACCCTGCGTCGGCGATCGCAAGCCTCATAAAAGCGATCCGAAGCGTCTCCGCCAACCCTAACCTCTCAATCCTAATCGGTGGTCATATGATAAATCACAACCCCCACCTTGTTGCAGAAGTCGGCGCCGATGGCACTGGCCAAAATGCCAGAGACGCGCTGGCCGTCGCTGAGCGGCTTGTTCGCGAAAAGCCCGCTCGGGCTCACAGTCTGGTGTGAGGTCTGACACCGGCATGTTGACACGCAAACACAGCATTGAAGGCAAAAATCCGTTCGGGAACGCGGCGGAGATCTTCGATACGCTTGACGCAGACGCGGCGATGAAAGTCGCGATGGTGGCGGGCGATGTCACCTTGGTGCTCGACGACACCGGCACGATCCTCGACGCGGCTTACGATCCCAACGAGTTTCCAGGCTTTGAAAACTGGGTTGGCACGAATTGGATTGAGACCGTTACGGACGACAGCCGGCCCAAGATCATGGAAATGCTGGCGGCGGCGCGGCGCGGCGAAGTTCAGCACTGGCGGCAGGTCAATCACCCCTCGCGCGAAGGCGATGTGCCAATCCGCTACGCGGTCCTCAGCGTCAACGGAGGCGAACATCGGATTGCGTTTGGGCGCGATCTTCGCGACGCGGGCAAGCTCCAATCGCGATTGTTGCAGGTGCAGCAATCGCTCGAGCGCGATTACATGCGCATGCGCCAGCTGGAATCGCGCTACCGCATGCTCTTTGAGCAATCGGCTGAGCCTGTGATGATCGTTGAGGCTCAGACCCTACGCATCCGCGAGGCTAACACCGCCGCGCATAGCCTGGTCGCCGCGCGGGCCGGGACTTTGCAGGGTAAGAAGCTATTGGCGCTGCTCGACAAGGACTCGCGCGACGCGATGCAGACGATTGTTGGGGCGGCTTTGAGTTCGGCGACGGTTTCGCCTGTTCCGGTCAAACTGGCGAAGCCTTCGCACGAGGTGCTGGCTTCGATCGCCGGCTTCACGCAGGATCGTGGCCAGTATCTCTTGGTGCGACTGACCCCGACCGAGCCTATCGAAGGGCCGCACCAGCCTTCGCCGGTTTTCGATCTGATCGAGGACATGCCCGACGCCTTCATCGTCGCCAACGCTCAGCTGGAGCTGGTTAGCGCCAATCACGCTTTTGTCGAAATGGTGCACGGGGCGAGTGTCGACCAAGTGCGCGGACGTCACCTGTCGGAATGGATCGGACGGCCGGGAATCGACCTCGACCTGATTGAGGGTCAGATCACCCAGCACGGGGCGGCCCGAAACGTCAGCACTGTTTTGCGAACTCCGAACGACGTCGAAGGCGAGCCGGTCGAGCTTTCTGCCGTCCGTAGCGCGACCGACGATCCGCTTTACGCCTTTGTAATCCGCCCGATCGGCCGCCGTTTGCGCGACCTGCCGCCGGGCGCCGAAGATTTGCCGCGCTCCGTCGAACAGCTCACCGATCTTGTTGGGCGGATGTCGCTAAAGGATATCGTGCGCGAAAGCACCGATTTGATCGAGCGGCTGTGTATCGAAGCGGCGCTGTCTTACACGTCTGACAATCGCGCGTCCGCCGCGGAGATTCTCGGACTTTCGCGCCAGAGCCTCTATTCGAAACTGCATCGCTACGGTCTCGGTAATCTGCCCGCTGATCCCGAGTGATGGGGAAAGTGCACTTTTTGCAAGGGTGCGACATTTTCGCCGCATAGCTGTTTTGCGATCCGAGTAGCTCCATGCGCGCGGGCGAATGAGAATGCTCATTGGTCGTGTTGTTTGCCAGTTCATTTCCGACAGCCTGCAAACATCGATGCATCCTTGGCGCGTTATGTCACGCTGACACGACGTGGCGTCATGGGAAATTGTGACCATTTACTCGACGCGCTTTTCAATTCTGGCTGTATTCCGATCACTGTCCAGTGAAGGTGTCAAAAACATTTGACGGTATACGGTGTCAGTCGTAACTTCTCCCAATGCAACGCTCTGCGGTCTCGACTCGCGTGGCGCCTCCACCGGCGCTCCGCGACGTTGTGCAATTGCTGAAGCCGATCACGTGGTTCCCCCCGATGTGGGCGTTTATGTGCGGCGCGGTGTCTTCCGGCGCGGGACTTGATGGACGTCTGTGGTTTGTCGCCGGGGGTGTGCTGCTGGCCGGGCCTCTGGTTTGCGGGACAAGCCAAGCCGTCAACGATTGGTTCGACCGTCATGTCGATGCAATCAACGAACCCGATCGCCCGATCCCTTCGGGACGCATCGCCGGACGCTGGGGCTTGTATATCGCCATTATCGCCAGCGTCATTTCCGCCATCGTGGCCTGGCTGCTTGGTCCTTTGGTGTTCTTGGCGGCGTTGGTCGGCCTGGCGCTGGCTTGGGGCTACAGCGCGCCGCCGTTTCGCTTCAAAACGAGCGGCTGGACTGGCCCGGCGGTTGTCGGTTTTACCTATGAAGGGTTGAGCTGGTTTACCGGCGCGACGGTGATGCTGGGCGCCTTGCCCCGCAGCGAGGTGCTCATCGTGCTCGTGCTCTACAGCGTCGGCGCGCACGGCATTATGACCCTGAACGATTTCAAAGCGGTCGAAGGCGACCGCGCGACCGGGCTTAAGTCGTTGCCTGTGACCATGGGTGTGAAGGGCGCGGCGCGCTTTGCCTGTCTTGTCATGGCGGCGGCGCAAATCGCGGTGCTCGCCCTGTTGGTGACATGGCAGCTCAACATATCGGCGGGCTTGGTCGGCGTGGTGCTCATCGCGCAGCTGGTGGCCATGCCCCGACTGCTTTCCGATCCCGCCAAATACGCGCCGTGGTACAACGCGGTGGGTGTGCTTCTTTACGTGCTTGGCATGCTGGCCGCTGCGCTGGGTCTGGGAGGCTATGTGTGATGCACGCCCCGGTTTCCCCTCGCGTGACGACAGGTTTAAGCTGGTTCGCCATCGCGCGTATCGGTTTGGTACAGGCGTCTATCGGCGCGCTGGTGATGATGGCGACGACCGTCCTCAATCGCCTCATGGTGGTGGAATACAGCCTGCTGGCGGCCATTCCCGCCGGACTTGTAGCGTGGCATTACACAATCCAACTGGGCCGACCCATTTGGGGGCACGGCTCGGACCGGGGAGGTAACCGCACCGCGTGGATCGTGGGCGGGATCGTAATTCTCGCCTGCGGCACCTTGCTTGCCACGTGGGCAACCCTGATGATGGCGACCCCGAGCGTTACGTCCTACGGCTTGGCGATCCTGGCCTACGCGGTGATTGGCGTGGGAGTTGGAGCCGCGGGCACCTCGGCTTTGGCGATGCTTGCCTCCAGCGTTGCTCCAGAAAGGCGCGCCGCCGCCGCCGCGCTGACATGGATCATGATGATCGCGGGCATTGTCGTATCGGCGATTGCGGTGGGGGCGCTGATCAAGCCTTTTACTCCCGAACGCCTGATGCAAGTCGCTTCGGGCCTCGCGGTAGCGACGATCCTTGTTACAGCTCTCGCCACATTCAAACTTGAGCGCGGCCACCACGTCTTCGAAGAGACCGCAAAGCAGGACGACGCGCCTGACTTTCCAAGCGCCATCCGCGAAATCTTCGCCGAGCCCGCCGCGCGCCGCTTCACCATTTTCATCTTCGTCTCGATGATGGCCTACAACATGCAGGACCTCATCCTGGAGCCCTTCGCCGGACAGATATTCGGCATGGAGCCGGGCGATTCGACACAGCTTGGCGGGATGCTGAACGCGGGCGGCCTGATCGGCATGATCGTCGCAGGCGTCGGCGGCAGCGCGTTTCAAGCGCGCATGCCGGTGGACCTGCGGGTTTGGATTGTTGGCGGTTGCCTAGGCTCGGCGCTGGGCCTCGCAGGCTTGGCGATGGCCGCGCTTGTTGGTCCGGGGTGGCCCCTGCTTGCGAATGTCTTGGCGCTCGGTTTCTTCAACGGCGTTTTTGCGGTCGCCGCCATTGGCGCGATGATGGGCCTCGCTGGCGCGGGGGAGAAAACCCGCGAAGGCGTGCGGATGGGTGTGTGGGGCGCGGCTCAGGCGGTAGCCTTCGGTTTTGCGGGACTCTTGGGCGCCGCCGGGCGCGACATCCTGCTGGCGATCCTTGGAGATCAGGGGCGCGCCTATCAGATCGTTTTCGCTTTCGAAGGCTTGTTGTTCGTGCTGGCCGCGCTGCTCGCGCTGCGCGTGTCGGGCGCGCGCCCACGGACCGCTTCCGCCATTTCTGCCCCTTCGCCCACCCAAGATCAGGAGAGTTTCGCATGAACGAGACAGTTTATGATGCCGTCGTCATAGGCGGCGGGCCGGCCGGCGCCACCGCCGCGACTGATTTGGCGCTGGCCGGTCACTCGGTTCTCCTGATGGAACGCGGCGGGCGGATAAAACCCTGCGGCGGCGCGGTGCCGCCGCGGCTTTTGGAAGATTTCGACATCCCGCAAAGCCTGCTGGTGGCTAAGGCGCGGTCGGCGCGAATGATCGCGCCGTCAGGTCGCGCGGTGGATATGCCGGTGGGCGAGATTGGTTATGTCGGCATGGTGGATCGCGACGAGTTTGACGAATGGCTTCGCGAACGGGCGCGGGAATCGGGCGCCGAACGTTTGTGCGCGACGTTTGAGAAGATCGAGCGAGACGACGAGCCGCACCCGCTGGTCACATTCCGCCGAGAACGAGGCGGGCCGATCGAGAAGATACGCGCGCGGTGCATCGTCGGCGCGGACGGCGCGCGCTCGGCGGTGGCGAAGCAATCCTTGCCCAACGCCTCGCGAGTCAAATGCGTCTTCGCCTATCACGAGATCATCAAGTCCCCTGCGAACGACAGCGAAGCTTTCGACGCGAACCGCTGCGATGTGTTCTACCAGGGGCGCCTGTCGCCCGACTTTTACGCCTGGGTCTTCCCGCATGGCGAGACGTCAAGCATCGGGGTAGGCAGCGCGAATAAGGGGTTCTCGTTGCGCGGCGCGGTGGCGGAAATGCGTGGGGATCTGGGTCTCGATCGGTGCGAAACCGTGCGCCGCGAGGGCGCGCCCATTCCATTGAAGCCGCTCAAAAAGTGGGACAACGGCCGCGATGTGGTCGTCGCCGGAGACGCCGCCGGTATTGTGGCCCCCGCGTCCGGCGAGGGGATTTACTACGCGATGGTCGGAGGGCGCTTCAGCGCCGAGGCGGCGAGCGAATATCTCAAGACGGGCGAGGCCAAGGCGCTTTCGCTCGCGCGCAAACGGTTCATGAAAGAGCATGGGCGTGTGTTCTGGATTTTGGGCATCATGCAGTACTTCTGGTATTCCAGCGACAAACGGCGCGAACGTTTTGTGTCAATGTGCGATGACAGGGACGTGCAGCAGCTCACCTGGCAGGCCTACATGAACAAGAAGCTGGTCCGCTCCAAACCCATGGCGCACGTCAAGATCTTCCTCAAAGACACCGCGCACTTGCTGGGCCTTCGGGCCGAAACGAGCTGATCGATGCAGACGGGAACGCGCGAGCGATTCACTTGGAACCCGATGTGGGTCCTGCCGGTGGTGGTGGCGACGATCGCAGCGGGCCTTGTCGCCTTTATGGGCGCAACCGTGACCGATCTCGGCCCGTGGTATCAGGGATTGGAAAAACCAAGCTGGACGCCGCCCGATGGCTTGTTCCCTATTGTCTGGACGATTGTCTACGCCCTGATAACGGTGGCCGGGATCAACGCCTGGCGCGCGGCGCCGACTTCGCGCGACGCGTGGAATGTGATCAGTCTGTTTGCGCTTAACGCGTTTCTCAACATCACGTGGAGCCTGCTGTTCTTTCGTGCGCAGCGACCGGATTGGGCGCTTGTTGAAGTCGCCTTTCTGTGGGTCTCGATCCTTGGGTTGATCGTGTATTGCGCGCGTTTTTCAGGTCGGGCCAGTGCCTTGCTTGTGCCTTATCTTGCGTGGGTTTCGGTCGCCGCGGCGCTTAACTGGGCGGTGAACGATCTGAACGGGCCGTTCGGCTGACCTCTCCGCCGGAGCAAACCACCCATTATGCAGTCTTTGTTCGCCAGCGGTCACGTCGCCGATATGGTGCTGGCGGTTCTTTTTTTTGAGGGAGTGTGGCTGGCGCGCCGGGGGTGGAGCTTGGCCCAGATCGCCAAAGCGCTGGGAGCGGCGGTGTTCATTGTGCTCGCTGTGCGCGCCGCCTTGGTCGGAGCGCCTTGTTATTGGGTCGCGTTTGCGCTCGGCGCGTCCTTCCCGATCCATATGTTGGATCTGCGCGACCGCATGAAATCCGAAGCTCGGTAAATCCACACGCCTCGCCGCGAGCGTGCGGATTGATCCTCCCCAAAACCAAAGGAAAAGGCCGGCCTTGCGATGTGCAGGGCCGGCCTTTTCGTGTGCCGACTGGTAGAACCGCTTTTCTCGTTTCGAGAGTGGCGCGGTTCTACCATGAGCGGATGGGGCGCTCTGTTTCGCTCACTTGGGAGCGTAATAGTGCTCCTGCGCCCAGATGTACCAGTTATCGACGACCGTGCCTGAAAGGAGGACGCCGATACCGCCGGTTAGCGTGGTTAGCACAGCGAACCACCAGGCCCAGCGGTGGATGGATTCGATGGTGGCGTTAAAGCCCATCGTCCAGCGCCAGAACAGGCCGCCGCGCTCCGCCGCTGTGCCACGGTCGGTGATCTGTTCGATCTCACGCTCCGCGCCATAGCGGCCCGTCGCGAGGATCGTCGCTCCGTGCATCGCGAACAAGACTGCTGATCCGTAGAGGAAGGCGATCGAGAGCGCGTGGAACGGATTGTAGAAGAAGTTCCCCCAGATCAGGGAGAAATTGTTCGTCCAGATCAAGTGGCTGAAAATCCCATACGGAACCGCTTCGTGCCATCCAGTGCCCAGCATTGGGCGGATGAAGCCCAGCACCAGGAACAGCCAGATCGCCGAGGCAAACGCCCAGAAGATATGGTAACCCATGCCAAGGGCACGAGCGCGCATATAGGTGCGGGCCAGCCAGAGCAGCACCGATAGCGTGAGGAACGCGCCGGTGATGATGAACCAGCCGCCTTCATTCAGCGGAACCATAAAGTCTTTGCCGTACTCCGGCCCTGGAGGATCAAGCGAAAGCCAGAAGAACTCCCGCATGAAGGTGATCGGGCTCCAATTGGCTTGCTCGGCAAAATTCATTCCGATGATGAACAGCGCCATGAAGCCAAAGGCGAGGCTCGCGAGCCCAAGCCAGCCAAGATAGATGGGGCCAAGCTGGGCCTGCCCGAACTTGCCCATCAAATAGGAATAGCCCGTTGCGTCGATGCGCGGCTCGCTACTGTCGAGGTGCGGGACGCCCATTTCGGGCTCGGCTTTGACCTGCACCTGGGTGAAGATGTTTTGATAGGTAGCCATTAGGACAAAGCCTCCCCTTTCCAGATCGGGATCTCACGCCAGAATTCCCAGAAATCGACCCAGCTTCCGACGTAGATCGGCCCCGAAATCACGATGCAGATCGCGCTCCAGAACGCGGCGTTGATCGCCAGGAACATACCCACGCGGTGGATGCCCAAGGTGCCGACCGAGTAGCCGATGAAGTCACGGAAATAGGTGTCTTCGTATTCGGGTGTCTTCACGTCGGTTCCGCCTGACGGGTTCACCGCCGAAAGCACCAGGCCGCCGTGCAGCGCAAGCGCGAGACAGTTCGTAAAGAAGAACGTGATCGCGAGCATGTGGATCGGGTTGAAGTGGAAATTGCCGTAGGAATATCCGGTGTACGACACCCAATCGAGGTGCGTCCAAATGCCATAGGGGAATGCGTGCCCCCAGGCGCCCATCCACATCGGCCGAATGAACTGCAGAGTGAAATAGGCAAACACGGCAAAGCTAAAGGCAATCGGGACATGATAGGTCATGCCCAGTTTGCGGCTGATTTCGGCTTGGCGCATGACCCACGAACTGAATGCGCCCATCGCGCAGAACGTGATCCATTGCCAGTAGCCGCCCTCTTTCAAGGGCATGATTGAGAGGCCGTTTTCAACGGCTGGAGGCTGAATATCGATCAGCCAGGGGTTCATTGTCGGGCCTTGCAGCGCCGCTGCAAAGATCAGCATAGTGCCAAGGCCTGCGAACAGAGCCGTCGTCACTCCAAAGAATCCGACATAAAACGGCCCGACCCAAAAATCGAAGAGGTCCCCGCCGACTATAGTGCCTCCGCGCACGCGGTATTTCCGCTCGAAACTAAGGAGCGCCATAGGTCCATCCTTCCCGCCACCGAGGCAGGTTTTTGAAGGTTTGCAAGAGTGTTAGGAGGCAGGCAGGCGAACCTGCCCCCTCACATTTTCGCTAACGTTCGTCAGCCCAGTTCCGGGCCGTCCAGCAGCTCCACTTGAGCCGACTGAGAAGCGATCGGGGCACCCGACGCTTGATCCAGCCAGTTGTAGCGGTCCGTGCTGAGCAGCAGGAAGTGGATGGTGAAAGCGAGCAGCGCCATTACGACGTGCAGGCCAACAAGCACCCGACGAATGTCAAATTGAAGCCAGATTTTCCACATGAGGGAATTCCTTTTTCGTGTTGTGTGAAATCGTTTGACAGGATCAGCCCGAAGGCCTTGCCTTCAAGCGATTAGAGGCCAAAGCCGCCAGTGAACCAGGGCTTGTGAGCCCACAAAAGCGCATGGGCGACGACCGCAATGGCGACGTAGAGCGTAAACGTGCTCATGAAGCCTTTGTGGATCTCCTGTGCCTCTTCGGGCGTCAGGTAAGTGCCAATGCGCTCACCGGGAGTCGGATCAACCATTTCTTAGTCTCCGTATCAGTTGGGTATTTGAGGGCTAAGCCCCCGTCGGCATCCCCGCGTGATCCCCCACGTGGATTGGATGAGCCCGATCCCCAGGCAATT
>JBCDAE010000027.1:0-39205 GCA_039186235.1 Pseudomonadota bacterium | reverse complement strand
GCGCTTTTGCGGGTTGGTCGCCGCCCATTCGGGCTGCACGGCCTGCGCGTTCGCCACCGCCTGATCCAGCAACGCCGCGTCGCCCAAAGCAACCTCCGCCTGAACCTCCCCCGTCGATGGGTTCCAGACCTGGTGCGTGCGAGTGGAAGCCGGCGAGGCCGTCGGCATAAAATGGTCAATCTGACGCATGGGTGTTGTCTCTCCGTTGGGGGGCGTCCCCCTTAAGCTAGCAATGAAAATGGACTCTCAACAATCTCTCTGAACGCCTGCATCAATTGCGCGCCAAGCGCGCCATCAATGGCGCGGTGATCGAAACTTCCTGTCACGCTCATGACGGTCCCGGACGTGATCTCATCATCAATCACTATGGCTCGCTTTTCGCCCGCACCCACGGCGAGGATCATGCCCTGTGGCGGGTTCACGACCGCGCTGAATTCCTTGATGCCAAACATCCCGAGATTGGACAGCGATGCGGTGCCGCCTTGGTATTCGTGCGGCTGCAATTTGCCATCGCGCGCCTTTTGCGCCAGTTCGCCCATCTCAGAACTCACCGCCGCGAGACTCTTGCCGCCCGCATCGCGGATCACCGGGGTAATAAGACCCGCGAGCCCGGCGACCGCCACGCTGATATCCTCACGGCTGAACTGCAACAGCGTGCCGTCGCGGTAGCTCACATTGCAGGCGGGAACACGCTGCAGCGCCCGCGCAAGCGCCTTGATCAGCAGATCGTTTACCGAGAGTTTGACGCCATCCTTTCCCAGCGAGGCGTTCAATTGCCGGCGAAGATCGAGAAGCGGATCGAGGCGAATATCGGCGGTGAGGTAAAAGTGAGGGATCGTTTGCTTGGCTTCGGTGAGGCGGCGGGCGATCACCTTGCGCACATTGGTCAGCTTTTGGGTTTCGAACGGCGCTTCGAACTCCGTGCCCGCGGCCTCGGTGGGTGAGGAGCCCGAAGAGGCGGGAAGAACAGGCGGCGAGGTTTCCGTTGGCTTTGACTGCGCAGCTGGTTCCGGTTGCGCCGCAGGATCGAACGCCTCGACATCGGCTTTAACAATCCGGCCTTTGGGTCCGCTGCCCTGGATCGCGGCGAGATCAATCCCTTTCTCCTCCGCCAAGCGCCGCGCCACCGGAGAGGCCGCGACCGCGCTCGCGCCGGAATCCGGCGCGCTGGCTTCCTCGCTTGGTGGAGGGGGCGACGAGGATTGAGGCGCCGATGGCGAGCCACCGCCCTGCCCCAACGCCTCGACAGCCTCGGTGACATCGCCTTTGGTTATTTTGCCCGCTGGCCCCGTCCCTTTGATCGAGCTGAGATCAACCCCATTTTCCTCCGCCAGTCGGCGTGCAGAGGGGCTCGCTGCGGGTGCATCCAATTTCGTCGACATCGCGCGCGTTCCTCTTGGGCTTTAGTGCGAGCGCCGGACCCAGGCGGCGCGTTCGAAATCCACAAACCGAAGTTTTCGGCGATCGGAAACTGCTCAAAATGGGGAGGGCTGCCAAGGACGTCGATCCGGCAGCGGAGCCTAGCGCATTTGAGAGTGCGACCCGCCCGCGCATCAGGCCTACACTCACGTAGCCTTATATTTGTGGAGAGAACGGCGATGATCCTGCATTCGAGCCTCGGTCCCAACCCGCGCCTTGCCCGCATGTTCCTGGCTGAAAAAGGGCTGGTGGAAGGTCAGGATTTTCAGCGCAAGCACTACGACATCATCACGGGTGAGAACCGACAGGATGCAAGCTACAGGTCGAAAAACGCGCTTGGAACCATGCCGACCTTGGAGCTTGATGACGGGACGTGCCTGACGGAAAGCTGGCCGATCTGCGAGTATCTCGAAGAGCGTTTTCCCGATCCCAACCTGATTGGAGCCACCTCTGTAGAGCGGGCCGAAGTGCGCAAATGGTGTCGGCTGATCGATCAAGAGATCGTCGTGCCGATGACCATGGGTTTTCGCGCGACCGGTGGCCGCCCCATGTTCGAGCCCCGCTTGCGGGTGCTCAGCGAAGCGGCCGGCGCGGAAATGACGGACTACGCCAACGGGCAATGGCTGTGGCTGGACAGCGCGCTAGGCGACAAACCGCATGTCGCCGCGGGGCGCATGACGCTGGCGTGTCTAATGGTCTATTGTTTTGCCAATTTTGGTTTCACCGTCGGGTGGCAATTGCCCGAGGGCGCGGACAATATCGCGCGCTTCCTTGACGCGCATAAGGACCGCCCAAGCGCTGCAATCTGGACTCAGAGCGAGTGATGCCAGACCTGTCGGGGAAAGTGGCCATCGTCAGTGGCTGCGCGTCCGGCATCGGGGCGGCCACAGTGCGGCGCCTGCGAGCGGACGGCGCGGATGTGCTGGGCACCGATATGAACGAAATCGACGGACCGGCTTTGTGCGAGAAGGTTGGCGCGCGCTTTTCACGCCACGATGTGGCCGACACCGAGATGTGGCCAAAAGTAGTAGCGGAGGCGATCCAAATATGGGGGCGGCTCGATATCCTTGTGAACAACGCGGGCGTTGTCAGTCAGGCTTCCATCGAAGACGTCACGGACGAGCTTTGGGACCGGACGTATGACATCAACATCAAAGGAACCATGGCGGGTTGCCGCGCGGCAATTGCGGCGATGAAGCTTAATCCGGGCGGCGCATCGGGCTCGCTGATCAACGTCGCGTCAACCAGCGCCATGGCCGCGCTTCCGGGCGATGCGGCCTATTGTTCGAGCAAGGGCGCGGTCCGCGTGTTGACTCAATCGATCGCGGCGCATTGCGCCAAAGCCGGCTACGCGATCCGCTGCAACACGGTTGTGCCGGGAGCCACCGAGACGGGCATCCTCAACAAGGCCGAAAACGCCATGCCCGGGCTGAAAGCCGCGGTCGCCGCCACCTCGCCGATGAACCGTCTCGCCGATCCGGCCGAGACAGCCGCCGCGATTGCTTTCCTCGCCTCGGACGAATGCCCCTACATGACCGGCGCGGAAATGTTGGTCGACGGGGCCATGATGGCCGTGCACCCCGGCTTTTAGGCGCTCTCCATTCTTTCAAGATACCCCGACCGCCGCATTTGCCCGGCTGTCCAGGCGAAGATGGCCATCGCGAGCGCGCCCGAGACAAGGCACACGCTAAAGACCGAGATCATAAGGGACGCCGCGCCCAGCGATGGCGCGAGCCAATCGCTCAGCACACCAATGACAGCGAGGCCGAGGGCCTGCCCGACCAAATTGTTGCAGAACAGCGCAATAGCGACGGCAAAGCCGCGCTGGTTGGGTTCGACGGCGGCCTGAATCCCGGACAATATCGGCGCCTGACTGGCGACGTAAATCGCGTAGGACAACGCAAAGAGGATCAGAAATGGCCAGAAGGCGCTGGACGCGAGGCTCATGCCCAGCGGCACAAGGCAGCCCAAACTCACCATCCCCGGCATCCAAGCGCGCCAGCGTTCATCGCGCCGCGTCAGCCACTGCGCGGCATATCCGCCTAAGATCGGGCCTGGTATCCCGCCGACAAAAAAGGCAAGGCCGAGATAGAGACCGACTTCACCGCTCGAAATCCCGAAATTTCGGATCATCACAGCCGCCATCCAAAAGGCGAGCGCGTAGCCGATCATAATCTGGACGGCCCATCCAATCGCCAGGCCCATGAACACACGATTGCGTATCAGCTCTCGCGTCGTCTCGATCAGCGGGCGTTGTCTGATGGATGCATCCGCAGGCGCGTATCGCCCCCGTTTCGGCTCGCGCATAGTGAGCCACACCAGACCGCCGATCACCATGCCCGGCGCCCCCATCAGGATGAACGTCCAGCGCCAGCCGAACAGCTCATTAAGCTGCCCGCCGATCAGCAGTCCGCCCGCCGTGCCCATGCTCGCGCCAATGGTGAGAAAGCCCATGGCCTTGGCCAGTTCTGCGCGGCGGAAGTAATCGGCCACAAGGCTCTGCGAAGCCGGGCCCGAACACCCCTCACCCACGCCGACCCCCGTGCGCGCCAGAAACAAGGACCAGAAACCGGTCGCCAACCCACACAGCGCGGTCATGGCGCTCCAGAACGCGATAGCTCCGGCGACAATCGTGCGTCGCACCGATCGGTCGGCCAGCCGGGCCGCCGGAAAGCCAACGATCACATAGGTCGCCGCAAATGCGAGCCCGCCTAGCAAGCCGATCTCTCCGTCAGAGAAGGCAAATTCGGCTTTGATGTCTTCGAGTAGGATCGCGAAGACGAGGCGGTCGGCGATCGAGAACATGCTGACGAGCGTAAGCAACGCCAGAACATACCAACGATACCAACCCCTCTCTGCGTCGAGCGGCTTTGGGGCGGCCAAATCAGTGATGGGGCCGCGCGTCGAGGCCGTTGTCCACCGGGATCGTGATCCCGTTGAGAAAACGCGCATCATCCGAGGCAAGGAACAGAACGCATCCCGCAATATCCTGCGGCGCGCCAAGGGCATCGGCCGGAAGCGGACCGTCGGGGATCGCCATAGGCTGCTGATCACCGCGGCCTGACACCTCCATCACCATGGGTGTTTCGATACCTCCCGGCGCGAGCGCGTTGCAGCGGATCCCATATCCTTCATCCTGGCAATGCACCGCAATCGAACGGGTCATAGCCGCGATCGCGCCCTTCGCTGCGGTGTAGGCCGGGATCGCCGCGTACCCCATCAGCGCAGCGGTGGAGGCCATATTGATGATCGAGGCTCCAGCGTGGCCGCTTGGCGCTCCGAGAGCCTTATGCCGGTGCTTCATCAGGGGCAGAGCGTATTTGCAGCCAAGAAATGTGCCGACAACATGGACGTCCAACTGCAAGCGGAAGTTCTCCGAGGGGCATTCTTCGATATTCTCGAAAATCACGACACCAGCGTTGTTCACAAGAATGTCGAGCCCGCCGTGACGCGCCTCTATCGCCGCAGTGACATCCTTCCATTGATCCTCATCGGTAACATCAAGCGCCATCGCATCACCGTTAATTGACGCGGCGACGGATTGAGCCAGTTCGACGTCACGATCAGTAACGATCACCTTCGCGCCTTCCCGCGCGAGCGCCTCACAATCAGCCTTGCCAAGCCCCATTGCGCCGCCAGTGACAAGAGCAACGCGTCCTTCGACGCGGCCTTGCGCGCTGTTTACCATCTCGCCCTCCCTGTAATCATTTTTGCGACCGAACCTATAGCTCGGAGCCACGCGGACCACTGGCTAAAACGCTATGACGAGAACGTAACGCGCCCCGACTGACGCTACGGAATGTGGGGATATTCAGATTGTGTGACCAAAAAGACGCAGTTTTGCTCCGGCCCTATTTCTTTTGCTAGATGAGCTAGCCAATACGAGGCCTACACTCATGCAATATGGTTCGCAGAGCGTTTTACAGGGACGGCGCTCACACCAATCGGGGAGCGAATCAGGGGTAAAAGCAAGCGGGCAAACTCGCTGCTTTGTGAGGGAGAGAGCCTGATGAAAACACGTCAAACCGAATACGCACTTCGCACTCTTGCGGCCGCGCGCCGCGCGCTTTTGGCCAGCGCGGCAGCCGTCGGAGTGACAGCGATGCCCAGCGCGGCGCTTGCGCAGAGTTCGGATGCAACGGCCAGCGCGGTCGAGGACGACGGACAGCCCAGCGATGATGTGATTATCGTCCAAGCGCGCCGGCAGGACGAAAGCCTGCAGGAAGTGCCTGTCACCGTCACCGCGATCGGTGGAGAAACGCTGGAACGCTATGCGGTGGATCAGGTCGCTGATGTTGTGAGCCGTGTTCCCACTCTGAACGTTCAAGTCGGCGGCTCGGGTTCGGGCGGTCAGCTCTCGTTGCGCGGCGTTGGATCCTCCAACATTTCGGCCGCCTTTGACAGCGCGGTCGCGTTCGACTTCGATGGAGTTCAAGTGTCGACGATGCGCCTTGTTCAGGCAGGATTCTTCGACACCCAGCAGATCGACGTCCTGAAGGGTCCCCAGTCGCTGTTCTTTGGTAAATCAGCCTCGGCGGGGGTGTTTGCCATTCGCTCGGCTGACCCGACTTCGACTTGGGAATCGAACATTCGCGCTTCGTACGAATTCGAAGAAGAGGGTTACACGATCGGCGGCTATGTCTCCGGTCCCCTGACCGACACGTTGGGCATCCGCGTGGCGGCGCAGTGGAACGACATTGACGAATTTGTTGAAATGGAGCCGGGTACCCCGACCGCCAATGGTCGTTTTCGCGGACAAGAGAACCTGGTTGCGCGCGCAACTCTTGATTGGGAACCCAGCGACCGGTTCGACGCCAACTTGAAGGCGCAATATGTGCGTAATGAAGGCGATGGCGCGATCCAGCAGACCGACCAGGATTGCGGCCCAAATGGCGTGGCGGATCCCATTTTCTTGTTGCAAGGCGTGGCCGCGATACCGGCGGGCTACAGCTGCGACAGCAGCGATGGGCTGTACTATCTGCCCGACTCCGCACCGTCCTTGGCGGGCGGAGTTCCTACGCCATCAGAAGCGGCTGGTCGTAATGGTGTTCCATTCGCCGAGACCGAGGTGTTCTTTAGCCGCTTGCTGATGAACTTTGATGTGACGGACTCGCTCACGCTGACATCGACCACGGGTTACCTGAACTTGGATGCCGTCGATTTCGACTGCTATGCGTATGGCGGGGTCGGGCCTGCCTTTTCGCCCTTGGGCGACTTGCTCGGCGATCCAAACTTCCTCGCGGCCAATGCACCAGCGCTGGCCGCAACAAACGCGCCGGGCTCTGCCCAGGGAACGGGGTGTTCGGACCCGGTCAACAAGCTGGAGCAATTCACGCAGGAATTGCGCCTCGCGTCTGACTTTGACGGCCCGTTCAACTTCATGCTCGGTCTGTTCTACGAAGACCGCGATTTCGTGTTCGACACCGCCCAACAGGCGGTGAACATCTCGCTGATCGCGCCCGATCCGGTGACTGGTTTCACCTATGACTGGGACCGCCGGCAAGACACCGCCACCGAAGCGTTTTCAGTCTTCGGATCGGTCATCATCGATCTCGCCGATGATCTCGAACTGTCGGGCGGCCTTCGCTACACCGACGAAAGCAAGACGGCGGTTATCACGGTCCCGTTCTTGCACACCTTCCTGCAAGGCCCCGGCTTTGTGGCGCCTGGCTTTAACTCGGGCGACATCGAATTCGAGGATGACAACTTCTCTCCTGAGGTCACGCTCCGGTATCAGGCCACGGACGACATCAACGTCTTTGCCTCCTTCAAAACCGGTTTCAAATCGGGCGGGATCGACAACTCAGCCCTGCCCTCGGCAAGTTTGAGTGTGGCCGCCAACAGCGGCGATTTCAGCCCCTTGATCTTCGACTCAGAGACGTCAATCGGCGGCGAAATCGGCGTCAAATCGCAATGGGCTGATCGCACATTCACGCTCAATGCGACGGTCTATCACTACGTCTTTGACGACCTGCAGGTGCAGAACTTCGACGCGGTTGCGATCCAGTTCCTTACGCTGAACGCCGGTGAGCTGACCTCTCAGGGTGTTGATGTCGAATGGAATTGGCAAACGCCGGCTGATGGGCTCAGCCTTTCAGGGAACCTCGCTTATCTCGATGCCGAGTTTAGCGACACCTTCATCACCTCGTCTGGAACGGATCTGGATGGACGCGACTCAGCGCGCGCGCCGACTTGGTCTGGTAACTTCGCGGCGGACTACTTCACTCCGATCAGCAACAATCTGGAGTTGGGCCTTACCGGCAACATGATCTTCAGCGACGATTACATCACCAACGAAGACACCAACGATGACTTCGTTCAAGACGGCTATGTCACCTTCGACGCCACCGTCTCGATCGGCGACATCGACAATCGCTGGAAGTTCTCGATCATCGGGGTGAACCTGACGGACGAAATCTGGGTCAACACCTCGGCGCCCCGCCCCTTCCTATCACCGGGCGGTGCCGCGGGGGCTGGCTTGCCGCTTGGCGATGATAGGCTCTTCACCCAGAACCGTGGACGCCAAGTCTTCGCTGAGGTTCAGTTCAACTTCTGATTGGGTCTCTCCAAGGTCCCGGGCACCGCTTGGGACCATGACGGGCGGGCCGGTCGGTCCGCCCGTTCTCTTTCAAGACTGGCAAAAACACGCATTGCCGACTGGCCCTGGACAGGCGCACCTTAGCCCCCGTTGAGACAAAGAGAGCAAATCATGTCCCGCGATGAACTCATTTCAATGACCCGCAGCCTGATCGCGCATGGCGCGGCAGAGACGATGGAATACGCTGAAGAGATCGTACGGGTCCCGGCGAGCACTTACACCGATCCGGACCTGTTCGAGTTGGAAAAGCGCAACATTTTCCGCCGTCTGCCGTTGATGGTCGCCCCTTCGTGCGAACTGCCGGAGCCGGGCGATTACAAGGCGATGGACATTTGCGGTGTCCCTCTTTTGCTAACGCGGCAGCGCGACGGTAGCGTCGGGGCGTTCCTCAATATGTGCTCGCACCGCGGCAATCCGGTCGTGGAAGCTGGAACGACGGGCAACGCCTCGCGCTTCACCTGCGGCTATCATGGGTGGACGTTCAAGAACGATGGCGATCTTGTAGGCGTCGCCTCAACGCAAGACTTTGGCGCGGTCGACAAGGCTTCTTTGTGCCTCAAACGCTTTCCCGTGCACGAAAGCGCTGGGCTGATCTGGGCGACATTGGATCTCAATTCGAAGCTTTCGATCGCCGACTATCTGTGCGGGTACGATGACTTGCTCAAGGCGTTTGAGTTCGACGGGTGGACGCTGTTTAGCCAGCGCACGCTCGCCGGGCCAAACTGGAAGACAGCCTATGACGGCTATCTTGATTTCTACCACCTGCCGGTCCTGCACAAAGACACCTTTGGGGCCGATTTCTTTAATCGCGCCAATTACTTCTTCTGGGGCCCGCACCAGCGCCTTTCGAGCCCTTCTAAGTTCGCGCAAAAGACGGGCAGCGACGAGATGCTCGATTTATCGGAAATGTCGGACGAAGAACTGCCCGCCGATGCGCTCACACAGGGCGTGTGGACGATCTTCCCCCACATCTCGATCGCCAGCTTTTACGGCGGCGGCCAGCGCGGCGCGATGATCAGCCAACTCTTCCCGGGAGACACGGTGGGCGAGAGCTTTACGACCCAATTCTACGTGATGGAAAACCAGCCCGAGACCGAGGCGGACATCCAGTCCGCCAAGGAGCAGTTTGACTTTCTCGAAGTGGTTGTACGCGACGAAGATTACGCCACGGGCAAACGCCAACACGAGGCGTTGCAATCGGGCATGCTCAAAGAGGTGCTGTTCGGCAAAAACGAACGCGGCGGACAGGTCTTTCACCAATGGGCGGCCAAGCTAACCCACGCCACGGACGAAGAGCTGCTGGAGATCTTCGCGGCGGACCAAAAGCAGGCGGCCGAGTAAGTCAAAACGGCCGCCTGGCCGGGCCCGACCTACCCAAAGGCCGGGCGGAAGTTGCTTTCACCCCATTCCTGACGCTTGGTCCAATCCCCCAGCGTCTCCAGCTTCCCGTCGAGCTCGGGAAAGCGTTCGAAGACGTGGTCCATATCAACCTCAAAAGGCCGCGTGGGTGCTTCGTTGTTGTATTCGTAGAAGGCCTGAATGCCGAGCGCGAATTCCTCGCGCATTTCCTCGGGCATCGAATCCCCCGCCGCTTCGACCAGATACCGGCCAAACTCCTCCGGAGTGCACGGATCGTATGTTATCTCTTTGTCGAGCGCGTCGGAGAGGTACTGCGTAACCTGCTTGCCCACCAATCGCTCTGGTCCGCCAATGTTCAGCCACGCACCTTCCATGTCGGGGCGCTCAAGAGCGGTCAGCATAAACTTGCCAACGTCATCAAGGCTGATCCAGTTGGCCTCGAGTTCGGGTTTGTGCGGATACACATAGCGCCCCTCGTTCACGATGAACGGGCGCGCCCAGTTGGTCAGCAGATTGTCCATGAACAAAACGCTGCCAAAAACCGTGCCCGGGCAGCCCGAGCGCCACAGCGCGTTGATGCCAGCCGTGTTCCCCGCATAGGTGAAGGGGTCGCCGGGGCGATCGGGAATCCAACTGGATGTGTTCCAGACCAGACGCTTCACGCCGATCTCCGCGGCCGCCTTACCCAAATCGCCAATTAGAACTGCGCGGTCCGCGCGCGCCTGGAGCGGATGGGTGTAGAAAATGTAGTCCGACCCTTCGAGCGCCGGCTTAAATGTCTCTGAGTCATAAAGGTCCATCGGGCGCACTTCGACCCGTTCGATCCCGTCAATCTTTGCCCCGCCAAAAGGGTCTTCCTGACGCGAAATAGCACGCACATCATACCCCGCCTTCAAAGCTTGGCGCACTTGCGCCATACCCTGACGTCCCGACGCGCCAATCACAGTGATGAGTGCCATGTTCCTCTCCTTTTGTACTTTGGGAGAACTTAGCGGGGCACCGGAGCACCTGCACCGCGCCAAAGTGATAGCCCTAGCAAAAGCGCGCCTTGCCGCGCGCGCTCAGGGCTTGGAGAACGAATTGCATGCAGACCCGTTTCTGGCGCATCGACCAAAGGCCTGATGGCAATGCGTTTGCCGAAGCCTTTTCGCTAACCGAAACCGCTTTGCCTGACTTGGCCGACGGAGAGATCCGCATCCGTAACGCCATGCTATCGATGGACGCGGGCACACGAATGTGGCTGACGGACCGCCAAGACGGGTACCAGCCTCCGCTAGACGTGGGCAGCCCGATGACCGGCCTTGTCGTGGGCGAAGTGATCGGCAGTCGCGCCCCAGGCTTTGAGGAAGGCGATCTGGTGCGCGCCTTCGGAACTTGGGCCGATATCAGCCAAGTGGATGCGGCTTTGGCGGGCGCTATAACGCTGGATCCGAGTGTGGAGGACAAACGCGCTTGGTTCGGACCGCTCGGCATGAATGGCTGGACCGCGCTTTGGGGCGTAGAGACAACTGGCGCGGCCAAACCGGGTGAACGCGTGCTGGTGTCCGCAGCCGCTGGCGCGACGGGGATTCTGGCGGTGCAGATTGCGACCTTGCTGGGATGCGAAGCGTGGGGGATAGCCGGCGGGAAGGAAAAGGGCCGCTTTTTGACGCAGGAGCTCGGCATAGCGGGTGCGCTCGACTACAAATCAGGCGATCTCGGCGCGCAAATGGATGCAGCTGGCGGCTTTGATGTCTATTTCGACAATGTCGGCGGGCCGATCCTTGATGAAGTTCTGGTTCGCATGAACCATTATGGGCGAATTGCGGTGTGCGGGCTTGTGTCTGATTACACCTCCGGCGCGCGCACAGCCCCGCGCGAATTCGATCAGGTGCTCATGCGCCGTCTAAGAGTTGAGGGGTTCTTCTCGCCCGATTTCATGCACCATGGACAGCGCCTCACCGAGCGGCTGCGAGGCTGGTACGAAGCCGGCGACCTCGCCATGCCTTATGATGCAACCAGCGGCCTTGAAAACACCTTGAGCGCCTATGCGAAGCTGTTCACCGGCGGCAATATCGGCAAGGTTATCGTGGAGCTATGACAATGGACCTACGCCTTGAAGACCGGGAAGCCATTCGGGATGTGATCAACGCCTACGCGCACGCCATTGATCGGCGGCGCTGGGACATGATGGAAAACCTGTTCCACGACGACGCGACCTTTGGATTTGGCACCGTCTCGGGCGATTGGCGCGGCTTTGTTGAACAGGCGCGCGCGATCATTGATCCGTGCCTCGCCACCCAGCACCAGTTGGGCCAAGTGCAGTTCGGGTTTGAAGGCGACACGCTGTGCCACACCGAAACTTATATGACCGCGATGCACACGGTGCCCGCCGGTTATCCCGTGGCAGAGATCTTCCCGGACAAAGGATGCATCTATTCAGCCGTCATTGGCGGGCGCTATGTCGACCGCTTTGAAAAGCGCCAAGGCGAATGGCGAATTGCGCATCGCGCAGGCCTTTATGACTGGCGCGAGTTTCGCGAGTTGGAGGGGGTGGATTTATCCGATCTACCCGAGGGCTCATGCGGTTTTCACGACGATAGGGATCCTTCGACTGCGGTCGTGGCACGTTGGCGCGGCTAAAGCTGTGAGGCGCGGCGGATAGAGAAAACCCCGTTCATGGTCGCGACCATTTCTTCGCCGCGCATGATGTTCCCGCTGGTGTACGCTGTGCGCCCTCCCAAGCGATCAATGCTCACCCGCGCTTCCAGCCAATCGCCCAGCTTTGCGCCGAGCAAATAGTTCACCTGCAGCGTGATCGTCGATGGCGCCAAATGCGGGCGCTCGGCGTCGTAGACCGCGTGGCTGAGAGCGACATCGGCAAAGGTCGAGATCACCCCGCCATGGGCGGCGTCCTGATAGTTGATATGGTGCGGGCAAATGCGCAGCCCGACCAGCTTTGGGCCATCCGCACGCTCTTTCAGAAAATATGGGCCGCCATGGTCCAAAAAGCCGGGCGAAAAACCGGATGGGACGAACCCTGTAGGCGGTGCATTCTCGGACACGGTGTCACGCTATACCGTTATGCTTGCGCGTTTCCGCTATGAATTGTGCCAATGCCCCCGCGCCTCTTGCCGGCGTAGTCTCACTCTCATGACTCACGACACACTGACCCAAGCGAACTCGTTTTGTGACATCGTGCGCGATCATGCGACGGCTACGCCTGAAACGCCCGCCTTCACTTTTGGCGACACCGTGACCACGTTTGCGCAGCTTGACGACGCAGGCAATCGCGCCGCACGGGTGTTGACTGATCTCGGCGTCCGCAAAGGTGACCGGGTCTGCTTTTTGGGCAAAAACCACCCTTTCTATTTCGAGGTGCTGCTGGGCGCCGCGCGCATTGGCGCGGTGATGACTCCGGTCAATTGGCGGCTCGCGGCGCCGGAAGTCGCCTATATTCTTGGCAACGCTGAAGCGCGCGTCGCGTTTGTTGGCGAGGGCTTTATCGACATGCTTGAGACCGCCCGGGCGGAGGCGCCCGCGGTGGAGCATGTGATAGGCCTCGCCGCCCCGGACTTCGACGGGCCCGATTACGCGAGTCTGCGCGATGCTGCTGATCCTGCGCCGCCAACCACCCAGATCGGGCTCGATGACGATGCGCTTCAGCTTTACACATCGGGCACGACCGGGCGGCCCAAGGGCGCGGTTATGACGCACGGCTCCATCCTCTCCAGCCGCGATGCAGACGGGGGAGAAGGCGCTCAAAGAGCGTGGCAGGAGCCCGTCGAAGGCGATGTGACCTTGCTCGCCATGCCCTGCTTCCACATCAGCGGGACCGGGACAGGACTCACCACCATGATTGGCGGGACCAACGCGATTGTTCTTCCGGAGTACGATCCGACCAAGGCGCTCGACCTGATCGAGAACTACAATATCAGCCGTATCTTCCTCGTGCCCGCCGCGATCCAGATCCTGCTCAATCATCCGCGCGCCAAGGAGGTCGATTTCAGCCGTATCCAATACATCACCTACGGAGCCTCACCCATCCCGCTCGAACTGATGCGCGAGGCGATGGATGTGATCGGCTGCGGCTTTGTCCAGATGTACGGCATGACCGAGACGAGCGGGACGATTGTCGCGCTCGATCCTGAGGACCACGTCCCCGAAGGCTCGCCCAAGATGCGCAGCGTGGGCAAGCCTTTGCACGGGGTCGAGATCAAGATCATCGATGAAGCGGGCGCAGACGTCCCGGTGGGCACCGTAGGCGAAATCGCCACACGTTCGTCAAAGAACATGAGCCGCTACTGGAACAACCCCGAAGCGACCGCCGAAACCATCGACAAAGATGGCTGGCTGCGCACGGGCGATGCGGGCTATCTCGACGAAGACGGTTATCTCTACATCCACGACCGGGTGAAAGACATGATCATATCGGGCGGTGAGAACATCTACCCCGCCGAGGTTGAGAACGCGCTCTATTCGCACCCCGACATCGGCGACGTCGCTGTGATCGGCGTTCCCGATGAAAAATGGGGCGAGGCGGTGAAAGCCTGCGTGGTTGTCAAAGTCGGCAAGGCGCTTTCCGAAGCCGATGTGATTGCCCACGCGCGAACGCAGATCGCAGGATACAAATGTCCCAAATCGGTGGACTTTATACCAGCCTTGCCGCGCAACCCGTCGGGCAAAATCCTGCGCCGCGAACTGCGCGCGCCGTACTGGGAAGGGAAAGACAAAGCCGTCAATTAGGGCGGTCAACTAGGGCAGCCAATAAGAGCTGCCATTTAGGGAGAGTCGAATGCCAGGCGAAGCGCAGCGCGTGATCGAGGATTTCTGGCGCATCCAGGACGAGGGTGACTACACCAAGCTTGCCCCTCTCTTTGCGCCAGACGCGGTGCTCGATGATCCGGTCTATGGCCGCTTCGAAGGGCGCGAGGCGATCCTGAAATTCATGACGATGATGGTCAGCGAAACGGGCGATCGACACATTCACTTCACGCTCGACGAGGTGTGCGGGGATGATCACGCGGTGTGGGCGCGCTGGACGATGCACTCACCCGCGGGAACGCGCGGCGGTGTGGGCATCTACAAGGTCGAGAACGGCCTGATGACCTATTATCGCGACTATATGGACCCCGAAAACGAGACGGGAGAGGCATCATGAAACTGGAAGGCAAAGTCGCCGCAATCACAGGCGGGACCGCCGGATTGGGCCGCGGAATGGCAGAGGCGTTTCTGGCCGAAGGCGCCAAGGTCGCGCTGTTCGCGCGCAATCCTGAAAAAGGCGAGGCTGTCGCGCGCGAGCTTAGCCCGGATGGCAGTCGCGCGGTTTTCATCGCCGGCGATGTGATGAACCAAGCCGATGTCGAAGGTTTCGTCGACAAGACCATCGAGGCCTTCGGAACTCTGGATGTCCTCGTCAACAACGCGGGCGGCGCGGGCGATCTCCAACCGCTGGTCAACCTGTCTGACGAGACCTTTGACGAGGCGATGAAGTGGAACGTCTATTCCACGTTTTACGCGACCCGGCGCGCGCTTCCGACCATGCTGGCCAAGAAGGATGGCCGCGTGATCAACATATCATCGATGGAGGGCAAGCACGGCAAGCCGGTGCTGACCGCCTATTCCGCTGCCAAACACGCCGTGAACGGGCTGACAAAGAGCCTCGCGCGCGAAGTGGGCGCGGAAGGGGTGACTGTGAACGCCATTTGCCCGGGCCTCGTCATCACCGATATCATCAAGAACAACGGCCCCGAAACCGCCAAAGCGATGGGCATGGAGTTTGACGAGATGATCAACACCTTCGCGCAAGAGGCGGCGATCAAGCGGCCAAACACGGTGGAAGAGATTGCCGCGATGGCCGTGCTGCTCGCGTCCGAGGCGGGCGCCGGGATCACCGGGGCCATGCTCAGCGTCGACGGCGGCACGGCGCAATACTGAGGGCTAGGCGCTACTGGTCCGCCATCGCCGCGACCACCGCCGCTTGAATGTCGCTCGCTTGCGGGTTGCCGCGCAGTGTCACGCCGCCATTGGGCTGCAGGTTCTCACCTGTAATGAACGCGTGATCCGAGCACAGGAACACGCAGGTCTGCGCGACATCCTCGGACGTGTTCAATCGGCCAAGCGGGTACCTCGGCAAAAAAGCATCCACCATGCCCGGCGTATCGAACGCGCCTTGCGTCATGGGGCTTTCGGTGAACGCGGGCGAAACGCTGTTGGCGCGAATGCCTAAGTGACCGAAATCGTTGGCGACGCAGCGGATCATCGCTTCGCCCGCGGTCTTGGTGCCAATATAGGCCGCGTGATTGTTGATCAGGGCCTTAGTCGTTGCGCTGGAAAGGTTGATGATCGAACCGCCGGACGGTTCCTGTTCGCTCATCACTTTGACAAACGCCTGAAGGAAGTGGTGCACGCCTTTGAACTGGAGCGCGGCGATCGCGTCGAGCTGTTCCTCGGTCGTCTCCAAGAGCCCGGCGAGCAACCCCCACCCCGCTGTGTTGATCGCCGCGTCGACCCGGCCAAACTCCGCGCGCGCTTTGTCCGCTAACGCATGCACCGCCGCGTGATCGGTAATGTCGCATAGCGCGTAGCTACCGCCAATCTCTTCGGCGATGGCCCGTAACGGCTCTTCATTGCGGCCAGCGACCATCACCTGAGCGCCCTGATCGGCCAGCGCTCGGGCGGTTACCTGTCCGATATTCCCCGCTGTTGCTGCGCCCAGTACGACTGCGCTTTTGCCCGCAAGCTGTCCCATCTTTCGCTCTCCTTTTCTTAGTTGAAGTAGCACGCGGGGCCGCCTTGTCCCCTTCCCAAAAGTGTTCATTGTGCAAGCAGAAGCGCGCGCTCATAGGTCTCCAAAACCAAAGGAGAGGCACACAATGTTTACGGGGCCGATAGAAGATCGCCTAGCGATCCGCGAGTTGCACGAGACCTATGGCGATGGCGTCGTGCGATTTGACAAGGACACGTGGGGATCGGTGTGGGCCGAAGACGCGACCTGGGATTTTATGGGTATGACGATCGAAGGGCGCGAGGCGATTGTCCAAACGTGGCTCGGCGCGATGGCGAATTTTGAGGCGGTCAGCTTTTCGTGCGTGCCAGCGTCCATCGAGGTCGATGGCGAATCCGCCACCAGTCGCGTCCAAACCCAAGAAGTGCTCAAAGCCAAGGACGGCTCAACCCGGATGATTGGCGGGCTCTACGAGGACCGGTTGGCCAAGCGCGACGGGGCCTGGCTCTACACCCACCGCGCCTTCGGTATCGTCGCCGAATACAACGCCCCCGAGGAGAACGCCTGATGGCCAAAATTGTGATTTCCGCGCAGATTGATCTTGATCCCGCTCAGCGGGCCGATGCTCTGAAGAAAGGCAAACCGCATATTGACGCCGCGCTCGCCCAGCCCGGTTGCATAGCCTACGATTGGAGCGCGGATGGCAACGATCCAGCGCGGGTCAATGTCTTTGAGGAATGGGAAAGCGAGGAGGCGTTGGCTGCGCATTTTGCCGGCTCAGCCTACGCGGGGATGCGCGATCATATCGGCACGTTTGGCTTGACTGGTGCGGTGAGCCGCAAATACCGGGTGGATGCGGAAGCCCCGGTTTACAACGCTGAGGGTGTTGCAACGGAGGCGTTCGACTGAAAGTCTTGGGAGCAATCCTTGCTGGTGGGCGAGCGCGCCGGTTCGGCAGCGACAAAGCGCACGCGATCTATCAAGGCAAGAAGTTGATCGACCATGTCGCCGATGCACTGGGATCGCAAACCACGGCTCTTATTGTGTGCGGTCGCGAAGAGCCGGGCTTTGGCTGCGTGCCGGATGCTCCGGGTGGGAATATCGGACCTTTGGCTGGCCTGAACGCCGCTTTGCGCTTTGCCGAAGCCAAAGGGTTTACCCACGTCCTCTCGGCCGGCGTCGACGCGCCCAACCTCCCGCCTGACCTTGCCACGCAGTTGAGGGGCGAAGGCGCCGGCGTTGTCGAAAGCCAGCCGGTCGTTGGATTGTGGCCCGTGGCTGCCCAGCCTGACCTTAGCGATTTCATCGAAGGCGGAGGGCGCTCGCTCTATGGCTTTGTCGAACGCATCCATGCGCGGCGGATCGCGCTGGAGCCCCCGCTGATGAATGTGAACACGCCAAACGATTTGAAGGACTAAAGCTTCAACATCTGCTTTCCGCGGTTTTGCCCAGTGAAAAGCCGCTTGAGAGTGGCCGGAGCGTTCTCAAAACCTTCCTGTATGTCTTCCTGATAGGTCAGCTTGCCTTCTTGGACGAAGCCTTCCAGCCGCTTGCGGATCGCCGGGAATTCGGGCGCCCAGTCGAGCACGATAAAGCCCGCCATCCTGGCCCGGCGAAAGATCAGGTTGAAGTAATTGCCCGGCCCCGAGGGACGTCCGCCCGTCTCATACCGGCTAATGCCCCCGCACACGACGACGCGCGCGCCCGTCGCGATGTTGGCGAGCATATCGTCAAGAATTGAGCCGCCCACATTGTCAAAGATCACATCCACCCCGCGAGGGCAGTGCTCTTTGATCTGCGCCTTTACGTCGCCCGCCTTGTAATCGATGGCTGCGTCGTACCCGGCTTCATCCACGAGCCATTGGCACTTGTCCGCCCCACCCGCGATCCCGACCACGCGGCACCCGGCGATCTTTGCCAGCTGGCCGACAACACTTCCGGTCGCCCCCGCCGCCCCGGATACGAGGACAACATCCCCGGCCACCGGCTTGCCAATCTTGAAGAACCCGCAATAGGCGGTGAGCCCCGTCGTGCCGAGCACTGAAAGCACCGCGGTTGGCGAGAGTTCGGTGTCGATTTTGGTCAGCCCTTCGCCATTATGCACATTGTGCTCAGTCCACCCCGTCGTGCCAAAGACCAGATCGCCGACGGCAAACTTGGGGTTATGGCTCGAAACAACTTCGCTGATCGCGCCGCCGCGCATCACATCGCCGATCGCCATCGGTGCGACATAGTCGGCGATATTTTCCATCCAGCCCTTTTGCGCCGGATCGAACGACAAATAGCGCGTCGCGAGCAGCATCTCCCCTTCGCCTGGATCGGCCAGTTCGGTCTCGACAAGCTTGAAGTCATTATCCTCAACGCCTCGGCCTAGCGGGCGATCGTTCAGCAGCCATTGGCGTGTGGTGGTCGGCACAGCGATCTCTCCTTGGTCATTTTGTGACGCTCTTAATGCGACCCCGCCGCGCGCGGCTCTACAGGCAAAAGTGTCAGTCGCGGCAAATCACAGCTCTGATACTTTGCATATCAGAGGAGAGCAGCCGTGAGTGTTTCAACGCACAAGACATTTTGCCGATTTTGCCATGCGAACTGCGCGATGGAAGTGGATGTAGAGGACGGCCGCGTTCTCGCCGTGCGCGGCGATCCCGACGATCCGGCCTACGGCGGCTATACGTGCATGAAGGGCCGCGAACTGCCGGATTCGCACAACGCCGAGCATCGATTGACCCAAAGCCTGGTGCGCGATGAGCACGGCGAGTTTCAACCCACACCGATGCCCGAAACGCTCGCTCATATCGCGGGCAAGCTTCGAGACATCATCGATCAGCATGGCCCTGATGCGGTCGCCGTCTTCATGGGATCGGGCGGCTATCAGAACAGCGCCGCCTGGGCCGCCTCGCACAGTTTCACGCAAGCGATCGGGTCGAAGCACTTCTTCACGTCGGTGACGCTCGATCAACCCGCCAAGGTCTTCACCACGGCGCGCTATGGCAGGTGGTCAGCGGGTTCAAACACCTTCTCTGAAAGCGATGTTGCGCTGCTGATCGGCAACAACCCGATTGTCTCGCACTATTCCCCCGCAGGCGGCGTGCCGCCCTTCAGCCCCTCGCGCCGCATACGAGACCGGCAGAAAGAGGGGATGAAGGTCATTGTCGCTGACCCGCGCGAGAGCGATGTAGCGCGGCTGGCTGACATCTATCTGCCGGTCAAGCCCGGCGAAGACCCGGCCCTCCTGGGCGGCATGCTCAATGTCATCATCAACGAGGAGCTCTACGACCGCAATTTCGTAGCCGCGCATGTTGACGGGTTTGACGAGCTAGCGGCCGCCGTTGCGCCGATGACGCCTGATGTTGCCGCAGCGCGCGCAGGCGTGGACGCTGACCAGCTGATCGCGGCGGCTCGTATGTTTGCAGGCGGCACGAAGGGCTGCGCGGTCACAGGCACCGGGCCAGAGATGGCTGGCAATGGGACGCTTACCGAGTATCTCGTCACATGTCTCAACACGCTGTGTGCGCGCTTCAAGCAGGAGGGCGAGAAGACCGCCATCCCGCGGGTCTTTACGCCCCCGATGACGCAGAATCGCGCCAGCGTCGAACCGCCCATGCCAATGTTCGGTGCAGAGGGCATGGCAAAGTCGCGTTTCCGGGGACTTGGCCAGTTGGGTTTCGAAATGCCGTGCAACGTGATGGCGGACGAAATTCTGACGCCCGGCGAAGGCCAGATCCGCGCGCTGATAAGTGTCGGCGGCAATCCAGTGGTTGGCTTCCCCAATCAGGCGAAGATGGTCCGCGCGCTCGATGATTTGGACCTTTTTGTGCAGATCGACCCTTGGATGAGCGCCAGCGCGAAACGGGCGAGCGTCGTCCTTGCGCCCAAACAATCGCTTGAACGCGACGACATCACCAACTTGTCTGAATGGTGGCATGAAATGCCTTACGCCCGCTATGTCGAGGCGGTGGCGGAAGCGCCGGGCGATGTGATCGATGAATACGAGATGTTCTGGCATCTCGCCAAGGCTTTGGGAGTGCAGATGGAGCTGGCTGGCGGCCAAGTGCCGATGGATGGCGATCAGCCACCTGCCAAGGTCGAATTCCTCGACCTGATGGCGGCCGGCTGCCTCGTTCCTCCTAGTACGGTGCGCGAAGATGCGCGCAAGGAAGGGGGCGCGGCCGTTGTCTATGACGATCTGCATCCGACGGTCCTGCCCGCTGATCCCGAGCAGGAGCACCGTTTTGACCTTGCCGCTGGGGCTATGCCGGAAGCGCTGGCTCTTTATGCGGAGGACCGCGCGGCCAAGGAGGGCTTTAACTTCAAGCTCATCAGCCGCCGCTCGAAAACGCGCTTCAACTCAATTGGCCATCCGCTTGCCAAGCTGCGCGCCAAGACCACGACCAACCCGGCCTACATCCACCCCGATGATATGGCAGAGCTGGGCGTTGAAGAGGACACGATCATCGCGATCACCAGCCCGCACGCGACGATTCACGGAGTCGTCAAGCCGAGCGACAAGGTTCGCCGCGGGCTCGTTTCGATGGCGCATGCTTATGGCGACGCGCACGCTGACGCGAGCAATGTGCGCGAGATCGGCAGTTCGACCAACCGGCTGACCGACGATGAAAGTGATTATGACCCAATCACCGGTCAGGCGCTCCAAAGCGCAATTCCCGTGAAGCTGGAGAGCGCCTGAGATGCCGACGAACCGCCAATACCTTCTCCAGCGTCGCCCCAATGGCGAGCCGGTGCCCGACGATTTTGAGCTCGTCGAAACACCGACGCCCGATCTGGCCGAAGGGCAATTCCTGATCCGCAACCACTACGCCAGCCTCGACCCGGCGATGCGCGGCTGGATGGACGCGGGCGGCAATTACATGCCCCCGGTTCCGCTAGGCACTTCGATGCGCGCGAGCACAATCGGCGTGGTCGAGGAAAGCCGCGCCGATGGGTTTGAGCCCGGGCAATGGGTCATGGGTCTCAACGCGCTTGAGGATTACTCCTTGGGCGTCGCGGGTGGCTTTACCCAGCCGATCGATCCGACCCTTGTGCCCAACGTGACCAATTATCTCTCGATTTTCGGCGCGGTCGGCATGACCGCCTATTTCGGCTTCCTCGAAGTGTGCGAACCCAAGGAAGGCGAGACCGTTCTAGTCTCAGGTGCCGCGGGCGCGGTGGGGTCGCTCGTCGGGCAATTGGCCAAGATCCACGGCTGCCGCGCCGTTGGGATTGCGGGTGGCCCGGAAAAATGCGCCAAACTGACCGAGAAGTACGGGTTTGACACCGCGATTGATTACAAAGGCAAGGACGAAGCTGCCCTAACCGCTTCGATCGCCGAGGCGGCGCCGGATGGTGTCGACGTGATCTTTGAGAATGTCGGCGGCGCGATCCTCGACGCGGGCTTGATGAACCTCAACCTCTACGCCCGTGTCGGGCTGTGCGGGTTGATCAGCGAATACAACACAGACCCGCGCGGCGCTCGCAACATCTGGCAACTGATTGTCAAACGCGCCCAGATCCGTGGTCTTCTCGTCGCCGATTACGTCGAACGCTTCCCGGAAGGCGCGGCGAAAATGGGCGAATGGGCGGCCGCTGGAAAGCTCACAATCGATGAGCATATCGATGAAGGCCTCGAAAACACCTTTGAGAGCTTCATGCGCCTGTTTGCCGGCTCCAATCAGGGCAAGATGATCCTTAAAATCGCCGACTAGGATGGCGCGCGATCTGCTCGTCCTGTCCGGCGGCCACCCCTATGAAGCCGAGCCGTTCGAGGCGCTCATCCATTCGCTTGGCGAGTGGGACGTCACCCATCTTACGCACCCCGAGGCCGAGGACGCAGTCGCAAGTGGCCGGGCTGCGGACGCGGATGCGATGCTGTTTTACGACATGGGCGGTTACACTTTCGCCGACAATCAGGTGCGTTCACGCCTGCCATCCGAAGGGTACCGGCGGGCCATTGTCGAGCGCTTTGAAGCCGGGCGCGGCGCGGTCGCCATGCATCACGCGCTCGCCGGCTGGGCCGATTGGCCGGAATGGCATGACATGCTCGGCGGACGTTTCCTCTACGCGCCTGGAACCGTTCGAGGAGAGCCGAAGCTCGACTCGGGGTATCGCCATGATGTCCATTACACCGCCAGCGTCATCGCCGATCACCCCGTGACCGCCGGATTGCCAAACAGATTCAATGTGGTCGATGAGCTATACCTTGCGGAGGTTTTCGAAGAGGATGTCGAACCGTTGGCGCGGTCGGACTACGCCTTCACGCGCGAAAACTTCTATTCCGCCGCGCTTGCCGTTTCCGGTGAGCTCTATTCGAACGAGGGCTGGGAACACCCGCCAAGCAGCAACCTTATCGCCTGGCACAAGCGCGTGGGAAACGCGCCCTTGGTTTACCTTCAATTCGGCGACACGCCGCAGACCTATGAAAACCCGCATGTTCGCCAGATGCTCGCGAACGCGCTCAAATTCATCGCCGGAGAGACTTCATGACACCGATTGAAACCATCACCGCGTTCATCGCCGCCTGGGATGAGTACGATCTGGAGAAGATCTATTCGTTCATGGCTGACGACGTTGAATGGAGCGACATGCCGCTCTCAACGGTGAACGGCATCGCTCAGGTGCGCGCCAAGATGGATGGATTCCCCGGCGTCGAGGCGTGCGGTTTCGACACCCATCATATCGCCGCCAATGGCAACGTCGTTTTGACCGAACGCACGGACTGGTTCGAGATGCAGGGCCGAAGGCGCACCCTGCGCGTGATGGGCACGTTCGAACTGAACGATGAAGGCAAGATCCAGCGTTGGCGCGATTATTTCGACAGCGCCGAATTTGTCCGCGAATTCGGCGATTTGTCCGCCGGATGAGGCGCAAAAGACGGGCTTACCCCTAACACATTCGCGCATCGCCTTTAGGACCGATGAAGCGTTAGGTTGCTGTTTGGAATTCAAGTCGGGATCGGAGTCTTTCCATGAACAAGCCTGCCGCGATCAAAGACACCAGCGTCTTTGCGCCAGAGACCCTGCTTCAGCCCTGGGAATATTACGGGGCAATCCACGATGCCGGGATCGATATCGAACACCTGCCCGAGATGAACACCTTCGTCGTCTACAGCTACGATCTGTGCAGCGAAGCGACGGGCAAACCTGAAGTCTTCTCCAACGATTTCAGCGTTTTGATGGGGCGAGAGCAGGACGAAGAGATCGAGGCGATCTTGGCCGAAGGTTGGCCGGACGAACAAACCCTTCTCACCGCCGATGCGCCGGTTCACACGCGCAATCGCAAACTCGTCAATCTCGCATTCTCAATGAATCGCGTGAACGCGATCGAAGAGACCATGCGTGAAAAGTCCATCGCGCTGATTGAAGCCTTTGCGGACAAGGGCGCGTGCGAATTTGTCGAAGATTTCGCGATTCCACTGCCGGTCTACATGATCGCAGGACAAATTGGGCTCGACACCGATATCTCGCAGGTCAAGAAATGGTCCGATGCGGCGGTCGACCGGTTCAGCCAAATGGTCGATCATGAGCGCAAGAAAGAGTGCGCGCGCAGTCTGGTCGAATACCAGCATTATATGAAAACGAAGATCGACGAACGTCGCGCTAACGGTGGTGATGATCTGCTCGCCGATCTCGTCAACGCCAAGGTCGAAGGGGAAACCCCGCTGACTGATCCCGAAATCATGTCGATCATGCAGCAATTCATGGTTGCCGGGAATGAGACCACGACCTCGACCCTCGCGGGCGGCCTGTTGCAGTTGATCCGTAACCCCGACCAGATGGAGAAAGCCAAAGCGGCGGCTGGCGGGCGCGATCCCAAGCTGATCATGAATATGATCGAAGAGGCTTTGCGGTACGAAACTCCCACTTCGGGAATGTGGCGGATCGTTAAAGAGGACACCCAGCTTGGCGAGCACAAACTGCCGGCGGGTTCCATCGCTCAATTGCGCTACGCCGCGGCGAACCGCGATCCGCGCAAATTCGAAAACCCCGACGCGTTCGACATTGAACGCAAGAACGCGCGCGCGCACCTCGCCTTTGGCAAAGGCCCGCACATGTGCGTTGGCAACATGCTTAGCCGGAAAGAGATGCTGGTCGCTTTTGACGAACTGCTCGAGCGGCTCGATTCCTTTGCCATAGCGGATGAGGGGCAAATCGAGATCCTCCAGAACATTTTGCTGCGCGGGGTCACAAAGTTCCCGATCACCTTCAGCCGGAAATCGTAACCGCCATGAACTTCGATCTTTCCGAGGAACAGGAAATGTTCCGCGCCTCGGTCGAGCGCTTCTCTGCGCCGATCGATGTCGAAGCGCGCCGAAAACTGCGCCTTTCGCCAACAGGATACGACCGGCAGCGCTGGCAGGAGCTTGCAGAGCTCGGGCTGGTGGCGCTGGCCGCAAGCGAAGAGGATGGCGGGCTTGGCGGATCGCCGGTGGATTTGTCGCTCGTGTTCGAGGCAATCGGCAAGGCCAATTCACCCGACCCGCTGCTTGAACACGGAGCGCTTCCTGCCCTCTTGCTGAAGGGGCATGAGGCTCTCGAAAACGCGCTGAGCGGGGATCGGATCGCCACCTTCGCCTGGGCTGAACGCTCGCAGCGCTATAGTCTTGCGCCCAAAGGCCTGGTCGCTGAAGCCAGCGGCGATGGCTACACCCTCACTGGCGAGAAAACCTTTGTCATGGGGGCTCTGCTGGCGGACATCTTTATCGTCACGGCCAGACTTGACGGAGAAACGGCGCTCTTCGTGGTGCCTTCCGATGCGCCCGGTCTGGAAACTCGCGCGTATCGTTTGACCGATGGGAGCATTGCGGGCGAACTTCGGCTCACGCGTGTCGGGGTTGAGGGGACAGCGCGGCTTGCTCAGGATGACACCTCGCTTGCGCACGCCGTGTCCACCATTCGCCTTTGCGCAGCGGCGGAAATGGTCGGTCTGGGCCAGCGCCTGCTCGACGATACGCTTGCCTTTGTGAAAGAGCGCGAACAATTCGGCGTCGCCATCGGCACATTCCAGGCGCTACAGCACCGGCTTGTCGAAGCTTACGCGCGGCTCGAACAGTCGCGCTCGATGCTTTACCGCGCCGCGCTTAGCGATCCTTCGGATCGTATGAGCTGGGCCAGAGCCACCGCCGGCGCCAAAGCTTTCATCGCCGAGAATGTCGACGCAATCGGGCGCGAAGCGGTCCAGATGCATGGCGGCATGGGTATTACCGACGAACTCGCCATCGGCCACGCGATGAAGCGAGTGATTGTCTTGAGCCGCCTGTTTGGAGACACCGACAGCGCGCTGGCCGAATACGCTGAAGCGGCCTGATGGGAGAGAAGCTCATGGGCGAGAAGATAGACCCTGACCTTTGGAGCGATGACGCGCAGCCGCACCTGATGGGCGGGCGGTTGCCTTCGGGCGAGATCGTTTTTCCCATGCCCGTTGGCGACGCCGCGCGCGAGGTCGAGCCATACAAGCTCTCGCGCACCGGCACACTGTGGTCTTGGACGACGCAAGGGTTCCTGCCCAAGGAGCCTTACACCGGACCGGGCTCGAACGAAGGCCCTGGCGGTGAACCGTCACCGCCGGATTTCCAGCCTTTTCTTCTGGGCTATGTCGAACTTCCCGGCGAGGTGATCGTCGAAAGCCGGATCGTGGGCGCTGAGCTTGAGGACCTGACGCTTAACATGCCGCTCGAATTCTGCATCGTCCCCTTCAATGATCGCTACGACACCTTCGCGTTTCGACCGATCCGCGCCTCCGAGGAGCAAGCCGCATGAGCGAAAACGTCTACATCATTGGCGCGGGCATCCACCCCTTTGGCCGCACGCAAGAGCGGTCCGGGCGGGAGCAAGGCGTCTACGCCGTGCGACAAGCGCTCGCTGACGCCGGGCTGGAATGGGCCGACATCGAATGCGCCTATGGCGGGTCGGCAGCGGCTGGTAACGCGGACATCATGGTCAACGAGTTGGGCCTAACGGCGCTGCCGTTCGTCAACGTCGCTAATGGCTGCGCGACCGGCGGCAGCGCCATCGCCTCGGCCCAGCAGGCGGTCGCCAGCGGGATGTACGATCTGGCGCTTGCCGTCGGGTTCGACAAACATCCGCGCGGCGCGTTCAACGCCAAGCCCGCTGATTACGGCCTGCCCGAATGGTACGGCGAAACCGGCATGATGCTGACCACACAGTTCTTTGCGCTCAAGATCCAGCGCTACATGCAATTGCACGGGATCAGCCGCACGACGCTGGGTCGCGTGGCCGAAAAAGCGTTTCGAAACGGCGCCAAGGCGCCGCACGCCTGGCGCCGTTCGCCGATTGACCTCGACACCATCATGAACGCGCCGATGATCAACGATCCACTGACCAAGTTCATGTTTTGCTCGCCCGCCGAAGGCGGCGTGGCCTTGATCCTGGCGAGCGAAAAGAAGGCGCGCGAATTGGGCGCGCTGGGTGATGGCAAGTCGGTGAAAATCGCCAAGGTCGCTTTCAAGACGCGCCCTCCCGACAGTTTTGAGGTGTTCCAGGCGGGCATCAGCGTCAAAGAGGGCGGCAAGCCAACGGTGCTCGCCGCGCAGGCCGCCTTTGAAGGCGCTGGCATAGGCCCTGAAGATATCGACGTGGCGCAGCTTCAGGACACCGAAAGCGGTGCGGAAATCATGCACATGGCCGAAAACGGCTTTTGCAAGGATGGTGACCAGGAAGAATGGCTCGCCAACGGCTGGTCAGAAATTGGCGGCAAATTGCCGATCAACACCGATGGCGGCTGCCTGGCTTGCGGAGAACCGATCGGCGCGTCGGGTCTGAGACAGGTGTACGAAAACGTCGAGCAATTGCGCGGACGCGCCGCCGAGCGGCAAGTGCCCGGCCGTGATGGCGCGGGTCCCAAGACGGCCTACAGCCACGTCTATGGCGCGCCGGGCATCTCGGCCGTTGCGATTATGGAGCGGTAAGCATGGGGAAGATGACCAATAAGGTCGCGCTCGTCACCGGAGGCGCCGAAGGCATTGGCGCCACCGTGGGCCGAATGATCGTCGCGGAAGGGGGCCAGGTGCTCCTGTGCGATGTCCAGATCGACAAGGCCCGCGCGCTGGCGGAAGAACTGGGCGAGAACGCCGACGCGTTTGAGCTTGACGTGCGCGATCTTGATCAATGGCATGCGGCGGTCAAAGCCGCGGAGGAGCGCTTCGGCAAGCTCAACGTGCTGTGCAATGTCGCCGGTATCTCTGAGCCGGGCGTGGTGACCGACGTAGATCTCGATAGCTGGAACCGCACCATCGACATCAACCTGAATGGCCCGTTCTTCGGCTGCCGGGCCGCGATCCCGGCCATGGAGGCAGCGGGCGAACCCGGGGCAATCGTCAATATCGGTTCGATGATCGCGATGCGCGCTGCCGCGTTCGTCGCCGCGTATTCGGCCTCCAAAGCGGGGCTGCTGGGGCTCACCCGCTCGGTGGCGTTGGATTTGGCGGAGCGCGGCCTTCCGATCCGCGCCAACATGGTACATCCCGGCGCGATCCGCACACCGATGTACGATCGCTACAAATACTCTGGCGCTGATACGCCCGAGAATATCGAAACCAACTTTGCTGCCACGCATCCGATGAATCGGATCGGTGAGCCTGAGGAGGTCGCCAAAGCGGTGGTGTTCCTGGCCAGCGACGAGGCCAGCTTCACCACAGGCTGCGACTTCACGGTTGATGGCGGCGGATCGATAAGGAGCTAGGCGGCATGAGTGAAACCACCAATGAGCGCATCGACGCGCATTTCATCATCGGCGGCAAGTACCACGACATGGACACGCCGCGGATCGAGATCCTCAAATTGCTCGCCGAGCATCCGCGTATACGAACCACGGTGGCCTGCGATTTCTCGGGGCTGGAGCGGCTCGAACAGTGTCGTTTTCTGATCACCTACACGGTCGATGAAGTGCCGACCAAAGAGCAAGCGGACTACCTTCGCGCCTGGGTCGAAGGCGGCGGCAAGTATCTGGCGCTGCACGGCACCAACTCGATCCTCGAATTCACTGACGACGGTCTGGTCGACGCTCCGGACGACACGACCGGCTTTATGGAGTTGCTCGGCACTCAGTTCAAAGCGCACCCGCCGATCGGCCCGTTCGAGGTTGAAGTTGTCGATCCCGACCATGAACTTACCCGTGGGATTGGCAATTTCGAAGTGGTCGATGAACTCTATATCACCAAAATCACCAATGATATCAATATCTTGATGCAAACCACTTTCGAAGGCGAGGCCACGGGCTTCGTCGATTCCGATTGGCCTGAAACAAAAGTTCCCATCCTTTATACGCGCAATGTTCGTAAAGGTGAGATCGTGTACAATATACTTGGTCATTGCCGCGGCCACTACGACTTGCCGGGCATGGCCGACTTCTATCCGCACAAGGAAATGTGCGCGTGGAATTACGACGTGTTTTACGAGATGATGCGTCGCTCCATCCTTTGGGCGATGCGCGAAGAAGCCTTGGAACCAGCGCAATAGGACCGCTTGACGATATGGATATGGATTTCTCCCCTGAAGATATCGCCTTCCGCGAGGAAGTGCGCGACTTTTTGGCTGAAAAACTGCCGCAGCATCTGCGCGACGGCGCGCGGCGGACCCCGGGCGTCTTTGTCGAACCCGATATCGGGATGGAATGGCACCGAATTCTCTTTGAGCAAGGGTGGGTTGCCCCACACTGGCCCAAGGAAGACGGCGGCACCGGTTGGACGCCAACCCAGCGCTTTATCTTTGATAAGGAAAGCGCGCTTGCCGGTGCGCCCAGCCTTCCGGTCTTGGCCCTGAAGCTTGTCGGCCCAGTGATCTGCGCGTTTGGCACGCCTGAGCAAAAAGCGCGCTTTTTGCCGCGCATCCTTTCTGGCGAAGACTATTGGTGCCAGGGATATTCGGAGCCTGGCAGCGGATCCGATCTCGCCAGTCTCAAGACTTCGGCTCGTCTGGACGGCGACGAGTATGTCGTCAACGGCTCCAAAATCTGGACCACGCACGCTCACCACGCCAACTGGATTTTCGCGCTGGTTCGCACCAACACCGACGTTCGCCCACAGGCAGGGATTACCTTCCTCTTGATACCCATGGATCAAGACGGTGTTGAAGTGTCACCAATCCACTCGATGTCGGGCGACCATGAAGTCAACGCCGTTTTCTTCAGCGACGCCAAGAGTCATGTCGACAATCGCATTGGCGAAGAAGGGCAAGGCTGGAGCATCGCCAAGTTCCTGCTTGAGAACGAGCGCGGCGGCTCGTGCCACGCACCGCGCCTGTTGCAGTCGATTGATACGCTTGCCGAATTGGCGCAATCGCAGCCTTCCGGCGTCAACGGCGCTATTGCCCATGACCCTCGCTTTCGCGACCGGCTGGCGCGAGCGCGACTGGATGCCGAAGCGCTGGAGTTTACCGAGCTGCGGATTCTTGCCGAGCTCGCCAAAGGCCGGCCCCCCGGTCCGCAAACCTCACTCGTCAAATTGCTTGCGTCCAATATAGGCCAGGAAGTCGACACCTTGCGGGTCAACCTACTGGGCACGGACGCGCTGCAATTGCCGCTTGAGCGCCCGCTTTATGGGAATGAAAGCCCCGAACCTATCGGCAGCGAAATGGCCCAAACCGCGATGGGGCGTTACCTCAACAACCGTGCGGCGACCATTTTTGGTGGCTCGGACGAAGTGCAGAAAAACATCATCGCGAAGACAGTTCTGGGCCTCTGACCCCCAAACATACGGACGCGATAGCCATATGGCCGCTCTGCAATCCTAGTGCGGCGGCAGCGGACCACGCCGACTAACCAAGGGAATTCTGAGTTATGGATGTATCAAAGCTGATGTTCCGCGAAGGCCTGATGGACGGCGCCCGGATCTTGGTCACCGGCGGGGGCACGGGGCTTGGCAAGGAAATGGCCGAGGCGTTCCTGAAACTGGGCGCAACCGTGTACATCTGCGGGCGGCGTCAGAACAAGCTGGACGAATGCGCGACTGAGCTGATGGAAAAGCACGACGGCAAGGTCGTCGCCCACGCCTGCGACATCCGCGACCCAGACGCGATCCACGCTATGGTCGATGCGATCTGGGCCGATGGCGGCGCGCTGACGGGTGTCGTCAACAACGCAGCGGGTAACTTCATCAGCCGGACCGAAGACTTGTCGGTCAACGGTTTCAACGCGATTGCCGATATCGTGATGCGCGGCACGTTTTACGTCACGCTGGACATCGGAAAGCGACTGATCGCGGAAGGCAAGAAAGCGAGCTTCCTATCCATCCTGACAACCTGGGTTTGGTCGGGCAGCGCCTTTGTGGTGCCCAGCGCCATGTCAAAAACCGCGATCAACGCCATGACGCAAAGCTTGGCTACCGAGTGGGGACGTTATGGTTTGCGCTTTAACGCGATCAACCCTGGTCTTTTCCCAACCAAGGGTATGAGCGCGCGCCTTCATCCCGGTGGCAGCGGCGGGAACTCGGGCAACGAAATGAACCCGATGGGCCGCGCGGGCGAGATGCACGAGTTGGGCAATCTCGCCGTGTTCCTTATGGGACCAGGCGCGGAGTATGTGAACGGTCAGACGATTGCGATCGACGGCGCCGGCTATCAAGCCAATGGAGGCACTTTCTACCCCATGCTTCAAGGGCTTGGCGACGCCGAGTGGGAACAAATGCGCGCTATGATCAAAGGCACAAACGCCAAGGACAAAGCCGACCGCGCCACAGGGTAAATTGGAGCCGGAATTCTCAGGCCACGGCCTCATCGGCGAGGCGCTGCGCCGTCTTGTAATCGGGCTTGCCGTTGTTCAGTCTTAGACTTGACTGAGTGAAGACATAAAGGCGCGGGATCTTGTATCCCGCTAAGCCATCGCGCGCGTGCGCGTCCAAGCGTTCTTGCAACCCTTCGTCGCCACTGACTTCAGGCTGCACCACAGCCACAACCTTCCGGCCAAAGCGGGGATCGGGGACACTCACGACACGCGCGTCGTGCACGCCGGCGTGTTCGGCCAGCACACTTTCGACCTCTTCGGGAAAGACCTTTTCGCCCCCCGTGTTGATGCACAGATTATCGCGCCCAATGAACTCTAACGACCCATCCTCCGCCCAGCGCGCGCGGTCGCCGGTCATTAGCCAGCGCTTGCCGTCTATGACTGGGAAAGTCTGAGCGTTCCTTTCATCCTCGCCCAAGTAGCCCAGCGGCAAAGGACCAGTGCGCGCGACGATCCCAACGCCTTCGCTGCCCGGCGCGATCTCGTTCAGGCTCTCATCAAACAGCTTGGTCTCTCGCCCGGGAAGCGCAGAGAATTTGCCCCCACCCGTCGATCCAGCCGCGGTGGTGATGACGACAGCGGTGCCCGAACTCTCGCTCGACCCCAGCGCGTCCACAATCATCAGATGCGACGCGCGATGCAAAAGGCGTTGTTTAAGGTCCGCGGAAAAGATCGCTCCCGAACTTGTTACGTTGCGAAGGGTCTTTAGCGCCTCACCGCCATCGCTGCGCGCATCGAGCCGGTCGGCCATCGGTAAGGCGAACGCGTCGCCAACAATGAACACGCCACGCGCGCCGAGGCGCGCGACTTCATCTATAGCCAAGTCAGCGTCGAATTTGTCCGATGGGAGCAGCGCCAGTGTCCCGCCTTTCAGCAGGTGGATGACGCCGGTGAATTGCCCTGCACCATGCATGAGCGGGCTGAGCAAAAGGAGCGGCGAGGCGCTTTCAGGGTGGTCGGGGGTAATCCGTGCCGCTTCCGCCACTTGTTCGTCCAGCGACGTGGCGACAAAGGGCGGCGCGAGCCCTTTTTGCCAGACCGAAACGCTGAAGGCCTGCCAAGCTTCGACCATGGGCCACATCACCGCTTTGGGCATTCCCGTCGTCCCACCAGTGGCGGTCAGGAAAAGCGCTTGCGGATCGTCATGAACGGCGAAGTCATCGGGCACCGCGTGAGCTTGCATCGCATCCCAATCCGTACCCCCAACGTCGATGCACGCAGCGCCGGGGGGCATCGCCGCCGCTCCCGCTTTAGCGAAATCGCTTTCAGTGAAGATAGCTTTGAGGCCAAAGCGCTCGAAGATGTCCTCCAGCTCACGCGCTTTATAGTGGTAGTTGATGTTCACCGGCGTCACCCCGGCTTTCATGCAGCCGAAGTAGGCGAGCATATAGTCGGGCGTGTTGCGGAGCATTTGCCCGGCAATATCGCCCGGCCCTAGGCCACGATCCTGCAAGGCCGCGGCAATGGCGTCCGTTTTTGCATCGAGCTCGCTCCATGTCAGAACGCGCTCGCCGCGGACGATGGCGGGGCGACTGGGTTCGATCGCTCCCGCGAGCGCTTTGAGCGCGACTCCAAAGTTCTCACCGACCCACATGCGAAGCTCCTTTGATCAATTCCGATGCCCTGGAGCCAATTTTCCGACCTGGACCTCAGAAAATCGTCTCTAGCAGCCGTTTTGCCCCGATTCCCCTGCGTAAAGTATGAGGCATTTCAAGAAAAATAGGCTAGGATAAGAATCGGGAGACACAGGAGAGGAGAGAGCCAAACAATGGCCACCAATGTCGTAGAGCTTCGCACACCTCAGGGTCAGGAATCCATCGAGCAGCTGCTCGAACAGGTCACGATTGGCTGCACCGAGGACATCCACGACGCCGCGCAAACGCTGGCGCGCATCGCGCAGGAGCGCGGAATGCAGGTCGCGGTGTGCGACGATATCTCTTCCAAAGAGCCCATGGTTGACGCTGACGGCACCATTCTGAACGCCGACATTTTCCGCTGGCTCGATGACGGGGCTCGTTGGTGGGAGGACCACCGTCTCGCCCTGCACTCGCCGCTGCCGCGCGCCTGCCGATATGAAAGTGAACCGTTTTGGGTGAACCAGCACGGGTTCAACACGCATTGGCGCAATTCGTATCTCGACGAACTCGACCTTTCCGATTTTGAAAAACGTTCGCTGTGCAAAGCCGCGATTGTGATCCCGGTGCACCTTCCATTCGGCCAGATTTCAGCGAGCAGCTTCATCAGCGTCGACAGAGATCGCGAAGATCTTTCGGAAGAATTCGCACAGTACGGGACACTGTTCGCGCAAGTGATCCACCGATTTGTATCGGGATACGTCCAAGCGCACCGGACAAAGCGGCGCATTCCGTCGGACTGCGTCCTGTCAAAGCGCGAGGTGGAGTGTCTGCGCTGGGCCGCCATCGGCAAGACCGATCGCGAGATCAGCATGATCCTTGAACGCAGTCACGCCACAATCCGCTATCACATTCACCGCGCCGGCGAGAAACTCGAAAGCGTGAATCGCGGTCAGACCATCTTCAAGGCAGGCCAGCTGGGGTATCTTGGCGCCTCGGATTAAGGCGGCTCTCAGCCAAGGGTTCGGATAGGATCGGTGCCATCCCAGCCGACCCCTGCGCTCTTGATCATATCGAATAAAGCGGGGCTTTCCGGGCTGGGCTGGAGAATCTCGACGAGGCTGCCGGGCCCACGGCCGGGATCGACGTAGATGACCTTGCTCTCACCAAGCGATCCTTCGATGACGACGCGTGCTCCCTGCTTTTCGCAGACCGCGTAGGCCGTCTCGATATCATCCACCAGCATGCATACGTGATGGAGGCCACCTGCAAGCCCATCGGCGTATTCGCCGCTGTAGATCGAAGGATGCGCGTCACGCGGGCGGATCAGCTCAATCTGCAAGTCGCCCCAATAGGCCAAGGCTAGATCGAAGTGCGCGTCGGTGGGGACGCCTTTGTATTTCATGCCTTCGAGATGGATACCTTCCATCAGGAAGAAGGGCCCGACGCCCATGGTCTGCGTCCAATGCTCCACCGCCGCGTCGAAATCTGGCGGGACATAGGCCAATTGCATCACATCGCCGAGACTGGATAGGCCCGTTGGAATAGTCATTCGCACTCTCCCCCTCTCGAATCCGCTAGGGTGCAATTCCACAAACATGTGCGATAGTTCAGAGTGAGAATACTGCAAAAAGTGCGAGGCGCTGCCAGCAGCGCCGAAAATGGGATCAAAGCGAGAGAGCTAACATGAACGAGATCAAGGATCTGAACTCGGACGGACGTTGCCCGGGATTGAGCTACACCGACATGTTGAACGGGGACACGCGGACCCCGCCCGACTACCTCTTCGAGGAAACGAATATCGAGATGTCGGATGATCCCATTCCCGTCTCTGCCTACATCTCCGAAGAGTACGCCAAGGCGGAACGCGAAAAGATGTGGCCCAATGTGTGGCAGTTCGCCGCGCGCGAAGACGAGATGCCCGACCCCGGCGACACCGTGGTCTACAACATCAACGACAAGAGTTTTCTGCTGGTTCGTCAAAAGGATGGCAGCGTCAAAGCGTTTTACAACGCCTGCCTCCACCGCGGCCGCAAGCTGCGCACCGAGTGCGGCCCATCGATCCAGTTGCGCTGCCCGTTCCATGGATTCACATGGCGCAATGACGGCACGCTCAAAGAAATCCCCTCACGCTGGGATTTCAAACACCTCGAAGACAAGGACATGGACTTGCCCGAGGCGCGGGTCGAGTTGTGGCAAGGCTTCGTGATGATCACGGAGAACCATGACCTGCCCGATTTCAAGACGTGGCTGGGCCCGGCGGCCGAACAGTATGAGCGCTACGATTTTGAAAACCGCTACACCGGCATGTGGGTGCAAAAGAAGTTCCCGTCCAACTGGAAGGCCACGGCGGAGGCCTTCATGGAGGCGTGGCATTCGATCACCACCCATCCGCAATTGCTCGGTTTTCTGGGCGATGCGAACACGCGCTATGACCTGATCGGCGATCACTTCAACCGCGCCATCACGCCCTCTGGTGTGCTGAGCCCGCATGTGAAGGGCAAGGGTTCGGACTATGTGCTCGAGAAAATGAACGAATTCTCAGGCGGCGACGATGCGGAAACCAACCGGCGCTTTAACGCAAGCGAGGGCGAAGAAGGTTTTGATCGCGATGATCCACTCGCCGCGCGGCGCGTGCTCGCCGAGGCTGGGCGCCAAGGCTTCACCGAGCAATATGGCTACGACTACTCGGACGCGTCCGACAGCGAGATCCTCGACAACTTCACCTACAATATCTTCCCCAATTTCGCCCCTTGGATCGGCTTTTTGCCAACGCTCGTTTATCGCTGGCTCCCGGGCGAGACCTGCGATGAGAGCATCATGGAAATCCGCCTTCTCTTCCCCACACCCAAGGGCGAAAAGCGTCCGCGCGCGGTTGAGATGACCTACATCCCGGACGGTGAACCGTTCTCCAGTGTCGCGGACAAGATGGGGCCGCAGCTAGCGAACGTGTTCGATCAAGACATGTCGAACCTCCCGTTTGTGCAGGAGGGGATGAAGACTCTAAAAAGCGGGTTGATGGAGCTGGGCACTTATCAGGAAAGCCGCGTGCGCCATTTCTACGAGACGATGCAGAAGTATCTGAACGGCGAGATGCCGGGGACCGAGCCCGCTGAATAAGCAAGGGAGCGCCGCCCGGCTCAGGCCTCAGCAGCGACTTCCGCAGCGTCGAAATAATGGATGCGTAAGTCTCTAAGCTTGTCGCCTTCGAAGGTGCCCGCTTCACACACCGTTTGGCTAAAACGTCGTCCTGTTTTCTTTGAGGTCATCGTCAGGCGGATAGCCGAGAGGACCCAAGCGTCGCCTCCTGCAATTTCGAGCGTTTCCGTCTCGGGATCGTCCCAACTGCCCATCACTGCTGGGTAAAGCCGCTGAAATGCATCGCTTCCGGTCCACTCGCCGCCGTAAGGAAGCGATCCCGCTTCGTAGATCGTGAAATCCTCCGTCACGCGCTCGGCCAGATCGCCCCAGCGTCCCTCACGAGCGGCCGCGTATATCTCGCCAAGAACTCGCGCTTTGTCAGGGCCCGATAGCATCGAGCGCGCTCACTCGATTGTGCCGATCAGATCGCCAACCTTGTAGGTGCTGCCTTCTTCGCCCGTCGGCCGGATGACGCCGCTGGCTTGAGCTTCGATCTCGACGGTCGTTTTGTCGGTTTCAGCGGTGTAGATGATCTCGCCCTTCGCGACCTCTTCCCCATCGCCGAACATCCATTCGGCGAGGATTACCTCGGTCGCGCTCATTCCGAGCTTGGGAATGCGGATTTCTTCAGCCATTCGCTTCAGTCCTTTCCTACTGAGGCTTTGATCTGCTCGACAATCTCGGCCTTGGTGGGGATCCAAGCCTGTTCGAGATGGGTCGCAAATGGCACAGCCGCGAAGGTCCCGCCGATCCGGCGAACCGGGCCTTTCAGGTCACCCCAGCACTTTTCCTGGATGTTCGCAGCCAGCTCCGCACCGGTCCCAAATGGGCGCACGGCTTCATGCAGCGTCAGCGCCCGCCCCGTCTTGCGCGCGCTGGCGAGGACGGTCGCCTCGTCATACGGCGCGATCGTTCTAAGATCGACAACCTCAACGCTAATTCCTTCTTTCTCAAGCTCTCCAGCCACTTCGAGCGCGTCCAGCACCGTGCGGCCATAAGTAATGAGGCTGATGTCCGAACCCTCTTTGGGAACCGAGGCTTTGCCCAGCGGGACGCGGTAATCGACGCCGGGATCTTCGGATTTAAGCCCGTAGCATAAGATGTTCTCGATAAAGACAACCGGGTCGTTCGCTTCAATGGCGGACCGCATCAGCCCGCGCGCATCGGCGGCGTTGGACGGTGTCACAACATGCATCCCGGCCACATGCGCAAACCAGGCTTCCAGCATGTCGGAATGTTGACCGCCAAAGCCCACCCCCACGCCGGTCGTCGTACGGATCACGATGGGACACGGCGTCTGCCCGCCGCTCATAAACCGCAGTTTGGCCGCGTGGTTGACGATCTGATCCATGCAAACGCCGACGAAGTTCATCAGCATAATCTCGGCAATTGGGCGCTGCCCGGCGAGCGCTGCGCCCACCGCCGCGCCGATGATCGCCGTCTCCGATATCGGCGTTGCCCGAATCCGGTGCTCGCCGTATTTTTCGGTGAGGCCGGACGTGATCTTGAAAACGCCGCCCCCTTGTTTGGCGGCCACATCTTCACCTAGGCAAAAGACGCCGTCATCAGCGGCCATAGCCTCGTCAATGGCCTTGTTGAGGGCCTCGGTCATGGTGATCTCGGCCATTACGCAGTCTCCTCAAGCACGTCTTTGTAGATCTCATCGGTGTCCGGCAGCGGCGCGTCGAGCGCGTGCTGAACCGCCGCCTCGATATCCGCGTCAATGCCAGCGACAATGGCGTCGAGTTCCTCTTCAGTGAATTGCCGCTCCAACATGACCTTGCGCAGCTTTGGCAGCGGGTCTTCGTCCTGCATTTCTTTGAGGTGCTCCTCAGGCATATAAGAGAAGTCCGAGCCGAAGAAGTGCCCCATCATGCGGTAACACATCGCCTCGACTAGGGTAGGTCCCTCGCCCGCTCGCGCTCGATCAACCGCGTCCTTCACCGCTGGATAGACTGCGTTCACGTCGTTTCCGTCGACCGTCACGCCCGTCATGCCATAGCCTGCGGCGCGCTCCCCGATATTGGGGCTGTCGGTGTGGTCGGCGTAAGCGGTGTGCTCGCCATACCGGTTGTTCTGGCACAGAAAGACAACAGGCAGCTTGTAAAGCTGGGCCATGTTCATCGCTTCGTGGAAACCGCCAATATTGGCCGCGCCATCGCCGAAGCTAACCAAGGTCACCTTGCCATCGCCGTTGTTCTGGCTTGCCATGGCGAGGCCGTTGGCAATTGGAAGGCCGCTCCCCACGACACCGGTCGTCACCATAATGCCGGTGTCGGGATCGGTGATGTGCATGGTGCCACCCTTGCCCTTGCAGGTGCCTGTGGCTTTGCCGAGGCACTCGCCCCACCATTTTTCCATCGGAATACCTTTGGCGGTCTGCTCGCCCTGACCACGATAGGTGCACACCACGTAATCGTCGGGCTCAAGCGCGGCCATCGCGGCGGCGGAGACAAGCTCTTGTCCGCGCACGCAATAATACATCACCGCGACCTTGCCCTGCATAAGCAACTCACGGAATTTCTCATCGGTGCGGTTCACCTTCATGGTCCGCGTGTAGATGTCGAGCAGCTTCTCGCGATCGATTTCAGCCATTGGATCGAGCCTTTCGGAGTGAGAATAGAGTGTGGCGAGGGCCCGCCGGTTAGAACTGGACCCGCTGTGTGAAGCCGCCATCAATGACGATGTTCGAACCGGTCATGTAAGGCACAGCCGGGCTCGCCACGAAGACGATGCCCTTGGCGACCTCTTCATCATTGCCGAACCGGCCCATGGGCATCTTGGCGAGCGTGGCCTCATAGAGCTCGGGCATTGCGCCCTTGATCATCTCCCAATTGCCGCCCGGATATTCGATCGCGCCCGGCGATACGGTGTTCACGCGAATGCCTTGCGGGGCGAGCGCCTGCGAAAGCTGCGAGCCATAAGTAATGAGAGCCGCCTTGAGCGCGTTGAAAGCTTGCGGCGCAATGAAGGTCTCCAGCGCGGCGGTGGAGCTCATAAAGACGATCGAACCGCTGTCTGAATTGGCGAGATGCGGTGTCAGCGCTTCGACGCCGTTCACCGCCCCCATAATGTCCATATCGAGGCCGTTCTGCCAATCGCCCGTACCGCCCGTGCCCGAACTCGACGCTGTGTGAATAAAGATATCGCAGCCACCCAACTCACCGGCGGCCTTTTCCAGCCAGGCTTTGTACGCGTCGCCGCCCGACGCCATGTCGAACACTTCGCCAAAGACTTTGCCCGACCCAGCGGCCTCAATTTCGGCTTTGGCGGCTTCAATCTTGTCGTCCTTACGACTGAAGAAGGCGACGTCCGCTCCGCCAGCGGCGAACAGTTTGAGGGACGCAAGCCCCAAGCCGTGCGCGCCGCCATTCATGATGACTTTCTTGCCGTTAAGTCCCAGATCCATCGCCACTCTCCCAAGGGTCTTCCATTGCTCAAGGAAGAATAGCGAAGGAAAACTGACGCGCGCACTCGCAAAAATGGGGAGGGCAAGGCGAGAGCCTTAACGCGATAACTGCGGACCGCGCACTAGACGGTGCTGTCAGTCTAACGCGAACTCGTCTCTGCTAGGCATAGAGCGCCCTTCCCTTTGCGAGGCTTAGGCCATGAGGGTTTGCCACTCCGCCAGGGCGGCGGAGCGGGTGGTCTTGTAAGTCTGTCTGTCGGTGAGGTGTC
>JBCDAE010000026.1:0-44477 GCA_039186235.1 Pseudomonadota bacterium | reverse complement strand
CTCAGAGCTTTCGTCCGCCTTCGCCTGCGCCTGCGCTTTCGCCGCTTTGCGCTCTTCAATCTCGATCGCTTCCGCCGCGCGGGCCTCGAGCATCTTGCGCGCCGCGGCCTTTTTCGCCTCGACGATCGGATCGCCGGCAGCGGGCGCAGACTTGCCGTCGCCGCCGAGCAGATCCAGCCGGTCAGCCGAACGGGCCCGGCTGGTGGCCGAAGCTTTGTCCGTTTCTGGGTCCGTTGCCGGTTTCGAGATGGCGTCTTTACTCAAGTCTCAAATCTCGTCGTAAATCACTTCAAGGCTTGGCTTCTCTTCGAAAATTCCGCCGCGCATATCGGCCTGGGTGGCTGGGATCAGCTCGACATTTCCGCCCGTGTCTTCGGGTGAGAAAAGGTCGAGAAGGCCATCCTGGTCGAGCGGTTTGGGTTGGCGCGGCGGAGCCTCGGCGACGTTTTTGGAAAGCTCTTCGAAAAGCCCCCCCCATTCGCCGCCAGGCTTCCCAATAATCTGGTAATTGGCGCTCTTGCGCCGGATGTCTTCGTCCGCAGGGATCGCGGTCAGGATCGGTATATCGACGGCCTCGGCAAACGCCTTGGCCTCACCCGTTCCATCGTCCTTGTTCACGATGATGCCCGCAACGCCCACATTGCCGCCCATCTTGCGGAAATATTCAACCGCGTGGCAGACATTGTTGGCGACATAGAGCGATTGTAGGTCGTTCGAGCCAACCAGAATCACTTTCTGACACATATCGCGCGCGATCGGCAGGCCGAACCCGCCGCACACCACGTCGCCAAGGAAATCCAAGAGGACGTAGTCAAAGCCCCATTCGTGGAAGCCCAGCTTTTCCATCAGTTCAAAGCCGTGAATGATACCGCGTCCGCCGCAGCCGCGCCCGACTTCGGGGCCGCCAAGCTCCATGGCAAACACTCCATCACGCTGGAAACACACATCTTCGATGGTAACCTCTTCGCCAGCCAATTTCTTCTTCGAGGAGGTCTCAATGATCGTCGGGCAGGACTTGCCGCCGAACAGCAGGCTGGTGGTGTCGGACTTGGGATCGCAACCGATCAGCAGCACCCGCTTGCCCTGCTGGGCCATCATGTAGCTGAGATTGGAAAGCGCAAAGCTCTTGCCCGAGCCGCCTTTGCCGTAAATCGCGATGACTTGCGTTTCGCTCTTCACCTCGCCCGTGTGGACTGGGTCGGGTTCTTGCGCGGCTTCCTCGCGCAGGGCTTCGGCTTGGGTCTCCAACATCGTCATGCAGCGCTCCAATCGAGGATCATCTTCAAACAGTCGGGGTCGTTGAACGCCTGAGGGTAGGCTTCCTCGGCTTCGTGCGCGGGGCGGCGCGTTGAAATCAGACCTGTGAGGTCAATCCGGTTGTTCTCAACGAGTGCGCGCACGCCTGCGATGTCTTGAGGTTGCCATTCCGCTGCAATGCGAAAGCGGGCTTCGGCCTGAAAAGCTGGGGCAAAGGCAAAATCGACGCGTCCCGAGTAAAACCCGGCCAGCACAATCTCGCCGCCCTTATGAAGTCGGCCAACAAGCCCATCGATTATGCTCGAGTCGCCGCTCGCGTCGTAAATCGAGCGGTAGTCGCGCCGCTCATCTTCTTCGGGCGAAAGGACGCGGTAGCCTTGCGCGCCTTCACGGCGGGCGGCGTTGGTTTCCCAAACGGTCGGGGCGGGGGCGCCAAGCGCCACAGTCAGCCGCGCGAGCAAGCGGCCAAGCACGCCGTGTCCAATAATAAGGTCGGGCGAATTGCCGTTGTTGATCGCGTGGAGCGCGGTCGCAGCGAGGGCAAACAACACCCCGGTTTCGCCGAGCCTTTCCGGAACCGGAAGCGCGCGCGCTGAGGGCACGACCACCTGACGAGCGGTGCCACCAAACAAACCGCGCGCGTCGGCGTAACAATTGGCACCCGGCACAAACACCCAGTCGCCGATCCGCCCGCGCGCTTCGGCGCCGGCGTCGATCACGCGGCCGATCGACTCATAACCTGGGACGAGCGGATACCCCATTCCGGGGAATTGCGGCATGCGCCCGGTCCACAGCAGTTTTTCGGTGCCGGAGCTCACGCCGCTATAGGCGATTTCAACGAGAACGTCGCTGGATTCCAGCGGGTTAAGCTCAAGAGTCCGGAGCGCCAAGCGCTCTGGTCCCTCAAGAATTACCGCCAGTGTGTCCATTGTGCTCAACCCGGGTGGGGGCTTCCTCGCTTGCTTGGGGACCCAGAATTGCGACTCGCGCAACTCCCAAAGCTGTTTCTCCTGAATGTTGACTACGCCTTACGACACCTAGTGTCAATCAAACACGACACTCTTTTTGTCAGGCTGACGCAACCATAAGACTGGCGATGACCGGTTGCGGTCCAGCGATCAGTCGCGTGCGAGAGAATCCGGCGTCTTCAAGCATACCCTTGATCTCTTTAGGGCTGCGCGCCCGGCCAGAACCCATCGCCCACAGATAGAAGCCGAAGAACGCCTCTCCCATCGCCTCCGCGCCAGGAATGCGCGCCATGGGTTCCGCGATGAGGATGCTTTGACCGGGCTTTAGGCTTTGGCGGATATTCCGCAGCAACGCGGCGGCGGGCGCGTCGTCGTGATCGTGCAAAATCCGCACCAGACTGATTAGATCGTACCCTTCCGGGATGCGGTCTTCGAAAAAGTTGCCAGGGTGGACGTTCAGACGTGTGGCCCCGACGCTGGCGGCAAGTGGGGCAAAGGCTGTCTCTGTCACTTCGGGCAAGTCAAACAGACCAAGGCGCATATTCGGATAGGCTTCTCCGACGCGGCGCACAAAGGCTCCATGGCCACCGCCCACATCCAGCAGACTGCTCACCCCGGAAAACGAAAACGCGGCGAGCACTTGATCGGCAACATACCGCTGGGAGGCCGCCATCAAGCGCGAGTATTCCTCGGTCTCGCGGCCTCTTTCGGCTGCGCCGTGCAACGCGCCGGCGTAGGACCAATAGCGCGAAAGCTCGGTCGGCTGCTTGCGATCCTTGCGCAGCAGTTCGAGCGGTTCGAGCAAATCGCGATAGAGCAAGCGGTGGTGCATAATCATCGCCTGCGTGCCTTCGTCTGCGACGAGAACCGCGCCCTGCTGGCCCAGCATCCAGCCGTCTTCGACGACCTCTTCGGCCAGATCGAGCGCGCGCGCGGCGCGTAACAGCGCCAGCGCCGCTTCCTCGCTCAGCTTGACGTAATGCGCGACCTCGCGTGCCGCGATGGGGCCGTTGGCGAGCAGATCCAGCAGCTCGCTTTCGACCACGGCCTTGAGCACCTGACTGTAGGTGAAGCCGACGATGTGATCCATCATCTGAGTCGCGCGCGACTTGGCGACCCCGCGGATGAAAGGCAGCCGCGCGCACCAGTACTGAAAGGCGTTGCTGGCGAAGATGGCGTTGCGTCGGGCGACATAGGCGATGCGCCAACGCTCACGACGCGAACGCCCTTTTTCGGGGCGGGCCGGACGCTCCGGTGTGCCTTCGTCGGGCATCAACATGTGTGAACTTGACGCGTCATTTGTCTAAATAATTGGACAGATACGACTGTAAGGTCAATAGTAACGCGACGGTAAATACATCTGGGGAGAGTCGGTGGGCGATCATGTCGCGATCATCGGAGCTGGAATCGGGGGGCTGACTAGCGCGGCTCTGCTGGCTGCGCGCGGCTATCGAGTCACCGTTCTCGAAAAGGAATCCAAGGTCGGCGGGAAGGCGCGCCAGATTAACGTCGATGGCGCGTTGGTCGCTGGCGGGCCCACGGTTTTTACGATGCGCGACGTGTTCGACCAGGTGTTCGCCGAATGCGGCAGCGCCTTGGAAGATCACGTCCAGATCGAAGCGGCCGAAATCATCGCCCGCCATGCGTGGGATCAGACTGGTACGCTTGATCTCTTCGCCGATCCCTCGCGCAGCGAAGAGGCGATTGGCGATTTCGCCGGGGCCGATCAAGCCGCCGCCTACCGTTCATTCCGCGCCGAAGCTAAGCGCATTTTCGACGTCTTGGACGAACCTTTTCTGCGCGGCGACAGTGCGTCCACCCCGTTCCCGATGATGTGGCGCATTGGCCCTTGGCGCATTGGCGACACGATGGCGATGCGCCCGTTCGACAATTTCTGGAAGGCGATTGGCGGGCACTTTTCCGACCCGCGCCTGCAGCAATTGTTTGGCCGGTATTCGACCTATTGCGGGTCCGACCCGTTCCAAGCTCCCGCCACGCTTATGCTGATCGCGCACACAGAGGCAAAGGGCGTGTGGCTGATCAATGGTGGCATTCACGCGTTGGCCTTGGCGCTGAAGGACTTGGCGGAAAGGTGCGGCGCGGTCATCCGCACCGATGTCCGCGTAGCGCAAGTGCTCACCGAGTCTTCGCGCGTAAGCGGTGTGCGTCTTGATCAGGGCGAGGTGATCCGCGCCGACACCGTCATCTGCAACGCCGATCCCGCCGCCTTGGCGCGCGGGAAGTTTGGCGAAGGCCCTGCGCGCTCGGTTGCCAATATGCCGGATGTAAAACGGTCGATGTCGGCGATGGTGTGGTTCGCGCACGCGCGCAGCTCTGGCTTTGATCTCACCCATCACAATGTCTTTTTCTCGGGCGATTACGCGCGCGAGTTTCGCGAGATTTCGGGCGGACAGCCGCCTTCTGACCCCACTGTTTATCTGTGCGCGCAAGATCGCAGCGCCCGCACGGGCGACGCCACGCCGCTGCATGACGGCCGCCGCGAACGCATCCAGATGATCGTCAACGCCCCATCCAACGGGGACACGCAAACCTACTCACCTGAGGAGATCGAGCAATGCAACCAGGCCATGAGACGGACGCTGCGCCGCTGCGGGTTGGAGTTGGAAGATCCGATGCCGCACCACCTCGCGACGCCTCAGGAATGGGAACGGCTGTTCCCCGCGACGGGCGGCGCCCTTTATGGCAGAGCGTCGCACGGCTGGGCGGCCTCCTTCCAGCGACAAGGCCCGCGGACGAAGATCCCTGGGCTTTATTGCGCGGGGGGCGGGACCCATCCTTCCGCGGGAGTCCCTATGGCCGCCTTGTCCGGACAGCTTGCAGCGAAGGTGATCTGCGCGGACCGCGCTTTGACGCGCACGTCCCGCCCGGTGGCTATTCGTGGTGGTATATCGACGCGATCAGCGAAGACGGGCAGCACGGCCTGACGATTATCGCCTTCGTCGGCAGCGTCTTCTCCCCCTACTACAAACGATCCGGGCGCGGCGATCCGTTGGATCACTCCTGCCTTAACGTCGCACTCTACGGACCAAACGCGCGCTGGGTCATGACCGAGAGACCGCGCGAATGCGTGGCGCAAGGACGACGCGAGCTCACCATCGGGCCAAGCCATGTCGAATGGGATGGCAACGCGCTGGTGATTGATATTGAGGAGCGCGACACGCGCCTGTTCAATCCGATCCATCGGCCTGTGCGCGGGCGGGTGCGGGTGATTCCCGAAGCGCTCAACCCCGCCGCTTTCGCGCTGGATGGGAACGAGAACCACATCTGGCACTGCATGGCGCCGCGCGCGCGGATTGAAGTCGAGATGGACGAACCCGGCCTATCCTGGTCGGGCAAGGGGTATTTCGATCACAATCGCGGCCGCGAGCCTTTAGAAGACGGTTTTCGCGTGTGGCACTGGAGCCGCGCGCATACACGCAAGGGATCGGTCGTGTGTTACGAGGGCGAACGCGCCGATGGATCGCTTTTCGCCAGCGCCATTCGCTTCAACGCGGCGGGTATTCCCGAAGAAGCCGAACTGCCCGCGATGGCGGAGCTGCCGCCCAGCCGATGGCGGATTGAGCGGCGCACGCGGTCCGAAATCGGGCTCGCCAAACTGCAGCGCGGCTGGGAGGACACCCCGTTCTATTCGCGCTGCGAGCTGACTTCACAGCTCTATGGAGAGCAGGTGGTAGCGGTGCAGGAAAGCCTCGACATGCGCCGCTTCGCCAACCCGCTGGTGCAGTTCATGCTGCCGTATCGGATGCCTCGGTCGAGGGGGTAGACGGCTCACTCATTGCCTTGGCAGCGGATTCTTCCGCTTCCTTTGCCTCGCGCGCTTCGCGTTCGGCGCGGGTTTTCTTGAGCTCTTTGTCGGTCTTCCAGATCTGCCACAGGCCAAAGCCGATCGCGATCCCGTAGAAGAAGAGGATCTCGATCCATCCGAACAACCAAGCGCCCATGATCGCGTCTCCTTATTCGTTCTAGGCCGGCACCGCGACGCCGTGCGCCTCGGCAAATCGAATGATCTCGGCCATCGAGCGTTCCGGCGCTTCCTCATGCGCCAGGTGCCCCAGGCCCTTGAGCACGCGCAGTTCGCTTTTAGGCAAGTTGCCGTGCGCTTCCTTCGCCCAATCGAGCGGGATGGCCGCGTCTTTGTCGGAATGGACGAGCAGGATCGGGTTGGTTAGCTCGTGCATCCGCGTTTTGAGCTTGGGCAGATCCCAGTTGGCCATCATAGCGAGCGCGCCTTTGGTGTGGCGCGAATTGGCGAGCAGCGCTTCGTAACACGCCATGCCGGCCGGCTCGATGCGCGATCCAGTCGAGCGATAGAGAAACCGCTCGGCCTCGCCGTTGAAGGTGGCGATCTTTGAGAACACGCGCGGCACGAACGGGTTTACGAACAGCAGCTTGGCGACGGCGGGGAAGATCTGCGCGGCGGGGCCGGGGAAGGGGCGCAGCGCGGAATTCAGCCCGATGATCGGCCCGCGATAGCCGTGGTCGAGCGCGCCCTGCAGCGCTAAGGCCGCGCCCGCCGAGTGACCGATGACCAAATCCGGTTCGAGTTCAAGCTGGCGCAAGAGCCGCGCGATCTCTTTGGCCATGCCGGGCAGAGAGGTCGCTTCGGGAGGGTGCCCTTGGGTGAAGGCGTGGCGTGGCAAGTCCATCGCGGTGACGCGAAAATCGGTAGCGAGGCGAGGCATGACAAAGCGCCATGAGTGGACCGAGGCGCCGGTCCCGTGAAGCAGGAGTATCTTGGGCCGCGTTCGATCGCCCATCGACTGCACGTGCCATGTCGCGCCGCCGATTGTAATGAACTCGCTGGTCTCGCGATGCGGCCAGATGCGGCCCTCCCGATCCCAATTCAGCGGCCCGCTCACGCGGCTTCTCGTTTGGGTTGGACAGCTTCGACCGCGCTGGCGATCTGGCGCGCGTCGGCCCGGGGAAGGGCAAGGAAACGCGCGTTCATCGCGTCGGCGAGCGTGGCGCTGTCCGGCCCGACGCGCGCGGCGATGTCGATCACCAGCGCGTCTATCCCGGCGCGCGCAATGGCTTTGGCTGAGGTGGTGGCGTCTTCGCCCGCTTGCTTGCGCCCCGGCTGCCCATCGCGACCGATATTGGCGCGGCCGTCGGTGAGGATAACGAGGCTGGGCGTGCGTCCTTTCGAGATAACCGCTTCGGCGCACTCGCGCGCGACGTCGAGCCCCATGGCGAGCGGCGTGCCGCCTCCTCCCGGAAGCTCGGACAAAGCGCGGCGGGCGCGGGTGAGCGAGCGGGTTGGGGGCAAGAGCAGGTCGGCCTGAGCGCCGCGAAACGCCACAAGCGCGACCTCGCTGCGCGTGACATAGGCCTGCGCAAGCAGGAGTTCGACCGCGCCTTTGGCTTCGGCCAATCGCGCGGCGGCGGCGGAGCCCGAGGCGTCGACCGCGAAGATGGTGACGCGCGCGGCTTTGTCTTCAAACCGCCGGACGCGCAGGTCGTCCTTGCGCATTTGAATGGGATCCTCGCGGGTCGCGCCGATCTCACGGCGGCGCACTTCCTGCCACGGGACAGCGGCGCGCAGCGTGTCGACCAACGCCAGGCGCGCGCCGCCTCGGGGCAGGCCAGGCCGCGCTCCCAAAGGCTTGCCGCGCAGGCCCGATTTGCGCCGCTTGCCTGTGCCGCCGCCGGTCACTCGGCGAGGCGCGTTTCCTTGGGATAGGGCGGCCAAGAGGTCGGCCGGGATTGCGGCCTGCGCCGCCTCCACCAACATCTCCTCAAGTGGCGCGTCAGGGTTGGGTTGCTGGCTGTCCTCTTTATCATCGCTCGCCTCGGGGGGCGGCTCTGGAGGAGCGTCTTGCGGTGGTTCGGGTGGTTCCTCGGCGGGCGGCAGGCGCGTCGCGCGCGGCGAAAGGATCAGCCTAGCCGCAACGGCTAGGTCGGCTTCCTCGACCGTGCTACGCCCTTCCAGCGCGGCGTGCGCCAAAGCGGCGGTTTGCGCAAAGATCAGAGGCCGAAGCGAGGGCACGCCAAAGGCTTCGGCGGTGGCGGCGAGCGCGCCGAGCGCGCGCTCGTCCAGAGGGCAGACCGAGGCGATATCGGCGTCGCCCTTTACCAACGCGCCCACCTCCCATTCGCGCGAATGGGTAAGGTCGCAGTGAAACGCGGTCCGCTCCAGCAAGCTCGCGGGCGGCGCGTCATCATCTTCCCGCCCGTCGTCGAGCAGGATCATCGCGGGGCCATTGGCGCCTTCATCGGTGTGCTGGGCGAGCCGCCCGGCGACGCCTGGCTCCACACGTTCCGCCATCGGCACCACCACCGCGCCACTCGCGCATTCTTGCAGGATGCCGCGTTGTTCGACCGTTTTTCCGCTGGCAAGGCTCGCGGCGATATCGATCCCGCCGAGCAGCCGCTCGTCATCAATATGCCCGGGCAAGCGGCGAAAGGGTTTCCCATTGCGCGAGAACGCGTCGCCCAAAGCGGCGACAAGCGCGTCGCGCGCCGGGGCCGCGCCGCGTAGGGTAAGGCCACCGAACAGGCGGGGTGCGATCAGGAAAAGCCGAGCCGCCAAGACGGCGTCGTCGAGAGGATCGTCGGGCCCTCGCGGGCTCATCCGAAGAGCTCGTCTATCGCCCGGGTGATGCGTGCGGTGGAGCCGGTTTCATCCAGCACGTCGCGTCGCAAACGGTGCCGCAGGGCCGAGGGCGCGATGGCGATCAGATGCTCGCGGCGCACCGCTTTCGCGCCTTTGAGCGCGGCGAGCGCGCGCGCGGCCCGCATCAGGGTCAGCTCCCCGCGCAGGCCATCCGCGCCCACGGCAAGGCACAGATGCGCGGCGTCGGTCAGCACGTCTTCGCCCGGCTCCAACTTCGCCAGCTTGTTCTTGCCGCGCGCGATCTGTTTGAGGATTTTGTCGTCTTCCGCCGCCCATTCGGCTTCGAAGGCTTGCGGGTCGCGCTCCTGCGAGGCGACGAGCCGCATGATCTCGATCCGCGTCTCGATATCGGTGGGCGTTTTGACCTCGACCGAAAGCCCGAAGCGATCAAGCAATTGGGGGCGCAATTCGCCTTCTTCGGGGTTGCCGCTGCCGATCAGAACAAAGCGCGCCGGATGCCGCACCGAAAGCCCTTCGCGCTCGACCACGTTTTCGCCCGAGGCGGCGACGTCAAGCAACAGGTCGACCAGGTGGTCTTCCAAAAGGTTGATTTCATCGATGTAGAGAAATCCGCGATGCGCCTTGGCCAGAAGGCCGGGTTCGAACGCTTTTTCGCCCGCGCGCAGCGCGCGTTCGAGATCCAAGCTGCCGATCACGCGGTCCTCGGTCGCGCCCAGCGGCATGTCGACAAACGGCACCGCGCGTTTGCGCAAGGGGCCGGTGCCGCACAAATCAGGATAGCGATCCTTGTCCTCTTTGGAGCATCCGTAGGGGCAGTCCTGAATCGCGGTGATGGGGGGCAAAAGCCGCGCCAGAGCGCGCGCGGCGGTCGATTTGCCCGTGCCGCGATCGCCAAAGACCATCACACCGCCCACGCTTGGGTCTATGGCGGCGATCAACAGCGCCTGCTTCATCTCGTCCTGACCGACGATGGCGGAGAATGGAAAACGAGCCATGGTCTGGCTCTCATGGACGCATCTACGCTTGCGGACAAGCGTAAGTGACAGTTCAGCCTGACACTTTTCCGCTTTCGCTTGATTGCCGGTTGGCGGCGCCTCGGGTGAGCAGGATCACCGGAATGAGCCCGACCGCGAGCAGAATAAGCGCCGGGATCGACGCCTCGACCAGACGTTCGTCGCTGGCGAGGCGATAGGTGCGCGTGGCCAGAGTTTCGAGGTTGAAGGGGCGCAGGATCAGCGTGGCGGGCAGTTCGCGCAGCGTGTCGATCAGGACCAGAGCCAACGCGGCCAGCAGGCTGGGTCTCAACAACGGGATATAGATCTGGGTGAGGACGCGCGCCGGCCGCGCGCCAAGCGAGCGCGCGGCGGCGTCAAACGAAGGGGGAATGCGCGCCATCCCGCCTTCAAGCGCGTTATACGCCACGGTCAGAAAGCGCACGCACAAGGCGTAAATCAGGATCAAGCTGGTGCCGCTGAGGATCAGTCCGCCCGCGTATCCCAAATTGTTGGAAGCAAAACGGGTTAGGCCTTGGTCAAACGCGCCAAGCGGGGCGAGCAGACCGACCGCGAGGAGCGCTCCGGGCAAAGCATAACCTAGGGTCGCCAAACGGGTCAGGCTTGGGATGAACGCGCCCGAACTGCGCGATTTGGCAAAGGCGAGTGTCAGGGCGAGCGCGGTCGTCGCCACCGCCACGATCGCGCCGAGCCACAGGCTGGCGGTCAGATACTCGCTCAGCGAAGCGGCGGCGCGAAGGGCGGCGTCTTCCATTGCAAGGCCGCTCAGGTGCGCAGCCGGGATGAGGAAACCGAGCAGAACCGGCGCGGCGCACACGAGGAACGCGCCGAGTTTTCCGATGGTGGATAGTTCGACCAATGGCTGGCGGTCTTTGCCTTCGATCAGGCCATCGCGGCTGGTGGTGCGCCCGCCGCGCGTGGTCGCCTCAACCGCGACGAGGACCGCGACGAAACCGAGCATCAGCGCGGCGAGACCCAAAGCGGCCTCTTTGTCGCCCATCGCCAGCCAGCTACGGAAAATCCCGGTCGAGAAGGTCGGGATCGCGAAGTATTCGGCCACACCAAAATCGGCGAGCACTTCCATGCATACGAGCGCGAGACCGCCCGCGATCGCCGGGCGCGCGGCGGGCAGGGCGACGCGCCAAAACGCGCGGGTTGGTGTGGCGCCCAGACTGCGCGCGGCGCGAAATTGCACCACGCTTTGGGTCGCAAAGGCGGCGCGGGCGAGCAGATAGATGTACGGATAGAGCACCAGGGCCAGAATGATGGCACCGCCAATCAGCGATCGGATCGGGGGGAAGGCGTAGTCATCGACACCCCATCCAGTGACCGCCCGCAGCGCGCTTTGCACCGGGCCCGAGAAATCGAGCAGATCGGCGTAGACATAGGCCGCGATGTAGGATGGCACCGCAAGCGGCAGCACCAGAGCCCAGCCCAAGGTTCGCCGTCCGGGAAACTCGCACGCGCTCACAAACCACGCGCTCGACACCCCCATGGCAACAGCGAGTGCGCCGGTCAGCGCCATAAGCGCGGCGGTGTTGCTGATATACCGTCCAAGCACACCGCCTGAAAGCTGGGCGAGCCCTGCCAACCCGCCGGTGGGCGCGCTGGTCGCGACCGCCACCAGCGGAACCGAAGCGAGAGCTGCGATCACAAGCGCGGCCAAGGTCCAGCCCGCGCCGACAGGCAGAGCTGGCGTTCGCGGTGCGCGCGCGGCGCTTGCCTCGCCCGCGTCAAATTGCCTAAGGCGGCTCACCACGCGGGCAACCCTGCCGCGCCAAGAGACCCTTTCGGACCAGCCATTTGAGCCTCGAATTCAGCCATATTGCCCATTCTTACAGCGCGCGCGGGGCCGATAAGAGCTCTGGCCGCGCTTTGGAGGATGTGAGCTTCACCGCGCCGGGCGGAGAGATCACGTGTCTGCTTGGCGCGTCGGGCTGCGGCAAGTCAACCTTGCTCAATCTGGCGGCGGGCCTTCTGCCGCTCCAGCAGGGGCGCATCGCGCTTGACGGCGCGACATTGGCGGAGCCGGGAGCCTGCCCTCCACCCGAAGCGCGGCCCGTGGGGCTGGTGTTTCAGGACGCCGCTCTGTTCCCGCATATGACCATCGCCAAGAATATCGGCTTTGGCCTGCCCAAGGAACGGCACGAGGAGATCGAAGGTTGGCTGTCGCGAGTCGGGCTTGGCGGGCTGGGCCATCGTTACCCGCACGAGCTTTCGGGCGGGCAGCAGCAGCGCGCCGCTTTGGCGCGGGCGATGGCGCCGGGGCCGCAAGTGCTGTTGATGGACGAACCCTTTGCCAGCGTCGACATCGTCCTGCGCCGCGCGCTGCGCCGTGAATGCCGCATGCTGCTGCGCGAGCAGGGCACGACGACGATTATCGTCACGCACGATCCCGAAGAGGCGCTGGATATCGGCGATCGGATCGCAGTGATGGAAGCGGGAAAGATCGTGCAGTTCGGCACGCCGGAGGATTTGCACGAGCGCCCCGCCACAGCCTCGGTCGGCGCGATCTTTGGCGGCGCGCAGATTTTGCCCGCGACCCGTCAGGGCGACACGCTAACCACCCCGCTGGGCGATTGGCCGTTGTCCTGCGTGGCGGGCGATGCGCCCCAGAGTGAAAGTCTGGATTTGCTTGTCCATGCGGAAACGTTGGACTGCGAACCCGACGAGGCCGGACTGTTCGTGCGCGACGTTCATCCGCTGGGCGTCGCAAGCCGGGTTTTGCTGCGCACGGCCGAGGGCGAAGAAGTGACGGTTCAGACCACGGCGGCGGTCGAAGAAGGCGGCCGCTACCGAGTTGTCCCGCGCGAGGCGAGCGTTCGCGCGTTTGCACGCAGTTAGCGCTTGCATTCGCCGTTTCATTATTGCAAGTCGTTCGCAATAATGACGGAAGGGAATTTCATGAAGCGTCTGATTCTTGGGGCCAGCGCGGCCCTGTTTGCGGTGACGGCCTGCGCGCCAAGCGAAGAGGAAAGCCTCGAAGATGTGGAGATCACGGGCGAAGTGAACCTCTATTCCTCGCGCCACTACGACACCGATCTGGCGCTCTATGACGACTTCACCCGCGCCACGGGCATCAAGGTCAACCGCATCGAAGCGGGCGCGGACGCGCTGATCGAACGCATCGTGAGCGAGGGCGAATATTCGCCCGCCGACCTACTGATCACCGTGGACGCGGGGCGCCTGTGGCGCGCGGAAGAAGCGGGCGTTTTGTCGGCGGTGGAATCGAACCTCCTCGACGAACGCGTGCCGGAGAGCCTGCGCCATCCAGATGGATTGTGGTTCGGCCTTTCCACCCGCGCGCGGGTGATCATCTACAACAAAGAGAAGGGCGCGCCCGAGGGGCTCACTTCCTACGCTGATCTGGCCGACCCGGCCCATAAGGGCGAGATTTGCATGCGGTCTTCCTCCAACATCTACAACATCTCGCTGCTTTCCAGCGTGATCGCGCACGCGGGCGAAGAAGCCGCGCAAGATTGGGCCAATGGGGTGGTCGCCAACTTCAAGCGTCCGCCGCAGGGCAACGATACGTCGAATATTGAAGCGGTGGCTAACGGCGAATGCGGCCTCAGCGTCGTGAACACCTATTATCTGGCGCGCTACGCGGGGGACGATGGCCTGCTGAACAAGATTGGGGTGATCTTCCCCAATCAGGACGGCACCGGGACACATGTGAATGTCAGCGGCGCGGGCGTGACCAAAAACGCGCCCAACCGCGAAAACGCGATCCGCTTCCTTGAATATCTCACCGAGACCCAAGCGCAGGAATATTTCGCCAACGGGAACAACGAGTACCCGGTGGTGGAAGGCGTCGCGCCCACGTCGGTGATCGCGGGCCTCGGCGATTTCACCGCGGACACGCTCAACACCGCGACGATTGGCCAAGGCCAGACCAAGGCGGTGGAGATCTTCGACACCGCCGGTTGGAACTGATCCAAGGAGTGAAAAGGCCAAGAGCCGCTTTCACCCCCAAAAGACGAAACCACCTTGAAGCGGGCGCGCGAAACGTCCATTTGCGCGCCCAATCCTCAATCAACTGATTTGACCAAGGCTGACGCCATTATGAACATGCCCATCACGGACCGTGACCAGTTTGCCGAAAGCGCCGCGCTGAGCGTGGAGACGATCACGCATGTGCAGCAGTGGAACGATGATCTCTTCACGTTAAAGATGACGCGCCCCGCGAGCTTCCGCTTCCGTTCGGGCGAGTTTGTGATGATCGGTCTGCCGCAGGAAAACGGCAAGCCGCTGCTGCGCGCCTATTCAGTCGCGAGCCCCAGCTATGATGAGGAACTCGAGTTCCTCTCGATCATCGTGCAGGACGGCCCCCTCACCTCGCGGCTTCAGCACATCAAGGTCGGCGATCCGATCTACCTTGGCAAGAAGCCGACGGGCACGCTCGTCACCGACGCGCTGCTTCCGGGCAAACGCCTGTTCATGCTGTCGACCGGCACGGGCCTTGCGCCTTTTATGAGCCTCGCCCGCGATCCCGAAGTCTATGAGATGTTCGAAGAAGTCATCGTCGTGCACTCGGTGCGCCGCGTGGCGGATCTGGCCTATCGCGACCTTCTGGAAAGCAAACTCGAAGGCGATCCGTTGCTCGAAGACGATCAGCGCGAGCGTTTTATCTACGTGCCCACCGTGACGCGCGAAAGCTTCCGCACGCAAGGCCGCATTCAGACGCTGATCGAGGACGGCCGTCTGTTCGAACAATCCCAAGGCCCGCAGCGTTTCGACCCCGAAAACGACCGCGTGATGCTGTGCGGTTCCATGGCCATGATCAAGGACCACGCCGCCGACTTGGAAAAGCGCGGTTTTGAAGAAGGCGCCAACAACAAGCCCGGCCAATTCGTGATCGAACGCGCGTTTGTGGGGTGATCCTAAAGGCCGCTGGCCTAGGACTTCATTTTCCATTCAGCCGGCACTCTTCACGTAGATGTGAGGAGGTAGTTCGTATGATCGCTCGTATCACCGCCGCTTTGGTCCTTGCAGGCACTGCTTTGAGCCCCGCCGCGCTTTCGGCGCAGCAGTCCTCGCCCGTTCGAACCTATCACTTGATGCAACTTACCGTGAAGTCATCGACGGTGAGCTTGGCGGACTTCGAAGAGAAAACGCAGGCGATCCGTTCCTGCGGCGATGTCAAAGACCTGATCGAACCGCTCGACGCCGAATGGTCGCGCAATCGCTTCGTTCCGGAGAGGGAATTGCCCAGCGACATTCGCGAGATGCTGAAGGATCAACCGACAGGCCAATCGAGCCCGATCCTCACGGTGAATGGGTCTTACATGACGATCTTCGTGATCTGCAATCGGACGTGAAGCCGACCTTCCGTTGGTAGGCTGATCTTGATTGCGAAGGACCTCGCAATAGAGTATTTAACTGATTGCCTAGGCCGTTCCTGAAAGAGGCCAAGGATGGAGGAGGAGGCTGCGTTGCTGTTCGGGCGACGCGGTTCTCTGTGCGGGCCGGACACTCGCCACAGTCGCATCCTTCCGTCCCTGGAGATACGGCGTGGAATCCCTTGCCTTTCCTCTCACCTCAGCCGACCGGCTGACCCTTCGTCATTTCCGCAAAAGCCTGCCCAAAGCCGCACGCGCCTCGTTCGATCAGTCGTTCGATCTGGTCATGGCGGCGGAGCGACCGTTTGCGACGGACCCTGTCACTCAGGGGCATCTCGTGATCGGCGCCAGCGCGCTGAGCGCGTATCGCGCGTGGGTGCGTCAAGGATTGGCCGCAGACGAGGCCAAGGCCAAAGTCGCTGGGCCTCTGACCACTCTTGGCCAACGCACCATTCGCTTGATGATGTGGCTCGTTTTGCTCTTCTCGCGCGATGTGTTTGAGGCGCTGCGCCGATACACCCGCGAACGCGGCGACACAGCGTACGGCCCAAGCTTTGATATTCGCTACGTCGAACTCGAAGACGGCTTTGTGTCGGAAGTCCACACCTGCGGATACCGCGCCTTTCTTATGCGGCACGACGCGCTTTTGTTGCTCGATCTGTTCTGTGAATGGGACCGCACGTGGATCGACGCGCTGCCGCGCAGCGTTCGTTTTCATCGTCCACCCACGCAAGCGCATGGCGGGGCAACCTGCCGCTTCGAGTTTCGAAGGCGCTGATGGACGCTTAGGTTCCGTCCGCCGATCCGCGTTCCGCCAGTTGGCGCAGCGTTTCTTCGTGCTTGGCGCGGTCGACGTCGTAAAAGCTGACGATGGCGATCACGCTGCCATAGAGCGCCCAGACCACTGGAATGTAGACCGCGCCAAGCATCCAGAGCGTGTCGGCGGGCACCTCGCCTTGCTGCGCGCCCGCGGCGAGCCCGACGCCCGCCAGTACGAAACCGGCGATCACGATCCCGAAGCCTTCGCCGAACTTTCGCATGAAGGTGGCGGCGGCGAAAAAGATACCTTCGGCGCGCTTGCCAGTGTTCAATTCGCTCTGTTCGACCAGATCGGCCACCATCGAGGCGGCGAGGATCTGGTAGCAAATGATCAGGCCCACATCGAGCGTCTGCGTCGCCAGCACGATCCAGAACAGGAGCGGATCGCCGTTCGCGGGCATCAGATCAAACAGGCGCAGGAGGATCGGCAAGGGGGCCCCGCCAAACGCCAGAAACCCGATAATGATCGCGCCGCGTTTCTTGCCCAACGTGCGCGTGATAACGGGCGCAAGGCTGCCGCCGATCATGGCGGAAAAGAACACGCCAAAAGTGATGAGCCCGATCTGCTCCGACGAAAACTCCCAGAAATAGGTCGTGAAGTAGAACACCAGCCCCGCCGTAATCCCGCTGCCCGTGAAGGCCAGAAGCGAGGCCGAAAACAGCGCGTAGAACGAACGGCTGGAGATCGTTTGGAAGATCTCTTTGAAGATGCCTCCCAGCCCGACGCTACGTTTGGGTGGGGGCGCGCGCAATTTGGGTATGTAGCGATGCGTGCCCAGCGCGGAGATCATGATTGCCGAGAAGATCACACCCGCGCCGATCATCCCGTAGGTTTTGTACGCCTCCAGATTGAACTGCCCGTTGGGTATGTCCGCGGTGACGAAGGCGGGAAAGATGATCAGAAAGGCCGAAACGGTCATCGCGTTGCCGCCGACCCAGCCGAAGAAATAGCGAAAGCTCAATATGCTGGAGCGTTCGTCGTAATCGTCCGAAAGCTCGGGCGCGAGCGCGGTGCTAGGCGTTTCGTAAAAGGTGATGAAGGTGCGGATGATGACCGTCAGGGTCACGATGTACCAGAACAGCTGGCCTTCGCTCCAGTCTTTGGGCGGGGTCCAGATGAAGTAATAGCTCACCGTGATCGGTATCGCGGCGGCGTACATGAAGGGATGCCGGCGGCCCCAGCGCGAGCGGAAGTTATCTGACCAGTAACCGACGATCGGATCGCTGATCGCGTCGGATATCAGCGCAATCAGCACCGCCAGGCTGACAAGCCGCGCGTCGACGCCGACGACCTGCGAATAGAACAGCAACAGGAAGAATTTGAGCCCGGCGTCTTTGACCCCATAGGCCGAAGACCCGAACCCGTAAGCTAGCTTGGTTCCAAACGAGGGGCGACCCACGCCTGGCGCTGCGGCGCCGTTGTCTCTCAAGCGCTTGCCTCTTTGCTCTCTTGCTCGGCGCGCTTTGGCGCTGCCTTGCAATCCTCTCTCCGGAAGAGGGGTAGCAGGCGTTTGGGCCTGCGCCAAACAAAGTCTGGTCATTTCAGAATGGCAATGACATGTTGTTACGAGGGCTAGAGCAGGGGACACTCTATGCAGGAATTCCGCAGCCTGTGGGCGTGGATGATCGCGCCGCTGGTGGTGGTTCAGGCGGGCGTCGCGATGGATTATTGGGGCGATTTCGCCCGCAATCCGTGGGCGGTGCACGTCCACTATTGGAACGCGACCCTGTGGTACCTCTTCCTGATTTCGCAGCCATGGCTATTTGCCAAAGGGCGGATGGACAGCCACCGTTTCTGGGGGTTGATCGGCCTCTTATTGGCGGGCGCGATGATCCTGCTCTCGGTCGGCCAGTTCAACCGCGACATCTTCTACGCCAATATGGCGCGCGATTTTCCCGAGAACTGGGGACCGTTCAAGCCTTGGTTCTTCTTCCAGGTTATGATGATCGAGATGGTGCTGATCAGCGCCTTCACGGTCCAGATCATCATGGCCATCGTGAAACGCAAACAGCCTGATGAGCACGGCTGGTGGATGGCCTCGACCGCGTTCACGTTGCTGATGCCGGGCCTTGGACGAGGGATGCAGAACCTCTGGCTCGCTATTCTTGGCTTCACGCCCGAAAACACCGCCGCGCTGACGACGCCGATCTATTTGTGCCAGGCCATCATCATATCGATGACTCTCGCTTTTGCGTGGAAGCTGGGCAAGCTCAAACACCCCGCGACCTTCCTCGCCGTGGGCGCCAACGCGACTCTGTTCTTTATGGAGCCCATCGCGCGATCCCCGGAAGTGCAGGAGTTCTGGCGCTCGCTCATCGCGGTTTGAGCAGGTGGCCGAACCCGGCATCCGCTCACCTTGCATGTTTCGCGGATCGGGTTTGAACAGGATGGCCGGTCAGAGCCGGCGATCACTTTAGCATTTTCTGACTGCGTTCATTTATACGCATTTGGGCGGATACGGCGAAGCGCTGGAGTCCCAGCCGATTGCACACGGCCAGCGCTATCGGGTCGTAAAGTCCGTGCCGCCTCAACCTAAGCTTCCAAACGTGAAATTTGTTCGAAAGCCATAACCGCCACTCGCCAAGGCGAGAAAGGTTGATTGGCTCGACCCCGCTGGGTGCAAAACCTCGCGAGGCCAAAAGAGCGCCGACACGCAGTTCGACAAGGGCGATTTCCTGCTCTGTACGCTTCGTTTTCCATTGGCTCGATAAACTCGGATCGACCGGCGCGTAGGTTGAGGTCTTATGGTATTCAAGCATAGCTGGGCTAAAGCTCGTGCCAAAGAAAGAGCACAGTTCGCTGAGCGTTTTCTCGGGGTCCGCAATGAGTTCCTCAAACCGCAGTTCGAGGAGCGATGAGGGGTCAAGGTCGGCTGCGTCCCGGCCCCATTCGCCCTCCGTATTGATCCAGTGATCCGCGCCGTAATACACATTGCCAGCCCACTCGAGGCTTATGCTGGAGGCGGCTACATCGCGCGGATCTCGCAGAAGATGCACGATCAGCGGATCGTTTAAGTAGCGGCGAATATGCGCCACATTGCGGTGGACCATAATCACAAGGCGTCTGGAATCCCGTGCGCGGTATTGAGCAATCATGTCGTGAACCGCGGCGCCAGCCTCGGTTGTGTCGGGCACATCGAGGCCGCTGCTCAAAAAAATCCGGTCCATCTTGAGTGAAGCTATGTCCATCACCCACGACTGGCTGGTCTCATCGAAGCCGATATGGTCAAAAAGAAAGTCGATTTCGCCCGGGCAGTGAAGCTCGGGATTCTGGTTCACCATCAATCGCAAAAGGGTCGAGCCTGATCTAAGCGCTCCATAGATGACCAAGTCACGCTGATCAGAGAGTGAATGCGGCGCTGCCAAATGTGTCTCCATCCCCGTCGTAACACTCCATTGCACCGTTTTGCCCTTTCAAGACATGGTCCTGCGATCAGACGCTCGGTCGGGAAAGCGGTCTGATCAAGGCGCGGTCGAACGGGCAATTGGCTTCGCGAAGGGCGATTAGCTTGCGCCCTAAGCCTATAGCAAGGCGATTTTGTATCGAGGCCGGCGGCCTTTCGCGCTTGACGCTGGAACCGGCGCGCGCTTCCATACGTCTCCATTCAAGACCCGTCTTTGTGAGAGAGGACCCCAATGCTCGAGACCGCCAACCGCACCGCCTATAACGAAGACCACGAGGCGTTCCGCGAAACCGTTCGCAAGGTGTTTGCCGAGCATATGGAGCCACACCTCGACCAGCACGAAGAAGAAGGCATCGTCCCGCGCTCCGCGTGGAAGGCTTTGGGCGAAGCGGGCATGCTTTGCCCCACTGTCGCCGAAGAGAATGGCGGGCTTGGCCTCGATTTCGGCTTCAACTGCGTGCTTGCCGAAGAGCTTTCCTACATGGGCTCCTCCGCCGGGTTCACGCTGCAAAACGACATCACGGTCAATTACTTTGAGCGGCTGGGCAGCGACGAGCAGAAGGAAAAATACATCCCCGGCATGATCTCGGGCGATATCATCACCGCGATCGCGATGACGGAGCCGGGGGCGGGCAGCGACCTCCAAGGCATTCGCACCACCGCCGAAGAGGATGGCAATCACCTCGTCATCAACGGCTCGAAAACCTACATCACCAACGGCCAAAACGCCGATGTGGTGATCGTGGTCGCCAAGACCGATCCGAGCGCGGGCGCCAAGGGCACAAGCCTCGTTCTGGTCGACGCCGACACACCGGGATTTGAACGCGGGCGCAACCTCGACAAGATCGGCCAGCATTCCGCCGATACGTCCGAGCTGTTCTTCCAGGACGTGCGCGTGCCCAAGACCAACATACTGGGCGGCGAAAACCGGGGGTTCATCCACCTGATGGAAGAGCTCCCGCAAGAGCGCCTTTCCATCGCCGTTTCCGCCATGGGCGGCGCGCAGCGGGCGTTCGACGAAGCGGTGAAGTTCACCAAGGAACGCAAGGCGTTCGGCAAGACCGTGTTCGAGTTCCAGAACTCCAAGTTCACGCTCGCCGATCTCGCGGCCAAGCTGCAAGTGGGCTGGGCGCACCTCGATTGGGCGATCAAGCGGCACTTGGCCGGCGAGCTCACCACGGGCGAGGCGAGCGCGGCCAAGCTGTGGCACACCGAAATGCAGTGGGAGATGGTCGACGCCGCGCTGCAACTGCACGGCGGCGCGGGCTATATGAACGAATACCCCATCGCGCGCCTATGGCGCGACGCGCGCGTCCAGCGTATCTATGGCGGCACGAGCGAGATTATGAAGGAAGTGGTGAGCCGCGAGATTTGATCTCAGTGATGCTTGCGCAGCGTCCGCTCAGCCTGAGCTTGTCGAAGGCCACACGCCAAGGGTAGCCGCAAGACATGGAATTCCATGTCTATATCCTGCGCTGCAATGACGGCAGTTACTACACCGGACACACGGATGATCTCGAAGTGCGGCTCGCTCAGCATAAAAGCGGTCTGATGGGCGGCTACACCGCCAAGCGTTTACCGGTTGAACTGGTCTGGTCCGAGAGTTTTGCAACGCGTGACGATGCGTTCAGCGCCGAGCGGCAGATCAAGGGCTGGAGCCGAGCCAAGAAAGAAGCACTGAGCGCTGGCAATTGGGCCTTGGTTTCGAAGCTTGCGCAGAGCCGCAGTCGGACTTGAGGCGAGGTCAGCGTATAGCCTTCGACAAGCTCAGGCTGAGCGAGGGTGGCTCTTTGCGGGGGCGGTTTCTTGGTGTGGCGCATAGAGGGCTGAGAACAGCAGCCTTTACAAACGCGTCGTCACGCTCTTGTGTCTCGGTCAACGGAGAGAGCAAACATGACCAATCCCCTCGACTTCACCGGGCAGCATGTGCTCGTCACCGGTGGCTCCAGCGGCATCGGCAACGGCATCGCCCACGCTTTCACTAAGCGCGGCGCGGAGGTCATCGTCACCGGCACACGGCCCGATGAGGGCGACTATCTCGAAGCCGAAGACAGCAATTTCACCGGGCTGACCTATCACCAGCTCGACGTGACCGACCGCGAGGCGCCCGCGGCTTTGGCCGAAGAGATCGGCCCGATGGACGTCGTGATCCAGTCGCAGGGCACCGTGCGCTATCGCCGCGAGGAATTCGCTCGCGAAGGCTGGGACGCGGTGGTCGATGTCAATCTCAATTCGGTGATGGACGTGGCGCGCGCGTTCCATGCAGGGCTGGCTGAGAAGGGCGGGCGGATGGTCGTCATCAGCTCGGTGGCCGGGTTCAAATCGACCATGGGCACGCCCGCTTACGCGGCCTCCAAGCATGGGGCGGTGGGCCTGGTCAAAACGCTGGGCGAGGCGTGGGCAAGGGACGGCATCCGCGTGAACGGCATTGCGCCGGGACTGGTGCCGACCAAGATCACCGCCGTGACAACCGAGCACCCCGAGCGGCTGGAGGCGAGCCTGAGAGCCATCCCGATGCGCCGCATGGGCACGCCGGAGGATATGGCCGGCGTGGCGCTGTTCCTCGCCTCCTCGCTGTCGTCTTATGTCACTGGCCAAACGCTGGTGGTCGATGGCGGGCTGACGCTGAGTTAAGGGAGATACCTCTTTTGCCGTGCGTCATTGCGAGCGGAGCGAAGCAATCCAGAGCTTTGTGCTCCACCGCTCTGGATTGCCGCGCCGCTTCGCGGCTCGCAATGACGATTGCAAGCGGAAGCTATTTCCTACCTCTGAAGGCCTGGGGTAAACCATCGATCCAACCCGCCTTCGCTCCCGCTGTTACAAGGGTGACAGATCCGCGTTGCCGCTCTCGCGTCTCTTTTCCTCAGATTTCGCTTAAAGATAAAACGAAATCAAAAGTTTGGATGGCCTATTTGAAAAGCGACACCCTGTCGCCTTTGTCAACTTGATAGGAAATATTCGCGCTGCTCGGCGCAACAATTAAAGGAAACGCTCATGAAATTCACACGGCTCGGCCCAAGCGGCCTTTCGGTCTCGCGCTTGTGCCTTGGGTGCATGACCTATGGCGACAAAAGCAAAGGCTGGCACGGCGATTGGCTGCTGGATGAAGACGAGAGCCGCCCGTTCTTTCGCGCGGCCTTGGAAGCCGGGATCAACTTCTTCGACACCGCCAATGGCTATGCGGGGGGCACGTCGGAAGAGATCACCGGCAAACTGCTGAAAGAGATGGCGCGGCGCGATGAAATCGTGGTCGCGACCAAGGCTTTCATCCCGTGGCGCAACGCGCCCAACACCGGTGGCCTTTCGCGCAAGAGCCTGATGCAGGCGGTGGACGACAGCCTGTCGCGGCTGGGCATGGACTATGTGGACCTGTTCCAGATCCACCGCTGGGACGACGCAACGCCCATCGAAGAAACGATGGAGGCGCTCCACGACATCGTGAAGGCGGGCAAGGCGCACTATATCGGCGCGTCGTCGATGTACGCGTGGCAGTTCGCCAAGGCGCAGGAAACCGCCCGAGCCAATGGGTGGACGCCGTTTATCTCGATGCAGAACCAATTGAACCTGCTCTACCGTGAAGAGGAGCGCGAAATGCTGCCTCTTTGCGAAGATGAAGGCGTGGGCGTGATCCCATGGAGCCCGCTGGCGCGCGGGCGGCTGGCGCGGCCTTTGGGCGAGACCACGGTGCGATCGGACACCGATGGCTTTGGCAAAGTGATTTACCCCGAGGATGAAGCCGACAACGCGGTGGTTGCAGCGCTGGCCGGTGTGGCCGAAGCTCGCGGCGTGCCCATGGCGACACTCGCGCTGGCGTGGCATTTCACCAAGCCCGCGGTGGCGGCCCCCATAATCGGCGCAACCAAGCCGCATCACATCGAAGCGGCGGTGGCGGCGTTGGAGGTGGAGTTAAGCGCGGAGGAGATCGCCGCGATCGAAGCGCCTTACCGCGCGAAATTCCCAACCGGGATGGGCATGGCGATGCCGACCATGGATCAGGTTTCTGTGAAGGGAGAAGGCTAAAGACGAAATCTACGATTTCGCAAGGCCAACGGCCGCCCGCAGGTGCCCCGAAGCCGAGGATTCGGCGTAGGGATCAGCACCGAGGACAAACAAAAGAGCCGCCCGGTTTCCCGAGCGGCTCCCAAGGGAAAGCTGAGAAAGCCTAGGTTAGAATTCTTTCGTGACACCCAGCGAGAAGACGGTGCCGACTTCAAACGTGTTGATCTCAAGCCGGTTGGTGTCGTTCTCTTGGAATTCGAAGTTGTCACGGCCGAAGATATTGCGGATTTGGAAGTTCACTTCGAGACCGCCCAGGAAGTCGACTTCGGACCGCGCCACAAGGTCCACGGTGAGGCCGGGATCCTCGACCACGTCGGGCAGCGGCCCGCCACGCAACGTGACGCGCTCGCTCGCGTAGTTGAAGAGAACGGTGAGCTGTTGGACCTTTTCGGTGTCCTCAACGCTGAGCGAGAGGTTGGCGATGTGGTCCGACTGACCCACCAGAGGCGCTCCGTCGTCGAACAACAGCGACGCGTCCTGCGTCGGGTTACCGACGATCGGAGCGATGTCGCCCGGTTGAACCGAGATTTCCGATTGCGTGTAAGTGTAGTTCGCCTGGATCAGGAACTGCTTCGTTTCAAAGAAGCTGCCGCCCATGTCGTAAAGGTCAATGCCGTAGACCGCATCCACTTCCACACCGTAGAGCTGCGCGCCGGGTGCGTTGGCAAAGCCGGTGCGGACCACGCCCGAAGCCGACTGAAGCGTGTTTTCGATGGGGTTGTCGATGTCCTTGAAGAAACCGGCGATGCTGATCCGATCGGGGCCGCCCAGATAGTATTCAAGGCGCGCTTCGATGTTGAGCAGCTCACTGTCATCGAGCAGCGGGTTACCGACGAATTCGCGGTTGCTTTCCGGATCGAAGTAAACCTGTTCGACCAATTCGCGGAACTGCGGGCGGGCAATCGTTTGCGAGGCTGAAACGCGCACTTGCAGATCGTCCACCGGCTCCCACGTGATCGTGCCGCTTGGCAGGAAGTAGTCGTTGAACAGATTGGTCGGCGTCGCGCCCGGGATCGGGGTGTTGAACACCGACTGGTCCAGCGCCACCGTCTGCGAAGCGTCTTCGTAACGAACACCCGCTTCGATCGTGATTGTGTCGGTCGGAACCCAGCGCGCAAGACCGTAGCCTGCGTGGATTTCCAACGCTGCATCAAACACTGGGAACGGCGTCGCTTCGGTCAAAGTGACGTTGAAGCCCGCAAGGGTCGATCCGTTGATGATGTCTCCGGGACGACGCAAACCGAGCGCCGGTACGAGCGAATCGTCGAGCATAGCCTCGGTGTTGGGATCGCCGGCGATGAACGGGCGGAACTCGCGACTCTCCGACCGGCGATCGGTGTCAGAGTACGAGTAACCGGCGCTCAGCGTCAGCGAGTCGAGCACTTCATAGCTGAGGTCGATCCCGCCGAAGAGCAGCTCTTCTTTCAGGTCATCGAACGCCACCGTCGAGATGCCGGCGTCGGAAAGCTGGTTGAAGTAGGCAACAAACTCGTTCCCGAACGCATCACCGGAGAAGTTGGTGCGCGTGTAGCTGAAATTGCTGTTGAACGGCGCTTCACGATCGGTGCGCGCGTACCCGCCGCGAAGATCAACATCGAGTCGGTCAAAGTCCAATTCGGCGACGAGTTGGCTGTCGATCAGCTGACGCTCAAACCAAGCGGTCTGCTGGTTTATGAAGTCGAACCCGGTTTCGCCAGGGAACACGTCAAAACCCTCCGCAAGGCGCGCGGTTTTCAGCGTGTCGCGAATAAACAGGTTTGTCCAACGCACGGTGTGATCGCCGACGTCGAGGCCTAGGCCCAGAAGGCCGTTCACCAGCACGTTTTCATCGGTGATGAAGGTTTCCTGCTGTTGGAACACTTCCGACAGATCGCCGCTACCGCTCTGACTCAGGACCGAACGGTTGCGTAGCGAGTTCTTGATCCCAGCGGTGGCGATCAGCCCGAGATAGGTGTCGCCGCCCAGGTCAAACGACATACCGCCGGTGATCGAGCCCGAGAAATTGGGGCGCTGGTCTTCAACGCGCTGGAGCGTCACGAGGTTGGTTGGAAAGAGTTGTCCAGCGATGCCTTCGCTGACTTCGATCGGAACCGTACCGATACGCTCGCCGCTGTCGAAGAACGCTTGAAGGTTGGATGGTACATCGCGGTTGCCGTTATCGAACCCGAAGGAATCCCAGTCCGAACCAAAATAGGTCAGGCCGTTCTCAAAGGTCGTTTCGGTGTCGCCGCTGACGCCAGCGCTGATTTTCAGGAAGTTTTCGACCGGCACCGCTTTGGTGGTGAGGTTGATAACACCGCCGCCGAATTCGCCGGGATAGTTTGCCGAATAGGTTTTCTGGACCAGCGAAGAGGCCACCACGCTGGTGGGGAAAATATCCAGAGGAACAACGCGGCTAAGCGGTTCCGGGCTGGGAAGGGGAAGGCCATTCAGCAGCGCAAGCGAGTAGCGATCACCCAGACCACGCACGAACACGCGGCCATTGCCAACGAGCGACAGGCCCGTGACCCGGCCAAGCGCCCCCGCGATATCGCCTTCGCCAGTCCGCTCGATGGCTTCCTCGGAAAGGACGTTGAGAACCTGAGTCGAGTTGCGCTCGGGATTGCGCGTGCGACGTCCGGTAACGATGATGTTGCCGCCGCCCGGTACCGAGATATCGGGTTCTTCGACTTCTTCTTCGTCCTGAACCCCATCGACTTCCTCGGTCAGCGCATCCTCTTCTTGAGGGGCGGGTTCGGGGTTCGATTGGGCGTGGAGCGCCGCTGGAAAGCTCAGCGACGTTGTAAGAAGCAGCAGCCCTGCCAGGCGCGTGCCGGTCGACATAATGCAAGACCCCCTCGTTTTAGGTCTGAAAATAATGGTGAGCCAGTGTTCTTTGGCTCTGCAAACAAGCGAAAAAGGGGGGCGCTGCGTTCAAACGCTGCGCCCCCCCTTTTCAAAGGGCGCGATTAGTAGACGGGCAACGAGGTGCAGTCGCCGGTGGCGCTGCCAAAGTCCTGGATGCTCGAGTTACAAGTCCAGTCGCCGAAGTCCTCCGAAAGATCGGATTCCACCGCTCCGATGAAAGTCGAGGCGCTGAAGAACGAGGAGAGCGCGGTCGCGTCGAACGCGGTCACACCGTTTTCGTTTGCGCCGTTCACCAGGTTGTTGGTCAGCGAGAGAGTGAACAAGAAGTTGTTGTTCGTGCCGGCGTCAACCACGTCCTGAACTTGCTGGTCGCTGGGACCATCATCGCCACGAGTGGGTCGGTTGGCGCCGTCGCAAACCACCGAGTCGATCGCGATGATCGCGTTGAGCGTCGGGGTTTCATCAATGCGCAGGCAGACATCGTCAGCGGTGTCCACATCGACAACACCGTTGGTGATACCAAGAGCCGCCCCGCCGCGCGCACGGATCGCTTGGCCCGAGGCCGACGAGCGCTGCACGAAAGTGAAGTTATTGACGACCATGCGGCTTTGCGGAAGCGCATCGCCCGGCGTGCCGTCGGCCAGGTCGTCCGGCGAATCGAATTCAATGATGCTGTCGCCGGTGTTGGAGCGCTGTACGACAACCGCGGTTTCGATGTTTGCGTCGACACCCGAGTCAGCGTCGATCGAGTCGTCGGAAGCGCCGATTACAGCGAGTTCGCTCATGTCGACCGCGCCGCCGAAGAATTCGACGCCGTCGTCCGAGCTGTTGAACGAAAGAACATGGTTGAAATCTGTGCCGTTTCCGGTGCCGCCAGTGGTGAGGCACTGAAGTTCGTTACCCTGCGTAAGTTCAAAGCCACAGAAGCGCATTTGAACATACTCAAAGGTGCCGGAGTCGTCGCTCGCGTCGGTGCCGCCGAAGAAGAAGGTCGTCGCCGATCCCTCAAGACGCTGCTGGCACTGGGCGTTTGCGTTGGGGTTGCCCGGCGTGTTGAAAACATTGTCCTGACAGTCCGAAACCGGGGCGCGGCCGAGGAGAACGATGCCGCCCCATTGCGCTTGCGAGTTGTCGGTGTTGAGGCCTTGAACGTTATCACGGCTGGTGAAGACGATCGGACGAGTGGCGGTGCCGCTGGCGTCGATTTCGTTGCCGCGGTTCACAATGAGAGCGGAAGCCGCTTGGGCGAAGAAGATCGCACCCGCTTCGATCGACAGAGTGACTTCGGTGTCAGTGCTGGAGAAGCCTTCGTCAGCGCCAACGGTCACCGTGTTTTCGATCTGGTACAAAAGCCCATCGATGAAGGGCAGGTTATCGTCAGTGTTGAAGTTAGCCGGGAGTGTGCAAACGCGATACTCGCCGGTCGGGCCGCTGATCGTGCCAGCGTCGGTGAGGCCTCCGGTCGAAGCGATGGTTGGGCAACCAGCCGCTGGCGTGACCGGTGCCACCGTTGCTGTTGGCGTCGGCGTCGGCGTTGGTGTGGCCGTCGGAGTTGGCGTGGGGTTAGTGATGATGATGTCACCGCCGGTGCCGGGCGAGACGATTTCATCGGCGCCGCAGCCCGCCAAAGCGATGAGGCTGCAACCAAGAACGAGAGTGCGTTGTATCATTTTCACAGCGAGCGGTCCCCTGAGTGTCCGAGAATCAAAAGCGCTAATCAGTTAGTCGCGAGGCCTCCGCTACGGATGCCGAATGACAGAATTTGGACAGCGTTACAGGGATAAGGCATTTCTGAAACAAAGACTCTGACGTGACATTTATGACAGATTTGTTATGGATAAGTGACAACTAACCATCATATGTGACATCATACTATACTAGTAAAATCAATAACTTGGCGACTAAAAAAGACCAAAAAAAGACATTATGACGGTTTTGTTGCATTTGTTGCGAAATCAAGGCATGCTCTCTTCAACGATTAAGGAGAAGAGACATGACACTCACAACAACCGCCGTTGCGGCACTTTTGGTCGCTTCTGCCCAGGCCCCACTTGCAGCTGCCGACTCGCCGACTAACGAGTCAATTGAACTGGCTTCCGAGCAGCTTGTCGAAGGACGCTCGGCTCATGCGATCACTTCGCTTGAACGCAGTGTGGAGGCGGCGCCGGAAGATCCCGCGCTGCTTATAAATCTGGGTATCGCGCACGCCCAAAACGGGGACGTAGAAACCGCTCGTGCGATGTTTGAGCGCGCGCTTGTCAGCCCGGATCCGGTCGAACTTGAGACCGCCGATGGGGACGCGATCGATTCCCGTAGGCTCGCACGCAAGGCTATCCGAATGCTCGAAGCCGGCGAGTTCACAACCCGTCTATCGCGTCGAGACTAACCAAGTCTGCCGCTCAGACGCGCGTCGGACAACCAGTCCGACCGTTTGCTAGCACTCTTCAACGCCACGCGCTTCCCCGCGCGTGGCGTTTTTTGAGTGAAACGTTAACCTCATTGCGATACTCCGTCTTATCCCAAAATGTGCGCTGTCACCCGTTTGTCATGTAGAGACGACAAGGGTCCGGCCACTTGGAGTGGTGCAAATGATTCACGCGCGCGCCTCGCGCCTTATCTTGGCTGGAGTTTTGGCGGCGACTTTTTCGTTGGCCTCCGTCCCCGCGCGCGCCGATGTTATCGAAGTCAGTTCGCAAGGGGCAATGTGGGTTACCGGAGACTACGCCGGGACGACCTTTGGGCTGTCAGTTGAGCCTCAAGAAACCCCCGAGGCACCGGCCGAGCTGACCCTACCCGATCAATCGATTGCACTTGCCTCGTCTTCTCGATTGGCCATTCCGCAGGCTTACAGCGCAAAGATCGCTGAACTCAGCCGACGGTTTGACTTGAGCCCTAGCTTATTGGAAGCCGTCGTCTGGCAAGAGAGCCGTTGGCGCGCGGACGCCGTCAGTCACGCTGGCGCGCGAGGGCTCGCGCAACTCATGCCCGCGACCGCTCGGTATCTGGGCGTCGATCCCGATGACCCCATGGACAACCTTGAAGGTGGAGCGCGTTACCTGCGCGAGCAGCTGGACCGGTTCGACGGCGATCTGGAGAAAGCGCTGGCCGCTTACAACGCGGGTCCCGGACGTGTCATGCGCGCTGGGGGAATTCCAAAGATCAGAGAGACCCAAAACTATGTCGCCGCGATCATGGGGCGGCTGGCGGATCGTTCGCGCCCCGGTTCGGCGCGATAGCGACGGGTACGGAACGACACGGCACACTTTAAGAATAAGAGTATGGACACTGAAATGACTTCGCCCTTTCGCCTTCTGACCCGTTTGCTGGTCGTCTTCGCGGCCTTTGCAACTCCGGGGGCGGCTTTTGCTCAAACCGCAACAGGTGGCGGTAACCCGCTGGTTGATGCTTTGGTATGGATGCAAAACATCCTTCTCGGGCCGATTGCGACCAGTCTTGCGGTGATGGCTGTGGCCGGGGTCGGCTTCATGATGCTCACCGGACGGATGAACTGGCGGTATGGCGGAACGGTCATAGTCGGTGTCTTCATCATCTTTGGCGCGCCGCGCCTCGTCAATTCGATCGCGGCCTTCTGATCATGTCGGAACTCGTCCGCCATCCCATCTATCGCAGCGTGACGCGCCCGCAGATGTTTTGGGGCGTGACGATGAATTTCTTCATCATCAATATGACGGTGTCGACGATCGCGTGGCTGGTCCTGAACAGCCTGTGGGTGATCCCGGTGCCCATTATCATGCACGTGATGGGCTACTTTGCGTGTCTGCGCGAACCGCGCATCTTTGACCTTTGGATCACCAAAGTCTCCAAATGCCCGCGCGTGCCCAACTTCAAGCGTTGGGGGTGCAACAGCTATGCGCCCTGATCGCGATATCGAGATGGCCTCTTAAGGAGGGGCTTTGACTATGGCCAAGTGGATCGGACCTGCCAGCTGGAGCGCGAAAGAAGCGTTGGTCGGCGATCGCCTGCCTTACGAGCGGCTGATCGACGAAAGCACCGTTTTGCTGCGCGACGGTTCGGTGATGAGCGCGATCCAGGTGCCGGGCCTGCTGTTCGAAACCGAAGACTCCGAAGCGCTTAACGCCCACGCGGCGACGCGCGAAGTGATGTTACGCTCCACGCTGGATGCGCGCTTTGTCCTTTACCACCACGTCATCCGTCGCCGGGTCGAAGTGGAGCTCGACGCCGAGTTTCCTGATCCATTGAGCGGCCATATCGACGCGCGCTGGAAAGAGCGCCTCGCTGGCGGTTCCTTGTTCATCAACGACCAGTTCGTGACGCTAATCCGCCGCCCGGCGCGCGGAAAGACCGGTTTTCCCGAACGGGTCTCCAAATTCTTCTCACGCCAAGGCAAGGATGAGCTGGAAGCGGACCCAAAAGACATTCGCAGCCTGAAAGCCGCGGTCACGGGCCTCACTGCTTCGTTATCGGCCTATGGCGCGGCTGTCCTCGGCGACTACGAGGCGGCTGGGTCCAATGGCGGCTCAAACTCGGAAATGCTGGAGCTGCTCTCTGCGCTCTATAACGGCGAGATGCGCCCCGTGCGTCGGCCGACGCCGGAAACGGATATCGGCCAAATGCTACCCTATCGCCGCGCCAGCGTTGGCCTCGATGCGATGGAGCTGAAGGGATCGGCCGATCCCGATTTCGCCGCCATTCTCGGGCTCAAAGACTATCCCGAGGCGACTTCGCCCGGCCTGCTCGATGGGCTGTTGCGGCTCCCTTACGAAATGGTCGTGACCGAAAGCTACGCGCCCAATGAGCGCACGACGGCGCGCGAGCGTATCGACTTGGCTCTGCGCCGTTCGCGGTCAGTGGACGAAGAGGCGGCGGCTGAGCGCGCCGATATGATGGCCGCGCGCGATGCACTGGGCAACGGCGCGGTGGGCTTTGGCGATCATCACCTGACGGTGTTGGTGCGCGAGCGCACGCTGGACCGGCTCGACGACGCCACGGCGGCCTGCGCGGCGGCGCTGGCGGATACGGGCGCGATTGCGGTGCGCGAAGACACCAATCTGGAGCCAGCCTTCTGGGCGCAGTTCCCCGGCAACGAAGACTACATTGTGCGCCGCGCGCTGATCTCCAGCGCGAACATGGCGGGCTTTGGCAGCTTTCACGGCTTTGCGTTGGGCAAGGCCAGCGGTAATCATTGGGGAGACGCGGTGACGCTGCTGGAAACCACCAGCGCGACACCGTTCTTCTTCAACTTCCACAACGGCGATCTGGGCAATTTCTCGGTCATCGGACCGTCCGGCTCAGGCAAAACCGTGGTGATGAACTTCCTCGCCGCGCAAGCGCAGAAGTTTGCCCCGCGCACCATCCTGTTTGACAAGGATCGCGGCGCCGAACTGTTCATTCGCGGCATTGGCGGTCGCTACGATCGGATCAATCCGGGCGAGCCGACGGGTTTCAACCCGCTGTCGCTGCCCGACACACCCGCGAACAAAGCGTTTTTGCGCGATTGGCTCGGGGTGCTGCTCGACGCGCAAGGTCCTGAGGAATACGCGTGCATCAGCGCCGCGGTCGACGCAGCCTACGCCAACGACGCGAGGCTGCGCCGCCTGCGCCACTTCAAGGAATTGCTGGCTGGCGCTAAACGTCCCGAACCGGGCGATCTCGCCGATCGACTAGGCGCGTGGATCGCAACGTCGGGCGGCGAGGGCGGCGAGCACGCCTGGTTGTTCGATAATGAGCGCGATCTGCTCGATCTGGACGCGCGCGTGCTCGGGTTCGACATGACCCAGCTGCTCGAAAACCCGCGCTTGCGTACGCCGGTTATGATGTATCTGTTCCACCGCATTGATGAGCGGCTGGACGGCAAGCCGACGATGATCCTGATCGACGAGGGCTGGAAGGCCCTCGACGATGAAGTGTTCGCCGCGCGTATCCGCGATTGGCTCAAAACGCTGCGTAAGCGCAACGCGCTCGTGGGCTTTGCCACGCAGTCGGCGCGCGACGCGCTCGAAAGCCGTATTTCGACCGCTCTGGTCGAGCAGACCGCGACCATGATCTTCATGCCCAATTCGCGCGCGCGACCCGAAGACTATTGCGAAGGCTTTGGGCTGACCGATCACGAGCTGGCTTTGATCCGTGCGTTGCCCGCGCACTCGCGCTGTTTCCTCGTTCGCCAGCCTGACGCGAGCGTCGTGGTGCGTTTGGACCTTTCGGGCGCGCCCGAAGTTCTGACGATCCTTTCGGGCCGCGAGGCGTCGGTCCGGCGTTTGGACTTACTGCGCGAAGCGGTGGGCGATGAACCCAGCGCCTGGTATCCCGCGCTGACCGACCGCGCGTGGCCCGGTGGCGGCGAACCCGAAGCGCACGGCGCGATCAGCGAGGGCGGCCAGCCCCTGTGGCAGGCGGCGGAGTAGTGTCGACGAGTTGCGATCTGGTGGCCGAAGAGGTCGGCGCGGGCGTCACCGCCGCACTGACGGCTGTCGATTGCATCGCGAGCGAGGTCAGCGAGCAGGCGTTTGGCCAGCTGTTTGGATCGCAAGGCGAGATGTCTCTGGTCCTCACCATCTTGCTTACGCTCTATGTCGCTTTCTTCGGCATCAGCCTGATGCTGGGCCGGTCCAACCTTTCGATCCGAGCCCTTGTGCCGCGGATTATGACGATTGGTCTGGTCGTGACCTTCGCGACCAGCTTCGCCGCGTTCTCGGCGGTCTTCTACAATATTTTTGTCAAGACGCCGGACTGGCTGGCCGGGGTGCTGACCAACAGCGATGGGGCGGCCACGGTTACGTTCGCGCAAAAGCTCGACGTTGTTTTCATCGCGGTTCAGGAAGCATCCACGGGGCAGACGGACATCAACATGTTTTCGCCGCCGGGTATGATGTGGCTGGGCGCGTTGCTCTTGCTGTTGGGCACAGTCGGGTTGCTCGTCACCGCGCGCATCGGACTTGCCCTGTTGCTGGCGATCGGCCCGATTTTCGTGGTGATGGCGCTGTTTAATCAGACGCGCGGGCTGTTCGTCGGTTGGCTTAAAGGCATGTTGATGCTCTCGCTCGCCCCGCTGTTTGCGGTGGTCGGCGGATCAATCATGCTGGAGATGGCGGTGCCGATCCTTGCATCGCTGGTCGAAAGCGCGGGGCCAGGGCAGGAGATCAACCAACAGGCGGCGATGGCGTTTTTCGTGGTCGGTTTTGTCCACTGCATGCTGATGCTGATGGCGATCATCACCTCGTCGGTGATGGTATCGAAATGGCAGGTCTTTGGCTTCGCAAGCGCTGAGAAAGAAGTGGCCAGCGCCCCTGGCGCGATCCGCGTCGCTCCTACGGCGCAGATGGCCCCGGCGCCCGATCGCGCCGCGCAGTCCAAACCGCAAACCGCCGTCGCAAGCGCCCGCAGCGCGGGTGTGACCGCCGCGGCTGTCATGGCCGCGAACGACACTGACAGTGGAGCCTCAACGGTGCGCGAAACGAAGGTCTACACCTCGTCGTCAGGAGGCGCGTCCAACGGTGCCGCGACCGATCCCTCCGCGCGCACTCGCGGCATTGGCAATCGTTTTCGCAGCGCGTCCAATCGCGGCCTGCGCCCCCAAATGGAGACTTCCCGATGAACCGCGCCGCTCTTTTCCTGCCTGTGGTGGCGGCAGCCATGGCGTCGGCGCCTGCGTACACGCAGGACGAATCCGTTGAGCCTGCGCCCACGGACGCACGCATCATCACCGAGGTGTACGACGCCAACACGGTGTTCACCATTCGCGGTAAGGTGAAGGTGCAAACCACGGTCAAGTTTGCCGACGACGAAGCGATCCAGAACGTCGCCATCGGGGATAGCAAAGCGTGGCAAGTCCAGCCCAACAAGGCGCAATCGCTGTTATTCGTTAAGCCGCTTGAGCCGAGAGCTGTCACCAACCTAACCGTTGTGACCAGCAAGCGGACCTATCTGTTCGATCTGGTGGCCGCGCCCAACAACGCGCCGCTCTACGTGCTCCAGTTCCGCCATCCCGAGCTGGAAAAGGCGCGCGAAGAGGCGCGATTGGCGGCGTTGGAAGCCGAAAAAGAAGCGAAGGCGAACGCGCTTGAACTGGCGGCGGCCAACGATCCTTACGCGGTGCTCGATCCGGCTGCGCTGAACTTCGCCTGGGCCGGGTCGGGCGAAAGTGGCCTTCTTCCTACGCGCGCCTATGACGATGGCGACGCCCTTTTCCTCACATGGCCCACCGGGATCTCGATCCCGGCCATTCTCATCACCAACGATGACGGCGAAGAAGGCCCCGTGAATTTCACGGTTCGCGGCGACACGGTCGTGCTCGATCGGGTTCCCAGCCAGATCATTTTACGATCCGGCGAAGAAGTCGCGACGCTGACCAACACCGGTCCTTCTGGCGAAGGGGCGCTCGCGTCATGACTCATTCCAAGACCAACCCGTTCAGAACAGGCGCTGGGACGCTTTCGGCCCGCGCAGGATACGCACATCAGATGGAGACGAGATAATGCGATTGGCGAAACGTCTTCCCGGCGGAAAAGAAGCGAACGGGGCTCCCGAAGCGGGTGATCCGCGCGAACGCGAAAGCGCTGAGATCATCGATCTGGCGAGCCGAGCCGCTTTCCCGACCGTTTCCGAACGCAAGAGCACTGGCGATGGATTGGGCACGGCGGCGGCGGTCGCGATCATCATGGGTCTTGGCGCGGTCGTGTTCTGGAGCATGAATGCGGCACAATTGCCTGAGCCGGAAACGGTCGGCACCGCTGCGCCCGCGCCCGTAGTGCCGGCAGCGGTCCCGGTTCGTCCCGCACCGGTTGCGCCGCCGCGACGCCCTGATCCGGCGCCAGCACCGGTCTTGCCACGGTCGCCCGACAGCGTGGAAGGCCCGGTGGTGAACCCCTATTCCAGTCCGGCCATGGTGTTCGACGCCAGCGTCGCGGCCAGTCCGGACGTGGCCGCTGCGCCAGCCACCTCGGCGAGTATGACGGCCGCGCCCACGACGGGGAATGCCATCGCCGGGTCTGCGGCGGCGTTCGCCAATTCGATCGGCGGTGTAGGCGGCGCTCCTGCGCAAGCGACGCAGATGACCAACGCGTCGACCACGGTTATCAAAGGCACGTTAATCCCGGCGGTTCTGGAAACCGCCATCAACACCGATGTGCCGGGCTATGTGCGCGCGGTGGTGAGCGAGGATGTGCGCAGCTTTGATGGCACCAAGGTTCTGATCCCGCGCTCTTCGCGCTTGATCGGTCAGTATCAATCCGGCGTTCAGCAGGGCCAGAAGCGCGCCTATGTGATCTGGGAAGAGGTCATCACGCCGCAGGGTGTGGTCGTGCGTATCGCGTCCCCCGCCGTCGCGTTTGACGGGACGACGGGTCTGGAGGGCGACGTCAACAGCCACTTCTTCAAGCGGTTCGGATCGGCCATGTTGCTTTCGGTTATCGGTGGGCTTGGCGCGGCGGTTTCAGGCGGAGCCAGCCTGATCGTGAACGGCGGTCAGCAGGCGATTCCGGATGTGAACATCAGCCCCACCATCCGCGTGAAGATGGGCGAACCCGTGCGTGTGTTCACCGCGCGCAATCTCGATTTCAGCACGGTCGCGAACTGAGGCGGCGGGCGGATTGGTCTGATGAGCGCGGATATTCATCCTCTGCCCCAAACGGGCGCGGCTTTGCCCGGTTCGGACGAAGCTCCGGTTGAACCCAGCAGCCTGGACCAGATGGCCGAACGCAGCGTCTATCTCGACGCCTATCTCGCGCCCTTCAAACGATGGCTTGATCGCGACACGGTGACCGAAATCATGGTCAACCGCCCTGGAGAGGTCTGGGTGGAAGACGCGTCGGTGGACGCAGGCATTCGCCGGATCGAAACGCCCGAAATCGACGATCGGCTGGTGCAACGCCTCGCCGAACAGGTCGCGCGCGTCAGCCACCAGGGTATCAACCGCGAGCACCCGCTGCTGGGCGCGACCTTGCCCGACGGCGCGCGTATCCAGTTCTGCGGCCCGCCAGCCAGCCGCAAGCATTGGATCATGGCGATCCGCCGCCACCGTCGGCTTGATCTGCCGCTCGACGCGTACGACACGGGGCCCTTGGCGGGCGAAGCCGGTGTGGTGATGCCCGATCCGCAGACGCAGCCGATCGCGTATCTGCGCGAAGCGATAAAGCATCGTCGCACGATCCTGATTTCGGGCGGTACCAGCACCGGGAAGACGACATTCCTCAACGCCATGCTGGGCGAAATACCCGAACAAGAACGCGCCGTGCTGGTCGAAGACACGCCGGAGCTCAAGTTTCCCGGCGAAAACTGCGTTGGGCTTGTCGCAGTGAAGGGTGAGTTGGGCGAGGCTAAAGTCACCGCTAACGAATTGCTTCAGGCGGCCTTGCGACTGCGCCCAGATCGCATCGTGCTGGGCGAATTGCGCGGCGAAGAGAGCGTGTCCTTCCTGCGCGCGATCAACACGGGCCACCCCGGAAGTTTCTCGACAATTCACGCTAACAGCCTGCGCGGCGCGCTGGAGCAGCTGTCCTTGATGGTCATGCAAACCGGCATCGGGCTGACGCGGTCGGACACGATTGCCTACGCCGCGAGCGTGATTGATGTGATTGTGCAGCTTGGCCGTGACGGTAATGGCAAACGCGGCATCACGCAGATTGCTGAAGCCAAGTCCCTGATTTGACCTGAGAGTGGCCCTTTGAGGCACCTCAAACGAAATTGACTTTTTTGTGGTAAGACCCAAGTCCAAAGCCGGACTTACGGACTAACCCATGCGATCAGAGCGCGGTCGATAGGCGGCGCAGGCCGGAGGAACCTGAAGAGCAGCGATGAGCAGCGCCCCGATCACATTCGAAGAGCCGGTTCCCGGTCCCGTCGCCGATGGGGACAACTACTCCAATCGCGAGCTCTCCTGGCTGTCCTTTAACGAACGTGTGTTGGCGGAAGCCGAAAACCCGCGTTACCCGCTGCTTGAACGGCTGCGCTTCCTGTCCATTTCGGGCAGCAACCTGGATGAGTTCATGATGATCCGGGTTGCCGGCCTCGTGGGTCAGGCGCAGCGCGGCATTGATAAGGTTGCGATCGATGGACGCACGCCCGGACAGCAACTGGTCGCCATCCGATCCAAACTGGCCGAGCTGTCGGAGCGGCAACAGGATATCTGGCGCTTGCTTCGCGAAGCTTTGGCGATGTCCGACATCCACATTGCGGATGAACAGCGGATCAAGCCCGAAGCGCACGAATGGCTGTCCAATTTCTTCCTCGAAGAGATTCTGCCCGTCATCACCCCGCAGGCGCTCGATCCGGCGCACCCGTTCCCCTTTGTCCAGAACGAAGGGCTGGGCCTGCTGTTTACGCTAACGCGAGACGCGGACGGTGAGCAGCTCATTGAAATGATCCTGATCCCGACGGCGCTGCCGCGCTTTGTGCGCCTGCCTGACGAGGTGGCGGGCGCCGGGCCGGATGGCGGCGAGGCGACCTACATCTCGATTGCCAGCCTGATCCAGCGTTACGCCAAGCGGCTGTTCCCGGGCTTTACAATTGAGGGCGATGGATTGTTCCGCGTGCTGCGCGACAGCGATATCGAGATCGAGGAAGAGGCCGAAGACCTGGTCCGCACCTTCCGCAGCGCGATCCAGCGCCGCCGACGTGGTCAGGTGATCCAGCTTGAGCTGGAAGAGGACTTCGATCCCGCCGCCGAGACTATGCTGCTCGAACAGCTCGGCGTGAACGAGGCGGCGGTTATCAAGACCGATGGGATGATCGGCATCGATGGCCTGTCCGAGATCGTGTCCGAAGATCGCCCCGATCTGAAATTTGACGCCTATTCCCCCCGCTATCCCGAGCGTGTGCGCGAGCATGACGGCGATGTGTTCTCCGCGATCCGCGAAAAGGACATCGTGGTCCACCACCCCTACGAAAGCTTCGAAGTGGTGGTCGACTTCATCCGGCAGGCGGCGGCGGACCCGGATGTGGTGGCGATCAAGCAGACGCTCTACCGTGCGGGCTCGCAATCCAATGTGATCAACGCCCTGATCGAAGCGGCCGAGAACGGCATTTCGGTCACCGCCGTGGTCGAGCTCAAAGCGCGCTTTGATGAAGAGCAAAACCTCAAATGGGCCACCAAGCTGGAGCGCGCAGGCGTTCAGGTGATCTACGGCTTCACCGATTGGAAAACCCACGCAAAGACCGCAATGGTGGTTCGGCGCGAAGGCAATTCCTTCCGCACGTACTGCCATTTTGGCACGGGCAATTATCACCCGATCACCGCCAAAATTTACACCGATATGAGCTTTTTCACCGCCGATCCGCGCTTGGGCCGGGACGCGGCGCGGATGATGAATTTTGTCACGGGCTATGTCGAGCCCAAGGATATGGAGCTTATCAAGGTTGCGCCGCTGGATCTGCGCGAAGAGCTGTATCGCCGGATCGACACCGAAATCGCGAACGCAGGCAAGGGCCTGCCCGCGGCCCTCTGGCTCAAATGCAACCAGATCACCGATAAGGGCATGATCGATCGCCTCTACGCGGCCAGCGACGCGGGCGTGCAGGTGGAATTGGTGGTGCGCGGTATCTGCTGTTTGCGGCCGGGCGTGCCTGACCTTTCCGAGAACATCCGGGTCAAATCGATCATTGGCCGCTTTCTCGAGCACAGCCGTATTTACGCCTTCGCCAATGGCCATGCGATGCCCAGCCCGCAGGCGGCGGTGTTCATTTCTTCGGCCGATCTGATGGGCCGAAATCTCGACCGCCGCGTGGAGAGCCTGATCCCGGTTCTCAATCGGACGGTGCACGATCAGGTGCTCCAGCAAGTGCTCCTCGCGAATATGCTCGACACCGAACAAAGCTGGTGGCTCAACGCCGATGGCAGCTATTCGCGGGTGGAGCCGGGCGAAAAACCGTTCAATTGTCACCGCTATTTCATGACCAACCCCTCGCTTTCCGGACGCGGAGGTGCTTTGGAAGCCGGAGCGGTTCCCAAATTGTCGCTTCGCCGAGGCCGCAGCGACTGATCCAGAGGAACCGATCAACGTCGACGCGCAGGGAGCGGAGCGGACGATCGAATGAGCTTCAAGAAACGGCGAGGGGACCGCGACGGGGCTTTTTCGGGGAACACAGCCAGTCGCGCGATTATCGATATTGGATCGAACACGGTCCGGATGGTGGTCTATGGCGGCGCGATGCGCGCGCCCACCGTGCTGCTGAATGAGAAGGTCACGGCCCGGCTTGGCCGCGATATCGCCAAGACCGGCAAACTGGCGGATGAGGCTATCGATCTGGCGATGCGGGGCCTGCGCCGATTTGTGCTGTTGATCGAAGACCTTGAGGTGGCCGATGTCGAGACGGTCGCGACGGCGGCGGTGCGCGAGGCCAAGAACGGATCGGAATTTGTGGCCAGCTTGCGCGAGCTGGGCCTCGATCCGCGCATCCTATCGGGTGAAGAAGAGGCGATCTTGAGCGCGCACGGCGTGGCGGGGGCCTTTCCCGGTGCGAAAGGCCTGGTGGCCGACCTCGGCGGTGGTAGCCTTGAACTGGCCAATCTGGCCAAGGATGACGTGACTGATCCCGTGTCTCTCGAACTGGGTACGTTGCGCCTTCCCGACTATCGCGCCAAGGGCGAAGGTTCGCCCGATGCCATGCGCTCCGCCATCGAAACGGTCCTCAAGAAACGTGCGGGCAAGCGGGCTAAGGGCGCGCCGCTTTATCTGGTGGGCGGCACATGGCGGGCCATGGCGGTCTTTGCCATGCAGGAAGAAGGGCACCCGCTGAGCGATCCGCATGGATTTATCCTCAGCGCCAAGCGGGCCAAGGCCATCTCACGAGCCTTGGCCGACCAGACGGCCGAGGAGCTAAAAGCTCGCCAGCGCATCTCCACAATGCGTTCGGAAAAGCTGCCGGACGCCGCGATCCTGTTCCAAGCCCTGCTTGCGACGCTGGAGCCCAGCAGGGTTGTCTTTTCCTCATGGGGTCTTCGCGAGGGGCTGCTCTACGATCGCCTCGCGCCCGATGGGCGCGCGCAGGACCCGCTTTTGGCGGGCGTTTCGGTTTTTGCCTCGCAGCGGGGCGCGCCGCCCACTTTGGCGACGCGGGTGGCGAGTTGGACGCTCGACGCCGCGCCTTCGGGCGAACACGGGAGCGAAAGGCTGAGGCTGGCGGCGACGATGCTCTCCCTGGCCTCGATGCAGATTGAACCGAACATTCGTCTGCCTCAAGCGATCAACTGGGCGCTGCAAAAGCGCTGGATCGCGATCGATGGCAAACAGCGAGCGATGCTGGCCGCCGCGATATCCGCCAACGGCAACGCACTTGAATTGGATGAACGCGTGCGCACGCTCGCCCCCCAGGAAGCTTTGGACGAAGCGATCAACTGGGGTTTGAGCGTGCGGCTAGCCCGGCGCCTGGGCGCGCGTTCGCGCCGCTCGCTCGATATGAGCCGCCTGTTCGTTGAGCAGGACGCGCTGGTCCTAAGGCTGGCGACCAGTCACGCCTCTCTCGCAAGCGGACCGGTCGAGAAGGATATGAAGCTGCTGGCGGCGCGGCTGGGCGTCAGCCCGCGGGTGGATATCGTCGAAGACGACGCCCTGCGCTCAGATGAAGACTAAGGCTGAATACCCTATGCGCGTTTTTCCTTGCCTGAAAACGGCGAGAAATCGGTTTCGGTGTCAAACAGATCGACCCCTTCGGCCTTTTTGAGCCAGCCAACCACCGCATAGGTCACCGGCGTGAGGGCGGCTTCCCAGAACACCTTCAGGAGCCAGTTTGTAACCATCACCGTGATCACAGCGTCGGTCGTCCAGATGCCGTAAAAGGCGACGGGATAGAAGATCAGGCTGTCGACCCCTTGGCCCACCACGGTCGATCCGATCGTGCGGGTCCATAGCGCGCGGCCCTGGGTCCAGACCTTCATCTTGGCCATGACATAGGAATTGACGAATTCGCCCGCCCAGAACGCGACGATGGAGGCCACGACAATGCGCCAAGTGCTGCCGAACACGCTTTCATAGGTTTGCTGGCAGATAGCGCCCGGCGGGCCGTTAGGGTCGATATTGTTGCCCAGTGGACCGGGAGGATTGTCAAAGCCGGTCGCCGCGCAGGTCCACCCATCAAAGGCCGGCAGGCTGACCACGACATAGCTCATAAAGGCGAGGAAGATCATCGCCGCAAAGCCGGTCCAGATCACGCGGCGTGCGCGGGCGAAGCCGTAAATCTCGGTCAGTACATCGCCAATGACGTATCCCAGCGGGAAGAACAGGATGCCCGCGCCGTAGATGAAGGTGCCATCCGGAGCGGGCCACAGGCCGTTGGGCCACCAGCTCACTTCGACAAAGGTGAGCTTGGCCGCTCCGATAATGTTCGAAAGCAGCAGGATCGCCACAAAGGCAGCCATCACGAAATCATAAAACCGGAACGTGACGGGCGCCGTATCCGTCGCGACAATCGCGTCGGTGGGATCGGTATCAAATTCGGGGGGAAGAGAGCTTTTTTCCATGCGATCCGCGCCCTAGCGTGATTCCCATTCGGGTGAAAGCGCGCTAAGGGCCGTGTCGGCGCGCGCCCTTAGCTCATCTGGATAGAGCGCGAGACTTCTAATCTTGAGGTAGTAGGTTCGAGTCCTACAGGGCGCGCCATTTCCCACCCATTCGTTTGATCGTTGCCCAAGAACGCCTCAGGGCGAGTTGAACCCGCCTACGCGTTCCGTTGGCCTGTGTTCAGGTGCGCAAGGCAAGGTTGGGCTCCTATCACCACAGGAGGCCCCCTATGCGTAAGTCTGTCGTTTCGTTCGTCGTTCTCGCCGCCCTTGGCGCGCCCAGTGTCGCCTTGGCGGATGACCCCGTCATTATCGTGGACGGGCAGCGCGGCACGCGGATTTCGCCCAACAACGACAGCAATCCGTGGTGGATCGATTACAGGACCGACATTTCCGAGGCCAAGCGCGAGCTTCGCAGCGACATGCGCCGCGCGACCGATCTGGAGGATCGGATCGACGCGAAAGAGGAATATCGGCGCGAGATCGCCGACGCGCGCTACGACTATCGCAAAGAGATGGCCGAGCGCGGATACCGCGTGGTGAGTTTCCACGAAAACCGCCGGCCTTTTTTGCGCCGGTGATTACTGGGGTGATTACTGGGGTGATTACTGGCGCGCGACGGTTTCGAGCAGTTCGGACGTGACCGGATAACCGGCGTCCTTCAAGATCGTCAGCATTGGCTTGCCCGTGCTGACATCAACCTTGGGAACGATGGTCTTGACCGGAATGGCCAGCGCCTGCGCGCGCGCTTCGTCGAAACTCGCAAATTGGGCCAAGCGCTCCAGATTGCGCCTTGTGGGGAAGATCAGCTTGATCTCGCCTTCTTCGGCCGCGTCGAGAGCGCCTTGCGCGCTGGTCCAGAACAGCCGCGTGTTTTCCGAGTTGTCGACAGAGACTTCGACGGTGCCGGTGCCCAGATCGGCGAGGTAGAACCGCGTGTCGTAAACGCGAGAAAGGTTCTCGTTCTTGGGAAACCACCGCGCGAACGGCGTGATCTGATCGAGGTCGAGCTGCCAACCCATCGCGGCGAGCACGGGGGCGAGCGCTTTTTTCTCTTCGAGCAGGACGCGAGCCTTGCTGGCGGTCTCGGCGGTGATCTCGCCTTTGCGGCCGAGCGCGAGGCCCGTTTCTTCCAGTGTTTCGCGCACGGCGGCGATCTGGTGCGCGGCTTCGTCTGGCTCAAGGCCAGCTTCGGCGGCGATCCGCTCGGCCAGCGCAAAATCCTCGGGGTCCACGCGCCCACCGGGAAACACCGCCATGCCGCCAGCAAACGCCATATTGCGCGACCGCACCGTCATCAGAACTTGTGGCGCGCCGCCGTCGGGGCAGGCGCGGTAGATGATGATGGTGGCGGCGGGGATGCCTTGCGGCGCAGCAGAATCGCTCATGACGCTGTGATGCCGATGCGCGGCGCGCTTGCCAAGCTTTGGGCGAGTGCAGGGGCAGGGATGTGTGTAAGAAACGGGGCAAACGGGCGGTCAAATGTGTCGGATCACTTTACACACCGCCAATTCTGAAAACGCCATTAAGCATGTAAGTCACTAAAAAGAATGCGTCCAATCAGTTTGGCACGGGCAATGCATAGTAAGTGGCAGACCCAGTGGTCTTCAAAAAGAGGTGAGATCTTCCTGGTCTCTGGTCTTACCTCCCCGTGCTAAAGAAAGCCGCCCCGGGTTTGGTCACCCGAGGCGGTTTTTCTTTGTGCAGTGGAAATGCGGGATCGTTCGAACCCGCTAACCCGTGAGGATCAGGACTCGGCGGCGACGCCGTTGTCGGTCATCAGCTGTTGAAGCTCACCGGCTTCGAACATTTCCATCATGATGTCGCTTCCGCCGACAAATTCGCCTTTCACGTAAAGCTGCGGGATGGTGGGCCAATCGGAGAAAGCCTTGATGCCCTGGCGGATTTCCATGTCCTGCAGCACGTCCACACTTTCATAGGTCACGCCGACGTGATCAAGGATGGCGACCGCCTTGCTAGAAAATCCGCATTGCGGGAACAGCGGGGTGCCCTTCATGAAGAGGACAACATCGTTGTCGCCAACGAGGGTGGAAATTCGCGAATTGATATCAGCCATCAGCGCTCGACCTTCAGACTTTCAGTGTGAACAGGATGCGGAGCACGCTCCGCTTAGCTCTTACTTGGGCACCACGGTGGTCACTTGCAAGGCGTGCAGTTCACCTGCGAACCAGCTTGTGGATGTGAAGAAGCGTCTTGCTGTGCAGAACCATCTTGCTGTGCGGAGCCAACCTGTGCGGCACCTGCATGCTGTGACAGCGGATGCGACTCATGCTGCGATCCTTGTGGTAGCAAGTGCAGCGGTGGATTGCTGTCGAAGTTGTTCGGTGGCAAGTCCAGCAGCTGCTGTGACTCGTGCGAACCAGCTTGCGGTTGCGAAACACCTTCTTGCTGTGACAACTCGTGCTGCGAGCCAGCTTGCGGATGCGAAGCACCTTCTTGCTGCGAGCCAGCTTGCGGATGTGAAGTTGCTTCTTGCGACAGCTGCTGCAGCTCCAAGAAAACGGGTGGCTTGCTCGGCAAGTTGTTCGGTCACATGAACAAGAAATCCTGCTGCGACTCCGGTTGCGACAGCTGCTGTGAGCCAGCTTGCGGATGCGAGTCGGCTTGCGGATGTGGATCGTCTTCTTGCTGCGAGCCAGCTTGCGGATGTGAGCCAGCTTGCGGTTGCGACGCTGGATGCACG
>JBCDAE010000025.1:0-47107 GCA_039186235.1 Pseudomonadota bacterium | reverse complement strand
TCCGCACCCGGCGCATCGGCCACACCATCAGTGTCGTTCGCATCGCCCCCGCCAACGCCGGTGATCACATTGCCATTGGCAACAATCGGACCGTCCTCACCCACGCTGTCAACATCCGCACTCGCCGTCGGCGCGTCGTCATCGAAGGTGATATTGAGGTTGGTTGATGCCGTCTCGCCTTCGCTGTCGGCTACCGTGAATTCGATCGTAGTCGTCGCGTCGTTTTCGTCGTTGCCCGCTTCGTGGAGCACATTATCAAGCAACGTAACGACATAGGCGCCCGTCGCTGGATCCGTAATCTCAACGGTAAACAGATCCGTCCCGTCGCGCGCTCCGCCTGTCACGGTGGCCGTTAGAAGATCGCCAACCACCGCGTATGTAACGGTTTCTGTTCCAATAGCTGCCGTAGCGCCATTGAGCGCCGCTGCGAACGAGATGCTCGCAGGACCATCGTTGCCCACATCGAAGCTGAGGCTTCCAGTAAAGCTCGCCTCGCTCGTGTCGGCCGGATCATCGCCAGCGTTCGCGTCCAGATCACCTGTGGTTGACGCCGGATTGCCTCCCGGCAGTCCATCGTCATCTACCGCGGCAGCAACATCGCCGCCGCTGGGTTCGGAGTCTGGCTGCAAAGTGACATCCACGCGCGCCGTCGAGGCGTCGCCGTCGCCATCGATAATGGTGTATTCGAAGAAATCGGTCGTGTTGCCGTTCGATCCTGCGCCCGGATTGGGCGTGTAGGTGAACAACCCCGTGCCCGGATCGTAGGTTACGACTCCTTGCGTGGCCTGCGTTGCAATGACCAAACTAGCTGCGTCGCTGGTGTCGACGCCATCAGCGCCGAACGCGTCATTCGCCAGAGCGTCGATTGTGATCGCGCTGTTTTCCGTCACTTGAGTGGCCGTGTCCGTGACGGCAACCGGCGAATCGTCGTCGATTATCAGGAAAAGAGGCTGGGTGGATGTGTCGCCGTCGCCGTCCGTGATCGTCACGTTGAAGCTGAGCTGGATGTCGTCTTCGAATGCGGTCTCGGGTCCGTCGTTCGCCCCGTCCGCGTCCGTTGTCGGATGGTCGAGCGGTTTCAGGTACTCGACGGTCACCGTTCCGGCGACGACGTCAAACACCATCGTGAGCACAGGATCGCCGATATCCGTCGTGAACCCGGTTAGGGTGTTGGTGTCGGCGTTCCAATCGAACGAAACCGCTTCGCCGTCCGACGTCAGCGAAAGCGCCCCGACCGCGGGATTAATCCCCTGGGCCGACACAAAATCCACCGTAATTTCATCGGCGTTGGCGCCGTCGGCACCGAAATTGACCGAGTAGCTGAACACCGGACCGGTCACACCCGGACCATCTCCGGCTGCGACGTCATCGTTTCCTTCTGGAAGATCGTCTTCGTCAAAAGAAAGAGAGATAACGGTCGAATCGAACAGTGGGCCGTCGTCCTCGAACGCAAAGGAGCCGCTGATGTCTCGCGCTTCGAAGTCCTGGTCCCCGTCGCCGTCAGTGACCGTGGCGACGAGCGAAATCAGACCGAAACCTAGAGTTTCCGCAGCGCCCGAAGCGAAGGTTTCCGCACTATCGGTCGGATCATCATGCGCAATCGCGCGAAGCTGAGTCTGCGTGATGTCGCCGGTGGCCGGATTGAGGGCCAACGTGAAGGCAATATCGGCCGATGTTTCCAGATACCCCTCAATCGTATCACCATTGAGCCGCAGCAAGATATTCTCGCCAGTCAGGGTGTCGTCGAGACCAGAATCGGTCCCATCGCCGCCATTGATCGAGAGCGCATAGACAGCGGAGTCGTTTGTAGCGGGGCCGTCCGCCCCAAAGACTGTTTCGAAAAGAGACGCGAAGCTCGCCGTGGCGGTCGCGCCACCGACGATATCCGTATCGTCCGTCACAAGTGTCGGCGCATCGACGTCGGCCTCGGAGATTTGAGGAATATCATCGATCACGAGCACGTCGAGCGAGCCGTTTGCCGTAGATCCATCGGTGTCGGTCGCTTCGATCGCGAAGCTTTCAAGGATCGTGTCCTGCCCCGCGGCGGTGTGCGTTAATGTGTTGTCATTGAGCACATAGCTGAAGCTGACAGTCGCTTCGATCACTTCGCCACTGGTGTCGGTCGAAGTCGGCGTAAAGCCTGTGATCTCAAATTCGCCAATCGCGGTTGTGACTGTCTGACCTGCGACAAAGCCGCCGGACTGCGTCCACACTGTCTCCCCACCCGCTGTGAGGGTAACAACACCATCGAGAGCGGTAATCGTGAAGCTGCCGGTTTGCGTCAGCGCGGCGTTGTCGGGCGACGAGCCATCGGGCAAATCGTCCTCGTCCACGGTGAGTTCAGCCGGGTCAAGATCAAGACCATTGAGCGTAACGATATCGTCCGATCCGTTGATCGTAATCGTCAACGTGGTCGTCGAAGTGTCCCCGTCCCCATCGGTAATGGTGTAGGTGAAGATCTCGGTAAGCGACTCGGTGCTGTCGAGGCTCTGCACGTCGAGGTTAGTGTTATCGAGCTCGTACGAATAACTGCCATCCGCGTTCAGCGTCAGCGCACCATAGGTGCCGTTCAAAGGAGTGCCCAACGTCCCCGCAGTGGTCCCAAATTCGACCGCGGTAACGCTCGCGCCGTCGGCGCCGGTCACGTCGATCTCACCGTCTGTCGTGTTGGCATCGGTCCCGCCGCTGCCCGTCAAGACGTTGCCGTCAGCGATCAGCGCGGTGTCTTCCGTCACACTGTCCACGTCCGCGTTGGCGGTCGGCACGTCATCGATGATCGCAATCGAAAGCGTGTCTTCGCTGAAATCACCATCCTGATCGGTGACGCGAACCACGAAATCGTCCGACGTCGTGTCACCATCGGTGTTGGTCGTCAGCTCGTAGGTGTAAGTGACGGAGCCGGTGTCGATGGCGTCAATTGTGATCGTGCCGAAAGAGCCCGTGAAGGTCTGACCAACTGCGGTTACCGTCACACCGCCAATTGTGATGATCGCCGGACCGTCAGGCGCGGTGAAATTCAAGGTGCCTTGGGTCAGTTCGCTGTCCGAAGCCGCGTTCGAACCAGCCGGAGGACCAGCCAAACCGTCTTCGGCCACAACCGTTCCGTCCTCGCCGTCCGTCGGCAGATCCAGCGTCGTCGGAGCGTCGGTTATCGTAATGACAAGCTCTGCGCTCGACGTGTCCCCATCACCGTCTGTAATCGTGTAAGTGAAGGTGTCGGTTTCGCCGCCCGGCGTACCCGGATTCCGAGTGTAGGAATAGGTGCCGTCCGCCGCGATGGTGAGCGTTCCGTACTCGCCAGAAATAGTGTCACCCGCAGCGCCATCGCCGCCGGAGCCGGTGAACGCGGTTACAACCGCCGAGTCAGCGCCTTGGGTATCGTTGTCCAGAACATTGCCACCGATCGGACCGAACTCGCCCGCACCAAGAACGTTGGCGTCGTCTTCCGCAGTGGGCACATCGTCGATGATGTTGATCGTCAGCGTGTCAGTGGCTGTGTCGCCATCCAAATCGGTGACCGCCAAGTCAAAGCTTACCGACGTATCATCACCTGAAGTGTTATCAGCCAGCGTATACTCGTACGTGATCGTGCCAGCGCCCGTCGATGGATCGAAGGTCAGGGCCGTAACGATCAGAACTCCGGTGGCGTCATCAACAATCGTCTGAGGAAGCCCGCCTTCGTCCAAAGTGACACCAGCGATAGAAACGCTGCCGAGCCCATCCGCCGAGGTAAACGCGATCGTCGCGCCGGTTGTCTCGGAAGGATCACTGTTGTTGCCCGCGTCGCCATCGGCGATCTCGCCGCTCCCAGGAGTTTCGCCGTCGCGCGTTCCAAGACCCGCTTCGAAAACAAACGTGCCTTCGTCTCCATTTACAGGATCGTCTGGATCTCCTTCGGGAGTATCATCGATAGTCGGCGGCACGTCGCCAATGTTGATCGTAAGCGTCGCCGTGGAGACCGAACCATCGGAATCAACCACAGTGTATTCGAAGACATCCTCGACGCCCCCTGGCGTCCCGGGATCGCGGCTGTAGCTGTAGCTTCCATCCTCATTGACAATCAGGCTGCCATACTCGCCCTGGATCGCTGTGCCGGCCTCCACCGTATTGTCACCGGCGCTGATCGAACTGATCGCTCCCTCCGGAGCAAAATCATCGGCACCGGAAACGTCGTTGTCGAGCACATTACCTGTAGCAGGACCAAATGTACCCGGCTCGATCGAGGCTGTGTCATCGGCCGCAATGGGCGCGTCGTCGACGATGTTGATGGTTAGCGAAGCCGTAGACGTATCGCCGTCGGCATCTTCCACCACGACTGTGAACACGTCGCTGATCGAGACGTCGAGCGTGTTGTCTCCCAGGGTGTAGGCGTATTCAATGACACCGGCATCTAAGTCCACCGCGGTGATCGTCAAAACGCCCAGGGGCGTCGAAATGGTCTGATCAACGCTCGACACCACTTCGCCGTTGATCGTTACAGACGCAAGGCCATCGGTGGCATTGAAAACAATGGTGCCCGAAGTGGATTCAGAATCGCTCGCTTCGTCGGTGCCCGCCGGTTCACCAGCCTCTCCGTCGCCACGCTCGGGCAATCCAGCTTCATTGACGCTGTCGATTGCGTTGTCTGATCCGACCGGATCGTTCGGCGTCTGAATGACGATTTCCGGTTCTTCATCGCTGAACGGGATGATTTCCTCTTCCTCGTCCACAGGAAAACCGAAAGCGGTAAACGGCAAAAGATCGCCAATATCGAAGGCGGCCTGAATCTCGCCTTCGTCGCCGGCAAAATTCCCGCCTGAGCTTTGGGTTGGCCCTGCGGCGGGCTCGGGATCGGAGCCGGCGATAAGCTGCGCGACGGTCTCAGGAGGAACGGCAACGCCATTGACGACGATTTCCGGCACTGAAACCGCCCCATCTGGAATGACAATACGCGAGCCATCCGCCAGCGCGATCACAAGATCGCGGCCTTCGACAGACACGTCATCCAGTGTCGCGCCCGCGGGCAAGACCACGCGTCCGCCTTGTAAAGGTTGAATGATCTCGGTGACCTCGGTGTCGAGCTGCTCCGCAGTTGTTTCTGCGCGTTCTTGGCCCGTCTCGTTTTCAAACTTCATGCCGCAGTTTTCCTCAATCACCAGATTGCATCCCAGCAGAAGAACATGTGCGGCGTGGTTAGACCCCGCTACCAGCGACCAACGCCGCTCTTATCCTTCCACCCTGAATTCAGTTCATCATTTCGCTTCAACCGGATGCTCTCCTTGATGGAAAGCCGACCGCGTTACCCATCCGCGGCGCTAACTCCGGTTAACTTATTTTTCCCCCAGATCGTCCGACACCGATCCGTGTCTGACCCGTCAAAAACTTGGTTCCCCCATTATGAGACCAGCTTTCCCAAATCATTTCAACCTTGTTTACCATAGACAGAAACCATACCTAACATAATGTTTTTATGTGGCATTTTGGTTCTAATAGTGCTTAGGAAAGCGACAGGTTAGGTTAATGTGAGCCGCGACTCGGGAAGGCCATCTCTCGGAGTTTCCAAGAATCGGCCAAACAGGGCAATCGAGCCAAAGAATCCTGCGTTAGTCGGGTTATTTGCTTGATATTGCCGGCCAAGCTATCCTTTAACCCTTGTCGTGTAGGGCAGGTAGCCGTGAATGACGCAGTCAACTCTCGTCGGACGAGTGTAACCAACGCTCTTCTTGCCGGCCTTCTAGGGTTGGTGATCTTGGTCACGTTTTTCAGCGCATCAGCGCCCGGCGTCATCGATCTGATCAACGGAAAGACCACCTTCGAAAAGGTTGCGACTGATACATTTGCTGAAGTGAAGGCTTTGGCGAGCTCCGAAGAAACGGCAACTGAATCTGTTCCTATACTCGCCGACACTCCACAAGCGTCGATGAGCGAAGGCGCCATAGCCGCAGCGCTGCCGGACGCATCAAAACCTCAAATCGCACCAGGGGAGAGAAATAGCGATCAGGCCACGTCGTCCGCTTTGATGGGAATTGACTTCGATTTGGCAAAGCCAGACGCAGTTTCCAGCGCTCCAACTCTTCAGCCCGGAAGCCTGGTCGCAGTCGAGAAATCGGTCTTTGCGAATGGGTCAGAGTTAGGATCGCTAACCGTGCAAATCGACCCAGCGGCCAAGCCCTATTTGAATCGCGCCGAACTCAAAGAACTGCTGGATCGTGCCGGGGTCTCGACCGCACGACTGGATGCTCGCGGATCAGCCGAGATGTTATCATTCACCAACGTTAGGGAGGCGGGCATCGATCTGCGCTACGATCCGGTGAACGACAACATCAAACTCAACCTTTAGCGAACCCACGCCTCCAGCCGAAAGGGCTCCGTCACCCAACGATCACTTGCTTGATGCTAAGCGCTTCGCTTTCCAGATCTTGAAGCCTTTGCTTCACAACATCACCGATTGTAATGATTCCTAACAAAGCACCATTTTGCAGGACGGGTAGGTGACGAAAACGGCCTTCTGTCATCATCTTCAAGACCGCTGAGAGTCTATCATCGGGTGAGCAGGTCGTCACATTCGTGGTCATGACGTCGCCAACCGTCACATTGCCAAAATCGCCTGTCAGCCCGGCCAGCTTTCGCACAATATCGCGTTCGGACAGAATGCCCTCAAGGTCTCCCGCTTCATCAAGAACAAGCACGGCGCCAATGCGCTTTTCATGTAGCAGTTCGACAGCAGACTGAACGGTGTCTTGGCCCCTTACTGAAATGATGTTGTTACCTTTGGTCGCCAGAACCTTACGGACATCGCTCTCTTCGACCGAAGCGGTCTTCTCGATTGACTGGCTTACTTGTTTGGGCTTTTGGATCTTTCGTCGCGGCCCGGCGTAGCTGGTTGGCGCTCTCATAAACCTCTCCCTTGCACCCGCACTGTAACGGCAATCGCTGCAAACAAGAAATCGCCCGTGCTCTCATTCGTCATCACCCTCTCCCCAACCAGCGCGCTGATCCTATTCGTGGTCGGTGTTTTAGCTGGTTATCAGTATCGCAGGGTTTGGAAGGCCGAGGGACCGCGCGCTCAGCTTTGGGTGTTCGGGGCTATTGCCGCAGCGTGCCTGTTGGCCGTGGGCTTAATACCGCTCGACGCGATGTAAACGTCGGCTGACTTTTACTGCTAGTCCGTCGCTTCGAGGTTTTCGAGCATTTTCCGGGCGCGCGGGCACTGCAACCGTTCTCTAAGTGGGCTGTCCGGATCGATCGGTTTGCTGCACACGACACACTGATCGGCGTCGCCGACGGCGTTCAAACCCCCGCAACTGCCTTTTATCTCGCGTCCGGACAGCATTACTCCGACCGCCATGCCAAGCATGACGAGCAAAAGCAGTCCAAAGGCGAACAGGAAGGTCGACACCGCGTAAAGATCCCTAGGGTTGAGCCATTTTGTGGGCTGTCCGGCGCTCAAATTGCGAGCTTCGAACACTTTCAAACTCTGCTCCAAGTGTATTGTCCACGCGCGAAATAAACAAGGCGGCGATGTTTTCGCGCTCGGCGATCTCCAACCCGCGTGTCACGCCCGCGGCCAGCAACGCGGTGGCCCACGCGTCGGCGTAAACCGCCTTATCGGAGAGCACCGTGACCGAAGCGGTGCGGTGCGCCACGGGCCGCCCAGTCAGCGGATTGATGATGTGCGAATAGCGAACGCCGCCTCGTTCGAAATAATTGCGATAGTCGCCCGACGTCGCCATCGCCTGCCCTGCCAGCGCGACAACTTCACCCGCCGCCCGGCCCCTGCTCACCGGTTGCTCGATGGCGATGCGCCACCCCTCCCCGCTCGGCCCCGCGCCGCTGGCGATCAAATCGCCTCCAACTTCGATCAGGTAGTTGTCAAACCCGAGTTCCCTGAGCTTTGCGTCAATTGCGTCGATTCCGGCTCCCTTGGCCAGCGCGGATAGGAAAACCGTCGCACCCGCTCCGGCCTTGCGCAAGGTCCGCTCTGAGGCATCATGTTCCAGAACGGTGCTCTGCCCCACAAGAGCCATGGCGGCGGCGACCTCATCATCGCTTGGTGGCTCTGGCTGCGCAGCATCACGTCGCCGAGTTGCACCAAATCCCCAAAGCTCGATCACGGGCGTTAGGCTAATGTCTAAAAAGCCGTCACTTTTCGTATGCACCTGATTCGCGACATCAATCACCGAATTCATCACCGGCGAAAGCTTGAAGACCTCATCCGTTGCGGCCTGGTTGAACCGGGATACTTCGGAATCAGGGTTCCAATTGGACAGCTGAAGATCCACTTCACGCAGCGTCGCTTGCAACGCCTGTGACACCCCCTGCGCGTCAAAGCGCGTATCATCCGCGATAATCTTTATCTGATATGTCGTGCCCCAAGCTTCGCCGCTCAACTCGTTCACAGGTTTAGCCGTGGGCGAGCATCCAAGGCAAAAAAGCAAACACAGAAGCGCCAAACCGAGCGGGAGATGTGTTTTTTGCATGAAAAGCTTTGCTTTACGGAGTGGGTTGGATTTCCGAAGCGATTGCCCGCTTTGCGAATGCGCTGCAAGTCGCTATCCTAGAGCAGACATGGGATCTTGAAATAGTGTGGTGCGCCTGAGGGGGCGTGATCGCATAGCTTCTGATTAGACGCTCCAGATCGCCATTAGGGATCAGTTAGGCGCCCGCGTCGCGGGCGTGCGTTATGGCAAAGAAGAGCTTGTGACTTCAATCCGCTTGAAAAAGGGTTTGGATCTGCCGGTGGCCGGAGAGCCGCAGCAAAAGATTTATGCAGGCCCACCGATTTCACAGGTGGCCGCCCTTGGCGGAGATTTTATCGGCCTCAAACCGCGTCTTGCGGTGAAAGAAGGCGATGTCGTGGGAGCCGGCGCGCCGCTCTTCGCGCATAAAGACACGCCGCAAACCTACGTAACTGCTCCGGTTTCAGGTCGGGTCACGGCCATCAATCGCGGCGAGCGCCGCGCTCTTGTCAGCGTCGTAATCGAAACGGATCCGGCAGCAGCTGGACCGGTCGATTTTAGCAATGTGGGATCCACCAGCGAATCCGATGGCATCGTCGAAAAGCTCTGCAAAGCCGGGCTTTGGACGTCGTTCCGTATGCGGCCCTATTCGAAGGTTCCCGCACCATCGGACCGGCCTTCGTCGATCTTCGTCACAGCTATCGACACCGAACCGCTTTCGCCGGACCCTACGCTGGTTATTGAAGACGCAACCGATGATTTCGCGCGCGGTCTTGAAGCCGTGGTTCAGCTGACTGACGGCACCACCTATCTTTGCCAAAGCGATGGGCCGGATATGCCTGGCGCCGATATTGAAGGCGTAAAGGTGGCGCGTTTTGCGGGACCCCATCCGGCTGGCCTCGCGGGAACTCACATGCACTTTCTTGATCCGCCAACGGCTGCCCGCACCGTGTGGTCGATCGGCTATCAGGATGTCATTGCAATTGGTCGACTGATGCTGACTGGAAAGGTCGACTTTTCCCGCGTCGTGGCGCTGGGCGGTCCATTGGCGCACGAGCCCAGGCTGGTTCGCACCGTGATGGGCGCAAGCTTGCGGGATCTTCTTGAAGGCGAATACGATCCCAACCTGCCCAGCCGTATTATCTCCGGATCGATACTCAGCGGTTCGGCTCCGACCACGCCAGAGGCGGCTTTTCTCAGCCGATACGCGCGCCAAGTCACCGTGATTGAGGAAGACCGCAAGCAGATCCCGCTGGGCTGGGTGCGCCCGATGGTCAGCAAGTTTGCCTATCAGCCGGTTCTGGGATCTCTCTTGGCGCGCAAGAAGCCACATCCCTTCACTTCAAACCTGAATGGCGGTCGCCGAGCGATGGTCCCGCTGGGCACATTTGAAGAGCTGATGCCGCAGGATTTCCTGCCCACGCAGTTGCTGCGCGCCTTGCTGGTGATGGACACCGATAGCGCGCAGGCGTTGGGAGCGCTTGAGCTTGATGAAGAAGACTTGAGCCTCGTTGGCTTCGCTTGCCCGGCCAAGTACGAATACGGCCTCGCTTTGCGCGATTGCCTGACCAAAATTGAAAGGGAGGGCTGACGTGATGGGACTGCGTGCGTTCTTCGACAAAATAGAGCCCAACTTCACCAAGGGGGGCAGATATGAAAAGCTCTTCCCTGTCTATGAGATGGTGGAGAGCTTCCTCTACACGCCCAAAACGGTGACCACGGTGGCGCCGCACGCGCGCAGCTATATCGATATGAAACGGATCATGACCTATGTCGTGATTGCGACGGTGCCGGCGATCCTGTTTGGCCTCTACAACACCGGCTATCAGACCAATATGGCGCTTGAAGCCTATGGCGCAGACCCCAGCTGGCGCGGCGCATTGCTCCAAGCGGTGGGCATTGAGCTGAGCCCGAACAGCGTGCTGGCAAACTTCCTGCACGGCCTGCTGTTCTTCCTCCCGATCTACATTACGACTCTGGTCGCGGGCGGCATTTGCGAAGTCGTCTTCGCAACCGTGCGCGGGCACGAGGTGAACGAAGGCTTCCTCGTCACCTCGATGCTCTACACGCTCATCATGCCCCCGGACGTGCCGCTGTGGCAGGTGGCGCTCGGCATCATGTTTGGCGTTGTCATCGGCAAGGAAGTGTTTGGCGGCACGGGCAAGAACTTCCTGAACCCCGCGCTGACGGGCCGCGCGTTCCTCTATTTCGCGTATCCGGCCAATATGTCGGGCGACGCGATCTGGACCCCCGTCGACGGCTTTTCCGGCGCGACCGTTCTCGCGGTTTCCGCCTCGGACGGCTACACTTCGCTCGCCGCGCAAGGGATCACGTGGTTCGACGCGTTCTTCGGCTTTATTCAGGGGTGTCTGGGCGAAACGTCGACCTTCGCCTGCCTCATCGGTCTGGCCTTCCTTCTGATCACCAAGATTGCAAATTACCGCATGGTGCTGGGCTGCCTGATCGGCATGGCTGGCTTTTCAACGTTGCTGAACCTCATAGGTTCAGACAGCAATCCGATGTTCGCAATGCCATGGTACTGGCACCTTGTCGTTGGTGGGTACGCCTTCGGATTGGTGTTCATGGTGACCGAACCCGTTTCGGGCTCGCACACCAATCTGGGACGCTGGTTCTACGGCGCGCTTATAGGGTTCATGGTGGTGCTGATCCGAGTGGTGAACCCCGCTTTCCCCGAAGGCATGATGCTCGCCATTCTATTCGGCAACGTGTTCGCGCCGCTGATCGACTATTTCGTGGTGCAAGCCAACATCCGGCGGAGGGCCAAAGCCTATGCCTGACCAGTCCAACACTGTTGGAAACAAGGGCCTTCTGCGCCGCTTTATGGACTTGCCGGTCGACAGTCCGGCCAAGACGCTTTTCGTCGCGGTCACCTTGTGCCTAGTCGCCTCAATGGCGGTTTCGGCCTTTGCCGTCTCGCTGCGCCCCATTCAGGAAGTCAACAAGCGGCTCGATAAACAGGTCAACATTCTCCAAGTTGCCGGCGTCTACGACGAAAGCGTGGACATCGCGACTGCGTTCGAAGCGTTCGAGCCGCATGTCCTAGAGATTGCTACGGGCGAGTTCACCGACGCGTTCGATCCGCAAACCTTCGATGATCGCGCCGCCGCCGATGATCCGGCAACCTCTATCGCGCTGACCGATGACCCAGCTGGTATCGGGCGCCAGACCAAATACGCCACCGTCTATCTGCTGCGCGATGACGCGGGCGCGATTGATAAGGTAGTGCTGCCCATCCACGGCTATGGCCTGTGGTCGACGCTCTATGGCTTCATCGCGATCGAGGAGAACGGCGATGATATCTACGGCCTGCAATTCTACGAACACGGCGAAACTCCCGGCCTTGGTGCGGAAGTCGATAACCCACGTTGGAAAGCCTTGTGGAACGGCAAACAATTGCTCGACGACGAAGGCGAGCTAGCGATCACCGTAGCAAAAAGCGCCCCGCCCCAAGGCGATGACTACCATGTCGACGCCCTTTCCGGTGCAACGCTGACCTCGAACGGAGTTGATAGTCTGGTGCGCTTCTGGATGGGGGAAGCGGGCTATGGCGCTTTCCTTGAAAACCTACGCGAAGGAGAAATCTGATGGCGCAGACAAGCAAACAGCTGCTGATTGATCCGATGGTCGATAACAATCCGATCACCTTGCAAGTGCTCGGCATTTGCTCGGCGCTCGCGGTGACCTCTTCGATGACCGTGGCCCTAGTGATGACGCTGGCCGTGACGATCGTGACCGGGTTTTCATCGATGTTCATCTCGATGATCCGGCATCAGATCCCAAGCTCTATCCGGATCATTGTTCAAATGGTCATCATCGCCAGCCTCGTGATCATGGTCGACCAGGTCCTCAAAGCCTACGCGTTCGAGATTTCCAAAACGCTGTCCGTCTTTGTGGGCCTTATCATCACCAACTGCATCGTGATGGGCCGGGCGGAAGCCTTTGCGATGAAGAACCCGCCGGTCGCCTCGTTCCTTGATGGGGTGGGCAACGGCCTTGGCTATGGCGCGATCTTGATGACCGTCGGCTTTATCCGCGAGCTGTTCGGCTCGGGTTCACTGTTCGGCATCACCGTTTTGCCAACCGTCAACAACGGCGGCTGGTATGTGCCCAACGGGATGCTACTGCTGCCCCCTTCAGCGTTCTTCGTGATCGGCCTGCTTATCTGGGCGGTGCGTTCATGGAAACCGGAGCAGGTGGAAGAGCGCGAATATGAAATCCAGACGGTGGAGGCCCACTGATGGAAAACCTGCTCTCCATCGCGGTCAAAGCCATTTTTGTTGAGAATCTGGCTCTCTCCTTTTTTCTGGGCATGTGCACCTTTATCGCGGTGTCCAAGAAGATCTCGACCGCGATTGGCCTCGGGATTTCGGTCATGGTGGTTCAAGCGATCACCGTTCCCGCGAACAATCTGATCCTGACCTATCTCTTGAAGCCCGGCGCGCTTGCCTGGGCATGGTTTGAGGATGTGGACCTCACCTTCCTGGGCCTGATCTCGTATATAGGCGTCATCGCTGCGCTGGTTCAGATCCTGGAGATGGTGCTCGATAAGTATTTCCCGCCACTCTACAACGCGCTCGGCGTCTTCCTGCCGCTCATCACGGTGAACTGCGCGATCCTGGGCGGATCATTGTTCATGGTGGAGCGCGACTACACCTTCGCCGAAAGCGCGACCTATGGCATCTCATCTGGTTTTGGGTGGGCGCTTGCGATCGCAGCGATGGCGGGTGTGCGCGAAAAGCTGAAATATTCCGACATTCCGGACGGCTTGCAGGGCCTCGGCATCACCTTCATCACCGCTGGATTGATGTCGCTGGCCTTCATGTCGTTCGGCGGCATCAAGCTTTAAGCGAAAGAGGTCCGCACCATGACGACATTCGCTCTTGGCATACTGCTCTTCACGATCATCGTGATTGGGCTTGTGGCGATCATCATGGTCGCGCGATCAAGGCTGGTTGCGACCGGCAATGTGAACATCACGATCAACGATGAAAAGACGATCAGTGTGCCCGCTGGCGGCAAGCTGCTTCAGACCTTGGCCGAACAGCAATTGTTCGTCCCCTCGGCCTGCGGCGGGGGCGGCACCTGCGCGCAGTGCCGGGTGAAGATCAAGGAAGGTGGCGGTTCGATCCTACCCACCGAAGAAAGCCACATCACCAAACGCGAAGCCGCCAATGGCGACCGCTTATCCTGCCAAGTCGCCGTGAAGCAGGACATGAAGGTTTACGTCCCCGAAGAGGTTTTCGGCGTCAAGAAATGGGAATGCGAAGTCGTCTCGAACGACAACGTCGCCACCTTCATCAAGCAACTCGTTCTTCGCCTTCCCGAAGGCGAAGACGTGAACTTTCGCGCGGGCGGCTACATTCAGATCGCCGCGCCCGATCACATCGTCGACTATAAAAAGTTCGATGTTGAGGAGGAGTACCGCGAGGATTGGGACAAGTTCAATCTGTGGCAGTACACCTCAAAGGTCGCCGAACCGATTGAGCGCGCCTATTCCATGGCGAACTATCCGGAAGAACGCGGCATCATCATGCTCAACGTCCGGATCGCCTCCCCCCCTCCGGGCAGCGAAGGCGTGCCGCCGGGGCAGATGTCATCCTACATCTTCAACCTGAAGCCGGGCGACAAGGTGACCATTTCGGGCCCGTTTGGCGAATTCTTCGCGCGCGAGACCGAGAAAGAAATGGTCTTTATCGGCGGCGGCGCGGGCATGGCGCCTATGCGCAGCCACATTTTTGACCAGCTCAAGCGTCTCAAGAACCGCAATCGCAAGATTAGCTTCTGGTACGGCGCGCGATCGAAGCGCGAGATGTTCTACGTCGAAGATTTCGACGATCTCGACAAGGAATTCGACAACTTTGAATGGCACGTCGCCCTGTCCGACGCGCTGCCCGAAGACGATTGGGACGGCTACACCGGCTTCATTCACAACGTGCTGTACGAGGAATACCTCAAGGACCACCCAGCCCCTGAGGATTGCGAATACTATATGTGCGGCCCGCCGATCATGAACCAATCGGTCACGAACATGCTGCTCGATCTGGGTGTCGATAAAGAAGACATCATGCTCGACGATTTTGGCGGCTGATCAGGCGTCCAGCAGCTCGAACGTCAGCCCGGCGTCCGCTCTCAACCGATCAATCAGCTTATCGCCAAACAAGGTCGCGGGCGTCCAGAAACCGCCGGCCGTGTCCGCTGGCAAATCCTTGGCGAGGCACGCCGCCGCCTGCGAAAGCATCTTTGCGGTCGATCCGTAGCCCGGATCGCGATCGCCGGTCACGCGGCAACGCAGTTTGTCCCCTTTGGACGTGGTGCCCAGAAAGACCAGATCAAACCTTCCTTCCAACTGTTCGGTCGGACTTGGCCCTTCGCCCGGCTTGGGTAGCACCGTTTTTTCCAGCGCCCAGCGGACCGGCGGCAGCGCCATGCCCACCATCAACGCACCCATGCCGATCGAAGTCGCGCGCGCCACGCGCTTCCCACGCTTGCCCTCGCCTCCGGCGGTCGCCTCTTCATAAAGGAATTGATCGCCGTAGCTGTTTGCGCTCAACGCGTTGGAGCGGTGCACAACGCGCGTGTTGATGGCGGCCATCACGAAAGGGGCGATCCATTCGCCATACTCTTCGTCATACTCTGTCTTGATGTCTCGCTGGCGCGCGGTGAAGCCGTGGTCCGGCGGACAAAGGCTGTAGGGGTCTTTCAATTGCTTGCGAAGCTCTGCGTCGGCCGAGGCTTCCTTCACCATATTGATCATGCTGGCTATCGTGCCGCCCGAAGCCCCGCCTTTCATTTTCACGACACGCATATCCACCTTGTTGCAGGTTTCGCCAAACTTTTCGGCGGCGTGTTTCTGCAGGAAATGAACTCCCAAGTCGGACGGGATCGAATCAAACCCACAGCAATGCACAATGCGCGCGCCGCTGGCCTTGGCGGCCTCTTCATGGCGTTCTTGCATCTTGCGGATCCACTGCGGCTCCCCCGTAAGGTCGCAATAATGCGTGCCCGTTTCAACGCAGACTTTGACCAGCGTATCGCCATAAAGCGCGTAGGGTCCGACCGTCGACATGACGACATGTGTCTGTTCGCACAGCGCTGTGAGCGCGGCTTCGTCAGACGCGTCGGCCACCAGTGTTTCGACGCCGTTCAAGCCTATCTCGTCGCTTACTTGCTTAAGCTTTGCGGCGGATCGCCCTGCAATCGCCCATCTGATCGAGCCGTCGGCAAATTGCTCGTGCATGTAGCGGGTGATGATCTGGCCTACAAAGCTGGTCGCGCCATAGACGACTATATCGAATTTGGGATCGGTCATTGTGTCCTTGCAAGTGAAGAGCGCGGGGAAACGATCGCCCGCTGTCGAAAAATATCAGTCTTTGCCTTGTGCCGGATTAGCGGAATTCGAGACCTTTGAATTCGCCGCTTTGGCGCCAGGCTTCGATATGGGAGAAGTATCCTTGCGCGCCGGCCGGATGGCCCAGCGCAAAGCGCTCCTGCTCGCCGTATCCTTGGCCCTCGTTGTTGTAATAGCCGGGCGTGCATTCGGTGCTGCCGATCCGCGCGCCGGGACCGGTCAGCAGAAAATCAATCCATTGCTGCTGCGCCTCGGCGGTCGGCTCGACTTCGCTATGCCCTTCATCTTGCGCGTGTTTGACCACGGTGGCGACAGTTTGCGCGTGGTCTACGAGATTGTGCGGGTAATTGGCGATAAACGCGGCGGCCTGGTTCTGCTGAACAAAGAACAGGTTTGGAAAGCCATGGATGTGCAGCCCATGGAACGATTTCATCCCGTCTTCCCAGTTTTCCGAAAGCTTGATGCCGTCGCGCCCCGTAATGTCATAGCCCGAGCGGGAGACCACATCGTTGCTGACTTCAAAGCCCGAGGCGTAGACGATGCAATCGACCTCGTATTCGACCCCGTTTGCGATCACCCCTTTTTCTGTGATGCGCTCCACGCCCTGTCCATCAGTGTCGATCAGGTGCGCTCCGGGGCGGTTGAAGCTTTGCAGGTATTCATCGTGGAAGCACGGACGCTTGCACAACTGGCGATACCACGCCTTTAGACTTTCGCCGGTCTCAGGATCGTCCACGAGACGCGCGGCGCGCTGGCGGATTTCTTCCATCTTGCCGTAGTCTGCATCCTCAAAGGCCGCGAGGATGTTCTCGGGCACGCGCTCTTCAGGAGGCATCTCCATCACGGCGGCGCGGATGCGCTTGCCAAGATCGGTCCAGCCGTCGTCTACAAGATCCTCACTCGGAAAGCCGATACCCAGATTGGCGACGAAGTTTTCCTGCCACTTCTTCTGCCAACCCGGCTCGCTGACCTCAGCGTACCAGTCTGGATCAATCGCCTGGTTGTTGCGCTCATCCACCGAGGACGGAGTGCGCTGGAACACATAGAGCTCCTTGGCGTCGCGCGCGACGTGTGGCACACATTGGACCGCCGTTGCGCCCGTGCCGATGATCGCCACGCGCTTGTCCGCGAGGCCGGTCATGGGATCGCCTTCGGGCGCCCCGCCTGTGTAGGCGTAATCCCACCGGCTGGTGTGGAAGCTCTTGCCTTGGAATTCCTCGATGCCTGGCAGGCCCGGCAGTTTCGCCACGTGCAGCGGGCCGGTGCCCATCCCAACATAGTTGGCGGTGAATGCGTCCCCACGATCCGTGGTGATGACCCAGACTCTGCGCCCCTCATCCCAGACAAGATCGGTGACGCGCGTGTGGAACAGCGCGTTTTCATACAAGCCGTAATGTTCGCCAATACGCGAACAGTGATCGCGGATTTCCGGGGCGTGGGCGTATTTCTCGCTCGGCATATGCCCCGTCTCTTCGAGCAGGGGCATGTAAATCATCGAGGCGGTGTCGCATTGCGCGCCGGGATAGCGGTTCCAATACCAGGTGCCCCCAAAATCGCCGCCTTTTTCGATGATGCGATAATCGGTAATCCCAGCCTCTTTCAACCGCGCCCCAACCACGAGACCGGCAAACCCGCCTCCGATAAAGGCAAAGGTGACGTGGTCGGTCAGCGGATCGCGCGGGACGACTGGTTCATAAGGGTCGGTTGCCAGGTCAGAGAATTCCGCTTCCAACCGTTTATATTGCCCCGCGCCGTCCGCTCTCAAACGCTTGTCGCGTTCCTCGGCGTATTTGGCTCGAATGGCTTCTTTATCAACAGCGGGAGCGGCGTGAACGCTAGCCAAGTTCTCTCTCCTGAATGGCACTTTTCAGAAGATGGTGGAGCAAACGCTGTTTCGCAGCAAGCCTTTCGCTGTTGTCGTCAGGCGAGATCAGCCAGCTGTGAGCGGGTTTTGATTGATAGCTTTAGTGACCTAGGTGCCTCCATCTTGGCCTTGCTTCTTGGGGCCGCCGAACAAGCCTTTGAATGGATTGAAGTAGAACTTCATTTTGCGTCCACCCTTTTGTTTCTGCGCGCGCGCCGCAATTTGGGTGGCGCCATCACCCCGAACCTGACGAGTGACAACCGATGACGCCTGAGTTTGGCCGCCACCGCTGTTTCTCGCGTTGTTCGGTGCCAGCGCGGTCTTGGTCGTTTTGCCCGTCGCCTGTCGTTCGGCTTTCTTTGCACTGGCCGCGGCCTGCTTTGCAACGGGTGCCGTTTTCTTGGGCTTATTGCGGCCTTGTTTTGCGCGCGGAGGAAGCGGCGGCGCTGGGTCGCCAAAAGCTTGCCCACGGCCAGCGGAAAGGCCCATATTCACGCCCGCGAGAGCGGCCTGGGCGTGGGCCGTAAAGTTTCCATTAGAGCGATCGCCGCTCTTCTCGCGCTTCTCTTTGCGCGACGGCGCCTTTCTCGCGACCCTTTTCGTTGCGGTTTTGGACGTCTGGCCTTTTGCGGCGCGGGTGGCTGACTTTTCGGCCTTAGCCGCCTGCTTTTTCGTAGATGCCTTCTTCTTTTTGCCTTTGCGCGATTTCTTCTTTTTGCCCTTTCGGCTTCCATTGCTGGGCTGAGCCGCTTCGGCGCTGGCCCCTAAAACCGATATCGACGGGGGCGCGGGCACATATCCGGTCAGGATGAGCGCGATGACCGCCCCAAACGCGGTGAGCTTGGCGGACGTCATGGCAACGTCTCCATCGAATCCACAATCAGAAGCTCGCCTTCGGAAAAATCGCTTTGCGCCGCGAGGAACTCAGCCGCCGGATGATCGCCCGCCACCGGATCGAGCACATCGCGCAGACGAAACTCGACGATCTCCTCCTCCGAGAGTGGCTGCGACCAAAAGCGCAGCTGGGCGACCGCGCCTTGCAGAGTGGCGCTGTTATCCGGCTCAATCCCTCCCACAAAGAGACCCGCCGAAGGCAGCGAAAGCGGGCTCAGCTCGCTCGTTCCGACTAGCGCGCCATCGACATAGGTTTCGATCCCGTCTTCCATGAAGTTCAGCGCCACATGGTGGAGATTGCCGTCCGATAGGTCCGCGATAAACACGTCCTCATCGGTGGCGTTGGCGAATACGATCCCGTCTCTCTCACGCAAAACCGAGACTTGGTAAAGAATACCCTCGGGACCGATATTGATAACGACCGGCGGATCGTAGCCAGGATCCCCTTCCCAATTGGCGGCGATCCAGAACTCAAGCGCCCCGCCCTCTGCCAGATCAAGTCTCGGTGATGGATCAAAAGCAATCGGCCCGTTCTCGGCAATTTCGATGATATCAGGAGAGTAATCCTGAGCCGCGATCGATAGCGGCGCCATCGCTAGGCCAAGCGCCGCTATCGACGTTGAGATGGCAAACTTCATAGAATGTCTCCTGGTGCAATCATTTGATCCGCTTAACCCGTAGATAGACGCGAACCTCGGGCCGCTTATTGGGGCTAATTACCCATGTTGTTGTGTCCGACTTGCCGACCGCCAAGCCGCCCTTTTGCAGCGGAGTGTTGGTGAGTGACTTTTGGGAGGACCGGTTTTTGCCGGTCACCACGCCTTCGTAATTCCACGCGAGATCAAACTTCAGCTCGTACCCACGGATTTGTTCGCGCGTCCCGCGAAGGATCATCAGACCAGGCGTGTTGTCCGAAATGGGGTAGTCATACTTCTTGCGGCCAGGGTTATCGCGTTCGCAACTGACCCGCAGGTCCTTTTCTCGAGCAAATGCGTTACGATATCCGATCCCGGTGATGCGAACATCGCCAGAGACAGCCTTGGTCGTTCCAACGCCGACCTTCTTGCAACTGATCTGGCGCACATAGACGTGCCATTCCTCAATCTCGGTTTCCGGCTCCGGCGGCGGCTTCGGCGTAAAGGCGACCTTCGAAATCAACCTCTCGTTGCTCAGCGGCCCGGATTGCGAGGCTAGGTAGGCATTGATGGACTGGGCCAGTTCCGAGCGCACACGGGTGTACACTTCGGGCTGATTTGGAAAGTTGATCGGATTGAGAAGCTCGTCGAGCGGACGCAGGTCCAAAAGGATCGGCGCGACCCGATCCCCGCGCGAATACCCGCCAGAGTCCCACGATCCGTTTCCTCCGACAGCCACAAATCGGCCGCCTTCGTTGCCGATGGAGCCGCTGGTTCCATTGAGGCCGCCGCGCATGCTTTCGTTGAAACCACCGACCGAACTTCCATGAATGCGCAGTTCGGCTTCGGTGCGGTCGCCTTCGGTTTCGCTTAAAACGGTCGAAAACGCCTTTTCCGATATGTCCTGCGTCATCTTGGCGCTGGCGCCGTATGTCACGGCGTAGGCGTAATGCGTTCCAAAGCGATTGACCAAAGCGCGGTAGTCACCGGCAATGCGCGCGTCTTCGACCGCGGTCAGAAAATCGCCGGACAGCTTGGCGTCGGAATGGTCGACAATAATGGCGTAGCTCTTGGCGCGCGAATAGCCGACCAGTTGCGCCACCGATTGGCTGTTGCGCATGGCGCTCATGGTCTCGCGCGAGCTTTGACGGCCAACGCTAAGCCCGGTGTCAGACATTTGCCCTGCCCCAGGGATCGCGGCCATCATGGAATTCACCGCGCCGGAATAGCTGATTGTGGCGTTCTCGCCGAAAGCGGTCTTCGCGCTCTCCTGAATCTCGCGCTCGCTTGAGTTGAAAGTGCGACGGTAGACGTTGCCCTGCAAAAGCTCGTTGCGGAGGGTGAAACCAAAGGGAACCGCGTACTTTTCCTGAATACGATACTCGTCACGGTCCCGCCGTGAGAACACCTCACCCTTGGTGTTATTCATCAACTGAAAGGGATCCTGGGTAAGGACGTCATAGCCTTTCAGGTTCGCGGCAAAATTGTCGGTCTGGTATTGGATCACGAACACGTCATCCATGGATAGATCGTTGTCCGCCGGTCTGTCGGAGCGCACGAATTGACGATTGCCAAGCCGAATACGCATTTCGTTTCCGGCTGTGTAATCGACCGTCAATTCGCCGCCTAACGACGAACCACCGTCCGCCTGGTAACGTTTGATGACACCGGTCTGCCCAATCAGGCTTTCGATCGAGGTGCCGTCGCTGGACGCGAAGCGCGTGAAACGCACATCGCCCGTGCCTGACATCACCCACAATTCATCCTCCGCGCTTTCGCCCGGTGCGATGAAAAGCGTTTCGGGAGTTGTGTAATTTCCGTGCAGCAAACCCGCGAGCGCTTGGCCTTGAACGTCCCAAGCGCTTCCGTCGTTTTTGGAAGTGTCGAACGCCGGATCGCGGTTTTCGACCCAGACGCCGTCCAAACGCCGCCAACACGCGTCTCCAAGGTCCACGTCGGACTGCTCATCGGCGACGGGTGCAAATTGGCGACCGGTGACGCGATCACGCGGGGTATCTTGAGAGCTTGAGGTCGAGGGTCCCTCGCGGGCGCTGGCCGGAATAGGGCAACCGCGAAAGGTGTCAGACACCGGACGGGGTGGGCCGAACGCTTCGGCCAAGGTTGCAAACTGTTGATCCGGCGGTGAGCCTGGCGTGCCGGGATCAGTGGCCTGCTGAAACGTCGGCGGGCCCTCACCAACCGCGCCGCTGCCCGACACGCGGGTCAGCGTGTAGCGCGCTGGCCCCAAAAGCCCTGGCACCGTGGCCTCAATCCGATCGGGTGAAACGATACGCAGCGTCACGCGAGCCATCATCGGCAGGTCGTCACCGACATATTCGGTTTCGTTGACCTGCTGAATATTGCGGATGGTCACCATGTCGGGCTGCACGCTCAAAATGAACGCGTGGGTCCACCCCTCCACCGCGTAAGCCCGGCCCCGCTCTATCCGGATAACACGGTCGATCGTGTTGACGTGCCAATCGCCGTCGATCGCCATCGGCTCGCCCGGGGCCACCGTTTCCTTGTTGGGCAGGAAGGCCGGGATCTGCGCACTAACCGGTTCAAGCGGCGCGAGCGTTGTTCCGGCCATAACGGCCGCCCCGAAGAGCGTGAGCAGAGCCTTCACGCGCATCACTGCGTCCTTTTGAGCGCAAGCGTGATGTAGAGGCGCGCATCACCACTTTTGCCCGTCAGGAGGGTCGTGTCTCTCAGCGTTTGGCCAACTTCCAGAAGGTTCGCTTGGTTGATCGTGCGTTCGAGCAAGGTGCTGTGCGACCGATCAAAAGTGACATTCTTACCGCTGGTGTTTTTGCCGCCAACCCGCATGCCGCTAACGGATTTCTCACCCGGTGGGATCGTGACCGTGAGCGCGCCCGGACCCGAACTGTAGAACTTGTAGTTCTGTTTGCGCGGTCCCTTCTTGGTGCACTTCACCTTAAAGTTGCGGTCTTTGGACGTAACCCGATTGCCGTTGGCGTCCTTCATGCTGATGTTGAAGACGCCGCCATATGTTTTTCTGAATAAGTCGGAATCGACGCACTGGGAGTCGCTCACCCAGAGTTGATAGACCCGGTTTTGGGCGATGGCGGGCACCCCGCCGCCGCCGACGCCGACGTCCCCACCGCTGGAGCCGTCACCGACCGACGCGTACTCTGTGGGGACGAGAGCGTACTTTGCCTCCCCCATTGCGCCTTTTACGACGCCTTGAAGCGTGCCGTTGGGTTGGCGATTGAAAACAACCTTGCCCATCATTGGTAAATCGTCAGCTTCGAAAGTGTTGGGCCCGGTTTGGCGGAAGTTCTGCAGGGTCACCATGCCCGCCTTGACCGTAAAGATCAGTGCGGTGTTCCAAGGGTCAATCACATAGGCGCGCCCGTTTTCGATGGTGATGCGCTTGTTGATAGTGGAGACGACATACGTCCCATCCGCATCGGTGGCTTCGCCTTGTGCAACCGTTTCCACCATGGGCAAAGAAGCGGCGATTTGGGCCTGCGCGGGCGCTCCTATTCCTGTCGATCCAAGGGCAAGCGCTCCTGCGAGAATCGTCGATCTAAGCACCATGTTCATTGCATTTTCCCCTTCGTGACGCCCTTCGATTCCGAGGTTGTTGGAATGCTATGATGGGCTTCGTTCTATTGTCGGTCGCAAGCCTTCCGGCGAGACCGTGATGTCACTGTGCTACCCCCGCCAATCGGGCTTCGCATGGGGTAGATCACCCATCGGGTCAGGATCATCCTTGAGCGCGAACTTGGAGCGATTTGCACCCTCCGCCCAAATCGACTTATGGTGCTGTAAGCCGTCACTTTTTGGGGAATGTGAAAGGTCAATGGGGAAGAAGCGTGCGATCATCGCCGACGATCACGCGATCGTCCGCCAGTCGCTCTCAGGCATCTTGGCCGACATCGGCAATATCGAGATCGTCGCCGAGGCGTCAAACGGGATCGAAACCATCGCTCTGGTCAAAGAGCATTCGCCTGAATTGCTGCTTTTGGACGCGGCGATGCCTCTGGCGCGGGGGATCCAAGTCTATGGCGAGGCCCGGCGGTGGTCGCCGGATACACGTGTTATCGTCATTACAGGCTTCACATCCGTTTCGATGCTGGCGGATTGGCTTTCAGCTGGGGTCGACGGCCTGTTCCTGAAATCCGCCGATCCCGAAGAGATGCGGCGCGGTTTTTTGCACGTACTAGCTGGAGGCAAGTTTGTGGCCGAAGAGGTCTCCGAACGACTGGCGGCCGAGCCCCAGCGCGAAGAACTGACCGATCGGGAGCGCGAAGTGCTCGACCTGATTGCGGCGGGGCACCAGAACAACGCCATTGGCGAGAAGCTCTTCATCAGCCCAAAGACGGTCGAAAAGCACCGGGCTAGCCTGATGGCCAAACTGGGCGTCAATTCTGTCTCGGCTTTGCTGACCTACGCGCTGAGAGAGGGGCTGCTGGATGAGCACAAGCAACTCTAACGGCTATGCAACACGCGCACTAAACTTGGATGGGGGATCAGCCCCATGCCTTGCGACCGAAGCAAGCCGTAGAACAGGTATCATGTTTGCCGGTCTAACTCTTTTGCGAAAGCTGAACGGCTATTTGGTGGTCGCCGTTCTTGCAATGATGGCTTGGTCGCTCGCCGGTGCCCCAGCCTTCGCGCAATCTCCGGAGAGGAATGAGCCGGCGGTGGCGCTCCCTCAAGGAAACGCGCATCTGCAACCGTTTGATGCTCTGACGTATCTGATCGATGAAAGCGAGAGCCTTGATCCCGCAAAAGCGCTGTCACGCCGAGCGGAGTTTCAAGACTTGAAAAGCCCGTGGGTCGATTTCGGGGACCAGGAAGGCGCGGTTTGGCTGCTTGTCGCTGTTACCAATACGTCGGACCGGCCCGGCCGTTGGATGATCGACGTTCAAAGACCATTCGTGGATGAGCTTCTGGTCCAGAAGTTCAGCGCTAAAACAGGTCCGGAAACTCTGCTTGCGGCCAATCGAAACACCCGGTTCGACGAGCGCCCAATCGTCAGCCAATACCTTGTTGCGCCACTTTGGATGGAAGCCGGGGAAACCGCCGAGATACTCGTCGGGCTGCGCTCTTCAACGGGAAGCTGGATGCCACTCACTTTTGCCACCGAAGAGCGAATGCGCACCGCCCACATGCAGGAAGCGCGCTTCAATTGGATCATCAATGGAGCGCTCTTTGCGCTCGTTGTGATTGCACTCGCCATGGGCCGGTTGGTTGGATGGGGATTGGTCTTGGCCTTCGCCATGTATGCTAGCTTGAGCGCTATGTTTGTCGCCAACAACGAAGGGTACTTACATCGGTTCGTGTGGCCAGAATCCATGGGCGCTTACGAGCCCGCGAACTTGCTTTTGCTGTGTTTGATGATGCCAGCGGTACTCCAATTCGCGCGCCTGTTTTCGGAGGCGTCTCAGCACTACCCTCGCTTCAATCGCGCTGTGATCATCTTGCAGATGGCGCTCGTCGGACTCGCTCTTGCATCTGCCTTTCTGTGGCAATTGGACGCGATGCGATGGGCGGTGTTCTTGACAGTTCCTTTTGTTGCCATGGCCTACGTGACGACCACGATCCTCGCCGTGCGCGCGAAGGTATTGGGCGCTATCCCTTTTGTAGCGGGTTCGCTCGCGATACTCTTCACAGTTGCCGTAATGTCGGCGGTTTTGTTGGCGCCCGGGCGATATCCGCTGACTGTGGCGCTGGACTATTTTCATATCTCCATCCTGTTTGAGAGTTTGGCTTTCCTGGTTGCCATTCTTGTCCGCACGCTAGCCATCCAGAAGAGGTTGAACCTCTCGTTAGAAGCGGAAGTGGCGGCGACCCGCGAAAAGCTCTCTCTCTCAGAGGCCCTCCAGAAGAGTCGAGAACGTTATGATACGGCACGGACGCAAGCCGAGGGTCTGCGGCAGCGATTGGCCTCGACGTCCCACGACCTGCAGCAGCCGTTGTTATCCCTTCGCCGCGGTCTTTCGGATATCGCGCAACGTGACCCCGGCGCAGCTCAGGCGATGTCCGCTGCGATAGATTACTTGCAAGACGTCACGGACGGCGGCCTCCAGGATTACGCTGGCAAGGAAAGCGGCCAGAGCGGCGAAGAACCTGAAAGAGGGATCGAAGAGTTTCCCATTGCCTTGGTCCTGTCGAATTGTGTCCGCATGTTTGGGGCCGATGCGCAACAGCGCGGGATCAGTTTGAAGATTCGCACATGCGGCGCCAGCGTGCGCACCGAACCCATCGAGTTCATGCGCGCCATCACAAACCTCGTTTCGAACGCGCTGCGGCACTCAGGAGCAAAGAAGGTGCTTCTGGCAGCCCATGAAAGAGATGGATGCGTGATCGTGCGTGTCATAGACAATGGAGAGGGCTTCGATGTTGATGGCTCCGAGCTTGAAAGCGCCACCGGCGCTGGTCTGGGTCTCGCTCAAGTCAAAACCTTCGCAAGCCGTCCCAACCATTCGGTCCATATTCAGTCCGCTCCGGCGCGCGGAGCCTGTGTGGCGTTGAGCGTTCCAAAGGCCTGAATGAGCTACTCACCAAGCGGCGATGGAGGCAAGGATCGCAACCTAGCCCAAGGGCTGCTGCATGGTCATATCATGCCATCAGAATGGTCCGTTTGTATAAATGCCAAGTCGCGTGGCTAAGCACGGGCAGGACAACCATCAGACCAACAAACCCAAACGCAATGGCTAGAAACAAGAGTGTCGCGATCGTGCCGGCCCAAGCGGTAAGTGTGGGCAGATTTTGGCGACAAGCTCTCACGCTGGTTAGTATAGCCGTTACAAAATCAATCTTCTGATCAACCAGCATGGGAAGGCTGATCACGGTGATGGCGTAGAATATGAACGCTATAACAGCACCGATAGCGCTCCCTGTCGCTAGCATGATCAATCCAGCGCTGGACGTCAGGAACTCAATCCCTTCTGACCCCGCCCCCGCTTCGACAACAAAGATCGCGAAAACCAGGTGCGCGATGATCACCCAGAAGCTGAAGGCGACAAAGATGATCACTCCCATGCTTAGGATTTGATCGTCTTCTCGTCCCACTATCGCCCGCAGAACGTTGGACCAACTCACTGCAAGGCCCATTTCCCTGCGACGGCTGACTTCATAGAGACCGACCGCCGTAAACGGCGCGAGCATAGGAAATCCGGCGACCGCTAGGAAAATCCATGTCAGCTCCCCTTGCGCGAACAGAGAATAGGTCAATGCAAAACCGCAAACGGCGAAAATCGCGCCAAAGCCCATTCCGAACTGTGGCGCTGATCTAAAATCGTCCCAGCCACGGGCTAAGGCCGCAATCAAGTCTTCCAAACGAAGGTCGGTCGCGATCTGAACCCGGGCCGGGATCGAAGTCTTGTCTTTGGTCACCTCTGCTACCCCATCCATCCCTCATAAGGGAGAGTAGCAAGGAACGGTTAGAAGCGATAGCTCACGCCTGCGCTCAGAACCCATGGGTCGAGTTCGTGTTCGGTCTCAATGACCAATTGGTCACCCGCGAACCATTGCGCCGTGGTGTCGATAAAGTAGCGCTTTGCGTCGACTGTAAGACCAAATCCGCTGTCCCCGACGGGCACGTCGAACCCGGCCTGAAGGACGAAACCAAATTCATCGGTGAGATCGGTGCGTGTGACACCAAGCGGTACCGCTGCGGCGCCTGTCTCCACATCCAGCCAGATGAAGTAGGCAACGCCCGCACCGACATAAGGCTTAACGCCGCCCAGATCGAAGTGCCCTTTGCCGGTAACGGTAGCTGGCAGCAGCAAACCGTCTGAAACAAGCTCGGCTCCGACAGGGAGGCCATCGGTTACATCAACATCGTGTTGAGTCGTGCCCGCGATCGTTTCGATCGAGAAGTTGTTTGTGACAAACCACTCTGCCGCCAATGTCGGGACAACATTATCGTTCGCCTTCGTGTCGAGGTTGGCTGGCAGCCCCGGCACATTGACGTTGATTTCATCAATCGACCCATCGGGTAGGACAGCGGTCGCGAGCAGCTTAAACTGGATCTCACCCTTGAGGTCTGTTTCATCTCCCTGCGCCAGCGCCGGAGAACTGGCCAGCGCAAGCGCCGTGCAGGCCGTAGCAAGTGCAAATTTCATAGTAACAATCCCTTTTCGACAGCAGTGGCCGCCCGTCGCAGCCCAGGATGTTTGCTGTCTGTGATTGGGCTTTTGTTACCGGAGGACGCAAGATTCATTGATCTTCGTCAAATTGCGTAGCTTGATGGAAATCAAAGACGATACGCGCATACGCCCGTACTCAGCGGCCCATCATGGCCACCACAGCGCTTTCACCTGAACTCGAAGCAATGGACCGGTTCCGCGCCGCGATGCCCGAAGCATCGCGGAATAGTGATATAGGCGATCGGCTGTGCGCTGTGGGCCAGTATCGCTGCCTCAAAGCGGGTGAAGAGCTGCCAGTGGACCCGTCTGAGGACCGACTTGTCTTCGTCGCGCGTGGAGTAACAAAACTCGTCGCGAGGCTTCCAATGATGCCAATTGAACCGCTCAATCCGGGTGGCTCTAAGACTAAGTTTACAGGCAAGACCCAAGTGCTGGCATTCCATTTTCCCGGCGACATTGTTTCGGTTCTGCGTGAAGCTGATGGTGACTACCGAGTGGTCGCCTTGGAAGAAACGGACCTGGTGGTCTTTTTCTCAGATCAGTTCCTAGATGTCGCGCAAGATGATCCGGCGGTCATACGATCGATGATTGCCAGTTCCATTCAAGCGCTGCACGCCAGTCGGACCGGGATGATGCAGCTCGGCCATAAGTGCGCTGGCGAGCGAATCGGTGAGTTTTTGACCTCAATGGCGGAACGCCTATGCGGGTGCACTCAAGGTCCGTGCGAATTCGCGCTCCCGATGAGCCGCCGGGACATCGCGGACAGTCTAGGGCTCACAATCGAGACCGTCAGCCGTCAGTTCGCCGAACTGCGCGAATCCGGTCGAATTGCAACCGAAGGCCGGTCAATCATTCGCGTCAAGCAACTTGACACTCTCAACCGCAGAGGGGGGTGTCAATAAAGTTGGACAGTTGAACTATCTTATTTGATCGAAATCAATTACAACGGAGTCGGACAGCGCGAAGGGATCCGCGTTGACTGGAGGGATCGAAGTCATGGAAGCAGTCGTCGGACGGCTGGGAGTATGGGCGCTCGTCTTACTCGCAGCTATTTTTGCTATCGCTGGCGCTCAGGACGCCGGATTTGCCATCCATATGGGAATGATTGCCGGGGTGGCCGCGCTGATAATGGTGCTTAACCTTACGCGGTTTGATCCGCTGGCCAAGGCGAACACCTTCTTCAAAATGCCTGAAACAGACAGCCGCTATGATGATGACGTCGTGCGCTGGGGCGTGATCGCGACGATGTTCTGGGGTCTGGCCGGATTGCTCGCTGGGGTCTTTATCGCCGCGCAGCTGGCTTACCCGTGGCTCAATATTGAACCCTATCTCAACTTCGGTCGTGTGCGCCCGCTGCACACAAGCGCGGTGATCTTCGCCTTCGGCGGCAACGCGCTCCTCGCCACCAGCTTTTACGTCGTCCAGCGCACATGCCGCACGACTTTGGCCTTTCCGGGCCTCGCTCGGTTCGTCTTCTGGGGCTACCAGCTGTTTATCGTTCTCGCAGCGACGGGCTATCTCCTCGGCGTTACGCAATCAAAGGAATACGCCGAGCCGGAATGGTATGTGGATCTGTGGCTCACGATCGTTTGGCTTGCCTATCTGGCTGTTTTCGAAGGCACGCTGCGCCGGCGGCATGAACCGCACATCTACGTCGCAAACTGGTTCTTCCTCGCCTTTATCGTCACCGTGGCGATGCTGCATGTCGTCAACAATCTATCGCTGCCTGTGCACCCCTTGGGCTCGCGCAGTTATTCGGTGTTTGCCGGGGTGCAGGATGCGCTGACGCAATGGTGGTACGGGCATAACGCGGTCGGGTTCTTCCTCACCGCCGGCTTCTTGGCGATGATGTATTACTTCGTGCCCAAGCAAGCCGGGCGGCCGGTTTACTCCTACCGTCTGTCGATCATCCACTTCTGGTCGCTGATCTTCCTCTATATCTGGGCGGGTCCGCACCACTTGCACTACACCGCCCTGCCCGATTGGGCGCAGACGCTCGGAATGGTTTTCTCGATCATGCTATGGATGCCGAGCTGGGGCGGTATGATCAACGGGTTGATGACGCTCAACGGCGCCTGGGACAAGGTTCGCACCGATCCGATCATCCGCATGATGGTCCTCGCCCTCGCCTTCTACGGCATGAGCACCTTTGAAGGGCCGATGCTTTCGATCAAGGCGGTGAACTCGCTGTCGCACTACACCGATTGGACGATCGGCCATGTGCACTCCGGTGCATTGGGCTGGAATGGCATGATCACCTTCGCTTGTGTCTACTTCCTTGTCCCTCGCCTTTGGCAAAAGCAGCGGATGTACTCGCTGCGGATGATTAACTGGCACTTCTGGCTCGCAACGCTTGGCATCGTTTTCTACGCCGCCAGCATGTGGGTCGCCGGGATCACGCAAGGCCTGATGTGGCGCGAATATGGCTCGGATGGCTACTTGGTGAACAGCTTCGTCGACACCGTCGCGGCATTGCACCCGATGTATCTGATGCGTGCTTTTGGCGGCCTGCTTTACCTCACGGGCGCCGGGATCATGGCCTACAATATGTGGATGACCATTGCGGGCTATCAGCGCGAAGAAGCCCCGATGGACGACACCGCCCATGACGAAGTTGCTGACCGGCCGATTGTGCCGGCCAGCCAGGGCTCCGGCGCAGCTGATGGCGCAGGGCCGCTTCCCCAGCCGGCCGAATAAGGGATCACTGACATGAGCAAGAACACTCCTGATCAAGGTGCCTTCGAAGGCCACAAGAAGCTTGAAAAGAACGTAACACTGCTGGCGGCGGCCACATTCGTAACGGTCGCTATCGGCGGGATCGTCGAGATCGCTCCTTTATTCTGGATCGACAACACGATCGAGAAGGTGGAAGGCATGCGGCCCTACACTCCGCTCGAACTGGCGGGACGCGACATCTACATTCGCGAAGGGTGCTACACCTGCCACAGCCAGATGATCCGGCCGTTTCGTGACGAAGTGGAACGCTACGGGCACTACTCGCTCGCTGCGGAAAGCATGTACGACCACCCCTTCCAATGGGGTTCAAAGCGCACCGGCCCTGATCTGGCTCGCGTCGGTGGTCGCTATTCGGACGAATGGCATGTCCAGCACTTGAAGAACCCGCAAAGCGTGGTCCCACGCTCGATCATGCCAGGCTACAGCTTTCTAGCGGACACGCCGCTCGAGATTGCGGACGTTTCGGCCAACCTCGTCGCTTTGAACCGGGTGGGCGTGCCTTATTCCCAGATCGACATCGAAATGGCCGAAACCGATCTGATGGCGCAGGCTGACCCAGATGTGGACGAGGGCGATCTTTTGGAACGCTATCCGAAAGCGCAGGTCCGCGACTTTGACGGCGACCCGACGCGCGTAACAGAGATGGACGCGATCATTGCGTACATGCAGATGCTCGGAACGCTCGTTGATGTGGAGAGCGTCAAGGCACAGGAAGAACTGGCCGGGGAGGCGGGACGATGAGCTTCTACGAAATCCTACGCCACTTTGCCGACAGCTGGTTTCTGCTCATGATTTTCGGGCTCTATTTGCTGTTGTGCGGATGGCATTTCCTGCCGCGCACCAAGGAAGGCGTCGAGCAGGCAAAGACCAGCATTTTCAGGGAGGACGACAATGTCTGACCAACAAAATCGCAATATCGATGAGGCCACCGGAACCGAATTTGTCGGCCACGAATGGGACGGTATTGAAGAGCTGAACACGCCGCTGCCACGCTGGTGGCTGTGGACGTTCTATGCGACGATCGCTTGGAGCCTCGTTTATGTCGTTCTCTATCCGGCATGGCCCCTTGTCAGCAGCGCAACGCAGGGCGTGCTTGGATGGTCAAGCCGCGGGGAGCTCGCCAAAGACATCCAATCCGCCGAAGCCTCGCGCCAAGAAGTGTTCGACCAGATCGCAGCTATCGAGCTTGCCAGTCTCCCCGACAATCCGGCGCTTATGCAGCAGGCCGTCGCCGGCGGTGCGGCAGCTTTCAAAGTCAACTGCGTCCAGTGCCACGGCGCGGGTGCGGCGGGCTACGAACAGTATGGCTACCCCAACCTCAACGATGACGATTGGATTTGGGGCGGTGACTTGAATGAGATCGAATACACGCTGAACCACGGCATTCGGTGGGATGGCTCGAACGAGACGCGCCTTGCCTATATGCCTGCCTTTGAAGGCATTTTCGATCGTGACCAAGTCGATGCCCTCGCCAATCATGTTCTCTCCCTCAGCGGCAAGGCGGAAAGCAGCACCACCGGCGCTGAGCTTTACGCTCAGAATTGCGCCGCGTGCCATCAGCCCAACGGTGCAGGAGATCCCATTCAAGGAGCGCCCGCCCTCAACGACGCGATCTGGCTCTATGGCGGGGACATCGCGAACATCCGTCAACAGATCAAAGCGCCGCGCCACGGTGTCATGCCCGGCTGGCAGGACCGCCTGGATCCGGTGACGATAAAAATGCTCGCAGCTTATGTCCATTCGCGCGGTGGCGGGGAAGAGATTGAGGCGCCTGTTGACGACATCGCCGAAACGGACACTCAGGAGATAGCCAGCGCCGCTGAAGCCGGAGACGATGGTCAGTCCTGACACTCTCGACAAACCGTCCGATGGTAAGTCAGACGGACGCGATTGGGGAGCTGCGCTAACGCAATCCTCCCCATCGCCTAAGGCGGCGGCGCGTGGTCTGTCCCCAAAGCCCGCGCCGCCCCACCTTGAACTCTACGAGAAACGCAAGAGCGTACATAACAAGCGTATCGACGGATCCTTCCGTCGCTTCAAATGGTTCGTGATGCTGGTGACGCTCACCATCTACTATGTCACGCCATGGCTACGCTGGGATCGCGGCCCCTTTGCGCCGGACCAAGCCGTCTTGATCGATCTGGCGCATCGGCGTTTCTACATGTTCGATATCGAGATTTGGCCGCACGAATTTTATTTCGTGGCCGGCATGCTGATTATGGCTGGCATCGGTCTTTTCCTTGTGACCAGCGCCGTGGGACGCGCATGGTGCGGGTACGCCTGCCCGCAGACCGTTTGGACTGATCTGTTTCAGCACGTTGACCGCTTCTTCGATGGAGACCGCAACGCTCGCATGCGTTTGGACAAGGCCCCGTGGGGCCCGGCCAAGGTCGCGCGGCGAACCAGTAAGTGGACGGTCTACCTGCTGATCTCAATGGTCACGGGCGGTGCGTGGATCCTCTATTTTGCCGACGCTCCCACGCTCTTTGTCGACTTTTTCACCGGCCAGGCCGATTTCGTCGCCTACGCCACCGTCGCGATTCTGACCGGCACCACATTCTGGCTGGGCGGCTTTATGCGCGAACAAGTGTGCATCTATATGTGCCCCTGGCCACGTATTCAGGCGGCGATGCTCGATGAAAAATCGCTGATCGTCACCTACAAGGACTGGCGGGGCGAGGAACGCGGAAGCCTGAAAAAGGCTGAACGTGAACCCGATCGTTACGGCGACTGCATCGACTGTAAGGAATGCGTCGCGGTGTGCCCAACCGGGATCGACATCCGCGAAGGCCAACAGATAGGCTGCATCACCTGCGCTTTGTGTATCGACGCGTGCGACCGGGTGATGAAAGACATTGGTCGACCGCGCGGCCTGATTGACTATGCGACGTTGGAGCAGTGCCAAGCCGAAAGCTCGGGCGCTCCTGCCCAGCCAGCGTGGAAAGCTCTGCTCCGGCCGCGGACCTTTATCTATTTTGGCGTTTGGGGCGCCATTGGGCTTGCCATGCTGTTTGCTCTTGGGACGCGCACCCACACCGACATCACCGTCTCGCCCGATCGCAACCCGCCTTACATGCTGATGAAAGACGGATCGGTGCGAAATTCCTACACTTTGCGCCTGCGGAATATGGAAGCGCGGCCGCGAGAGATGGAGATTGAGCTCGTTGGGCTGCCCGAGGGCGCAAGAATGTGGACCGATACCATCGGCTTTGACGCAGCAGCGCCAAACCAGACCGTTGATGTTCCCGCTAACGAGACAAAGATCGTACGCGCCTACGTTGTGATCCCGGAAGGGACGAGCGCCGAGGAATTCAGCTTTCAGCTCACGTCGCTTGATGAGCAGGCCGAGCAGGACGCACAGGAAACCACATTTGCCATGCCGGGAGACTTCTAGGTGAGCGCTCAAAGAAAAGGCCGTTTCACCGGCAAGCACATGGTGTGGATCATGGTCGGCGGGTTTGGCGTCGTCGCTGCGGTCAATTTCTACATGGCCAGCCTCGCGGTTGGAGGTTTTCACGGCATCGTGGTCGAGAATTCGTACGTCGCCAGCCAGAAGTTCAATGAATGGATTGACGAGGCGGACCGAATGGAAGCCTTGGGGTGGGAAGCGAGAGCGACCCGCGCAGAAGACGGACATATTCTGATTGGGACCATGGGTTTACCCGACAGCGCAATCGTTACGGCCGAATTGCGTCGCCCAATAGGCACAAAGCAATTTGCCGATTTAACATTTGCGCCGTTGGGCAACGGGCAATTCCGATCACTGGAACCCGTCGGAGATGGACGTTGGACGGTCCGGCTTACCATTGAAGCGAACGGAGAAAACTGGGCGCAGGAGAGCGCTCTGCCGTGAACGCCCCTGCCCTGCCCTTTGATGAAGCTTCGACAGCCGCAAGCCATTACGCAGACACGCGCTTTACGGTGCCTGGGATCAAATGTGCAGGCTGCATCGGCAAGATTGAGCGAGAACTACCTAAGCTTAAAGGGATCGCCAGCGCACGGGTCAACTTCTCGGCCAAACGTGTTGCCATCCAACACGATGCGAGGCTGGACGAGCGCGAGTTGACCGAGGCGCTGCTTTCGCTGGGGTTTGAAGCGCAGCGCGTGGCTGACAATCCTATGGGCACCGAGGCCAAGGAGCGCAGTACGTTGATGCGCGCTCTGGGTGTTGCCGGATTTGGCATGATGAACATCATGCTCCTGTCCGTGAGCGTTTGGTCGGGCGCTGAAGGGGCGACCAGAGAACTATTCCACTGGCTTTCGGCGCTGATCGCTCTGCCCGTTATCGCGTATTCGGGGCGTCCGTTCTTCGCCAGCGCTTGGATGGCGCTGAAGTATCGGCGCACAAATATGGATGTGCCGATTTCCATCGGCGTGATCTTGGCAACGGCGCTCAGCCTCTATGAAACCGTGACCGGTGGGGAACATGCCTACTTTGAAAGCGCGGTGATGCTGCTCTTTTTCCTGCTCGCGGGCCGTGCCCTTGATGCGGTGATGCGCGATCGCACACGTGACGGCATTGGCGCTTTGCTGGGCCGAATGGGGAAGAGCGCGAGCGTCATCGCCGGCGACGGTTCGACTTCTCGGGTGGATGCAGAAAAGCTCGAGCCCGGAATGCTTGTCCTCGTAGCCGCCGGAGAAGCTTTGGCGGCTGATGGAGAAGTTGAAGACGGTCAAAGCGCCATCGACAATTCGATGCTGACCGGTGAGAGCGCACCGGAAGCCATCCGAGCGGGAGACACCGTGCACGCCGGGGCGATCAACGTTACCGCGCCGATACGTGTCCGATTGACACGGACCGCCGAGGACACAGCGATTGCCGAGATCGCGCGCCTGATGGACGAGGCTGGCCAATCACGCAGCCACTACGTGCGAATAGCTGATCGAGCCAGCCGCGCCTACGCGCCAGTGGTGCACACGCTCGCCGCACTCGCTTTCGTCGGATGGATGGTGGCGGGCGCAGGATGGCATCAATCGCTCGTGATCGCGATTGCCGTCCTAATCATCACCTGTCCATGCGCAATGGGCCTTGCGGTTCCGACGGCGCAAGTCGTCGCAAGCGGCGCGCTCTTAAAGCGTGGTCTGTTGGTCAAGGACGGAAGCGCTCTGGAACGCCTCGCCGAAGTGGACGTGGCGCTGTTCGATAAGACAGGAACGCTCACTCTGGGAGAACCCCGCCCCATGATCACTTCCTTGGATGAAGAGGCGCGCGCAGTGGGCTTGGGCTTAGCGCAACATAGCCGCCATCCCTTGAGCCAGGGATTGGCGCAGAGCCTGCGCGAAGCGAGTGTCCAACCTGCGCTTGTTAGCGATGTAACGGAACGCGTTGGTGAGGGTGTGAGCGGAACCTGGAATGGCCTTGAGGTCGCGCTTGAACGTTCAGCAAGCGGCGCCGACGAACTGGCCTCACAACTGCGTATTGGTAATCGATCAAAAACGATCATTTTCAGCGACCAGATGCGCGCCGACACGGCAGAAACCATAGGGCGGCTAGCCCGGCATGGAATTTCAAGCAGCGTGCTGTCCGGAGATCGACAAGAGGCTGTCCAACAGGTTGCGAACAACCTGGGTTTGCCCGCACGCGCCGAAGTCAGCCCAACGGAAAAGCTTGAGGCGCTCGAAGCGCTCAAAGGCAAAGGCTCAAGGCCACTCATGGTGGGCGATGGCCTCAACGATGGGCCTGCCCTCGCCGCGGCGCACGCCTCGATCGCTCCCGGCACCGCCAGCGACGCGAGCCAGCAAGCGGCGGATGCGGTGTTTATCGGACGCGGACTCATGCCGGTGGCCCTCGCAATCGATGTGGCGCGCAAAACCATGAATGTGGTGCGACAGAACTTTGCACTTGCAGTTGGGTATAATGCCTTGGCCGTTCCTCTTGCGCTGTTCGGATATGTCACGCCCCTTATTGCCGCGATCGCCATGTCTTTGAGTTCGCTTATCGTGGTCGCCAACTCGCTCCGCTTGGCCGGGGCCGCCGGAAAGGATGTGGCCGCATGACCGGCCTCGCATTCCTCATACCGATCGCGTTGGGCATGGGTCTGCTGGGTCTTCTTGCGTTCTTCTGGACAATGAAGAGCGGCCAATACGAAGACATGGAAGGCGCCGCCAATCGCATCCTTATCGACGATGAAGAAGAGGCCGAATGGTGAACAGTTTCGCTCTCGCCTTTCTAGCGCTCGTTCCGCTGGTCGCGGGAACTTCCGCGCACGAAGCGCCTGACGACAACGCGATGACAGTGTCACTGTGCAACGGTGGCACCATCACAATTGGACTAGGGCGCGATCGTGACAAGCCGGATCGCGACTGTCATCAAAAGGGCTGCCATGCGGGCACCTGCCGCGAGAAACAGAAGCTCAAAGCGCAGCTTCCAATTTGATCTTGCGCAAAGACGGGAATACCGGAAGCTGCTGATAGGCCTATATGTGGCCATACTTTCCTGACCTGCTCGAAGTCCCGGTTCCGCGTTACACGAGCTATCCGACCGCTGCCGATTTCGGCCCGCTTGAACCCTTTGCCCTTGAACGCGCTATTGAGCAGACATCGGGAGATATCTCGCTCTATTTGCACATTCCGTTTTGTGAAGAGATCTGTTTCTATTGCGGCTGCAACACCAGCCGATCGGGCAAACGGGAGCGGGTTGAGAGCTATCTAGCTGCGCTCCATCACGAGATTGAGACGGTGGCCCGGCTTTTGCCAGGATCAGCGCGAGTGCGGCGCGTTGCCTTTGGCGGTGGCAGTCCAAACGCAATCCTACCAACAGAGTTTCTTGAACTCGTTGAAGCTCTGACCCATCGTTTCGGCCTGACCGATTGCAACTATTCGATCGAGTTGGACCCGCGCACTATGTCACCTCAATGGGGGCACGCGTTGGAGGGAGCCGGAATCGCACGCGCCAGCATGGGGGTACAGACCTTCGCTCTGCATTGCCAAAAGGCCATTGGGCGCGAGCAAGACGACGCCATGATCTGCCGCAGCGTCGATTGGCTCCGCGACGCGGGCGTTACCTCTCTCAACTTCGATCTGATGTACGGCCTACCATTCCAAACGAAGCGCGATTTGGAAGACAGCCTCGAGTACACGCAACGCATAGGAGCGGACCGTATTGCGTTGTTCGGTTACGCGCATGTGCCGCATATTGTCCCTCGACAGCAGGTCATTGACGCGAGCGCGCTCCCCGGACCAGAGACCCGGTTTGCCATGGCGAAAATGGGGTACATGGCGCTCGCAGACGGTGGGTACAGACCGATTGGGTTCGATCACTTTGCGCTGCCAAAAGATGCCATGGCGGAAGCCACCCGAACGGGGCAATTGCGGCGTAATTTTCAAGGTTTTACTGACGATCCCTCGGACACACTGATAGGTTTGGGTGCCTCTGCCATCAGCGGGTTCCCGGGTCTAATTGCGCAGAACGAGAAGAATTCGGGCCGGTACCGGATGCTGACATCTCAGGGTCGCCTCACCGCCGACCACGGCATAGTCCGCTCGAATGAGGATCGTTTAAGGGGGAAGGTCATTGAAGACCTGTTGTGCCAGGGGCGCGCCACGCTTTCGCCGTGCTTGCACGCCATGTGTAGGCCCGGTCTTGCGCCGTTTATAGAGCGCGGTCTAGCGCGGTTTAGCGGCATGGACTTGGTGATCGAAAAGGCTGGCCTGCCTTACTCGCGGACCATTGCAGCTCTGTTCGATCAGTATCGCGAATACTCTGCAACACGCTTCAGTTCGGCGATCTAGCCCGCCCAATGCCTCAAACGTCGATCAGTGATTCCCGTGCCGCTTTAGACGAATGGGCAATGGCGAACGGGCCATTCGTGATCTAGCTTTTTGCGATGAACACGGAGATCGCCGAAGTTGCCAAATTCCTCAAAGGCACCACCGCCTTTGAAATGCTGAGTGATGACCAGCGCGCTAAGCTCTCGCGTCACGTCGAGATACGCTATGTTCGCGCAGGCGAGGAAATCATTCGCGCCGGCGAAACAAACGAACACCTCTTTCTGGTCCGGTCTGGTTCGGTGGAACTGCGGCTGGTGGGCAACGAACTAACGGCCCGACTGGGAGAGGGATCCGCGTTCGCGTATCCTTCGCTGCTACGCGGCGGCGAAGTGCGCAACACAACCTGTGCGCTGGAAGACACGCTGCTTTATGCCATTGGCGCGGAGCATTTTCATGCGCTTCGCGAGAGCATCCCCGAATTCAAAGCCTTTTTCGCGCGCGATGAGACAGAACGTATTCGCCACGCCCTTAAGACGCGACGTGAGGCATCCAGTTTTCAGCTTGATCGGCGTGAAGTCGGCGATCTGATTGGACGCTCTAAGCCAGTTTCTTGCGCATCGGCTGCCAGCATTTCCGACGCGGTTGCGCATATGCACGCACACGATGTCAGCACGCTTGCGATATGTGATGATGGCGCGTTGCGCGGCATCTTTACCGACAAGGATTTGCGCAATCGCGTCGTGGCGCAATCGAGATCTTTAGAGGAGCCAATCTCTTCGGTGATGACCGCGTCTCCTAGAACGCTCTCGACTGAAGCGAGCGCGGCCGAAGCGATGGCTCTTATGGCAAGCGGCGGCTTTCGCCACATCCCGCTCACTTCCAAGGATGGCGCGCTGGCCGGCATTTTGAGCGCGACCGATATCCTGTCCGCGATTGGCAATAACGCGATCGACACGGGGATGATGATCGCCAAAGCGAAGAACAGCGCGGAGTTGATCGAAGCCGCGAAATGTATCCCCGAAAGCTTCGCCTCGATGGTGAATTCCGGAATGCACGCCGCGCAAACCACTCGATTCATCTCAGCCTTGGGCGAAGCGGTGCATCGAAGGGCCGTGCAATTGGCCGAAGAGGAATTGGGCGAGCCGCCCTGCCCTTACGCCTTCGTCGTCTTCGGATCGCTTGCGCGCGAGGAGCAGTTGATTGGCTCAGATCAGGACAACGGTTTCGTCATCGACGATTCCGCAAATGAAGCGGACCTGGTACATTTCGCGCGCCTAGGAGAGCGCGTTTCCGACCTGCTTAACGACTGTGGATTTGTCTATTGCAAGGGCGGGATCATGGCGAAAAACGCAGAGCAACGCCTAACGCTTTCAGGCTGGCGCAGTCGCTACGAAGACTGGATTGCCCGGCCTACCGAAGACCGTATTCTCCGCGCGACAATCTTCTTCGATATGCGCCATATCCAAGGCGACGAGGCTCTGGTTCGAAACCTGCACCACGCAACCGTTCAGCGGAGCGCGGAAAACCCTCTGTTTATCAGTTATCTGGCGAGAGACGCGCAGCGCAGCAAAGTGCCGTTGGGCATCTTCAATAACCTTGTCCTCAAGAAATCCGAAGACGGCCAAAAGGTGTTCGACGCCAAAGGGCAGGCGATCATGCCGATTGTCGATATCGCGCGAACAAGCGCTCTCGCGGCGGGACTTGAAGAGGTCGGCACCATCGACCGGCTCAGGGCTCTGGCCAAGAGTGGCCATATGCACACAGATGACGCGCAGAGCCTGGAAGACGCGATGATCTTGGTGAACGAAATGCGAATTGCGCATCAGGCGCGCCAGGTTTCGCGTGGAGAAGCGCCCGACAATCGTATCGCACCAGCGGACCTTTCACCGCTCGAGCGGGACTATCTCAAGGATGCGTTCTCAGTCGTTCGGACCGGCTTGGATTCCCTGCGGCGCAATCTGGCTGGCGGGATAGCCTGACGTGTTTGGCAATTGGCGGTTCGAACGCGCGTTGCGGGCGCTGGAGAACCATGAAAGCGCGGCTATTCGATCTTACGGGGAGGCCGATTGGCCTGATCGAAAATTGCGCGCTGCGGACGCTCCTTTCCTAGCGCTCGATTTCGAATTGGATGGCTTAAGAAAGGACGCGCATTTGTTGCAGGCTGGATGGCTGCCCTTGGAAGGCCGCCAAATACCGCTTTCTAAAGCGCAATCGCTCGACATTCGCAGCGACGCGGCGCTCGATCCCGGCGCGGTGGCGATCCATGGCATTGGCGAACAACGAGCCGCCCGCGGGCAAAAGATATCGAATGTGATTGCCGCGTTGATCGAAGCGCTTTCTGGCCGGGTCCTGGTCGCACACGCTGCGGCTATCGAGAGAGAAGCGCTTCAACGCGCCGCCAAGGCCGTTTTCGGAGTAGCGTTTCCTGTGCGCAGCGTGTGCACGTTGAGCCTAGAGCAGCGGATCCATCCCAATCTGGTCGGCGGCGAGGCGTACAGGCTGGGGCCAGCGCGAGAGCGATACGGCCTGCCCGATTACAGCGCGCACGACGCGCTCACCGATGCGATCGCAGCAGCGGAGCTGTTCCACGCGCAGTTGAGCCGTCTTCCTGCCAGCACAACCCTCTCTGAGATCGAGACGGCCTGAGCGCATCCCCATTCGCCCCCTTAGACTAAAGTCGCTCTCCCAACAGACACCATGCCCATCTAGCGTGCTTTGGAAGGCTCGCGGAATTTTCATGCGTGCCATGGAGATGGAAGGGGAGAAAAATGGACGATCCAAGTGCCACCGCCGATCCCGGCGATTTCGATGAAGGTTCAGGAGACATGTACGCTGCCTCGACAGAACCTCAAAGCGAGTCAAACCCTTCCGAAACGGGCGAAACAAGCGCTTCCGAGAACGCCTATTGGCGGGAAAACATTAGGCTTCTCGTGTCCTTGATGGTCATCTGGTTCGTCTGCTCTTTTGGCGCAGGCATCCTGTTCAGAGACTTCCTCGACCAGTTTAGCCTAGGTGGATACCCCCTCGGCTTCTGGTTTGCCCAGCAAGGCTCGATCTACATCTTCATCGCGCTCATCTTCTTCTACGTTGTTCGTATGAAGCAGATCGAGCGCAAATACGATCTCGACGATTGAGGGGGGCGGAACGATGGAAACCCAAACTCTGATCTATCTCTTCGTCGGTCTAAGCTTCGCGCTCTATATCGGCATTGCCATCTGGAGCCGCGCGGGCTCGACGAAGGAATTCTATGTCGCCGGCGGCGGGGTGAACCCGGTCGTCAATGGAATGGCCACGGCGGCCGATTGGATGAGCGCCGCCAGCTTCATCTCGATGGCCGGTCTTATCGCCTTTTTGGGCTATGACGCCTCGGTCTACCTAATGGGTTGGACCGGCGGTTACGTCATGCTCGCGCTACTGCTGGCGCCTTACCTGCGCAAGTTCGGACAGTTCACCGTGCCCGATTTTATCGGCACGCGGTACTATTCGAAAGCAGCACGCGTTGTCGCGGTCATCTGCCTGATCTTTATCAGCTTCACCTATATCGCCGGCCAGATGCGCGGTGTCGGGATTGTGTTTTCACGCTTCCTCGATGTCTCGATCTTCTGGGGCGTGATCATCGGTATGGGCATCGTGTTTATCTACGCGGTGCTCGGCGGGATGAAGGGCATCACGTACACGCAGGTCGCGCAGTACTGCGTCTTGATCTTCGCTTACATGGTGCCAGCCTTCTTCCTGAGCTTCCTGATCACCGGCAACCCGATTCCACAAGTCGGCCTCGGGTCCGAGGTGGCGGATGGAAGCGGGCTTAGCGTGTTGCAGAAACTGGACACCGTCCTCGTCGATCTGGGCTTTACCGCCTATACGGCGGGCACAAAGTCCACGATCGATGTCTTTTGCATCACCATGGCGCTGATGGTGGGCACGGCGGGCTTGCCCCACGTGATCGTGCGCTTCTTCACGGTGCCCAAGGCATCGGACGCGCGCAAATCAGCGGGCTGGGCGCTGATCTTCATCGCCTTGCTCTACACCACCGCTCCGGCTGTGGGCGCGTTCGGAATGCTCAACTTCATCGATAAGGTCGATGACACCGAGTACTCCCAAGTCGATAACTTCTTCACCACGTGGGAAGATAACGGCCTGTACGCGTGGCAGGACAAGAACGGCGACGGCGTGATGCAATATCGCCCGGGCGCCGCCTTTGAAGGCAAGCCGGAATTCACCGGTGAGCTTGGCCCGCACGGTGAGCAGGTCGTCTCCAACACGCCGAACCCGGACAGCGAAAACGAAGTGTATGTCGACCGCGACACGCTTGTGCTCGCCAATCCGGAAATCGCCAACCTTCCCGGTTGGGTGGTCGCCTTGATGGCCGCCGGCGGGCTCGCAGCGGCACTCTCCACCGCTGCGGGTCTGCTGCTGGTCATCTCGAGCTCAGTCAGCCATGACCTGCTCAAGAGCACCTTTGCGCCGAATATCTCGGCCAAAGGCGAGCTATTGGCCGCTCGACTGGCGGCGACCGCGGCGATCTGTGTGGCTGGCTATCTCGGCATCTATCCTCCCGGATGGGTGGCGCAGGTCGTGGCCTTCGCCTTTGGCTTGGCTGCCGCTAGCCTGTTCCCGGCAATCTTCATGGGCATCTTCTTCAAGGGGATGAACAAGGAAGGCGCTATTGCGGGGATGGTCTCCGGTCTGGTGTTCACATTCGGCTATATCCTCTACTTCAAGCTGCTGAATCCGGCGGCCAATGTGGCGGATAACTGGCTGTTCGGCATTTCGCCCGAGGGCATTGGCGTCATCGGCATGCTGATCAATTTCGGTGTCGCGATGGCGGTGGCAAGCGTTACAGCCAAGACCCCGGCGGAGATCCGTAAACTGGTCGACTCGATCCGCGTTCCGCGCGGCGCAGGAGACGCCCACGCTCACTAAGTCTTGAGCCACCAAACACCCCATCATGGACGGGGTAAAGGAAGGGCGGCGCTCACGGGATCGAGAGCGTCGCCCTTTTCATTGCGGTCGATGCCATTCCCAATGGCCGGAAAACTTGAGATTCTCGCCGATTAGCGTAGCTTTCTATCTGGGAGAGGGATGGGATCATGCTGTTTGGTGCAGCGATTTTTTCGGCGTGCCTGTATCTGGTCGGCTTGTTCTGGCTCGCGGCCAAGCGCGATGCTCTGGCGGCTAGCGGAGACGGAGCGGGCTATCTGACCTGGTTCACGCGCCACACCGGCGTGATCTACGGCTTAAGCTTGGCGGTTTATTGCACGAGCTGGACGTTCTTCGGTGGCGTCGGCACGGCTGCGACAAGCGGGCTCGACTACATTCCGATCTACTTGGGTCCCATTCTTGTGTTCACCCTCGGCTATGGGCTGGTCCGAAAGATTCTGGCCCAATCCAAAGCCCAGCATTCCACCTCCATCGCCGATTTCCTTTCCGCGCGCTACGGTAAGAGCGCCTCCGTTGCCGCGCTTGTTACGATCATCGCCACTATTGGATCGCTCCCTTACATGGCGTTGCAATTGCAATCGGTGGGCACATCGCTTCTGACGCTAAGTCCTGAAATCTCAAACGCCGTCGCGGCGGATGAGTTGGTGCTCGTTGTGGCGGGGCTTATGGCCCTTTTCGCGATTTTGTTTGGCTCGCGCAGGGCAGACCATGCCGGGAACAACGCAGGCCTCGTCCTGACGATAGCCGTAGAGGCTGTCGTTAAGCTCATCGCTTTGATCGCAGTGGCAGCGCTAGCAATCTTCCTTCTATTTGCTGAAGGAACGGCCATATCGGTTCCGCCAAGCAACCCTATATTCAGCGGGGCACAGATCGACGCGCGTTTCTTTACTCTAACACTGATCGCGGCCTGCGCGGCGCTATGTCTGCCACGCCAATTCCATATGACATTCGTTGAAGCGGGTGACGAACGCGTCAGCCCTTCGATGCAATGGGTCTTTCCTGCCTACCTTCTTATCACCGCCGCTGTCATCGTTCCGATCGTGATGGCCGGGTTGAGCGTGCTTCCCGCAGGAACAAACCCCGACAGCATCGTCCTCGCACTTCCTTTGGCGCAAGAGAAATACGCGCTTGCTGTGCTCGTTTTCATCGGTGGCTTTTCGGCATCGGCCGGCATGATCGTGATCGCAAGCGTGGCGCTTTCGACCATGATCACCAACGACCTTATCGCCCCGGTGGTCTTCCGACAGACCCTTAAGAGCGACGGCGCTAACGAAACGGGCAATAAGCGCGCCCAGCTAGCAACGCGTCTTCTTGCGATCCGCCGATTGGTGATCGGCGCGCTCCTGTTCTTTGCGTATCTCGCGTATCTTGAGATGGGCCGCATAGGCAGCCTTGCAGGCCTTGGCACCCTCGCGTTCGCGGCAGCGGCGCAGTTTGCTCCTGGCCTGATCCTGGGAATGGTGAGCGAGAGCGGGACTCGTAACGGCATGCTGGCCGGGCTCAGCGTTGGAGCGATCGCTTGGTTTGCACTCTTGTTGTGGCCGACGCTTTCGGGCGAGGCGCCCATCCTCGCGATCCATGAAGATACGTTGGTCTCAGGCGTACTCTTGAGTCTGGCGGCAAACTGCGCCGCCTATTGGCTCGGGTCACAGCTTTCCAAGCCCACACTGCTTGATGCAGCTCAGGCGGCGGCCTTCGTCGGCACGCCCAGCCCGGGAACGCGAACAAAGTTCGTGACTAGCAAACGCGTCGCCGATGTCCGCATTCTGCTGGCCCAGTTTGTTGGGAAGGCACGGGCCAACAGCGCTATCGAGGCTTTGGTGGGCCGTCGCCAGGATTCCGATCCGGCCGATCCGACCCTAATCGAAATGGCGGAACGGGTCATCTCCGGAACGGTTGGAACTTCGTCCGCCAGAATGCTTGTGGCCTCGTGGTCGGGAGGCGAGGCTATACCGCTGCCCGATGTCGTCGCGATGTTCGATGAAACGAGCAAGCGCCTGAATTTCTCGGGCGAACTCTTGCAAATTGCGATTGAGAATATCGACACCGGGGTCGCGCTGGTGGACGCCGACATGGCTCTGGTGGCCTGGAACACACGCTATCAGGATATGTTTGGCCTTCCCGACGCGATCGTTCAGGTCGGCACGCCGATCAGTCAACTGATCCGTTTCAACCAGCGAAACAGCGATCTGAGCGACGACGAGATCGAGGCCTATATTGAGCGTCGCCTTGATCACATGCGCGCTGGCCACCATCACCGCCATGAAAGCGAACAGTCTGACGGCCGCGTGATGCGGATTGTGGGATCGCCCACACCGGGAGGCGGCTATGTCACGTCTTACACAGATATCACCGCGGACCGCCGGGCTGAACAAGCGCTGGAAGACCAAGTTGCGAAACGCACGGAAGAGCTTCGCGAGGTTAACGACGCTCTTTCTGAAGCAACAACATCCAAAACGCGGTTTCTGGCGGCTGCCAGCCACGATTTGATCCAACCGCTGAACGCGGCCCGGCTGTTTGCCTCAGCTTTGGGCGAAGAGGTTTCTCACGACCAAGCGCTCAAAGGTCTCGTGCGTGATCTTGACGGCTCGATCGCGTCTGCCGATCGCTTGATCCGCGCGCTGCTCGATATCTCTAAGCTTGATAGCGGCGGGATCGTCCCGCACGTCGAAGAAGTCGCTCTCGATCAAGTGTTTGAAGAAGTCGCGCGAGAGTTTGCGGTGCAAGCCGAGGCCAAAGGCATTACGCTGCGCCGCGTGCGCACCAGCGCGTGGGTCAAAGCCGATCGGACACTTCTGACAAGTGTCCTGCGGAATTTGGTCAGCAACGCCATTCGATACACTCAGTCGGGAGGTGTGCTGCTGGGCGTGCGGCGTTCAGGCAAAGAGGCGCTTTTGTGCGTTCACGATACCGGTCGCGGTATTGCCGATCAGGACCTGAGCCGCATCTTTCAGGAGTTTGAGCGTGGTTCTTCGACCGACCGTGAAGGATTGGGACTGGGCTTGGCAATCGTACGGCGTACTAGCGCGCTCCTCGATACACGCATCGTCACAAGATCGACCGTAGGTAAAGGCAGCTGCTTCGCCCTGAGCATGCCCGTCCACCGCTGGGGCGCTCCCATGCCGATCGAGGCGGTTGATCGGCCGGTTCGCACAATTGGCGACGCGCGAGTGCTGGTCGTCGACAATGAGCCAGCTGTGCTCACCGCAACCTGTGCGCTGCTGTCCAAATGGGATCTGGACCCACTAAGCGCGACAAGTCTGCACGGCGCGATGGAACTGTGCCCATCGCCACCAGATATCGTAATAATGGATTATAGGCTCGACGGCGAAGAGCGCGGCGACACGGTGTATGGCGAGCTGTGCATGGCTTGGAAGGCGCAGCCGCCCGCCATTTTATTGACCGCCGAAGACAGCGAGGAAACCGAGTTTGCCGCCGTTGCCATGGATGCGAACCGCCTTTTGAAGCCGTCTTCTCCGGCCGCTCTACGCGCGTTGATTTCAACCTGTTTAATCCAGCGGGGTCGCAACCGAACCCTTCGTAAGACTCAAACGGCGGCGCAGTCTGCGCTTGGTTGATCCACGTCCAGCTTAGTCGCAAGCAGCACCGCCTGCGTGCGATTTGAAACGCCCAGCTTGCGAAAGATCGCGGTGATATGGGCCTTGACCGTCGCTTCGCTGATACTCTGCTCATAAGCGATCTGTTTGTTAAGCAATCCCTGCCGAATGGAGCCCAGAATGCGCCGCTGGGCCGGGGTAAGGCTCGCGATACGCGCAAGGTCATCGTCCACACCTCCGCCGGTTTCGGGGAAGGAAAGATCACCGTCACGCACCGCCGAAAGGCTGTCCCGCATGTCATCCAGCCCGGCCGACTTTGGAATAAACGCCGCGGCACCCAGCTGCTGTGCCGCCGCGTACACCCGGGGCTCTTCGCTGGCTGAAACAATAGCGATGGGCAGCGCCGGATAATCCTGACGAAGGTCCATCAAAACACTCAGCCCACTGGAATCTTCCATATGAAGGTCGAGCAATAACGCTTCGGCCCCGTCGGCCAACTCTTCGCGAGCTTGTGCCGCCGATTCCGCCTCAACGATCTCGGCGCCGTCCCACACTTTCGCCACGGCGTGGCCTAAAGCGGTGCGGAACAGCGGGTGATCATCCGCAATTACGATGCGCATATTGGCCTCTCCCAAAGCCGAATCCCATATCAGCGAACCGTCCTGGAAGGCCGGTCGCTCGTTCAACGATTTTGACGCCCCTCAATCAGTCGGTCAACCAGTGTTGGGTCGGCTAGGGTTGATGTATCGCCGAGAGAGTTGAAGTCGTTTTCGGCGACTTTGCGCAGGATGCGGCGCATGATTTTGCCCGAGCGTGTCTTGGGCAGGCCATCGGTGAACT
>JBCDAE010000024.1:0-48447 GCA_039186235.1 Pseudomonadota bacterium | reverse complement strand
TCTGAGCCAGGATCAAACTCTCAAGTTTGTGAGACTAACCAATCAAGCACGGGCAAAACCCGCCAGCTCGACTAGCCAGAATATCAAGGAGCCGATACCTGCACTGTCAAACGTAATGGATACGAATGGACATGCATCATGCCTACCAGACTGTGGAGCCTGGAAGGATGTGGCATCGGCTTAAGGTTTACCGGCTGCTGCGACCTTGAAGCTCGCAGACCGGGCGCCGTCGCCCACATGTCCCTTCATCAAAAACCAACAATGTCAAAGAGCCACCGAACAAAAGAAGCGGACAGCGTATGTGTTCCTCGATTTTGGTAACCGAGGGACTGGCTGTCCGTTTATGTTGGCGACCGAGCGTGGCGGGGCCGGTTAAAACCGTCAGCGCCGCGTCGGTGGAGCCCATCTAGGCGCGGTCCGGGATTCGGTCAACGCCTTTTTGCAATTTTATTTCAGGCCCGCGCACAAATCGCAGTTTTCCGCGGATTTGCGCCCCGCAGAAGCCTTCAGATAACAGATTTGGCGCGGGTTTTCCACGCCGCATTCTCGCCTTTTGGCTATGAAAAGGTGAATCGCGCGCTCTTGCGAAGCGGTGAATCGGCGTGATTCACATGTCTGGAAGGCCGCTGAGCATAGCGGACTGCGTGACTCGCTTTCACCCGTTTGCCGTAAGCGCCCCGAATCGCAGCATCAATAACGTTCATTTGGGGGTTGCTTGCATCTCTGGTACTCTTGCGGGGTCCATGCGGAGGTGCGCCCAACGCCGGATCAGCGGGAGAGGAATATGATGCTTGCATTTCTGGCCGGTCCGGCCTTGTCACTGGCTCTCGGGCCAAGCCTAGTCGCCGAAAGCGCCGCAGCCGTCTATGTCGAACCTGACCCCAAAACGGTGGAGCAAGCCATTGCGCCGAGCCTGACCGATCCGGCGACCGATATCCTCGCCGTCGACGAAGAGCGTAACCGACGTCTTACCGTCCCCGTCTTGATTGATGGCTCTGGACCCTACAACTTTATGATCGACACAGGCAGCCAAGCTACCGCTGTGACGCACGAGATCAACGCCTCGCTGGGTCTTGCTCCGTCTGGCACCGCCACCCTGATCGGCATGGCCAGCGTGCGTCCCGTTGATTTGGTGGAAGTCGAATCTCTCAAGGTCGGCCGCCATGAAGTTTTCGATTTGGTCGCCCCCGTCTTGAACCGGACTCACGTAGGGGCTGATGGGATCATTGGTCTCGATAGTCTGCAAGACTTTCGCGTGCTGCTCGACTTCCGCGAGCAGAGCATCGCCGTCGAAGATGTAACATCGAAAAAGAACCTGCGTCGAGGCTTCGAAATCGTCGTCCGCGCGAAACAGCAATCGGGCCAGCTGCTTATAACCGACGCTATGGTCGAAGGCGTAAAGGCGACCGTCATAATTGATACCGGAGCGCAGGCCAGCCTCGGCAACCTTGCGCTCCAAGAACGAATTCGTGCGCGGCGCAAGCAAGAGGTTATCACAACCGACGTGAACGGCGTGTCGTTGGTTGGCGAACTCTCCTACATTCGCTCGCTGGAAATCGAAGGCTTGGCTCTTCAGAACGTCCCACTTGCGTTTGCCGACGCTCCAGCTTTCGAAGCGCTTGGCCTCAAAGACAAACCGGTCTTGGCATTGGGCATGCAGCACCTGAAAATGTTTGATCGTGTCGCGATCGATTTTTCGAATAAGCGGATCCTGTTTGATGTCCCGCGTGACGTCGCACGCGCCATGCGCCGCGCCAGGCAGAACCGAGTGCAAGCGCGTCTCCAATAACCAAGCCTTGCCACAAGGCTGAAAGGCGTCGCTTGCTTGTTAAAGCGCCTCTTCGCGCCCACATGTGCGGTCGCAATGGTAGCTAGCAAGTCCCCTTCGAAATCAGCCTCGCCTCCCGAAGCGGAAGGCTGGGCAACGCTTAGGCGGTTCCTTCCCTATCTGTGGCCCAAAGAAAATTGGCCGCTGCGCCGCCGCATTGTTGTCGCGCTCACCTTCGTGCTGTTCGCCAAGGGCGTGACACTCACGCTGCCGTTTGCCTATTCGGGCGCGGTCGACGCCATGAGCGAAACCGGCGCGGTGGACGAAGGCGCGCTGGTCGCCTTCGCGCTGGTGGCCGCCTACGGTCTGGGACGGTTTACGCAGGTTGCCTTCGATAACATTCGCAACATGGCGTTTGAGCGCGTCGAACAGGAGGCGGTTCTCAAGCTTTCCGAAGACGTCTTCCACCGACTGCACCGCCTTTCGCTTCGTTTCCATCTCTCGCGTCGCACCGGCGAGGTCACCAAGGTGATCGAGCGCGGGACCAAGAGCATCGGCATGATGCTCTACTTCCTGCTGTTCAATATCGCGCCCACCGCCATCGAACTGATCGCGGTCGGCCTTATCTTCTATTTCAAGTTCGGGATCGAGCTTGTCGCCGCCACCGCGTTCACCGTCGTCACCTATATCATGGTCACACGCTGGATTACCGAATGGCGCACCAAACTGCGGCGCGAGATGAACGATCTTGATGGCCAAGCGCTGCACCGGGCGGTGGATTCGCTGCTCAATTTCGAGACAGTCAAATACTTCGGAGCCGAGAAGCGCGAGGAGCAACGCTACTCGGGCGCGGCGCGCGCCTACGCCGAAGCGGCGATTAAATCCGAAAGCTCGCTGGGCCTGCTAAACATCGCGCAGAGCGGGATCACCAACCTGCTGATGGCCGGAGCCATGGCTTACACCGTCTGGGGCTGGAGCCGGGGCGTCTTGAGCGTCGGCGATCTGGTGCTGGTAAACACCTTCCTGATGCAACTTTTCCGCCCGCTTGATCTGTTGGGCTGGGTTTACCGCACCATCCGACAGGGATTGGTCGACATGGCCGAGATGTTCCGTCTGATCGACACAGATGTGGAGGTTGAAGACGCAAAGGACGCCGCTCCCCTTGCCATCAGCCAGCCTTCGCTCACCTTCGACAATGTGACTTTTGGTTACGAGCCCGAACGCACTATTCTGCACGGCCTCAGCTTCGAGGTCGCCGCCGGCGAGACGGTCGCTATTGTAGGCCCATCTGGCGCGGGCAAGAGCACGCTCGGCCGCCTGCTCTTCCGGTTCTACGATCCGCAAAGCGGGCGCATCCTGATCGATGGGCAAGATCTGACCGACGTGCAGCAGGAAAGCGTTCGCGCCGCGATCGGTATCGTCCCGCAGGACAGTGTCCTGTTCAACGACACGCTTGGCTACAATATCGCGTATGGCGCGCCGGAGACACGAGCCGCCGACGACGAGGTTGTCGAGCAGGCCGCGCGCGACGCGGCCCTGATGCCTTTGATCGACCGGCTGCCGGATCGTTTTGAGACGATGGTGGGCGAGCGCGGGCTGAAGCTATCGGGCGGCGAGAAACAGCGCGTCGCCATCGCGCGCACCCTTGTAAAGGACCCTCCCATTCTGTTGCTGGATGAAGCCACAAGCGCGCTCGACTCGCGAACCGAACAGGAGATTCTCGGCACGCTGAAACGGTTGGCGCGCGGGCGCACAACCATTGCGATTGCGCACCGGTTGTCCACCATCGCCGATGCGGACCGTATCCTTGTGCTTGAGGGTGGAAAGCTGGTGGAGCAAGGCACCCACAGCGCGCTGCTCGACCAGAACGGTCTCTACGCCGAAATGTGGGCGCGCCAAGCCAGCGAGCAAGCCGACGCCATGTCCGCTGAAGATGGAGAAGAAGCCCTATCCGCCGAAGCCGCCGAATAGGCTGGCGACCGGTCTACTTCGCAGCCATTTTCTCGGGAGCTTTTCGCAAATCGCTTGTCCCCAGATCCAATTCTTCAACCGGGATAACCTCTACCTTGTCGCGCAGTTTCTTGAGGGCATCGAGAAACTGTTTGGCATCGCCCACGATCACTAGCGAGGCGCGATCCGCGGTCACATACTTCTTTGCTATAGCGGCGGCATCCTGCGGTGCGACGTTCGCGAGGCGATCCGCGATCTCAAACGCTTCACCAGCCGCTATGCCGCGCAGCATGAGGTTGGCCACTTGCCCGTTAAAACCGCCAGTGGTCTCCAAACTGCGCGCAATTGCGCCCGAGAGAAACAGGCGTCGTTTTTGAAGTTCGGCCTCTTCAAGCGGCTCATCGCCCAAGAGCTTGAACTGATCAAAGAACACCTTGGCGACTTCATCGGCGGTTTCGTTCTTGGTCTGCGCGCGCGCCGTAAGCAGCGCGGCGTCAAGGCTTTGCCCAAGGCTTGAATACGCCCCGTAGGATAGACCGCGCTTGGTTCGCACCTCTTCAAACAGTCGCCCATTGGAGCCCGACCCAAGCACCGTGTTGGCTAGCCAAAGCGGGTAGAAATCCTCGTCCGAACGTGAAATCGCTCGCACGCCTGCCACGACTGCAGCCTGCCCCGCGTTGGGCATATCAATCACGATCGTGCGCGGGGCCGGCGTGTCACCAGCAGGGGTCTTCACGGAAGCCGGCGCGGGCGTGTCAGAGGTCCAACCACCAAACATGTTTTCAGCCAAGGTCGCCGCTTCATCCGAGCTTAGGCCACCACTGACGACAATTTTGGCGCGAGAAGGGTGCCAGTGCGTTTCACGATGGGCGATCAAGTCTTCGCGCGTGATGGCCGCGATGCTGGATGCGTTGCCTACCAAGCCATAGGGCGCGTCGCCATACATGATGCGTGAGGCGATCAATCCAGCGACCGCGCCGGGGTCTTTCATGGTCGCCGAAAAGCCATCGAGCGTGCGCTGACGTTCCCTTTCCACCTCTTCGGCGGGGTAGTTGGCGTTTTGGACGATATCGACCAGCACCTCGCCGGCTGCCGCCAAATTCACTTTGGGCGCGGTCACGCTGGCGTAAACACCGTCACGTCCGCTCGAGATGCCTATGCTCGCCCCAAGCGATTCCAGCCTCGCAGCGATCTCAGTCGCGCTGCGCGAAGGGGTGCCGTTGTCGGCAAGATCGGCCACCATCTGGGCCAAGCCGGCTTTAGCCAGCGTGTCGGTCGCGTTTCCGCCCGGCATAACCAGTGTGAGCGTGGCGATCGGTATGTTGCTCGTCTGGGTGCTCACCAAGGGTATCCCATTCGACAGCTGCGTTTCGACAAACTGCGCGCGCACCACTTCTGGCGTCTCGCCCGGAGCGGGAGGCGCCATGCGCTCCCCCTCTGGCAAGACTTTGCGCGGTTCGCCGGTCGCGGGCTTAACGCTGCCGTAGTCGGGCCTCGGATACGGGTTGGCGTAGGCCTCAGGATCGTACTCGCCGCGCTGATACGACATTGTCACCTTCGCTTTGGGGTCAAGCCAGGCCCTGGCAACGCGTTGGACGTCCTTAATCGTCACCGCCGCAATACGCTCAAGCCGCAAATCCGCCGCGTCGGGATTGCCGGTAGAGACCAACGCTTCGCCCAGCTCAAACGCGCGGCCGCGGACCGTCTGCCGCTGCGAAAGCGCGCTTGAAAAGATCTCGTTTTTGGCCTCGGTCAATTCGGCCATCGTTATAGGATCGGTGCGGATCTTTTCGACTTCGGCGGCCAGCACCGCGCGCGCTTCGTCCGCATCCGATGTTGGGCTAAGCACCGCGTAGTTGGCGATATAGCCGCCATCCATCGTCATCGACTCAAAATGGGCCGCGTTCACCGCTTTGCCGCTTCGCACCAGAGCGGTGTTCAAGCGGCTGTTCTCGCCGCTCGACATTATCGTTGAGGCCACCTCAAGAGCAGCCGCGTCGGGGTGCGTCACCTCGGGCGCCTTCCAGATATTGCCCACCACCGGCAGCGGCACGTTAGGCGCGGCGGCGGTGACGCTGCGTGGCTTGGTTCGTCCGGGTTCTCGCGCTGTGACTTCGAGACTCACAGGGTCGGCGCGGCGCGGGATATCGGCAAAATACTGGTCCACCAACACTCGAAGGCGCTCGATCTCAAAGTTGCCCGCAACAATAAGAGTGGCGGTGTCCGGGCCATAGTAAGCTTGGTGGAACGCGCGCGCGTCGTCGAGAGACGCGTCGTCGAGTTCCTCAATAGAACCGATGCCCGGGCGCCGCATTGGCAGAACATCAAACGCGTTCTCCGGAATAACGAAGCGCTGGAAACGCCCATAAGGCGGCGCGAGCACGCGTTGGCGCAGTTCTTCCTTCACGATAGAGCGCTCTTTCTCGAACACCTCGTCGTCAACGACTGGAAACGCCATACGCTCGCGGTGCGTCCACAGCATCGTTTCGAGATATTGCGCAGGGACCGTCTCGTAATAGTTGGTTCGATCGATCCAGGTCGACGCGTTGCGCTGTCCACCCACATCCTCGGTCAGCTTATTGACGAGATTGTAGGGCATGTTCACCGTCTTGCGGCTGAGGATGTGCTCAAACAGATGCGCGAACCCCGCGCGCCCTTCGGGATCGTGCTTGGAGCCCACTTTATACCAAAGCGAAGTGGTTACATTGGCGGTCGAGTTGTCGGGGAGAGCGATGACTTCAAGGCCATTATCGAGCACCCAGCGGGTGTACTCAATCCTGGGCGCGGTCAGCGTTGGCGCTTCGCCACCAGCGTGATGGGTGTGGGTGTCAGCCAAAACAGGCGATCCGGCGCTCAGTGTGAGCGCCGCCGCGCCGCCCAAAAGACATGCCCGCATCATGATTGTTGACCCTCATTTCAATCTGCTGTCCTGACGTTGAACCGCGCATTCTTGTTTCTCAAATTCGTGCGCGGATTGAGCGCCTTCAATGGCATAACTCATCAACGAGCGTCGAGACTGAGCTTTTCGAGCCGTTTGAGCGCCTCTTCGCGACGTTCCCAGGGAACGAAAATGTGATCATGGTGATAAGCAGCGATAACGTTGCACGGGATGCCCGCCTCGGCGAGCGCGGTTGCTACCGCCGCCGTCAGCCCAACGCCTTCCAACGCGGAATGCACCTGCAGGGTGATTCCGGCAAAAATCGGCCCCGGATCCTCGCGCCGGGCGCGGATCACCAGCGTCATCCCTTCGTCTTCGCGTACCATGGCAAAGGTGCGATAGAGCAAGTCGATGAAGTCTTCATCCGGTCCGTGCGGAACAAAGCGAAAGCGACCTTCGCGCAAAGTTGGCTTCATGCCCGCCAGCATTTCGCCCAGATCGCTGACGGGCTTGTGTGTCACAGGATGTATTTCGAAAGGTCGGTGTTGCCCGCGAGGTTCGCCAACCGCTCTTTGACATAAGCGGCGTCGATCGTGACGGTTTGGTCCTGATACTCCTCGGCCTCAAAGCTGATTTCTTCGAGCAGTTTCTCCATCACCGTTTGCAGGCGCCGTGCGCCGATATTCTCGACACTCTCGTTCACCTGCGCCGCAATGCGAGCGACCTCGGTCACCGCGTCTTCGGTGATGTCGAGTTCGACCTTCTCTGTGCCGATCAAAGCGCGATATTGCTCAACGAGATTTGCGCGAGTTTCGGAAAGAATCCGCACGAAATCCTCCTCCGTCAACGCGCGAAGCTCCACCCGGATCGGCAAGCGTCCCTGGAGTTCGGGCAGCATATCCGACGGTTTGGCGACATGGAACGCGCCGCTGGCGATAAACAGTACGTGGTCGGTTTTCATTGGACCGTACTTGGTCGCTACGGTTGTACCCTCAATAAGCGGCAGCAGATCGCGCTGCACGCCTTCGCGAGAGACCGAGCCACCGCGCACATCGGAGACCGCAATCTTATCGATTTCGTCAAGGAAGACGATGCCGTTGGTCTCAGCGTTCTGGAGCGCCGTTTGCGCGACATCGTCGTCATCGAGGCGCTTGTCCGCCTCCTCATCGACCAGTTTATCCCACGCGTCAGGCACGCGCAGTTTCTGCCGCTTGGTCGGTTTCTTGCCTAGCGCTTTGCCCATCATGTCGGAAAGATCAATCATGCCGACATTGCCGCCCATATTGCCCATGTCGAACGGCATCGAGCGTTCTTCTGAGACCTCGATTTCGACCTCGGTGTCGTTCATCGAATTGTCGGTGATGCGGGCCTTGAAGCTCTCACGAGTGGCTTCGCTCGCATTTTGGCCGACAAGCGCATCAAGCAAGCGCTCCATGGCTGCCTCGGACGCGGCCTCGCGCACACTTTCGCGGCGGCGCTCTTTCTCAAGCCGGATCGCCTCTTCGACGAGATCGCGCGCGATTTGCTCGACGTCCCTCCCGACATAGCCGACCTCGGTGAACTTGGTCGCCTCCACTTTGACGAAAGGCGCTTCTGCAAGCCTCGCCAAACGGCGGCTGATTTCGGTTTTCCCGCAGCCAGTCGGCCCGATCATCAAGATGTTCTTCGGCGTCACTTCATCGCGCAGATCCGGCCCCAGCCGTTGGCGTCGCCAGCGGTTGCGCAGCGCCACAGCCACGGCGCGCTTCGCGTCCTTCTGGCCAATAATATGATCATCCAGCGCGGCGACGATCGCCTTGGGGGTGAGATTATCCATCAAAGTCTTTCGGAAAAATTCAAACGGTTTCGAGCGTGACTTCGCCGTTCGTAAAAACACAGATATCAGCGGCAACCGCCATGGCTTTTCGCGCGATCATTTCGGCGTCGTCTTCGTAGTCGGCGAGAGCGCGTGCGGCGGCAAGCGCGTAATTTCCGCCCGAGCCTATCGCGGCGATGCCAGCTTCGGGTTCCAGCACATCGCCGTTGCCCGTGAGAACCAGCAGCGCTTCTTCATCCGCGACGATCATAAGCGCTTCGAGATTGCGGAGATATTTGTCGGTGCGCCAATCCTTGGCGAGCTCCACAGCCGCGCGAAGAAGCTGGCCGGAATATTGCTCCAACTTGGCTTCAAGCCGTTCGAACAGAGTGAACGCATCCGCCGTGGCGCCCGCGAAGCCAGCGACCACTTTGCCCTCCGCGCCAATCCGCCGGACTTTGCGCGCGTTGGGCTTCATCACCGTGTTGCCCATGGAAACCTGGCCGTCTCCCGCGATGACGGTTTTGCCATCGCGTTTCACGCCGACAATGGTGGTGCCATGCCACTGAACAAGACCGTGGCTTTCGTTGCTATTCGTCATGGAGAGCGAGATATGAAGACGAGTGGCCCTGTTCAAGCCATGGCCGATCTTTCAATCGCGCGAACGCCGCGTTTAGGGACCGCCAGGACCGGCGCCAGGTCCAGCCGCGCCGACCTGCCCAATGTTGCCGAACAGATCTTCGAGAAATCCGCGCTCGCGCCCCAAAACTTGAGTCTTGTCGCCTTCAGGGCGCAGGTAGACCACCTCGTCGATCCCAGTGCGCTTCACCTCCGCCACGTTTCCAACCTCATCGAACTTTACGGCGAGAACGCCGTGAGTGCGAATCTTGGGTCGAACAAATGGGCGTCGCCCAGTCACCGACGAAACATAATACCAAGTGGGTTGGCCGTACTGACTTGCGAAAGTGGGCCGACCCAAAGTGCCTTCCACCGACCGCTGATTGTCAATTCCTGGTTGCACGCTGCGCAGCAGGAGGTTGTCGGTCACATATCCGCGCGATTCGCGGATCGAGGAGCACGCAGCTAGAGCGGCGAGCGCGCCGGCCAACACTGCCATTTTTCCACCGACCTTCAGCGCATTTGTGCGCTTGTTGCCCGCGATATTCCAACCCGTCTTGTTCATTCTACCGGTCAAATCCGTCTCAATTCAGTGCGCCCCGTCTGCAAACGCGTGTGCGGCCTTACGGCGAAGCCCATGACCTTGCAACGGGGCGAGCGCAAAGCGTTGCGAGGAAGCGCATGAATGGGTCTATAACAAGGCATCATTGCTAAATCGCGCTGCGTATCTGATCCGTCGCTATGCGGAACATCTCGAATGCCCGATGGTTCGGCTGACACTAATACGGTTGCTTCAAATAGCCCGCTCATTGAAAGAACGATTACATGTCCTTCCTCTCTCGCCTGCTTGGCACCGCTCCCGATCCACGTGAGGCTATACGCCCGCTTTGGCATCGCGTGGTCGAGCTTGCGCGCGAACCTTCCTATTATGCCGATTGCCAGGTTTCCGACAGCGTTGGTGGCCGGTTCGATCTGATCACGGCTGTGCTTTGCGTCGTCATGGTGCGCCTCGAAGCCAGCGAGATGCGGGCCGAAAGCGCGCTTTTGGCCGAGCTCTTCGTGGAAGACATGGACGGCCAATTGCGCGAGTTTGGTGTCAATGATGTGGTCGTGGGCAAACGCATCGGCAAATTGATGAGCGTCTTGGGCGGTCGGTTGGGCGCTTATCGTAGCGCTCTGGTGGAGAAAGATCGCGCGAAGGTGATCGCGGCTGTCAAACGCAATGTGACCTTTTCAGAGGACGCAGATGAAGCCGAGTGCGCGGCGGGCGTGGCCGACAAATTGCTCAAGCTAAGCGAACGGCTTGCGGCGCGAGGCGATGACGAGTTAGTAAAGGCCAATGGGATCTGGTGAGTTGGGATGTTGGGATCAAAAGACGAGGCGCCTGAGCTGACCCGCGTGGTCAGAGTTCGGACATTGCCGGCTGGACCGGTTATAATCGAAGCGGACGAGCGTGAACGGGTGGCCTTGGCACAGCGGTTCGGGATCGTGTCCGTCGATCGACTTTGGGCAAGTGTGGAACTCGAACTCTGCAAAAAAGGGGTCCGCGCCGAGGGATCCTTGAACGCCACGATCACGCAATTGTGCGCGGTTTCTGATGAAGCGTTTCAGGTGCCGATCGAAGAATCGATTGTTTTGCGCTTCATTGAACAAGGGTCCGCGACACTCAAACCCAGCGACGATGAAGACGTAGACTTTGATCTCACCGCTGATGGTTGCGACGAGATCGAGTATCTGGGCGACAGCTTTGATGTTGGCGAAGCCGTGGCGCAGACGCTGGGCTTATCCATTGACCCTTACGCGGAAGGCCCGGCCGCAGACGCCGCGCGCAAGAGCGCAGGGATCGTTGACGAAGGGTCGCAGGCCGGACCCCTCGCCGAAGGTTTGGCGGCGCTTAAGGGTAGCAAGAGTTAGCCCGCTTCGTAACTATCAAGGCAATGCCTCGCGTGCCTCCGCTGCGCGCTTGAGATAAGGCATCACCTCCACAAGCTCATAACCTGGCATGCGCTGGACGAAATGCCTGAGCCATGAAGCGTGGCCGCTTCCGGCTATCACAAGAACCCGGTCACCCGGCGAGGCAATCATGTCTACCTTCCCAAACATCTTGGCGTTGCGCATATACCAATACGCGTTCAGCTCAGCTCCCGGCTGTTGCTCGCCATCGCCGATCCGAATGAGCGAGTAGTAGAGCTTGTCATGCCGTGCGGATAGAACTGCACCATCGTTATGCTCAAACAGTGTCTGGGCCACGCTTTGATTCGGACGCTGAGCATCTTGTGCACTGGAGATCGCCTGGACTTCCGAAATCAATCTCTCAAGGATCGGCATCTGCCCGTTTGCTGATGCGAAGGCCTGAACCTTTCCCATTGGAAAGTAATCCGGCTCACCATCGCCGCTCCGCTCATCATAGCCATACACCGCCTCGTGCCCGAGCAGTTTTCCAAGACGATAACCGATCTGAACAGTCTCGTTTCTGGACGAATTCAATAACTCGTCTGTCCGCTCGTAGGCCTCCATTTCAAAGGTGGGAGCGGGGCCGACATTCTCGACCGCAATCTTCGTTGGCTTCCAACTCGCCAAACTTTCGACGAGAGCCTCTATCTCCCTTTGCCGATTTGGGGCCAGCATATCGTCAACCTTGGAGTTGACCATGTCCGCACCCGGATTGTCGAAGTGGTAGAGCCCAAGAACCATGACCTGGACTGGATCACCTTCCGGATCATTCAAAGCCTCCGGGATATCTCCGGTCTGAGCCAGAGCGACGGTCGCCGCAAAACTCGCGGCCACGGTCAAAGCTGCTTTCCAAACGAACATAATCCTCTCCAGCTGTATTATCTAAGTAATACAGCTGGAGAGGATTATGTCAATCTCCGCCCTATTCCGCACCGCGCCGACCGGGAGCGCCTGCGCGGTACAATGTCTGCGCGAGCGCAAGACCGCTTAGAACGGGATGTCATCATCCAGATCATCATAGCCGCCGCCTGCTGCGCCGCCCGAGCCACCTCCCGAGGAGCTGCCGGAGCCGCCACCGCCTTGATTCCAACCGCCGCTTTGGCCACCGCCTCCGCCGCCGTAACCGCCACCACCGCCGCCATCGCTGCGGCCATCGAGCATAGTCAGCGTCCCGCCATAGTTGCGGATTACAACTTCCGTAGAATAGCGATCTTGCCCGTTTTGATCCTGCCATTTTCGGGTTTCAAGTTGGCCTTCGATAAAGACCTTGCTGCCCTTTTTGACGTAGCGTTCCACCACGCCCACCAATCCTTCCGAAAAGATCGCCACCGTGTGCCACTCGGTCTTTTCGCGACGTTCGCCTGTATTACGATCTTTCCAGTTTTCGCTGGTCGCGATGCGCAGGTTTGCGACCTTCCCGCCGTTTTGAAAGCTACGGATTTCGGGGTCTGCCCCAAGATTGCCGATCAGCATCACTTTGTTCAGCGAGCCTGCCATGATTTCGGTGTCCTTCCCGTCAAATTCAGCGCCGCCAACACACTTGGAGGCGAATCTCTCAATGGACCCTAGGACAGGATGCCCCCGAGAGGCGAGACGCGACGCAGCTTTTCCACCTCCGAAATGGAGGAAACTACGTAATCGAGCTCAGCGGCTGGGGTAACGGAGCCTTCCGAGAAAACGGCTGAGGCTGGGAAGCTCGACATCGCGATTGGTAAACTTGGCTTTCGCTTTTTCGAAACGCATCACGCCTTCAATCCGGCGATCGAGAAACTCATAGCTCTTCTCTTTGCCCTCGCTGTCATCGTTGATGAAGTAAGCGAGCGTGGCCGAATAGATGCCCGCCAGTATGGTGCGCTTGGTGTAGTGATTGTAGTCCGTCGAGGTGTCGCCCGCGAGACGCCACATGATGTCAGCGCTACGCCACCCAATCTGGAGCGCGCGTGGTGCGTTTTGCGGCATGGCCATCACGGAAAGAGCGCGGCGGACCGCTTCGTCAATATCCTCGATGGCTTTGAGACGAAAGGCGACGAGCTCCCGAATGCGCTCGCGAATTTTGAGTTCGGCCAGCTTTTCCTGCGGCCATTCAGCTTCCATGGCTTGATCCACCGAAGTGACCCAGGCTTCGATCATGTCCATCGCTCGGCCACCAAGCGGTTTGTCCGGAAACGCCAGCTTCGCGACGTCCACGTCGCATCCGGCCATTTCGGCGGCGGCGACCAGCGCGGTTTCGTTCCACCCGTCAAAGATGGCGGACGCCGCAATGTCAGGGGCCAGCGCCACGCGCAGCTCATCCAGGGTCATATCGGCGAAGTCGGTTGGCGTTTCGGTCATATCAGAAAGAAGGCCCGTATTGCTTGGTTGTTCCCTTCTCTTTACGTTCGGCGTCGGCCGCCGCAAACTCACTCAGCAGGCGCTCATTGCCGACCATCAACTCGGCGTAATCACGCGCTGATCGGCCCGAATTGTCGTTGCGATCGGGATCGGCCCCTTCTTTCAAAAAGCGGGCGATCAGATCGGTGTTGCGCTGGTGCACTGAGGCGATCAGCGGAGTTTCGCCCTGCTGGTCTGCCACGTCGACCTGCGCGCCGCCTTTGATAAGCGCCTCCACGCTGTCGATGTCACCTAGCGAGGCCGCGATCTGTATCGGATACACGCCCCTTTTATCTCGGATGTTCGGATCCGCCCCCCGCTGGATCAAAAACCGAACCCAAAGCGCGTCGCGGCGTTGAACAACGATGTGCAGACCCGTCTGGCCATTGGTTATGTCTCGTGTGTTGACGACCTGCGTGCCTGGCTGATTCAACATTTCGGTGACAGCGTCCCCGTCGCGTTCGTCGACCGCTTCGAGAAATTCGTAGCCTTGCGAATACAACTGGGCAGCCACAGGCTGGGACGCGACGCCAACAAGCGAGCTTGCCAAAACAGCGCTGGCAATAGCTCCAGCAATTCCTAGTTTGCGCATTCCGAAGCCTGACACGCGTTGATCCTTTCGAATTTTTCGTCACATATTGTCGCTTAGGGGAGCCCGGACAAGCCCCTGAACCTGTACGAGTTAGCAGAGCATGAATACCAAAGCCAAGACCACGCCGCCCAGTCTTTCGCTCCGTATGGCGTGGGCGTTAATGGCGGGCGCTAGTCTAGCGCTCTCGGCCTGCGCACCGGCTTCCAGCGTACCAGCCGAACCCCCGCTCGCAGGCGCCGATATTGGCGGCCCATTCAATCTGATAAACTCCGCGAGCGAGCCGGTCACTTGGGAAGACTTCCGCGGCGAATACGCCGTGATCTATTTTGGCTACGCATATTGCCCCGATGTTTGCCCCACCGATATGCAGAGGACCGCCCAAGGAATGCGCCTATTTGCCGAACAAGCTCCTGACCGCGCAGCCAAGACACAAGTGGCCTTTATCTCGATAGATCCGGCGCGCGACACGCCCGAAGTCGTGGGTGAGTTTGCCGCCGCGTTTTCCGATGACATCATTGGACTTACCGGAACGCCCGACACTGTGAAGGCTGCGGCGGATGCTTTCCGGGTGTATTATCAACTGGGCGAACCCGCGCCCGGTGGTGGCTATCTCGTTGATCACACCAACATTGTTTATCTCTTTGATCCGGACGGCGAGCCGCTCGCCATGCTTCCCACAAGCGAGGGCGCTGATGCGGTCGCTGCGGAGCTTGATAAGTGGGTGAACTGAGGGACCAGTTCTGGGAGCTCCCGCTGGGCGAGCTTAATCGCGCCGAGTGGGAAGCTCTATGCGATGGGTGCGGCCAATGCTGTACGCACAAGATCGAAGACGCCGATACAGGTGAGATCGAACACACCAACGTCGCTTGCAAACTGCTCGACACCGATACCGCGAAATGCAGCAATTACCGCAACCGCAAGGCGTTTGTGCCTGATTGTCTCCGCCTGACATTCGCCATTGTTGAAGACGTGCCGTGGCTGCCATCAACCTGCGCCTATCGCGTGCGCGCGCAGAATCGGCCGCTCCCTTCTTGGCATTATCTCATCAGCGGAGACCGCGAGGCGGTGAAGCGCGCAGGCGTGTCGGTCGCGGGACGCGTAGTGAGCGAGACGGATGCTGGGCCGTTGGAGCACCATATCGTGGACTGGGGAACGCCGCGTCTGGACATCGAATGCGCTGATGAGTTTGATGGCAGAAGCGAAGCTGAGCGAGGTGCAGAAGAGTGATCGACTGGCTGAAACGCGCGAGCGTCGAGCCGGAAATTGAACTGAACGGCCAGACCGTTCCCATCGTGCTGCGCCGCCACCGCACCGCGAAAAGGCTGACCCTGCGCCTCGCCGCCGACGGACTTGCCGTTCAGATCACCCTGCCCCAGTGGGCGCGCTCCAACGAAGCAATCGCCTTCGCCCATGCGCGCAGCGATTGGCTTGCGTCGCAACACGCCCGCATTCCCGAGCGCGCGGCGCCCCAAGCTGGCGGCGACCTCATGTATCGGGGTAACGCCATCAAGATTGCTTGGGACGAAACCGTCCCGCGAAAGCCGAAACTTGAAGAAGGTACCTTGCAGGTCGGTGGCGATCTGCAAGGCCTCGAAGCTCGAATTCGCCGCTGGCTCGAGAAGCAAGCGCTCGCGCTTTTTGAGAGCGACCTAGCCATCTACATCCACGCTGCGCGGCTTGAGCCGGTGCCAATCGGAATCAGCCGAGCGCAAAAGCGCTGGGGAAGCTGTTCAGACGGCGGGGCGTCTGGTCAACGCCGCATCCGGATCAACTGGCGCTTGATCCAAGCGCCCGACTTTGTGCGTCGCTCGGTTGTGGCGCATGAGGTGGCACACCTGGTCCACTTCGACCACAGCCCAGCCTTCCACGCCCTTTTGGACGAGATCTACGAAGGTAAAATCTGCGAGGCTGATCTTTGGCTGAAGGAGAACGGGCGCACGCTCTACTCCGCTTTCGGCTAGGCTAATGCGCGCCCTCTGGTGTCCGCCCGCTTCGCCGCCTATATTCATGCCCATGTCCTCGCTTTCGCGCTACAATCCAAAGACTGGGATCGTCGATTTCTGGCACGAATTTCGAAAGCCAAACCCGTTGCGCTGGCCGATGCTGGCCGCGTCAACAATCCCTCTGCTTGTAATCGGATACTGGTTGACAGGGGAAACGCATTATCGCGATCCTGAGCGTCCGACGATCACCTACATTACAACCTTCGATCCCGGGCGCAGCGATGAGGACATCATTGCCTCTAACGAGGCCAATCAGGAGGTGAAGGAGCTGCGGCAGGCTGCCGAAGACGAACTCGCCAATCGCAAGCGCGAGATATACAAAGCTCTGGGCGCTGGGATCGGCATGGATGTCGACAAAATTGCCGCAGAAGCCGACGCTCGCCGCGCCGCGGAAGAGGCAGCCGAACAGGCTCGTCGCGACGAATTGTATACGCGTCGGGAAGAAGCCCCTACCCAAAGCGCGGAGGGAGTGGCGGCAGATGCTCCACCTCCCTCGGCGCAAGGCAACCGACCATAAACATGAAACCGGCGAGCGACGAGGAATGGATGGCCGCGACGGCGCGCCTCGCCAGTCGTGCCCGACCTATTAGCCGTCCTAATCCCAGCGTTGCAGCCCTTTTCGTCAAAGAGGGTCGAGTGCTGGCGCGTGGTTGGACCCGCACAGGCGGGCGACCACACGCCGAAGCCGACGCCCTCTCGCGCCTCACCGAAAGCGCGGCTTCAGGATCGACACTGTATGTCACGCTGGAACCGTGCGCGCACAAATCCAATCGCGGTCCGGCGTGTTCGGATATTATCAGCGACGCAAAGCCAGCGCGGGTCGTGATCGGTCAGCGGGATCCCGATCCTCGCACCGCTGGGAAAGGCATTGAAAAGCTCAGTGCATCGGGGATCGCGGTGACTTTGTTGGAGGACGATGCATCCTATCGCAGCGTAGCGGGTTTCCTGACGCGGCAAGTGGAAGGGCGCCCTTATGTGACGCTGAAGCTCGCGCAGTCGCTAGATGGATGCATTGCACTTGCCGATGGCGCAAGCCAGTGGATCACCGACGCCCATGCGCGCGCGCACTGCCACGCGATGCGCGCGAACCAGGACGCTATCCTTGTGGGCGGCGGGACTTGGCGGGCGGACAAACCGCGATTGGACGTGCGATTGCCGGGCCTTGAAGCGCGAAGCCCGGATCGCGTTCTGCTTTCGCGCGGTGTCGCGCCTGACGATGTGCGCGTTATCAACACGCCAGAGCGGATCGCTGACCTCGAAGGTGTGCTACATCTCTACGTGGAGGGTGGGGCTGCCACCGCTGCCAGTTTCCTGGCCGCAGACCTCGTGGACGAGCTCCATATCTATCAAGCTCCCATCCTGATCGGAGATGGGCTTTCGAGCCTTGGCGCCATCGGTCTTTCCGATCTTTCAGGGGCGCATGGTCGCTGGAAACTAGTTGAGACCAGATCGCTTGGCAGCGACCGTTTCAGCGCGTATCGGCGCACACGAAATTAGATTTGCAGCGCGCAATGGCGCACCGCCTGAGAAGGACCAGAGCACGACATGTTCACAGGTATCGTCACCGCAATTGGCACCATTTCGAATGTCGAGCAGCGCGGCGATATGCGCCTGCGCGTGGCGGCTCCGCTCGATCCCGCGCGCATAGATATCGGCGCCTCAATCGCATGCTCGGGCGTGTGTCTAACCGTGGTCGATCGCGGCGGTGAGGCGGGCAAGGCTTGGTTTGACGTCGATGTGTCGGCTGAAACAATCCTGCGCACGCGACGCGGCATGTGGGAAGAAGGTTCGAGCATCAATATCGAGCCGAGCCTGCGCGTCGGCGACGAGCTCGGTGGTCACATCGTCACCGGCCACGTCGACACCGTCGGCGAGATCGTTATGTCGAAGCGCGAGGGCGACAGCTGGCGGTTGGCCATTCGCGCGCGCGCGGAGATGGCCCCCTATATCGCGGAGAAGGGCTCGATCACCGTTGATGGTGTCTCGCTAACCGTGAACGATGTGCGCGACCGCCCCGACGGCACGTGCGACTTCGCGCTCAATATCAGTCCGCACACCTCTGAGGTGACGACATTGGGAGAGCTGAATGTTGGCGACCAAGTCAATCTCGAGATTGACGTGCTCGCGCGCTATCTCAAGCGAATGCAAGGGCTCGCTGGCAGTTAACCGAGAGCATCCGCAAAAGAGTTAGATGAAGTATAGCGCCGCTTAGGCGGCAGCCGCGGTCAGCACGCCGGTACCACTGCGGCGGCGCATCATACCGCCAAGACCAAACAGGCCCAAGAGCATCATCAGCCACGTTGCGGGTTCCGGGATAGCCGCCCCGATAGAGACATTGTCGACGCCAAAGCCATCGCCATTGGGGGCAGCGGATTCAAACACAAGGCTTGTAAACGGCGTATCTGAGGTAAAGCCAAAAAACTGGGCTGCGCTCACAGGAGTGACCGGGGGCGTCACGATGTCGCTTCCGGTGTTCGCCTGTGTGCGCAAAACGACGTTGTTGATCGAACCGAAATCAGCGCCAAAGGCGGTGATCGGGTTGTCGAATGTAAAGGTCACCGTCGAGTTGCTGTTGACCAGCAAGTTAGCAACGGTGGTGCCATCGATGTTGAAGGTGCTGAACTGGAGCGGCTGAATGTCGATGAAGTTGCGGCTACCTTGCCCCGAACCCGATCCCTGCAAAGTGAAGGGGCCGGCATCAAACGGCGATGAGCGGAAATTAACCTGCGACGGAACATCGTTGAAATCGACAAAGTCAGATTCAACAATCGCGGCGTCAAACGACGCGCGATCGGTGTAAATTGTGGTAGCAGCGCTTACAGGCGCAGTGAGAAGCGCGGCAAGTGTTGCCGCGGCAGCAAGAGTCTTCATAGCCATTTTCACGAATCGTTCCCCAAGACCGAAGTGTTAGGGATTTCTTAACGATTTAGGCCGTCAACACAACTCATCTAACGTCATATGAGACGCGGGATGTTGAAGCTTCTCAATCTGGGACGGTTCTCTATGCGTGCTTAAAGCGAGCGCATTGAGCCTCACGAACTCAAGCGGTCGTGGCAGCCAACGGTGCTGGCTCTGATCAAGGACTTTGGGGGCTAATCTGGCCCAAAAGCACTCAGGCGTAGAAAACTGTAAGCCGTTGCAAGGCGGATTTGCGGCGCAAGAGGCCGCCAATACCAAAAAGGCCAAGCGTCAGAACCAACCAAGTCGATGGCTCTGGAATCGCTGTGAAAACCGCAAAGACATCGCGTGAGTTCGCGCCGTTATCGGAGTTAAAGCTGTTCTGGATGGTACGGATGCGTATTCGATCGCGGCCGGGTGTGTCCCCGTTCTGACTGCGCGCGACGCGAACACGATTGTTCACAGGCTCGAACGGGATCAGCGCGCGACAAACTCGGCCAAATTCGCAGCCAAAAGTCAACTCCGGCTGATCGTCAAAGGCCCCCAATGGGGAATTCACGAAGACCTGATCCAACAGCGCCTGCGCCGCCGCCTGCGCGTCCGCCTGCGAGTTGAAGGCGAAGTCGCCAAATTCGTTGCAACCATCGAAGAGAGCGCTGCAAGCGCCATTCAGGAAGCGGACGTTGTAAAGCGCCCCACCAACATCGACGTAGTCTGCGCCCTGAAGCTCGCCGCGCTCGAACAACAACGTCGCCGCGCTCGCTGGCGCAGTTGACGCAAAGAGGGCCGCGCCGAAGGCGATCATCAGTTTCTTCATTCTTGCCCCCGTGCTTGCGCTAAGCTTGGTTAATGCGTGATCGCGCCGACGGAGTGTTATCCGCGAAGCGAAACTTGGTCTCAACTGCTGATAATACCCGCCAAAGTGTTAGCAAAAGCTTGCGAACTCGGCGGAGATTGCCGGTTCAGCAAAGGATGCCTCTATCGACTGACTAGGCGTTCCTCTGCATGAGAGGTCCCTGGGCGAAACTCTCCGCTGTGATTTCATAGTAAATGTGGATCACGCGTTTGCCGCGATATTGAGTGAGCTCGGTGCGACGGGAGCGCTCACCACCAATCTTCTCCATCGCGATCCGCGAGCGATAATTGGTCTCACCGATCTTAAAGTCGACGCGGTTCACAAACTCGAATGCGTGGGCGAGCATCAAGCGCTTCATTTCCGCGTTGAAGCCCTTGCCCCAATAACGTGGGCTGAGAAATGTCCAGCCAATTTCGACGCTGCCACCGTCTTCTGCGCTATACTCTTGAAATCGACTGGATCCGATGATGGCGTCCTTGGCCGTGTCTACTACCGCAAGCGCGCCACCTTTGGCCAACGCGTCCGCGAAGAACTCAGCGAACACATCTTCGCGTGACCGGTCATAAGCAGGGTGCTGTTCCCAAACAGCCGGATCGCTTGCGACGCCGTAAAGCGCCTCCCAATCGTCTTTGCGCAATGGGCGCAGCGTCAAACGCTCGCCTTCAAGGACAGGCTGGCGATCCATTGTCAGCCCGTGACTTCAGCGATGGCGCTGATGAACTTCTCTATATTGTCCATGGTCAGACCAGCGACGTTAATGCGGCCCGACCCCGCCATGTAAATACCGTGCTCGTCGCGCAGGCGGACCACTTCTTCTTTCGTCACCGGTAGAACCGAGAACAGCCCGTTCTGCGACCCTAGTGGCGTGAGGTCGACCCTTCCTGCCATTCCTGCGTCCGCCAAACGCTCACGCACTTGGCGCATTCGGGCGCGCATCTGATCCAGTTCATCAATCCACACGCGCGTCATGTCCTCGTCGCGCAGGATCAAACGGACCGCCGCCGCGCCATGATCGGGCGGCATTGACCAACTGGCGCGCGCCAAAGCGTTAGCGTTGGAAAACGCGGTCGCCAACGTTTCGGCCTTGCCTTCGCCCGCCATGATGTAGAACGCGCCCACGCGGTCGCGGTACATCCCGAAATTCTTATCGCAGCTGTAGGCGATGAAAGCCTCTGGCACCTTGGCCAGCACGCTGCGAAGACCTGCGGCGTCTTCTTCCAATCCCTCGCCCAGGCCTTGATAGGCCGTGTCAATGATCGGGAAGATGCCGGTTTGAGCGATGGCGTCGCCAACAGCGGCCCAGTCGTCGGCGCTGTAATCAATGCCTGTCGGGTTGTGACAGCATCCGTGGAGCAGCACGCCATCGCCTGGCTGCGCGCCATGGATCGCGTCCAAAACCGCGCCCAGATTGGCTGTGCCATCGGCGTTCGCGTGATCGAACGCAGCGAGCTCAAGCCCGAGATCATCGATAATCTGGGCGTGATTGGGCCAGCTTGGCGTACCCATGTGCAGGCGCTTCATGCCCGCCTTTTGGGCCAAGGCCAACGCGAGACGCACCGCACCGGTGCCGCCCGGTGTTTGCATGCCGGAAATACGACCGCCCATCGTCGGATCCGAGCCGAAGATGTAGGGCATCAGCGCGTTAACAAAGCCGGTATCGCCCTCCGGCCCCAGATAGCTCTTGGATTCCTGAGTTTCGACCAGAAGCTGCTCAGCCTGCTTGATCGCTTCAAAGACCGGCGTGGCGCCCTGCCCCGTGCGGTAGACGCCGACGCCAAGATCGACTTTATCTGATCGGGGATCAGCCGCGTGGAGCTTAATCAGCGCGAGCAGCGCGTCCGGCGATTGGGCTTCGAGTCGGTTCAGCATGGGCCATGCGATGCCGCGAGCGTGCGCACCATGCAACCAGCTTTTTGGTCTTACGAGAAAGTTCTGCGCGGGGCCGCGATCAGAACGGCAACCAGCGCTGCTTTTTGGAAAATTTCATGTAGCCCGCGTTGACGCCCAAGCGCACACCAGCGCCCATGCGAATAGGGATCAACACCACATCGCCCCAACGCATGTAGCTCGCGTGCAAACCGCCGACGAGATAGGCCTGCCCCTCACCCGCGGGGAAGCGTTTGAACAGGTCTTCGCTGTCCCACAGATTGTAGACCAAGACAAAAGTGTTGGCGGCGTTCGCGCCCGCGTCAAACCCGACTGATGGGCCAGTCCAGTACACTTTGCGCTCGCCCTCGACCTTGTGATGGAGCGTGCCGGAGCCATAGCGCGCCCCAACGATAAAAGCGCCGCCCGCTTCGCGCCCCACGATATACCCATTGGGCTGGCCTTCCTTTTTAAGAAGGTCCTCAATCAGTTTGGCGAGACCCTTCGCGCCCTTGCCAAACACCCCTTCCGCTGCTCCGATCAGATCATCCTCGGCGTAGGTTGCGCTGTCGTTCGCGAGCGTTTCGGCTTCGTTCGGGACGGCCTCTGATCCATCCTCGCCAAGGCTTGCCCCACTGGCTGGGTCAACCCATTGAAGACCCTCGGCACCTTCGGGCGGCTCGGCGGAAATCGTGAAATCCTGCGTTGGGCTATCTGCGGTTGGAGCCGCCAGATCCGCATCAATCGCCCCAGTATCGGATTGTGTGGCAGCCTCGGCCGAAGCTTCGTTCGGATCGAAGGTTTCAATGTCCTGCGCCAAGGTCGGTTGGGTGGGAAGGAGAAGAAGAGCCACCGCGACCAACGCCACAAGCCGCAAGATCGGGCCCATGCAGAGGAAATCGAGGGGAAGTTTCAATCGGGTGGCGGGTATCATATTGCAGTCTCTTTCACATACGGGGCTCGCGCCGCGCGAGCAGAGTCGCGCCAATGCCCGTGAGCAAGGCCTTAGGCGGCGAACCGAATCGAAAACGCGGCGGAGCGACAGGATTGGGGCGTTTCGCCTGAACCGTGCACGAACAGGTTTGTGAAGAGTCTAGCAATTCGAAGCCGAAAAAATTGCCGATACGCGCTTGCCGCCCTACCCGCGTCCGATTATAGCGCGCGGCTCGCAAGCTAATTTGCGTCGCGGAGACGTGGGTGAGTGGCTGAAACCAGTTCCCTGCTAAGGAACCATACCTACTACGGGTATCGAGGGTTCGAATCCCTCCGTCTCCGCCATTTGCTTTGACTCCACTCCCCGAGGCTTTTTGACGCCAGAATGTGGCAACGCCTGGCTCTCTAAGGGGGTCAGTGTGAGCTTTGGGTATGGGCCATGGACTCATGGTTCAAGCTACAAGCCATTTGCAGAGATCGAGAGCGACGTCGGTCTCGCTAGCGATATTGAAGACCAAGTGTCCCTAATTCGGCTGCTTTTTCCCACGGGTGGCAAACAACTCTTGTCGCTTCATTTGAAGCGCGGCGAGAGCCACCCCAAGGATCAGCGCGCTCACCAGGTTCAGGCTAGGGCCGAACATGAAGATCAGAGAGACAGACCAGAAACTTGCCGCAGTCCCTGCGGCGGCGCGGAAATCGATACCAAGGCCCGTCAACAAAAGCGTGCCAAACAGGAAGCAGGTCTTAGACCAGTAGACTTTGTTCGCATCCAAAATCACCTGCGCGGGGAGTGCCGCATCGCTGTATGTGGCAAAGATATTGATACCATCGCCGAACCACAGGCGGATTGTCATGTTGAGGATCAGATAAGCGTAGCTGGCGAGGAATAGGTAAAAGAGCCAGTCGGTCTTGAGGGAATAGCGCATCGGGCACCTCCTAGTTTGTGGGATCGGTTGAATAGGCTTGCTCGGCCCACGGCTCGCGGTCTTCGACACCGCCAAAGAAATCAGGGTCATCCACCACTTGCTGCAAGGGGATCGCTACATTCTCACCCTTCGGAAACGCGGCCAGGGCCTGCGACAAACGAGCGACCGTGTCGGGTTCATTGGCGGCCAGATCCTTCGTTTCAAGCGGATCATTGTCGAGATTGTAGAGGCGTTGACCCTGCGCATCCTCGATCAGTTTGTAAGGATAGCGATAAAGAGCATCGGACTGGCTCAGCGTGCGCGTCGCGACGACGTAATCCTTCGTGGCTGCAGGCGTACCAGTGCTGAGCGCGCTCCACACATTGCGGCCGTCGAAGCTCAAATCCGCTATCGGCTCGCCAGCGACTGCCAGCAAAGTCGGCGCAATGTCCTGGACGGTGACCATATGGTTGTAACCTTGCGGCGCGAATTGCCCCGGCCACCGTACAAATGACGGCACGCGCACCCCGCCTTCGGCAACCGTCTGTTTGCCGCCCGCAAAGGGCCGGTTGTCGGCCGCGCCGTCGCGAAGGTTTGTCGTCACAAATTCCAGGAATCGCGGGGTCATCTCGACGGAGAGAAGGTTTGCCGCGACGGGGCCAGTTAGAAAGTCAGGCAGATGGCGCGCCGGATTGGAGGGGTACAGCCCTCCATTGTCGCTCAAAAACCAGATGAGCGTGTTCTCATCGAGGCCCTGCTCGACCAAGGCCGCTTGGATGCGACCGATAGCGGTGTCGAGCTCGCTTACCATGGCCGCGTGCGCGCGGCGGTTGGGATTGGCGATCTCACCATAGGCCTCGAGCGCAGCATCGGGCGCCTCGTTGGGCAGGTGCGGCGCACCAAACGCGGCGTAAAGGAAAAGCGGGCGCTCAGTGTCGCGGGCCTTAATCAGACGGATCGCATCATCGGCAATCAGATGCGTGGCGTAGCGATCATCGCGCACGGTCAGGCCGTTGCGTTGCCAATCATAGCCTCCACCATGGACCTTGTCGTAATACCCAATCCCGCCGGTCAAATGGCCGAAAAAGTGGTCAAACCCGCGGTTGTTCGGGTGGTACGCGAGGTTGCGTGGCCCCAGATGCCACTTGCCAACCAGCGCGGTTTGGTAATCGGCTGATTTCAGCCGGTCAGCGAGCGTCTTTTCTCCGAGAGGAAGCCCAGTGGGGTTCAGTTTGGAGAGAGGTGCAAAGACACCCAGGCGCATCGGCGATTTCCCTGTCATCAGCGCCGCTCGGGTGGGGCTGCACGAAGGCCAGGCGTAGAAGCGGTTTAGCGTGAGCCCCTCGCCCGCTAGCCGATCTATCACCGGAGTGCGGATCTCGCTGACATTGTAGCCTACATCGCGCCAACCCAGATCGTCGGCGACGATCAGGACGATATTGGGCTGAATATCGGGCACTGGCCTTGGCGCAGCATTCTTGAGCGGCTGCGCCAGCGGATCGGTTTTCATCGCCAAAACCGCTTGCGTCGCTTTCTCTGGAATCGGCGCGCGGTGATCGGCGAGCATCGCCCAAGCGACGATCCCGACGATTAGCCCAAGCACAGCCAGAGCCCCAAGTTTACGCATCAAACGCGACTTGCCTCGGCGCGTAAGCGGCGGTTTCGAGGGACGCCTTGGGGATGAGCCTCCCTGCCCAAGGCCGGAACAGTCCTGTCGGATCATACTCCGCCCTAAGGGCATCGAGCCTTGCGAGGTTTTCATCCTTCATAAAGCGCGCCGGGCGCCGGCCGAGGTTCTCATCGGCCAGTTGGATACCCACGGCAAGGTCTTGCATTTTCACCATGCAATCCGTTGCCCAGCCTTCGTATTTGGCGTCGTCCTCCGCTTTCTTCCACTCGCCATAAACCGCGAGGTAACGCTTCGCTTCGAGCGAAAAGGCCATGTCAGGCCGATCCTTGGGGGGATGCCAATTGAGCCAGAGTGAATGGCTGGGGGCAGGGGGAAAAGTGTCCATGATGGTGTTGAGCCCAGGCAGCAGATCCTCGATCGGGGCATCGGTCCAAATGTTGTCAGCGCACCAGTGCACACCTTGCGGAAAATGCGTGACGCTGGCGCCCCAAGACATGAAGCTTGTGCTCATCGGGATCAGGGGGGTGGTGAAAGTCGCTAGGTGACGCAACGGGCTTTCGTCCATGAAGCGAACGGCTTCCTTGGCCTCTTTGCGGCTGTCCGCCAGCACGGGTGCAATTACCTGAATACCGGGGCCAAACAGTCCGCCCGCTTTGGGCGACATCACCATCTGGAACTCAACCGATCGCGGCACTTCGGGCCCGATAGCGTCGGCCCAGCGAAACAGTTCATCTAGGTGTTTGCGTTTGAAGATTTGCATCTTGATGGCTGTGTGCCCCGGATGCGGATGAAGCTGGAGATGATAGCGCAGGACGACCGCGAAAAAGCCCGGCCCCGAGCCGCGCGCAGCCCAGTAAAGATCAGAATAGTCCTCCTCGCTCGCGTGCACGACGCTCCCATCGGCGAGCATCAAATCCAGCCCGATCACGCTTTGCGTTGCCAAGCCCAGCTCGCGGCTGCCCCAGCCGAACCCGCCTTGAAGCAAGAACCCTCCTAGTGCGACATCGGCGGCGTGGGCTACGGGGAAGAACAGCTTATGCTTCTTCACCGCGCGGTCGAGGTCGAGCCCCCAGCAGCCGGGCCCAACCATCGCCGTGCGGCTTTTGGGATCAATCTCGACCTGGTTGATGCGCGCCATGCTAAGCAGCAAGCCGCCGTCGCGCAGGTGGTTTTGCGCCCAGCTGTGCCCTCCCGATACAATACTGACCGGCCACTTGTTGCGCCGCGCGGTGGCAAGCGCATCGGCTACGTCGTCGATATCGTTGGCCTCGACGAGTTGGTGCGGACGGTGGCCGGGGTCGCGCCCGTTAAAACTGGTGCCAAGCACCGCTTCGTCAAAACCAACATCACCGCGGTTCCAAACGCGGCCTCGTCCCTTGGGCCTTTTCATGATGCGTTCCTTTGCGCGTTGGGGCCGAAGGCGGCGTAGAGTTCAGGCAGAAAACCGGCGAGGTGCGCCATTTCCTGCGCGTTGTGCGCCAGCAGCTCGACCGGATCGGGCAGCATGGTGGCGGCAATCGGGCGAATGGCGCGGGTAAGGCCGCGCGCGAGCGGTCCGGGGTTGTCGCCAAGGGCGGAATTCGCGCCGCCCAGCCACATGCGCGAACGCATCTCCGCGCCGCCATCCACGGGTCGCAATTGGTGCAGCAGCCATCCGCCTTTCAGCGGAGTGCCCGGCACGCCAATGCGCGCGCACACGGCGACTTCGCCTTGGTCCGCCAACCGTTCTTCATCAAAACCCATCACGGATGGACGCACGAAACTTATCGCGCCTTTCACAAGGGTCGAGCCAAGATACTCAGTGATCAGTGAGGTGCGCCCAACATAGGCCTCGTCGCGCTGGCCATCGGCCCATTTGGCTTCAACATGCGCCTTGGGATGCCAAAGCTTGTAACGCTCTGCCTCGCAGCCGTGCCAGCCGAACCACCAGTTCCACATTTCAGGCGCTACGCGGGGCATCTTGGTGAGACAAAACACTCGCATCGCGCCATCGGGCGCGCGGGTATATCCAGTCTCGACCGGCCAATAGCCTGGCTCAATCATGGTCCCCGCCTCGCCCACCGTCGGAAACAGCTCATGCGCCTGTCCACCGATGCGCAAGGCTTCGGCGACCTGCGGTTGAACCGGATCCAGTTCTTCATTGTAGAATAGGGAATAGGGACTCATCTCGCGTTCGGCGGCGGAATAGCCCAGCGAAAGGGTCGTCACGGTGCCGGCTCCTCAGCGCTTGTCGTCGCCCGGTACATCGCTTCGATCAGCGGCCGCGATGTGTCAGTGCAGTGGTTCAGGAGCACGCCAGCCCAGCCGCGCCGGGTTTGCCGCATGCTCTCCTTGTTGGAGAAAAAGCCCGTCGCCCACATGCCCAGAATGGCGGTCAGTTGAATGCCGAGATGGCGCCCAAGCTCCTTGGCGTCGGTTCCATCTTTGAGTTCGCCGGAGTTCAGCGCCTGTATCGCAAAGGCCTGTCCGATCGCGAGAACCCCATCAACAGCAGTGGCCTGCGCTTCGATGGGATCGGAGATCATGATCTCGCGGAAGACGACGCGGAAATAGGCTTCATCCTCTTCGAAGGTCGCTTCGGCATGATCGAGTGCGCCCATGAGCGCAGCGAGCGCCGGCAGATTTTCGCGCGCGGGCGAGTTCTGAAACGGATCGAACTGCGCGCCGTCGAGCAAAGCGATCAGCACCTCGGTCTTCGATCCAAATAGATTATAGGGCGTGCGCAGGCTTACCCCGGCTACATCCGCTAATCGGCGCATGGTGAGTTTCTCCATACCCTCCGTGCGAATGATCGTTTCGGCCGCCGCGCGGATCTTGGCGCGGTTCATGTCTTTGGCTTTTTCACGTTCAACCATGCGGTCCAGTTATTCAAAATTATAACATGTGTCAATCTTTTTTCATACATGTTATATTTATTGACGCAGACACCCAGAATGACCAATCAGCCGATACGACGAGTAAGGAGAAACCGAGTGAAACGCTGTGCAAGTCACGTCGGAGGGGCAATACTGCTGGTGACGGTGGCAACGCTAATCGCTTGGGCAACCGCGCCTTATCCCAAGTTCAAGCCGGCGAGTTTCGAAGAAGAGCCGCTTGCCGCAGGTGTCGCGCCGCTCAGCGAAGCGGTCACTCTCGCCCAGTTCGCCAATGAAGACGGTGCGGTCCGGACTATGTTGGTGCTCACCTTTACGTCAGAAAGCGTGACCGGCGTCGATTTGGAAGCCTTCGGAGCCACCGCCTCGGACGACCCACTCAAGGCTTTGGCGAGCGCATGGGAGGGCGCAGCCAACCGCGTTGCCAAGCGCTTAAGCCTCGCTTAGCCTTGGCGCAGGAACGAGATCGTTTGCAGTCGGAGAGGGACGCAAGGTGATAAAACGAGGGCTTTTGATCGCCGTGGTCTTGGCGGCGGCGCTAGGCGGATGGGCCTGGTTCAATCGCTCCGAGATTGTTGCGCAAATGGTTCTGAACCGGGCTGAGGCGAACAAGGTGGAGGTGGCTCCTTATCGTGAGGTGCGTTGGGAACGTGGCCCCAGCGAGCCTCAGCCCTTCGACACGCCGCCCCCGCCCAACATCGTGGTCATATTGCTCGACGATTTTGGCTTTAATGACCTCACCACTTTCGGAGGCGGTGTCGCGGGCGGCGCCGTGCCGACACCCAACATCGACAAGCTGGCGGCGGACGGCGCCATTTTCTCGCAAGCCTATTCAGGCACGGGCACCTGCGCGCCTTCGCGAGCGATGTTGATGACAGGGCGCTATCCAACCCGCACGGGCTTTGAATTCACGCCCACACCCGACGGCATGAGCCGCGCCATCGCCACCATCGCCAACGGAAATGATCGCTACCCTCTGCCAGACACCATCTTGAGCGACGCGGCACGCTCAAACGAACTCCCTTACGAAGACCAAGGCCTGCCAGGCTCCGAAGTGACTATCGCCGAACTTTTGCAAGAGCGTGGTTATCACACGGTCCACATCGGTAAGTGGCACCTTGGCCGGCGCGCTGACTTCACCGCAAACGCGCAAGGTTTTGACGAAAGTCTGCTGATGCACAGCGGGCTGTTCCTGCCTGAGGACGATCCGAATGTCGTCAACGCCAAGCTGGAATTCGATCCGATCGATCGCTTCTTGTGGGCGGCGATGCAGTGTTCGGCAACTTACAACAACGGCGAAGTGTTTGAGCCCGGCGGGTATCTGACCGATTGGTGGACCGACGAAAGCCTCAGGGTCATCGAGGCGAACAAGCATCGGCCCTTTTTCCTCTATCTGGCGCATTGGGCGACGCACACGCCGCTGCAGGCCACCAAAGAGGATTATGAGGCGGTGGGCGACATTCAGCCCCACCGATTGCGCGTCTACGCCGCCATGGTCCGCGCGCTGGATCGCAGCGTGGGGCGCGTGATGGATAAACTGGAAGAAGAAGGCCTCGCCGACAACACTATCGTCGTGCTCAGCAGCGACAATGGTGGCGCTGGCTATCTCGGCCTGCCGGAAGTCAACGCGCCCTATCGCGGTTGGAAAATCACGCTATTTGAAGGCGGCATCCGCGTGCCGATGTTCGTCAAATGGCCGGACCGGATCGCGCCAGGCACAATGATCGACACCCCAGTGGCGCATATCGACGTGCTTCCCACGCTGGCCGCCGCGGCCGGGGCCGCTTTGCCCGTTGACCGCGAGATCGATGGCCGCAACATCCTGCCCGAGGCCACGGGTGAAGGGGAAATCGATCGTCCGAACGACGCGATCTTCTGGCAGTCCGGCGCGTATCAGGTCGTCCGAGCCGGAGATTGGAAGCTGCAAGTCGACGGATATCAAGACAAGTCGTGGCTGTTCGATCTCGGCAGCGATCCGACCGAGCAGGTAAATCTCATCAACCAAGCGTCGGACAAAGCGGAAGAGCTTCGGGCGCTGCTGAAGGAGCATCACGCAGACGCCGTGAAACCGCTTTACGCGCCCGAATTGCTGGCCCCGATCATGATCGACAAGACGGTCGACCAAAAGGCGAGCGAAGGCGAAGAATATGTTATCTGGGCCAACTAGGCGCGCGCTTAAGAAAGGCATCAAATGATCAGTCTGGCCATAAAATCGCTGAGCGTGGTGGCCACCATTTTGGCTCTCGCCGCGCTCGCGATCTGGATCGTCGGTTCACAGCAACCCTCGCGCGGCATTCACGCAAACGAGAAAGTCTTGGTTGTCGCTCTGAAGCGCGATGCGCCGACGGGTGATCTCTCGGAAATGGGTTTGTCGAGCTCGGCGATTTGGAAGGCCCAATCGCTTTTCCCGCTTATTGGCGCGGAGTCGTATTGGACCGACTTTCTGATCCTGCCGCCCGATCGCGCGGCGCTGGTCGAGATTGAGACGACGCCCGGCCTCTTGGACAGTTATGTCGCCGAAGTGCAATTGCTGGATGTGCCGACCTTGGCGCTTGGTCTTTTGCGCACGCAGCATCTGCTCGGGATTACACGCCGACCTTCCGGACCGGTCCCGACCTCTTTCGATGGATTTGAAGGCCGCGCCGATGTGTTGCCCAACACCGCTTCCATCCAGTCGCTGCACAGGGTCGCCCCCGGCACGTCGCTCACGATGATGAATTTCCTGAAGTATTTTGCGGTCTCAGAAGGCGACGAGACCGATGGGCGAGAAGCCTATGGGCGCTATGGCCAGGAAGCCTTCAAAGCCGTCCATGCGGTGGGCGGCCAACTCCTGTTCGCCGGGCGGGTGACTGACGTCGTGATCGCCTCGAAAGGTCAGAGGGCGCCCCAGGAATGGGACGATCTGGCCGCGATGATTTACCCTGATCCCACCGCGATTTTGAGCATGGAGCAAAACCCTGCGTACCGTAAATCGCTTGGCGAAAGGGACGCCGGACTAAAGCGGATCGAGGTGTATGCGAGCGCGGCGTACTGAAACCGCGGGCGAGGCCTAAGCGAAAAGGCGGCGCAAGTGAGCGCCCGCCAAGAGCATACCGCCAATGACCGTGGGGATGGTTTCTTCGATCCCGAACCCTTCGGAAAAGAGACCCCCGATCACCAACGCCCCACCCAGGAATGCGGGAAGGAGAAATCCGGGCGTGCGCGCGCTCGGCGCCGTCAGCGCCACCGTTCCCGACGCCAGAACAGCCAGTATCGCAAACACCCAGTGGACCCATTCCGCCTCTGCCGCCGCCGCCAGAAACGGCAGCGAAATCGCCAGCGCGGGCAGCGCCAGACAGTGGACGATACACAGCGCGCTTAAGAGGACGGCGGCGCTATCAGAAACTGTTTTGGTCTGGTCGGAAGTGGCCATAGTGCCTTGAACCTGTCGAATGAGTGATCGCGCCTAGCTGGAGGCGTGGGCGCGCGTCAATGCGCGGTGGCCCTCGCGAAACCGGATAGCAACTAGACTTAAGAGTTGCCGTGCTCGGCGCGCGCAATCTCGTGCAGCCAATCGGCGTGGCGCGGAGCCTTCTTGGTCTCGCTCCATTCGTCGAGCATCAGCGGCGCGACACGTTCAAGCTCTTCGTACTGATCCGGCGTCCCGATATCGGTGGCGAGTTCCACACGGTGGCCGTTGGGATCGAAGAAATAGATCGACTTGAAGATGCCGTGATGGGTCGGGCCCAACACGTCGATGCCGAGGCCTTCGATATGGTCCTTGGCGGCGAGCAGTTCCTCTTCGCTGCCCACGCGGAAAGCAAGGTGCTGCACCCATTGCGGCGTGTTCTCATCGCGGCCCATATCGGGCTGGTTGGGCAGCTCGAAGAAGGCAAGGATGTTGCCATTCCCCGCGTCGAGAAAGACGTGCATGTAAGGGTCGTACGCGCCGGTTGACGGCACGTGATCCTCGGCGAAGGCGGTGGTGTAGCTCATGCCAAGCGTCTTGGCGTACCACTCCACGGTCTCTTTCGCGTCGCGGCAGCGATAGGCGACGTGGTGGACGCCACCGAGCTTTACGGGCGAAGCGGCACCGCTCATTCGGCGGGTTCTTCCACTTCCAGAGCGCCGCGGCGGATCTGGTCGCGCTCCATGCTTTCAAACAAGGCCTTGAAGTTGCCTTCGCCAAAGCCATCGTCGCCCTTGCGCTGGATGAACTCGAAAAAGAGCGGCCCGACCTTCGCTTCGGCAAAAATTTGCAGCAGCAGGCGTGGCTGGCCCCCTTCCGTGGTCCCGTCGAGCAGGATGCCGCGCGTTTGCAGCGCGCTGACATCTTCGCCATGGCCCGGCAGACGCTCGTCGAGCATCTCGTAATAGGTTTCCGGCGGGGCGGTCATAAAGGGCACGCCCAGCGCTTTGAGCCTGTCCCAGCAAGCGGGGAGATCATCGCAGATCAGGGCGATGTGCTGGATGCCTTCGCCGTTGTAGTGGCGCAGGAATTCTTCGATCTGGCCCTTCCCGCTTTCGCCCTCTTCGTTGAGCGGGATGCGGATTTTGCCGTCCGGCGCGGTGAGCGCCTTGGACGTGAGGCCGGTGTATTCACCCTTGATGTCGAAGAAGCGGATTTCCTGGAAGTTGAACAGCCGTTCGTAGTAATCGGCCCAATACGCCATGCGGCCGGTGTAGACGTTGTGCGTCAGGTGATCGATCGTGTGGAAGCCCGCGCCTTCGGGGTAGGGATCGACGCCCGGCAGGTAATCGAAATCGATGTCGTAAATCGTGAGGCTCTTGCCATCGGCTCCGGCGTACCGATCGACGAGATACAGGATCGCGCCGCCAATGCCGCGGATCGCGGGGATGGAAAGCTCCATGGGGCCCGGTGTGTTGGCGACGGGTTCCGCGCCCGCCTCGATCAGGTGCTCATACGCCTTGGCCGCGTCGCGCACGCGAAAAGCCATGCCGCACGCGCTCGGCCCGTGCTCTTGAGCGAAGTACCACGCGGCGCTCTTGGGTTCGTAATTGACGATCAGATTGATGCCGCCTTGGCGCCAAAGATTGACATCTTTCGACCGATGCTTGGCCACGAGGGTGAAGCCCATAGTTTCAAACACCGGCTCCAAGTTGCCCTTTTCCGGGGCGCAGAATTCGACAAATTCAAAGCCGTCGAGCCCGGCGGGATTGTCAAACAGATCGTTGGGGTGAGCGTTCATAGGTCAGGGCCTTCACAAGTCGCAGGCGGCGCGGTGCAAAGTGTTGCGCGCGCAAGTCTACGTGACAAACTGGTTACGATTGAAACTATCTACGCCCTTTCGCTCCGCATTGCAATGATGGAAAGCCTGAAAATGGCTATCGCTGGTTGATCACCGGAACAAACGCCCTTGAGCAACTAACCCCTTGGCAAGCCCCCGCGCTTCGGTGCAGTCTAGCGCCCAAGAGGAGAGACCGCATGGCTATCAAGACCAAGGGCATCAACCATGTTGCGCTGGTGTGCCGCGATATGAAAGAGACGACCGAGTTCTACACCAAGGTGTTGCACATGCCTTTGTTCAAGACGGTGCAATTGCCCGATGGTGGCCAGCACTTCTTCTTCGACGCGGGCGGCGGGAACGCGGTCGCGTTCTTCTGGTGGGAAGACGCGCCCGAGGCCGCTCCCGGAATCGCTTCGGTCAAGAAGTTTCCGTTCGACGCCAAAACCGCGCATGGCAGCATGAACCACCTCGCCTTCGATATGGAAGAAAGCGAATTGGAGGCCACTCTCGAACGTCTGGAGGAGGCTGGGGTGAAGCACACCCACATGGTCTTCAACCACGACGACAGCCCCTCCGGCTACGCCAAGGACATGCATGAAGGGGTGTTTGTGCGCTCGGTCTATTTCACCGATCCCAACGGCATCATGCTGGAATTCGCGGCGACCACCAAGACCTTTGGCCCGGAAGATATCGCGCACGAACCCGCCGCTGCTACCGATGCTGCGGCCGAGCCGCAGGAGGCTTGAGCTATGCCACGCCTGCGCGAAGTGCCGCTGTCCGAAGCGGACGAGAAAGTCGCCAAGCCACTCTATCGCCTGCTTTTTGGGGAGCGCGATCCGGTTGCGGAGCCCGGCACCGCCACAGGCACGCCCGGCGATTGGTGGACCGTGTTTGCCGGCTCGCCTGCGACGTTAAAGCACGCAGCGGAAGGCTTCGCCTATTACCGCTCGCCTGAGCGCAAGCTGGACCCGGTGCTGCGCGAGCTGGGACAGACCTGGGCGGGATGGGCCACGGGCAGCCAGTTTGTGTTCTCCCAGCATTGCAAGTCCCTGCGCGGCCTTGCCTACCCCGAAGAGAAGATCGCCGCCCTCCCTACCTGGCAGACTAGCGATGTCTACGACGCCAAAGAACGCCTCGTGCTGGCCTACGCGGACAGGCTGGTGACGCATCAGGGCCGCGTGCCCGACGCGCTGTTCGACCAGCTGAAAGCCGAATTTAGCGACGAGGAAATCCTCGAACTCACCTACACCACGGTCATGTATATGATGCACGCGGTGATGAGCCGGGCCCTACGGACCGAGTTTGACGACCGCGATGATCCCATCACCGAAGTCGAGGCGCCCGAGGGTTTCGACGCGCTCGATTTCTTGGGTGGCAATCGCAAGAAAGACTGAGTGCATACGCACCCTGAGCGATAAAGGTGACAAAGGCGACAGGGTGTCGCTTTTGCCCATTAAGTCTAACCATATGATTTCATTAAAATAGTTTGACTGCCAGCCTGCAAAGGCGACACTCGGGCGCACAGGGGAAATGTCGCCTTTCGACCATTCTCGCAGTTTGAAAAGAGCCTTTCAGCCATGCCACAGGCGCGCGGCTGTAGGAAAGCCGCGCCCGCTTAGGCTCAAGCCTATTACAGACCGGCGCGCGGCGCTAAGCGTCCGATGTTTCGACCGCGCTCATCCCGCGTCACGCTTAGCGTGTCACCAAAAGGTTCTCCCGCTTCGAACACGGCGCGCGTGGCTTCATCCGTGAGGTCGGCGTTGCCAGCCACTCGGCCGCCGCTTTCATCGCGGCCGATCCAGATGGCCTCATCGCCCTTTTTGGTCCGATGGATCGTGTAAGTCTCGACGGTCGCGCGCTCCACGTCAGCCGATCCAAGGGCTACGTGATCGTTCGCTTCGGGCAACACATCGAACCGGTCGTTGCCCGACCAATCGGCGGGCGTCGTTGAGTAGACGCCGGACGAGTATTTGCTCATCCACCCGCCGTTGGCCCCAACGAAGGCAAAGCTTCCCGCGTCCCCGCGCACCTTTTGCACCGCCTCGACAATGGCGTGCGCGGAATAGTTGTTCCCCGCCCCGCCAAAGAACGGCAGACCGCCCGTCAGCGTGAGGCCCCTAGGGTCATCGACACCCAAGCCAAAGTGATCGACCTGATTGAAAACCGGGATTGCAAAGCACGAGTAAAAATCGAGATAGGCCATGTCGGACAAGGTTTTACCCGCGCGCCGCAAAGCGGCCTCGGCGCTGGCGATACTGGCGGGGCATCCGGAGAGGTCCGGGCGTTGCAGCATCGGCAGTTCGGTCGCGGCGGTCACAGCGTGGATGTGCACCCTCTTGTCTTCCGGCACGCCAAGCTCGCGCGCTTTGGCGGCGCTCGCGATGATGATGGCGGCCGATTGGTTCACCTGATCGCGCGCGACCGTCATCCGGGCGTAGGGTTCCGAGACAACACGGTTGCGCTCAGTGATGGTGGCGAGTTCTTCGGCACTACGTTCCACCGTAGCCGCCGCGTGCGGGTTGGCTGCAGCCACTTTGGTGAACGGCTCGAACAGCTTCCCGATTTCGAGGCGATAGTCCTCAACACTTAGACCCAGCTTGGCGCGCCGCGCGTTTTCGGCGAGCGCGTAAAGCGGGATCGCGCCGATAGCTCCGTGCTGGAACAGCGCGGGTTCGAGCAGCTTGTCGATCCCATAGCCCTGGTCTTCGAAGTCGCCTTCAACCTCTTCGGACCAATCGGGCTTCTCGCCTTTTGCCGCGAGCGCCAAAGCGGTGGAGATCGCCTCCGCGCCGACAATCGCCGCGCATTGGCTTTCGCCGGCGGCGATGGCGGCCGCAAATTCGCCCAGCAATTGTTGGTTCGTCTGCCCGCCTGTCGGCGTCAAGATCGCGCGCTTCGGGCTCGCGCCGACGCGATTGCCCATGGCGCGCGGAATGTTGCTGGCGGTGCCAAAGGGCGGCTCGCGACCGGGGCGTGAGATCTCGAACGCGCGGATGGCGGCCAAAGTGTCGATGGCCTTGGCCACCGATCCGTTGGACGCGCTATCCTCAATGGCCTCGGCGAGCGCCCGCCCGCCGAGATCCATATAATTGAGAGCCTCGTAGCCGGGTTCACCCACCCGCTCGGAATATTGCCCAACGCCGATAATGACGGGCGTGTTGTCAGCCACCATGCTTGCCTCTCGATTGCGCGAATGTGCGGTGCCGCCGGAGTAAACCGGCGTCACCTAATCAAAGCGCCAATAAGGTCACCCTGAGGGTGCGCCCTCAGGGTGTTAGTCGACGAAATCGTCCACGCGCTCGACAATCATCGCCGGAGCCATGCCGCCGGCGGCGCACATCGTGACGAGGCCGTATTGCTTTTCCTGGCGCTCCAACTCGTCGACAATGGTGCCGATCAGGATCGAGCCCGTGGCGCCAATCGGGTGGCCAAGGGCGATCGAGCCACCGTTGACGTTGACCTTCTCCCAATCAAGCTCAAGATCGCGCACGAACTTGGCCGCAACCACGGCGAAAGCCTCGTTGATTTCGTAGAGGTCGATATCCTCTTTGGAGAGGCCCGCCTTTTCGAGCACCTTCTTGGCCGCCGGAACCGGCGCGTTGAGCATTAGCGTGGGATCATCGCCCATGTTCGCCGTGGCAACGATGCGCGCGCGCGGCTTGAGACCGTTCTTCTCGGCGTATTCCTTTGAGACGACGAGCACCGCGGCCGCGCCATCGACCACGCCCGAGCTGTTGCCCGCGTGGTGGAAGTTCTGGATGTCGAGGTCAGGATACTTCTGGTTCACCAGACCACGGAAGGTCGTGCCTTTCGCGTCCAGAGGAACGTCAGCGATCTTGGTGAAGGCCGGTTCCAGCTTGGCGAGGTCTTCCATTGTCGTTTGCGGGCGCGGATACTCCTCACGATCGAGCACGACGGTGCCGTCGTCGGCGACCACGGGCACAACCGACTTGGCAAAGCGATCTTCGGCGATGGCTTCAGCCGCGCGCTTTTGCGAGCGATAACCGACCTCGTCGAGCTCTTCGCGGGTGAAACCTTCCATCGTCGCGATAGCGTCGCCGCAAATGCCCTGGTGCGATTGCGGGTGCACGCCCTGAAGACGCTCGTTGTAGCTGCCCATCATCGGCGGCTTGATGCCGGCCGCCATCTTTTCTTTCGACATGGCGGCCGTCAGGCTCATCATTTCAGTGCCGCCAGCGACGACGCAATCTTCCATGCCGCTCATCACCTGCGCCGCGGCGAGGCTGACCGAAGTGATGCCGCCGCCGCAAAAACGGTCCAGAGTGGTGCCCGAAGAGGTGATGTCATAGCCCGCGTCGAGCGCCGCCATCCGCCCCAAGTCGCCCGCCTGCATCCCGTCCTGCGTCGATACCGACCAGATCACATCGTCGACCGTGGCGGTGTCAAGATTGTTGCGGTCCTTGATCGCTTTCAAAACGGTGGCGGCCAAATGCTGCGGGTGCTGCTCGGCCAGCGCTCCTTTGCCTTGTTTGCCGATCCCGCGCGGGGTGCGCACAGCGTCGATGATGTAAGCTTCTGCCATGGGGGTCCTCTCTCTTTATAGAATCTCGCGAATAGCGGTTGACGCTTGCGTAAACGCAAGGCACCCCTCGCACAACAATCAGTTTCGCTTCGCAACGCGAAAAGTAGCAAAACACCAATCTGGAGAGAGATTTTGTCCGATACCCCCGCACCTGAAGTGCTGACCGAAGTCGACAACGGCATTTTGATTGTCACGATCAACCGTCCCGAAGCCAAGAACGCGATGACGAAAGCCGCGTCCGAAGCGATCGCGGAAGCGATGGACCGGCTGGACGAAGACGACGATCTTCGTGTGGGCATTCTGACCGGCGCGGGCGGCACCTTCTGCTCGGGCATGGATCTTAAAGGCTTCCTGCGCGGCGAAAGCCCGTCGGTTCCGGGGCGTGGCTTTGGCGGAGTGGTGCAAGCGCCCCCGGCCAAGCCGCTGATCGCGGCGGTCGAAGGCTACGCCTTGGCGGGCGGGCTTGAGCTGATGATCGCTTGTGACCTCGTGGTCGCCTCAGACAAAGCCAAATTCGGCATTCCCGAAGCCAAGCGCGGCCTCGTGGCGGCGGCGGGCGGCGTGATGATGCTGCCCGACCAGATTCCGGAACGGATCGCGATGGAACTGGCGCTGACCGGCGACTTTATCGACGCCGCGCGCGCCTACGAACTGGGCCTGATCAACACCGTCACCGACGGCTCGGCGCTCGAAGGCGCCAAGGCGCTCGCCGCGCGTATCGTCGCCAATGGCCCGCTCGCGGTGAAGGTCTCCAAGCAGATCATCAAGGAATCGCGCGGATGGGCGATGGAAGATCGCTACGACAACCAGGCCAAGTTGATCGCGCCGGTCTTTGTTTCGGAAGACGCCCGCGAAGGCGCCGCCGCCTTTGCCGAAAAGCGCGCGCCCAACTGGAAGGGCAAGTAATCAAAGGGAACTGGCGTCCCAATGGGTCGCTGATCCGTAGTTGATTTGGGATTCAAGGAGAGAACACTATGCCCGTCATTGACGTGCCCCAACCCGCTTTCATGGAAGACGAGGAAATCTCGATCTTCGCCGACGCGGTGGGCAAATTCTATCAGCAGCACGCCCCGGAAAAGCGCGTCGCCACCTGGCGCGAAAACGGGCAGGTCGAGCGCGAGTTCTGGAACGAGGCCGGCGCGGCTGGCTTGCTCGGTGTGAGCGTGCCCGAAGAATATGGCGGCCATGGCGGCGACTTCCGTCACGACATGGTGGTGATCGATCAACAGGCCAAGCACGGCGTCGACGGCTTTGCCGCGAGCCTGCACAACACGATCATCCTGCCCTATCTCGTGCGCCACGGCACCGAAGAGCAGAAGAAGAAGTATCTTCCCAAGCTCGTCACCGGCGAACTCGTCAGCGCGATTGCGATGACCGAGCCGGGCGTGGGTTCCGACCTTCAGTCGATCACCACGACCGCGCTCAAGGACGGCAACGGCTATCGTATCAACGGCGCCAAGACCTACATCTCGAACGGCCAAACGGCGGACTTCATCGTGGTCGTCGCCAAGACCGACCCGAACGAGCGCGCCAAGGGCATCTCGCTGATGCTGCTCGAAACCGAAGGCGCCGACGGCTTCCAGCGCGGCAAGAAGCTCGACAAGATCGGCCTTGATGCCGCGGACACGTCCGAGCTGTTCTTCGAAGATGTGTTTGTGCCAGCGGAAAACGTGCTCGGCGGCGTGGAAGGCAAAGGCTTCTACCAACTCATGGGCGAGCTTCCGCAGGAACGCCTTGTCATCGCCATGGGCGCGGCCACCGCAATCGAGAAAGCGCTCGATGTGACGGTCGAATACGTCAAGACGCGCAAGGCCTTTGGCCAGACGATTTGGGACTTCCAGAACACGCAATTTGTGCTCGCCGATCTCAAGGCGCGCGGCACCGCGGCGCGAGTCTTTGTGAACGATTGCATCGCCAAGCTGCTTAAGGGCGAGCTGGATGTGGCGACCGCTTCGATGGCCAAGTACTGGGTCACCGAACTGCAAAGCGAAGTCGTCGACAAATGCCTCCAGCTGCACGGCGGCGCGGGCTACATCAACGAATACCCGATCGCGAAAATGTATCGCGATGGGCGCATCACGCGGATCTTCGGCGGCTCGAACGAAGTGATGAAGATGCTTATCGCGAGATCTATGTGATTTCGCAGCCCCATCCGGGGCTGCGTCCTCGCTAGACGTCCTCCGGCGAATCCTCGCCTACGGACCCGCTGCGGGCGGCCCTTGGCCTTGCGGTTCGCTGTTGCGAACCGTCTCTAGGTCTCACCTTGCTAGGAAGTGCTGCTTCGAAATCTACGATTTCGCAAGCGCGACGGCGTGCCCGCAGGTGCCCCGGAGCCGAAGATTCGGCGGAGGGAACAGCACCGAGGAGTTCGCCCGGATGGGCGAACACAATAAAAAACGCCCCGGTTTCCCGAGGCGTTTTTCGTTTTGAGTTATCTCCGTCGCTTAGAACTTGGCGCGCAGGACCACACCGTAGGTGCGCGGTTGCAGCGAGAAGGCCGAACGAGAGTTGGCCGCTCCTGAGCCACGCAGCGTGGTGTTGAAGGTCACGCCCCGAACGACATTGTCGGTCAGGTTGTTGACGAAGCCTTCGATCGAGTAGGCGCCATCGTTGAACCGCAGACCGGCGCGCAGGTTGATGAACTCCTGCCCATCCTGAACATCCGCGATGATCAGCGGCGCGGCGTCAATGGCGGCCTGTAGGCTTCCAGCCGCTGCAATCTGATCCGCGTTCGGCGGAACGATCCCTTGCGTCGAGGTGCGTTGGTCCCCTTCAAGCCGGATTTGGCCAGCAAAGAAGAGTTCCATATCGTTCCCGATCGGCTGATCGTAATTCGCGCCGAGAATACCGATGAAGCGCGGCGCGTTGGTCAGATCAAACCCGCACAGCGAGTTGACAGTGACAACATCCGTCAGATCGCCCGCGCAATCGTCGGGATAGCTCGCTTCCAGAATGGTCGTGGACGCGTTGACGGAGAATTCGGGAGTGACCCTCCAGAGTGTCTCGATTTCGATACCACGCGATTCCGCTGTCGGTACGTTGAAGGTTTCAAACGCCGTTCCCGTGAACTCCAGAACCTGGAAGTTCTGGAACTCTTCGATAAACGCTGCGACGTTGACTGTCAGAGCGTCGTCGAGGAGTCGGCTTTTGAAACCGATTTCGTAGGCGTCGACTTCTTCGGAAAGGAAGGTCGGGCTCGCCCCTGCTACGGCTGCGGTCGTATCGAGGTTGATACCGCCCGCCTTAATGCCGTGGGTGAAGCTGGCGTAGACGTTGATCGGCGTATCCGGGAAGGCGTATCCGAGACGCGCGGTGTAGATCAGCTCTTCATCGTCGAACTCATCCTGGAAGGTTTCCACGAGCGGGAACACCGCCGCTTGCGGAAGGTCCGCAGGCGCCGCGAAACCAAAGCAACCAAGACCGAAAATGCCGTTGACCAGCGGCGGCGGGACCGCTCCAGCGCCAATCGCCGCAAGCGATGCCGGGCAGATTTGGTTGTTTGTTTCGGTCTGCGTGAAACCACCCTCTTTTTCTTCCCACACATAACGCGCGCCGAGAGTCAGCTCGAGGCCATCAACGATTTCGAACGTGTTGTGCGTAAAGATCGCGTAGCTTTGCGCATCCTGTTGGAAGCGGTTGAGCGTACGCGTTCCATTTGGATCCGCCCCTGTGAAGAGCTGGATTGGCGCAGGTCCAGCCGCAGCGCCGAACACACCGCCCACGTTCGCATCATACTGTGAACCAAGGAGGAAGGTCGATGTCGAGTCGATCGTTTCGTCGGCGTAGAAGCCGCCGAACATATAGTTCAATCTTCCACCCAAGGTTTCGCCCTGGATCCGCAGTTCCGCGGTGAAAGTCTCGATTTCACCGTTTAGGCCGACATTGAAGATATCATTGGCCGTAAAGTCTGAATCGTAAAATTCGTCATTCTGGAAGTTGCGATACGAACCGATGAAAATCACATCGGCGCTGTCAGAAATCGGAAACTCGACTTCGCCAGTGATACCCCAGTTGTCGATATCGGCCTGGGGTGCAAAGTTGGCCGACGCTACGCGATCGTTTAGCGCGTCACGGAATTCGCCTTGCCCAAATGGGTTAGTCGATACAATCGGCTGGCCGTTGCCGCCGTTCGCCCCAAGACCGACCGCCTGGTATGCCCCTGCGGTTACGAGAGGCGACTGAAAGAGTTCGATAGCCGCGCAACAGCTTGAGCTACTGTTGGAGAAATCACCAATAAGACGACCACGGATACCACCGTCAGTTTCAAAGCCCAACTGAGCGCGAATGAGGTATTGATCGACATCGTTGGTGTCGTCGATGAAATCACCGTTTGCATCCACCAGATCGATGAAACCGTCCCGTTGGCGGAAGGCGCCTGTCACACGCAACGCCAAAGTGTCTTCGACGATAGGCACATTGACCGCACCCTGAAGGCTGATTTCATCAAAGTTGCCGTAGCCCGCGTTGACGAAACCGCCGATTTCCGAAAGATCAGGGCGCACCGTTGTGATGTTCAACGCACCAGCCGACGTGTTCCGGCCAAACAGAGTGCCTTGCGGGCCGCGCAGAACCTCGACTCGTTCGATATCGACGAATTCGTTCAGCGCCACACCGGGCCGTGATTGATACGCGCCATCGATGAAAATGCCGACCGCGCTTTCAAAGCCGATGTTGTTGGACGTGGTGCCGACACCGCGAATACGCAGCACGACCGAACCAGACGCGATCTGAGCCTGACTGGACGTGAAAGAAGGCGCGAGATCGGTGACTTCGCGAATATTGTCGACACCCTGGTTGTTCAAGGCTTCGGGCGAGATGGCGGTCACCGCGATCGGAATGTCTTGCACGTCCTGCGCGCGGCGCGTCGCGGTCACGATGATCACATCATTGTTCGCGTCCGGGGCTTCCAGGCCTTCCGGAACATCCTGCGCGAATGCTGGTACGGTGAATGAACTACAGGCCATGAGACCCGCAGCGTAAGCTGCAAGCTTGCGTGTCATAATTTTCTCTCTCCACTGTCCCGAGCGCCCCAGTGGGTCCTCGGTTCAATTCCAGAGACTATCAGCGCACGGGGGTCCCGCAAGAGTCTTAGCGTCGTTCTTGGGGAAATGTAGCAAAAATGCCACAAAGCTCGCTGCAGCGCAGCATTATTACGCAGATGCGAAAAAGCCGTTGATTTTGTTGAGAAGCCCTGTCCGGGTTCCAAGACCGAGGCTCAAAAGCTAACGCTGACTCCCGCCCAAAACGTGCGCGGAACACCCAAATCCAGAACCCCTCCCGCGTTGCGTGTGACGATCTCTTCGTCAAACAGGTTTTCACCGCGCACGATCAACGTCACGCCCTTGTAAACCGGCGCGGACGCGAACAGATCGACGGTGGTTGCCGCTGGCAGAACATCGGTTTCCTGGTCGTCTTCAAATTGGGAACTCACGTGGCGCAGGGTGCCCGCCAAACGCCACCCCTCGCCCGGCTGCCACGCCAACGTGGCCGAGCTCGAAAACTCCGGCGTTTGCGGAGGACGATTGCCATCCAGCGCCACACTCGCGCCGGAGCCGTCAATCGTCGCGTCGGTGTAAGCGACCGAGGCATCGAGACTAACCTCGCCCAAGACCACAATGGCGCTGCCTTCGACGCCCTGCGCGTCGATGGCCGGCAGGTTTTGGCGCTGGCGAAGATTGGGAGCCAGTGTGACGTTAGCGATCGCGTTCTCGACCCGGTTGTCAAACGCGGTGATCGACAGCGCGACCTCTCGTGTGGGGAACCACTCCAGCCCAACCTCAAAGCCCTCGAGCCTTTCGTTCTCCAGCTCCGCGTTGGCCTGCGTAACCACAGGGAAGACAACGAAGGGACGGTAAAGCTCGTTCAGCGTTGGCAAACGGATACCGGTATAAGCGGCCCCGCGCACTTCCAAGCGGCGTGTCGCGTTGAACTTCGCGCCAGCCCGCCAATTCAAAGACCAGTCGGACCTATCATCGGGGTTCGTCTCGGAAACGAGGCTGCCATCCGCGGCCACCGCGCGGAAAAAGCCATCATCAATCTGGGTGTTGTCGGCGCGCAAGCCACCCGTCAGGAGCAAGGGGCCGATCTGCCAGTCGTCTTCGATAAAGAAGCCAAGGTTTGAGGTGTTACCGCCGGCGTTGCGGCGTTCACGGATCTGCCCGGTAAACGAACTGATTGCATCTTCGAAGAGCTCTCCATCCGCGCGGCGGTAATCGACACCGATCCGCACATCGTGCGCCTCGCTGATCGGGGGGCGCAGCTCAAACTTGCCACCCAGCCCGGTCGAGGGCGTGTTGCGTTGATCGAGCACCGGTACAAAGCGCGTTGATGAAATAATCACGTTGCTGAAGTTGCGCGCCTGCACGTAAGCGAGCGCGTCAAACGCCCATTCGCCACGACCGACAAAGCGTAGACTCGCATCCTGCCCTTCGATCCGGGAATCGGCCCCTTCAAAACGCAGCGTGCGCTGATCTTCAAAGAAGTTGACGCGCGCCTGAACTTCAACATCGGGAGTGATCGGAGCGACGGCACGAACACCCACCTGCCAACTATCAAACGCCGCCCGTGCGGTGGCCGGAACGCGTTGATCTTCGGGCGTGGTGAAGAACCCTTGCCCGCGATCCCATCGCCCGCTCACGGTCGCAAACCCGGCCCCCAATCGCTGCGTTAGCGCGCCGCTAGCCTCGGTCTCGCCGCGGTCGTTAACCAGCGCGCTTCCCGAGAAATCGTCCAGCGTATTCGGCCCGGCGCTTTCCAATTCGATCGTGCCGGTCAGCGCCCCCGATCCAAACGGGCCAGCCCCGCCGCCGCGCGTCACCCGAATGCGGTCCAGAGTGCTGGGCTGAAGCGCGGTGAAGGGGATGTAGCCGAAGAAGGGATCGGCCACGGGCACGCCATCAAGCAAAACCAAGGCGCGGCTGGTGGCGTTACCGCCCAAAGACCGAAGGGTAACGCCTTGAGCGGTGGGATTGGAGGATCGGCTGTCCGACCGGCGAAACTGCTGAAAACCGGCGACGTTGCGCAAGACATCGTCCAACCGCCCCGAAGCGCTGGTGACGATTTGCTCTCTGGGAAGCTCGGTTACGGAGTAGATTCCGGTCGAAAGAGCGGGCTCAAGCCCTTCGCCGGTGACCAGGATTTCATCCGCCGATGGATCTTCTTCCTGGTCCTGAGCGGAAAGTGGGAGCGACCAAACCAGAGCGAGCGCGGACACCGCGCAATAAGAACGAAACGTCATGGGGAGCCGCGTAGACTCTTCAATCCTCCGCGTCACCCGTTAAGCGTCGGCCTGAGACCAGTTGCATTTTGCAATCAAGACTCGCCTTTCGGAACCAAACCCGATAGCCTGCGTCGCTAAAGAGAGAAGAGAGGCTCTGGACAAACCCATGCTTGCAACATCCCCTGATTTCGACGTCCTCATCGTAGGCGCTGGCATTTCCGGCATCGGCATGGCCGCGCATATGGAGATGAAGGCGCCCGGCCACAGCTACGCGATTGTTGAGCGGCGGGAAAACCTCGGCGGCACCTGGGATCTTTTCCGCTATCCCGGCATTCGTTCGGACAGCGACATGCACACGCTGGGCTTCGATTTTGAACCGTGGCGGCATGAGAAATCGATCGCTGACGCGCCGGCCATTCTCGACTATCTCAACACGATTGTCGACGAGCGCGGCATCCGCGAGCACATCCGTTTTGGCCACAAGGTGCTCTCGGCCGATTGGCGTGAGGACGAAGCGCGCTGGCATGTCGAAATGGAGCTCGACGATGGCTCCACCACGCGCCTGACCGCCAACTTCGTATATCTTGGCTCGGGCTATTACGACTACGATGAACCCTACGATCCGGGCTTCGATTTTGGCGAGTTTGATGGACAAGTGATCCATCCGCAGTTCTGGCCTGAAGACCTGGATTACTCCGGCAAGAAAGTCGTCGTGATCGGCTCAGGCGCGACAGCTGTGACCATTGTGCCCTCGATGGCGGACAAAGCGGCGCACGTGACCATGCTCCAGCGCACGCCGACCTGGATGTTTGCGCGTCCGGCGAAGGACAAGATCGCCAATTTCCTGCGCAAGGTTCTGCCGGAAAGCGTCGCCTATTCGATCACGCGCTTCAAGAATATCCGGATGCAGGATTACACCTTCAAAACCGCGCGCGACAATCCAGAGAAGGTGAAGGAAGCGCTCTATAAGGGCATCGAAAAGGCGCTGGGTCCGGGCTATGATAAAGAGGCGTTTACCCCTCCCTACAACCCGTGGGAGCAGCGCCTGTGCCTCGTGCCCGACGATGATCTGTTCGAAGCGATGAAATCGGGCAAAGCGAGCGTTGTTACCGGCCATATCGAGAAGTTTGAAAAAGGTGGAGTGCGCCTGACCAATGGCGAATTCCTCGAAGCCGATATCGTCATCACCGCCACCGGCCTCAAAATGGCCGTCGCGGGCAAGATCGACATTCGGCAAAACGGCGAAAGCGTCGATTTCACTCAGCGCTATTACTACAAAGGCTGCATGTTCTCGAACCTCCCCAACCTCGCGGTGGTGTTCGGCTATCTCAACGCCAGCTGGACGCTGCGCGCGGACGTGAACTCGGACTATATCTGCCGCGTGCTCAACGAAATGCGCGCTTCGGGCACCGATATCGCCACCCCGGTGATGAGCGCCGAGACGAAAGCGAGTATCGTCGAGGACGACATTTTCGATTTCTCCAGCGGGTACATTCAACGCGCCAAGTCAATCATGCCCAAAAGCGCGGTCGCGTATCCGTGGCGCCTGAACCAGGAATACGTCGCGGATCGCAAGATGATGAAGGAAAGCCCGGTGCGCGATGGTCTGATGACACTAACCCGCGCCGGAGCCAACGCGCAGGCGCCTGAGGAACAGCTCGAAGCGGCGGAGTGATCCGCCTCTTTGACGCCTCTTTGACGGTGGCAATCTTGGGGAGCTTGGCCTAAGCCGCTCCCCATGAATTCTCCCGACAAAATCTGGACCGCGGGCCTCGTCATTATTGGCGATGAAATCCTTTCGGGCCGCACGCACGACAAGAATATCTCGCAAATCGCAAGCTGGCTGCAGGTCCAGGGCATTCGCCTGGCCGAAGTGCGCGTTGTGGGGGACGACGAGGACGCGATTGTCGAGGCCGTGAACGCGCTGCGGGCGCGCAACGATTACCTGTTCACCACGGGCGGCATCGGCCCGACCCATGACGATATCACCGTCGACGCGGTATCCGTCGCGCTCGGCGTTCCCGTGATTATCCATCCCGAAGCGCGCGCTTTGCTGGAGCGTTACTACGCGGACAAGGGTGGCCTCAACGAAGGACGCCTGCGCATGGCGCGTGTCCCCGAAGGCGCGGATCTGATCCCGAACCGTATGTCGGGCGCGCCGGGCATTCGCCGGGGCAATGTGATCCTGATGGCGGGCGTCCCGCACATCACCGCCGGCATGCTCGACGCGCTGACGGGCAAGCTCGAAGGCGGGGCGCCGCTGATTTCCGAGACGATCGGCTGCTGGGTGGCCGAAAGCGAAGTCGCCAACCTTTTGCGCGAAGCCGAGCAGGCGCACGAAAATTGCCAGATCGGCTCCTACCCGTTCTTTCGCGACGGCAAAGTCGGCGCCAATTTCGTTATCCGTTCCACCTCGCAAGACGACCTGAAGAGTTGCGTCGACACGTTATGCGATGGATTGGCAACCAACGGCTACGATTTCACACCTGGTGGAATCTAAGGCCGGAAGATAGGGCGGAGCTTAACCTTCCGAGGCATCTGAGCTGGGGCGCGCCGCGCTCTGCGCCGCCTGCGCCACGCGGCGATTGCGGCCAAGCGTGCGAAAGCGTTGGCTCAGCGCCGACCGGTCCGCTGGACTGGTGCCGGGCTGAAGCGCGAAACGCACTCGAATCCAAAGCGCAATCGCAACAATGACGACAAATCCGATACCCACGGCCAATCCCAGTTGCGCGTCGTAGCTCGCCGCAAGGGCGAACACGCCAATCGCCACGGCGATCACGCCCCATTTGGGATTAAACATGGTGTCTCCTTCGAGAAGATCGGACGGGGTCAGGCGCAAGTCCGTTAGGGGGTGACTCGCTACTGATTGGTAAAACATGATGGCTCCGGCGCAAAAAACAAGCGAAACCGAACCAAAGGCCCCGCCTGATTGAAATATGTCGAGCCATTCGGCTCGCCGACGCGTTTTGTTACAGCCGACAGCCATCACCTGACCCCATCGCGCAAACAAAAAGGGCCGGAGGCTCTATGCCGCCGACCCTTTTGTCGTTTGGTTCGCCAGTAGGAAAGCGAAACCGCTTCGGGAAGTGGCTTACGCCCCCTCCACCTCTGCGGCGTCGATCTTGAGCCCCGGCCCCATGGTCGAGGTCAGCGAGATCTTCTTCACATACTTGCCTTTGGCGCCCGACGGCTTCGCCTTGACGATCGCTTCGGTCAGCGCCTTGAAGTTGGCCTTCAGCGCGTCGTCCGAGAACGACAGCTTGCCGATGCCGGAGTGGATGATGCCCATCTTCTCGACGCGGAATTCGACCTGGCCGCCCTTGGCGTCCTTCACGGCCTGTTCCACGTTCGGGGTGACGGTGCCCAGCTTGGGGTTCGGCATCAGGCCTTTGGGCCCCAGCACCTTACCCAGACGGCCGACAACGCCCATCATGTCCGGCGTGGCGATCACGCGATCGTAATCGAGATTGCCGTTCTGCATGTCTTCCATCAGGTCTTCGGCGCCCACCTTGTCGGCGCCAGCGGCAGTGGCCTTCTCGGCGTTGTCGCCGCGCGCGAAGACCGCGACC